>JAEDHB010000007.1 GCA_016297265.1 Butyrivibrio sp.
TTTGATACATGTTAGATACAAATTGTAGTTATACTCATAATTAATCAAGTAGAATTATGGGAGGATATATGATTTTTAGAAAAATATGTGCAATATTTTGTGTTGCAATTATGACAGTGAGCATGATGACAGCCTGCGGCAAAAAGGAAGTTAAGCCAATGGAGAATTCGGACAATAACGAACAACAATACACTGATTGGGAGAATGCAAAGTGGGAAGAGAATTTTGATATCAAGACACCTTCAGGAAAAGAGGTCAATGTGGATATCAATATTACGCCCTGCCGTTGGGAAAATAACAGGGATGTTCCGAGCAGAACGGCTATCAAAGGAGATGTCAGCTGTAAGATATTAACATTTGAGAAAATAGAGATGACAGCTGAAATCAAAGAGAAGATAGTAAAATACTTCTTCGGGGATACAGAGGTATACCACTATGAGGACGACAAGGTTACAAAGGCAGTGCTTACAAAGCGTATCAATCTGATTGAAAATAGTTTGGAATACGGAGAAATACCTAACAGGGACAGAATAGCCAATTGTAAGAGCCTGATGAACAAGGCGCCAACGGAACTGATGCCGATTACAGATTATTCGGGAAATATGTATCTTGGTTATGTTGATGATATACCATTTGTTATTGATTTCTCATTGAGAAGGAAGTCGCAAAACAGACTGATTTCAACAATTATTATACAGGAAGCCGCGGAACTGCTTGACGAGGAAACTGATTTTTTGAAAAAATTTCCTAAAAAGTTTTCAGAAGAGGAAGCGAGACAAATCCTGGGCGGACTTGAAGAGGTTATCGGAACAAATTATGAGAAATACTTTGATGAGGCATATGATTATACTTTGATTGCACAGGAGGGTAATAAGTGTGCCGGCGTCATATTAGGTATGCGGCCTATAATAGATATTGCAGAGAATTGCGACACAATCAATACATCCGGAGACCAGACGGATTGTCAAATTATTGCATATACGGTTGGCGGCAGATATGTGTATTATTCATCAGAGGATGTGTCAAGAATAGTATCCCTTCAGGAGAATGTCAGAATACTGGATTTTGAAAGTCTGATTGAGTGTGTCAGATATGAAATGCAGAATAATCCGGAAATCGCAGAAGTTTTTTCCAAAAATGAGCAAAGCGGAAAAATATTGATAAAGGATTTTACACTTGAAAACTCAATTGTTCCGGGAAAAGGTAACGAGCGTGCATCGGTTCCTGTCTGGAACATTGGCAATATCTTATATTTCAATGCAATAGACGGTAGCTATATTCGTATGGAAAAATAGTGAGGAAGTAAAATGAAGAAAAGAATGGTAATAATATTTGCCACGGCGGTTATTCTATGTACCGGATGTGCAAAAAAACAACAGGAAGATGTATCAATCAATAAAAGCGGATATGTAAGAAATCAACATCCGACGGAGACCGTGATGTGTGGCGATATCAAACCTCATACCAAGGCTGTGGTGATAAAGAGCAAGAATGATTATCATAATTATACAATTTCTGATACAGAATTAGTACTGGATAAGGTATGGGTTAAGGCAGGAGACCATGTTAAAAAGGGAGATTTGCTGGTATCTTTCAAATCCGATACCATGTCAGAAACTAAGAAGAATTATCAGGATTCAATTGCTGAAAACAATATAGAAATTGAGCATTATAAAAGGCTTATGGAGATAGACCCTACTGTGAACTGTAAAGACATCATTGCTGAACTAGAGGAAAATAATAAACTCAACAATCTCTATATTGAGGAAATAGACGCAAGACTTAAGCACTATCAGATATATGCCAAGGACGACGGCGTAATCACAGTTGTCAACGATAACCTGTCCAAGGGATATTTTACTTCGGGGATGACATTGCTGTCACAGAATTTCAATTCCGCGAAATACAGCGCATTGGTTTCGACGGATTTTAAAATCAAGAAGGGTGACATATATACCGCCCATGCAGGAAATGTGCCATACGAATTCAGAGTGGTCCATGTTGACGACAATACGGATGATTCGGGAGAAAGCATAAGAAGAATAGAATTTGAACCGGTTTCCGACACTTCCTCCATAGGGGATAAGGATATTATTGAAATGGAATTTACGGGAGATGTGGTAAAAAATGCCCTGTATGTGCCGGAAAACACAGTTGATAAGGTTGAAGTGGGGAAATCCTACAAATATTTTGCCTATGTGGCGGATGACAATGGTTATCTTGAACCCCGTGAGATAAAAATAGCAAGAAAAGTAGGTAACCTGTACATTATCAAGACAGGTCTGAGTGAAGGAGAGAAGGTGGCAATCAGATGAAAAAAACAATATCAGTTACATTAACCCTGGTTATGTCCGCCACCATTCTTTTGAGCGGATGTTCCAAAAAACAGGTGGAAGTGCCGGAACTTGTGGAGCCGATTGCAGTCACAGAAGTGTATGTTGAGGTTGCCAGAGGAAATATCGGTGTCCCTGATATAGAACTGGCGGAAATTGCAGCAAAGGAGCATTGTCAAACTTTTTCACAGAATGCGGAAATTCGCGAAATAGTGGTTGAGTATGGCGATTATGTTAAGAAGGGTGATGTCCTTGCCTATGCAAATATTCAATATGCATCAGAAGAAGAGAAGGCGCTGCGAGAAGAACTTGCATACGAAGAAAAGCTTTATAAATTCAATGATGAGATTCTTGAGCAGAAAATAAGGAAGGCAGGACTTGAAAAAGCTTCAAAGAGTGAAATTGATACGCTCAGGGAGGAAAGGAAATATAGAACCATTCTATTTGAGAGAAAGAAAAAATCCATAAACAAACGGATTGAAGAAAAAACGGATATGGTCAATTCCGGAACACTTCTTGCCAATCATGATGGTTATGTTACATATAAAAAGGATCTTCTGACAGATTCAAGAGTGAGTTCTACGGAGGCGGTTGTGATTATCACGGACAAGGATGATAAATACCTTGAAATGTCAGAAACCACCGTGGAAAAGAGTACCAAGCTTTTTGAAGCACAGAGCAGATATATAATAAATGACGGCAAAAGGGTGGAACTCAGTGAATTGAAATATTCACCGGAGGAACTTGGTATAGCCAAGTTTTCAGATAAATCCCCACTGGTAAGATTTACTTTTGACGGAATAGACGAACTTGCCATAGGAGATACCTGCTATGTATATTATGAGGATGAAACGGTTGAGAATACCATATGTGTTGATAATGATGCGGTTTTCTCCGACTCGGAGACATCCAATTATGTATATGTTCTCGAGAACGGAAACAAGGTGCGCAGGGATGTGGAAATCGGTGCCAGGGATAAGTATAAGACAGAGATATTGAGCGGGCTTAAGGAAGGTGAAAGAGTTTATCACAAATATGACACGCTGATACCGACAGAAACGGACCTGTATAAGGTTGAAAACTGTAAGGTTGATATTGCCAATGGCAGCAGGGATTATTCGATTGTGGATACCGATATTGTTTTTGAAACAGCACAGACAAGCGGGTATGTTATTGAAATTGGTGAGAAATTCAAGAAGAATGAGTCGGTCTCAAAGGGCGATTATCTCTATTCTTTATCCGTGGATGCAGGAAAGGCTGCAATATATTCCGCAAAGGTTGCCTATGAAAGAGCACAGAAAAATTATTCGGACACCTTGAAGAAATACGATAAAAATATCAGTCAGCTTGAAAGCGGCAAAAAGAGCAGCGTGAATGACTGTGATATTGCCATTCTTAAGGCGGAGAGAGCTATTGCTGAGCTGGAACTCAAGAGAAATGCCGACGCGCTTAAAGAAGATTATCAGAAGAAAATGAAGGATAATAATAACGGCATAGTCAAGGTGTATGCGCAAAACAGCGGTAAAATCGGAATTGCCAATTTAGATGTGGGAGTGAATGTATATGAAGGAAACATAACTCATACGGTTATTGAGGAAGGGGATAAGCTGATTAAAGTTGTAATGAGTATCCCAAGAGATGAATCCTACAATTGCGATACCAATAATATTGCAGATATCGATGAGAAAGTAACATTAAATATCGGTGACACAAACTATACCGGAACCTGTGTGGGATATCAATATGACGGAGACAGAGTATATACGGATATGGTTGACGGAAAGGCCCAGAGCGCCAATGTGATATGCCCTGATGACGGATTGAAGGCATTCTATGTAAAAATGGATAATGAGGATGCTTATAAGGGAACTGTGGGCAATATAATCAATTTTTCACAGCAGACCATAAATCAGGGAATCATAATTCCTTACGATTCCGTTAAAGGCACAATCATCAATGGGGAAAGCAAACCATATGTGTGGAAAAAATCCGGAAATGATATAGTAAGGCAGTTTGTGGATATTATTGATGTCAAAACAGGAGTGCTTGTATTATACGGACTTCAGGAAGGCGACGAAATTGTTAAATAGAGAGGTTTGCTATGATATACTTTGTAATTAATAAAATTAAAAATAAGAAGTGGCTCAGCATATGTCTTCTGGTGGGAATCACATTGCTGATTGCAATCTTTTCCTGTCATCCTATGCTTGAAAAAGGGGCTGCAGACAATCTTTTGCAGGAATCCTTTGCAAAAAGTGTTAAAGAAAAGAATGAGCATTCTTTTATAATCAGTGACAAATTTATTGGTGCTGATTCCGGTGGAAAGACCATCGACGAATTGCTCAGTTCGATGAATGATAAGGAGGCATACTGGCAGAGTTATGTGAAACTGGACAAAATTGATTCCCAGCACTACATCAGACTCTCCCTGGGTAATGCCCAGTCCAACAGAAAAAATAATACTGCAACCATCGGAGCAGGATTAATTGATAATATGGAGGCACACACGGAAATAGTGCATGGTTGTGGACTTGAGGGCGCTGCCATTGAAAAGGATAAGGATGGAAACAATGTGTATTCCGGACTTGTATCGGAGCAGGTGATGGACGAAGAAGACCTGCTGGTGGGCGATATATTAACCTATACCTACAGCAGCAAGGATGGCAGGGATATTCAGTTTTCCATCAAAATAATCGGCGTATTCAAAAAGACGGATGCATCGGATATTTTCTGGCATGTGGATTTACCACAGATGGCGAAAACAGTGTTTGTAGATAAGGCTTCACTGGAATCCATCAATGAACTGGCAACCACCTCAGGTTTTGAGCGTTATGACAGTCTTATGCTTGACTACGCCGGACTTAATCGTGAAAATGCGCTTGACTACCTTGGCTATCTCGAGCAGATAAAGGATTACGACAGCACAGTTGAAATCAATGCAATTAGTCTTCTCAAAAAATACAGAACGGACTTTTTCACTGTGAGAACCGTATTATATGTTCTTGAACTGCCATGTGTTGTTTTGATATTATTGTTCATATTTATGGTTTCAACTCAGGTATTTAACCTTGAAGCAAGTGAAATGGCAGTATTGAGAAGCCGTGGAGTTAAGAAGGGTCAGGTCGTAAAAATCTATTTTATACAGTCATCGATTATGGCATTTGACGGAATGATACTAGGTATACTTCTTGGTATGCTGATATGTAAAATAGCAGTAAGTACGGATGGTTTTCTGTCCTTCAGACTAAAGAGCACTCCGGAATACGGTTTTACGCCAATGTGTTTTGCGTATTCCGCAATAGCAGCATTTGTGGCAATCGTCTTTATGACAATTCCTGTATTCAGGCGGTCAAAGAATACAATAGTGGCGCAGAAATCCACCAAAAAATACAGCGACAGCAAGGCATTTTTTGAAAGATTTTTCCTTGATTTTGCGCTTATTGCCGTTTCGGTATATTTCCTGTTTACATACAGAAGACAGCTGGATATTCTGGCAAAAAACGTAATCGAGGGCAAAAGACTGGATCCAATCATGTTTTTGGATTCCTCAATATTTATTTTTGCATGCGGTCTTCTTGTGATAAGACTTATCAGATATCTCATTATTCTGATTGATAAGCTTGGTAAAAAGAGATGGAAGCCGGATACCTATGCTTCCTTCCTCCAGATAAGAAGAACCTATGCAAAACAAAGCTTTATTGCATTGTTCCTGATTATGACAATGGCAAACGGTATTTTCAATTCCAATATGGCAAGAACCATTAATGAGAATACCAATGCGAGACTTACATACGATATCGGATGCGAAGCGGTTGCCACCGGAACCTGGGAGAAATCCTTCGTCTCAGTGGATAAAACAAGCAAAGTAAGATATAAGGAACCGGACTTCAATGTATATTCCGAGATTATTAACAACGGAATGTGTGACTCGGTAACAAGAGTTATCAAAAGCTTCAACGGCAAGATGTCCGGAGGAGGAAATACATTATATGAATGCGAGATTATGGGTGTTAACACCAAGGAATTCGGACTGACATCTTCTTTTGAAGACAAGGTCAATGAGGAACACTGGTATAATGCATTAAATAAATTGGCGGAAAACCCTAATGGTGTAATCATTTCAAAAAATGTGGCAGAAAAGCTTTCCCTTGCTGAAGGTGACACAATGAGTCTGGCGTATATGGACATGAATTCCAGCGGACAGGACGAGATTCCGGCAAGCACATACGTCGTTGTGGCAGTTGTGGATGCATTTCCGGGATATAATCAGTATTATTATGTTGACAATGAAGAGGGAATACCTGAGGAAAGGGAACAGCATCTTGCGGTTACAAACTATGCATCATTTTTGAATTCCTTTGGAATGGTACCTTACGAGGTGTGGATGAATCTGTCCGACGGAACCAATCCGGAGGAAGTTAAGGACTTTTTGATCGAAAAGGGAGCATCAATTGAGAGCTTTGAATCCCTGGAAAATACATTGAAAAAGAACAACGAGTCCGCACTCATTCAGATTACCAATGGTATGTTTACTTTGAGTTTTATCATTCCATTGATAACAGCTTCACTGGGATTTTTGTTATACTGGATTATGTCAATCAGAAACCGTGAATTACTGTTCGGTATATACAGGGCGATGGGTATGCCGATGAAATCCATCAACAAAATGCTTATTCTGGAGCAATTGACCAGTTCAGTTCTTCCTCTCGTCGGAGGAACGGCCATAGGCTCGGTGTGTACATATATTTTTGTCAGATTCGTCAGCGTTGCATATCTGCCTAAAAAACATGTTATTCCAATAGATATATGTTTCTATCCCGGCGATTTGTTCAAGCTTGCAGGCATTCTCCTGGCAGTGTTTGTAATCTGTGTTCTGATTATCCGCAGGCTATTGAAAAATATGAAGATTACCCAGGCGCTGAAGCTTGGTGAAGATTAGGAGGGGTAAGAGATGGAACTGGCAATACGTACTGAAAATCTTTACAGATATTTTGAAGTTGCCGGCGGCGAAAAATTCTACGCCACCAATGGCATAAGCATAGACATTGAAAAAGGAACGCTGGCTATTCTGAAGGGAAGGTCCGGCTCAGGTAAAACAACACTCCTCAACATGATAAGCGCTTTGGATATGCCTTCCTCCGGCAAAATATATTTTATGGGCGAGGACATTACAGCCATGCCGGAGAAAAAAAGGGAGGATATAAGGCGAATCAGAATGGGCTTTGTATTCCAGTCAATAGCGCTCATTCCGGTTATGACAGCCTATGAAAATGTTGATTTTGCCCTAAGGCTTGCGGGCTACGAGGGAGACAGACATAAGAGAATAGTTGACTTGCTTTCCAGAGTAGGGCTCAGAAAGAGAATGGACCACATGGTCAACCAGTTGTCGGGCGGTGAACAGCAGAGAGTGGCAATCGCAAGAGCGGTTGCACACCATCCCGAGATAATTTTTGCGGATGAGCCAACCGGCGCTCTGGATACGGAAGCAGGATACAAGGTAATGGAGTTGTTTAAGGAAATTGTAAGGGATGAGGGTATTACAATTGTAATGACCACCCACGATCCGGCATTAATGGAGTTAGGAGATGTAGTATATGAAATCGAAGATGGAACAATCGTATCAGGATGATGTGATTATTTTGTGCGACGAACTAGTCAAAATCTATATGTCAGACGGTCTCAAGGTTATGGCACTCCAGGGGCTGGATTTGGAAGTAAGACGCGGAGAGATGCTGGCAATAATCGGAAAGAGCGGCAGCGGTAAGTCCACTCTGCTCAATATGATTGGAGGACTTGAGAATCCTACCGCAGGAAGACTGGTAATTTGCGGCAAAGATATGGCGGCATATACGGACAAGGAGCTTACGGCATATCGTAAGAAGACAGTAGGGTTTGTGTGGCAGAAAAGTTCGAGAAATCTTTTTCCTTTTCTCACTGCAAAGGATAATGTTGAAATGCCGATGCTGTTTATGAAGAGAACGCCGGCTCAAAGGTCGGCAAGAGCGATGGAGCTTCTGGAAATGGTGGGAATGGCCAAGTATGCTGATAAATTTCCGGGACAGCTTTCCGGTGGTGAACAACAGAGAATTGCAATTGCCGTGGCACTGGCAGGAGAACCGAAAATCCTTCTGGCGGATGAACCTACGGGAGCCGTGGATTCCAAGACTTCCGACAATATTTTTGACTTGTTTACCAGACTCAACAGGGAGATGGGTATCACTATCATTATCGTAACTCACGATACCAATCTTGCAAAAAAAGTCGACCGTGTTGTAAGTATATCCGACGGAAAAATCGGAACGGAAAAGCTTAGAAATGTAATGTCTGAGAACAGTTTTGCCGATGAACTGGAAGGACAGACTGAATTCTCGGTACTTGATAAAGCTCATCGCGTCCAGCTTACGGATGAAGTTCTCGAAGCAGCAGGAATCAACAGCAACCGTGTAAGAGTCCATGTTGAAGACGGAAAAGTAGTAATAGAACAGGAGTAGTTATGACAATAACAGAGCGTTTGATTGCAATTAAGGATGATAAGAATGCTGATTTTGTATGCAGACTTACACCCGGAATATTAAGGGAAAACTGTCTTGGGGCCAGAGTGCCGGATGTGCGCAGGCTTGCAAAGGAAATAATGCAGGAGGGCAATTATAAGGAATTTATTCACTCTCTGCCACATAAATATATGGATGAAAATCTTTTGCATGGTGCCATATTATCGGAAATCAAGGATTATGAGGAATGCATTGCACTGGTGCAGGAGTTCCTTCCCTACATAGACTGCTGGCTTGTGAACGACACAATATGCCCGAAGTCGTTTAAAAAACATAAAAAAGAGCTTTTGCCCCTTGTGAAGGAGTGGATTAAATCTGAGTCCGAATATGTATGCAGGTTTGGTATATTTACTCTTATGAAACAGTATCTCAAGGAGGATTTCGAAGAGGAATACCTGGAAATTGCGGCCTCAGTCAAATCGGATGAGTACTATGTAAAAATGATGCTTGCATGGTATTTTTCCACAGCACTTGTATATCACTGGGACGAGACACTCAAACTGATAAAAGAAAACAGACTTGAACAGTGGGTTCACAATAAAACCATACAAAAAGCAGTTGAGAGCTTAAGAATATCAGATGAAAACAAAAAGTTGCTTAAGTCTATGAAAAGATAATCCGTATGTCCTTGAATTTTTACCTGATTTTATGTATAATTTTAGTAATATGCAATTTTCGGGAGAAGAAATATGTTGGACAAATTTAATGAAATTCTTGGAAAAGTATCCGAAGCAATCTGGGGACTTCCCCTTATCATACTGATTCTTGTTGTCGGACTTTTTCTCACAGTGAGACTTAAGGGGGTTCAGTTCAGAAAACTGGGTCACGCCCTCAAAAGCATGTTTTCAAAAAGTGAAGGAAAGAACGGTGAGGTATCAAGCTTTGGTGCCCTCTGTACTGCGTTGTCTGCTACAATCGGTACCGGCAATATAGTTGGTGTTGCTACTGCAATTGTTGCAGGCGGCCCCGGCGCGCTGTTCTGGATGTGGCTCGCGGCACTTGTGGGAATGGCCACCAAGTATGCAGAATGTCTTCTTGCAGTCAAATACAGAAAGGTTAAGGAAGACGGACAGATTGTGGGCGGTCCATTCACATATATTGAGTATGGAATGGGTGCAAAGTGGAAATGGCTCGCTAAAATTTTTGCGGTATTTGGAGTCGGCGTTGGGATTCTCGGTATCGGTACCTTCACACAGGTAAATGGTATTGCCAATGCGGTTCAGGGATTTTTTGATGCGGATAACAGCTGGACAGTTACTATATTCGGGAATAATTATTCCTGGACGGTTGTTATATCTGCAATTGTCATTACTGCTTTAGCAGCTTTGGTTATTATCGGAGGAATCAAGAGAATATCTTCCGTGGCACAGGTTGTTGTTCCGTTCATGGCCATTACATATGTTGCTTTTGCAGTGCTTATTATTGTTACCAACATTAAAGATGTTCCGGCAGCATTTGGAATTATCGTTAAGGATGCCTTTGGTGCAAGAGCAGTTGCAGGCGGTGCAATGGGTGCAATGATTGTTGCAATGCAAAAAGGTATTGCAAGAGGTATTTTCTCCAACGAAGCAGGTCTTGGTAGCGCGCCGATTGCTGCGGCAGCCGCCAACACTACCGAACCGGCGCAGCAGGGACTTGTATCAATGCTCGGTACCTTCTTTGATACAATCATTATCTGTACGATGACCGGTCTTGCCATTGTTATTACGGGAGCCCATGAGCTTGGACTTGAAGGCGTTGCGGTTACCACCAAGGCGTTTCAAATTGGTTTGCCTTTCCCGGATAAGGTTGCGGCCTGCGTATTGATGATTTGCCTTGTGTTTTTTGCATTCACCACCATTCTGGGATGGAATTATTATAGTGAAAAATGTCTTGAATATCTTGTGGGAGACAAAAAGGGTGTTCTAGGAACCTACAGAGTACTGTACATTGCCTGTGTATTCTTTGGACCGTTTATGACAATTCAGGCGGTATGGACAATTGCAGATATTCTCAACGGACTGATGGCCCTGCCGAACCTTATTGCACTGTTAGCACTTAATGGTGTGGTTGTAGCCGAGACAAAGCTATATCTTGATAAGATAAGTAAGAAAAAAATATAAAAAAATGCTCGTTGCTGTGAATTCGCAACGAGCTTTTCTATTTACAGGGATGCCTGAACCGGATCTGTGCTCTGTGTAATTGGAAGAATTACACAGTTCATTTCAATAAGTTTATCGAGAATTCTCGGAAGTGCTTTCACTGTCTCTTCATGACCGCTTCCGTCGTGCATAAGTACAACACTAACATCATTATTGGCAACACCTTCGGTTACTCTTTGATATACGCCATCGCTGGAGATTACGGCACCATCGCCGGATGATACATTCCAGTCGTAATATACAAGCCCCATTTCCTTAACATAAGGTATAAATTGTGTGACCATCTTTTCGTCCGCATAGCTTGTGGATGAACCGCCCGGAAATCTTGATACATAAGGGGCAATTCCGGTGAGCTCCTTCATGTAGTCATACATTGTGTTGTAATCCTTCTTGAATTCCTCCAATGAGGAATAGATGAGACTTCTGTCGTGGGTAAGAGAATGTAAGCCCAATGTATTGTCCCTGGAGATGATGTCATTGTAGTTCTTTTTGGCATTCTCGTCCGAACCGGAAAAATTGCCAACCACAAAAAATGTTGCCTTTACTCCGTATCTATCCAGTGTGTCAAGAACCTGCGAAGTCAGTTCACTTGAACCGTCATCAAAGGTAAGATAGACAACTTTTTGACCATTCTCCCTTGCTTTAATGGCCATATCGTTATATTTTTTGTCCCTGCTTACCAACGGGTCTTCTGTGGGTGCTTCTGTTGTGGGTTCTTCAGTGGTACTTTCCTCAGTTGAAGGAGTGGATACGCTTGGATTATTATCTGCTGCCTGAATTTCCGATTTGCCCTGTGAGCCGTTATCGGTATCTTTATCCTTTCCAAACCGGGTACACACCAGAACCAGTGCTGCAATTGCGGCAATTAGAAATACGCTTAGTGAAATTATTAATATTTTTTGCTTATTCTTTTTCATAGTTGAAATTATAAAATAGTATATATTCAGTGTCAATAATCTGTTATAATATATTAAAAATGATTCAGGAGCATGGAAAATGAACATTGTTGTATATCTGGGCGCCAATATGGGAAAAGAAGGATGGCTGTCTGAGGAAGTGCAGAAATTGGGACAATGGATAGGCAGCTCCCGGCATACCCTTATATATGGTGGTTCTAAGACGGGACTTATGGGCAAAATAGCGGATAGCGTCCTTACGTCACACGGAAAAGTAATTGGTGTTGAACCGAAGATGTTTATCGAGTCTGAATTTCAGCATGAAGGTATTACGGAGCTAATCATCACAGAGGATATGCCGGAAAGAAAGGCCAAAATGATAGAGTTAGGTGATGCGTTCATAGCTTTTCCGGGTGGAACCGGAACGCTGGAGGAGATTTCAGAGGTGGCATCCCTGTCTGCTCTGGAGCTTAGTGATGCTCCTTGCATATTCTATAATCTGAGAGGCTACTATGACGAGATTAAAGCCTTTTTTCAGAAAATGGTGGATATGGGACTGTCCAGTTGCCACCGGCAGCGCAATATATTTTTTGCAGAAAGCATTGAAGAAATAGATAAAATACTGAACAGGAGTGTGAATAATGACTAAAAAGAAAAAACTGATAATAATCATTGCCGCAGTTACATTGGCACTTATTATTGCTGCGGTGATTATTGTGATTAATGTTAATAAGAATAAGGATGATTCGAAGAAAAAGAATGAGGATACTTCCGTCGCTGAAACAGCTGAGTCGGAGGATAGTACCGCAGCGGAATCGCAGGGCAGTGATGAAGACGGGAATACTGAAGGAATCACCCCGTCCATGACCAATCATAAGGTGGTTGGTTCCATAAAGGGGGATGGATACGAGGGTATTGAAGGAACCGGCAAATACAATTATGGTGAAGCTTTGCAGAAATCCCTTCTTTTCTATGAATTGCAGAGATCGGGTCAGCTTCCTGAGACAGTGCGATGTAATTGGCGAGGTGATTCAGCCCTTAATGATGGTAAGGATGTTGGACTTGATTTGACAGGAGGATGGTATGATGCGGGTGATAATGTGAAATTCAATCTTCCGATGGCATATACAGCTTCGATGCTCGGCTGGTCGATTTACGAGGACAGGGATGCCTACGAGGAGAGCAAGCAGCTTACATATGCAATGGAAAATGTGAAGTGGGCTTGCGATTATTTTATCAAATGTCATCCAAAGGATGAGGTCTACTATTATCAGGTGGGCGATGGTAACAGCGACCATTCCTGGTGGGGCTCTGCAGAACTTGTTGAGACAAAGATGGAACGCCCTGCCTATTGTGTGACCGCAGACAAGCCGGGCTCGGCAGTTACCGGTGAAGCCGCAGCAGCTCTTGCCGTGTGCAGCATCATATATAAGGATACGGATGCCGAATACAGCGCAAAATGCCTTGAGCATGCCAAGAGCTTATATGCTTTCGCCAACAAATACAAGAGTGATGCAGGATATACAGCTGCCAACGGTTTCTACAATTCCTGGAGCGGCTTCTATGATGAACTTGCGTTTTCCGGTGCCTGGTTGTATATTGCAACCAATGATAAAACATATCTTAATGAAGCAAAGGACAATTATTCAAAGGCCGGACATGACCTCGCATGGGCAATGTGCTGGGATGATGTGCATGTCGGAGCCGCTCTTTTGCTTGCCAGAATAACCGGTGAGGATATATATAAAAAAGATGTTGAAGACAATCTTGATTTCTGGACGGTTGGATGCGGTGATAAAAAAATAACTTATTCACCAAAGGGGCTTGCCTGGTTAGACAGCTGGGGAAGCTTAAGATATGCATCAACAACTGCATTTATCGCATGTGTATACAGTGACTGGCAGGGATGCCCAAGCAGTAAAAAGAGCAGGTTGGAGGAATTTGCACTTTCGCAGATAAATTATATTCTCGGCGATACCGGTTCTTCCTTTATGATTGGTTTTGGTGAGAATTATCCGGTTAACCCTCATCATCGTACTGCTCAGGGCTCATACTGTGACAATATGAATGAACCGTCACCGGGAAGGCATATTCTTTTCGGCGCACTGGTGGGAGGACCTGACAGCTCCGATTCCTATGCGGATAAGGTCAGCGATTACTGTATGAATGAGGTGGCCTGCGATTACAACGCCGGATTTACGGGTGCGCTTGCCAAAATGTACAAGAAGTACCATGGCAAAACCATCAAGAACTTTGGTGCTGTGGAGACAATCAAGGGCAACGAATACAGTGTAGAAGCCGGCATCAATGCTGAAGGAAGCGATTTTATTGAGATAAAAGCGATTGCTTACAATATGACAGGCTGGCCTGCACGCAGAGGTGACAATGTTGAACTGAGATATTTCATCGATCTGTCCGAGATAGTGAACGGGGGCGGAAATGCAGCAGATGTGGAAGTGACCACCAACTATATGAAGGATGCAACTGCGGATGGTATCAAGGTCTGGGATGAAAAAAACAATATATACTATTTGTCCGTTAATTTTGACGGAAAAGAATTCTATCCCGGAGGACAGGAAAAATACAAAAAAGAGATTCAGGTTCGACTTAAGAGCGGAAATGGTACCTGGGACAACAGCAACGACCCATCCTTTGAAGGACTTGGAACAGGTTCGCTGATTGCCGGTGAAAAGCTGGCACTTTATGAGGATGGAAAGCTGGTATACGGAACCGAACCGCCAAAGGGCGACAAAGCAGGACAATCTGTGGTTGCCGGTGAAAAAGAGACTAAGCCTCAGGAAGGTAATACCTCCGGCAATTCAGGGCAGACAGGAAACACCGGTAATTCAGGGCAGACAGGCAGTACCGGCAACGGATTGATATCTGTAAGTATGAATTATTCAAACAGTAATGCCGGCGGCAGTCTCAAAATTAAAAACACAGGAAGCAGTGAAGTGAAAATCACTTCTATCAGGTATTATCTCAACAAGGACAAGGGCAAAACTCCTGACTGTATAGTGGATAACGGAGGAATTAACCTTAAGGAAGATCCTTGGTATATATCAATATCAGGAAGTGATGCTAAGGCGGAAATCAAGTCCGCAAATTCCAAGGAAGCGGATACTCTTTGCGAGATAAAATTTTCCAATAACTGTGTTATAGGTAAAGGCGGGGAACTTACACTGGATTTCAGAATAATTAATTCTGATTATTCTTCCATGAATACGGGAGATGATTATTCCGGAAAGAGTGTTGAAAATATTGTAATTATGTCCGGAAACAATATTTTATCCGGAAAAGCACCTAAGTAGTGCAGAAAATGCAGCTGCTTTAGAATAAATCATCATTTATCTCTCATATAATGCATACTAAATACTACAATGCGTTTGCATTTCAGAGTGGTTTAGAGTATTATATGGGAGAGATATTTTTTAATGGTAAGGAGTACTAACAATATGTGCGGAATAGTAGGTTTTGTCGGTAAAAAAGCTGCAGCTCCGATTCTTTTGGACGGATTATCAAAGCTTGAATATAGAGGATATGATTCTGCAGGACTTGCAGTAAGAGATGACAATAATAATATTGAAGTTGTTAAAGCTAAGGGAAGACTTAAGGTACTTTTTGAGAAGACCAATGGTGGTGAAAGCCTGCCGGGCTGTGTGGGTATCGGACATACAAGATGGGCAACTCACGGTGAACCAAGTGAAACCAATGCACATCCTCATGTATCAGGAAACAGCGTTGATGATTCAGATGTTATCGGCGTACACAATGGTATTATCGAGAATTATCAGGAATTAAGGGAAAAACTTATCAGGCATAAGTATACATTTTACAGTCAGACCGATACTGAAATAGCAGTTAAGCTGGTTGACTATTATCTGAAAAAATATAATGTCGGTCCTATTGATGCCATCGCGAAGGCAATGGTGAGAATAAGAGGCTCCTACGCACTTGCGCTTATGTTCAAGGATTATCCCGGAGAAATATTTGTTGCAAGAAAAGAAAGCCCTATGATTATCGGCGTTGAAGGCGGCGAGACATATATTGCCAGTGATGTTCCTGCAATCCTCAAATATTGCAGAAGCGTATATTACATAGATAATCTTGAGATGGCAAGAATCAAGGCAGGAAATGTTGAATTCTACAATCTTGACGGAGATATTGTGGAAAAAGAAGTTACCGAGATTGAGTGGGATGTGGAAGCTGCTGAAAAGAACGGCTATGAGCATTTTACCATGAAGGAAATACATGAGCAGCCAAAAGCAGTAAGGGATACTTTGAATTCCCTTGTCAAGGATGGAAGGATTGATTTGTCCGGTATTGGCCTGACAAAGGATGTTGTTAACAGCTTTAGTCAGATACAGATTGTTGCCTGTGGTTCCGCATGGCATGTGGGAATGGCGGCACAATATGTTTTTGAAGATTTGGCAAGAATTCCTGTAAGAGTGGAACTTGCTTCCGAATTCAGATACAGAAGACCAATACTCAATCCGGATACGCTGGTAATAGTTATCAGTCAGTCCGGCGAGACAGCGGATACACTGGCGGCACTCAGAGAGGCAAAGAGCCGGGGAATCAAAACATTGGCAATTGTCAATGTGGTTGGTTCGTCAATTGCCCGTGAAGCAGATTTTGTATTATATACGCTTGCAGGTCCTGAAATAGCTGTTGCAACCACCAAGGCATACAGTGCACAGCTGATTGCGACCTACGTGCTTGCGATTGAATTTGCAAGAGTTGCCGGCAGACTCACTGAGGACGGGGCAAAAGAACTTATTGATGATATTTATACAATACCTGATAAGATAGAAAAAATTCTTGATGATAAGGACAGAATACAGTGGTTTGCTTCAAAATATTCCAATGCAAAGGATGTATTTTTTGTAGGAAGGGGCATTGATTATGCCATATCTCTTGAGGCAAGTCTTAAGCTCAAGGAATTGTCCTACATTCATTCTGAAGCATATGCGGCAGGTGAATTAAAGCATGGCTCCATAAGTCTTGTGGAGGACGGAACCCTGGTTATCGGCTTGCTCACGCAGGATGAATTGTTTGAGAAAACAGTGAGCAATATGGTTGAGTGTAAGGCAAGAGGAGCATACCTTATGGGACTTACCTCCTATGGTCATTATGAGGTTGAGGACAATGTTGATTTTACGGTGTACATACCAAAGGTAAACCCTCACTTCCAGGCAAGCCTTGCAGTGGTACCGCTTCAGCTTTTTGCATATTACATAACAGTTGCAAAGGGATATGATGTTGATAAGCCAAGAAATCTTGCAAAGTCAGTTACAGTAGAATAAAACAAGATAAGCCGGTGCTTTGTCATCGGCTTATATAGGTGAAATATTATGAAGATACTAATAATTGGAACAGGTGCAATAGGAGTTGCACTGGCCGCTTCCTTAGCGGAGGTCGGCGAGGAGGTAAGCCTTATAGCAAGAGGTGATACCTACCGCTATATCAGTGAAAAAGGCGTTGCCAGAAGGGGACTGTTCGGAGATGTTGACATAAGCGCGGACAGAATCCGGACATTTTGCGATTATTCCGCAATAAAAGAAAGTTTTGACTATATTATTATTACCACCAAATCCCTTGCCAATGAGGAGGTTGCAAAAAAGCTCAGTGGTAACGGACAGCTCTTTTCCGAGTCAACCAGAATTGTCATCGGACAGAACGGCTGGGGTAATACGGCTTCGTATGAAAAGTATTTTGACAGGAAAATAATATATAATGCCCGAATTATCACGGGCTTTGCCAGACTGAATCCGGGAACCAGTAATATTACGGTACATACGGCACCGGTGCTTATAGGTTCGCTTTTTGGTGAATGTAAAGAGGCAGTGGAACCACTGGCAGCGGCAATTAATTCTTCCGGTATACCTTCTCAGGCCTCGGAGGAGCTTGAGGAAGCATTGTGGGCAAAAATGTTATACAATACAACCCTCAATCCGCTCGGTGCAATTCTTGGCTGTGCATACGGAAAGCTTACTGAATCAGAATATTCCGTGAAAATAATGAATCAGCTTATTGAAGAGACCTTTGCAGTAATCAAAGCCTGCGGATTCAAATGTTATTGGAAGGATGCTGCTGAATATGAAGAATTATTTTACGGTAAACTGATACCTGATACATATGGACACAGGTCTTCTACACTGCAGGATATTGAGAAAAAAATACCTACCGAAATTGATACTCTTAACGGATGCATCATCAGACTGGGGAAGGAAAAAAGTATTGCAACCCCTGCCCACAGCCTGATATATAATCTGATAAAATCAATTGAAGCAGGTTATTAATGAATTATGACCGGGGTGGAGGTAATAATCTCCCCCGGTTTTACTATTCTATTTGCCGGAACTGCCGGAGTGCCACGGCGGTTGAGAATGGCATTGACATAATCCGCTTCGCATTGCAGCGGCTTGTCAAAACACATCCCGAAGAGGGAGTTCTCTGAAAGTGCACCGATTTTGTGCAAATCACTGCCGGCTGTAATAAATATATCATTCTGCTCACAGAAACTAAGGGCATTGGCATTCTGAATATCGTTATTGTGCGCATTGTAGGCCTCCCAGGCATCGCAGTAATTTGGAGAGAGATGTATTGCGGAGATATAGCCTCTTTCCCTGTAGGGATGTGCCTGAACCATTAATCCGCCTGCGCCGTGAATCAGGGAATACAGGTTTTCCCTGTTGCAGTCCATTATCTCAGGATGTCCGATAAGCCATTCCTTATCAATTCCGTATAGCAGGAATTCATCATCTCCAAAGCTGTATTCAAGACCAAAAAACACTTTAAGTCCAGAGCCTTCAGCGGCTTTTCTTGCATTTTCATAGCCATGGCAGAAAAGACAGATTCTCTCTTCCCAGGTGTGATGCCTGCTAATACATGTATTACCGTTAAAGAAATGGTCAGTAATAAAAATACCGTCATAACCCAGCTTTTTGTAGTATTCCGGATACAGATGAGCCGGAGTGCTTCCGCATTTGCTGGCTTCCGAAGTGTGCATATGTGTCTCGTATTTGTACATTCTGTTTTCCTCCACGAATTTATTATATCACTTTACAGTTCAAAATGTACCGTCAATATGATAAAATCATATATACCACCAGCCGGACAGGCGGAACGGAGTAGCTATGAAAAAGATTCTGAATGCGGCACAGTTAAAGATAATTGCGTTGATCTCCATGCTGACGGACCATTTGGCAGTATGCTTTGCAGAGCTTTTGCCGGAATGGGGATACAATGTTATGCGCGGTGTCGGAAGACTTGCATTTCCAATATTTTGCTTTCTGATTGTGGAAGGCTTTGAAAAGACATCTTCCAGATTAAAATATTGTCTCAGACTTTTGGTATTTGCATTAATATCGGAGGTGCCTTACGACATGCTGATGCACAGGGCGTGGTTCTATCCCTACGGCAACAATATTATGTTCACCCTTATGCTTACGGTGCTTGTGCTGTGGATTGTCGATGTTTTGCAAAAAAAAGGAACGCCGGGAATAATTGCAGCACTTTCAATAGCAATTGCTGCGGGAGTTGCAGCATATTTTCTTCATCTTGAGTATTCCTGGAAATGTATCGCCATCGCAATGCTTTTCTATGTGGCAAAAAATGATGATGCGGTCAAATATGCGGGAACAGCCTGCATATTGTTAATCAACACAACAATAACGGGCCTCAATGCTGTTTTTGCATTACCGCTGATATATCTGTATAATGGCAAAAAAGGTAAAACGCAAAAGTATTTCTTTTATATATTCTACCCGGTGCATATACTGGCATTGGGCATTGTAAAATGTTTTCTAATATAATTTGAGGTAAGTGTTTATGGCAAATATGAAGGATTATTTTGAGTGGAGGGGAGATATTCCCATAACAGTTGACGGAATCAATGAGATTGACGGTGCAATTTTTTCAATAATAGCTTATTTCGATTTCTCGGTTGAGCTTGAGGGCAGGGACGAGATTGGCCTTAAGGATGCGTCGCAATCGTACATGAAGCGTGGTGAGATTGACATCCGGAAAAATAAGCTTAACAAAATGGCGGCAGGCGTGTATCGTGCAGCAGGAAAATCAAAGCGCTTTGGTAAGTTGACAGTTTCGGACTATGAGGAAATCTTTGATGCGGAGAAAAAAGTACAGTTTGGAGCAGTGACCTTCACGATAGATGAAAATACGCATTTTGTTGCCTTCCGGGGAACCGATGATTCGATTGTCGGCTGGGCGGAGGATTTTGAACTGTGCTACAAGATGCCTGTGCCTTCTCAGGTGGAGGCGGAACGATATCTTAAGCATATTGCGGAAAAATATTCCGGCAAAATATATGTGGCTGGCCATTCAAAAGGAGGAAATCTGGCAATATATTCTTCCTTCAGGCAGTCGCAGGAAATCAAAAAAAGAATTGCAAAGATTTACAATTATGACGGGCCGGGATTTTTACGGCCTGTAGTCGAATCGGAGGAATATCTTTCAATTGTTGATAAAATCTGTACATATATGCCGCAGGAATCAATGGTGGGAATAATAATGTTCCATGGTGAGAAAATAAATATTGTCAAGTGCGAAGAAAAGGGGATTATCCAACATCAG
This sequence comes from Butyrivibrio sp., assembly GCA_016297265.1. GTDB lineage: Bacteria > Bacillota > Clostridia > Lachnospirales > Lachnospiraceae > Eshraghiella. The sequence goes on from JAEDHB010000007.1 coordinate 20,517, forward strand.
CCGGAGACCTGGATGCTTTGCGGTACCAGGTTCATATATGAAAAAACCTTCAAAAACAAGAGTGTAATAATCAATGATATGTGCAACAAATGGCTGACCAGGATTGATGAAAAGAAGAGGGAGACATTCATTATTACTCTTTTCGGGATATTGCAGGAAGAGAATGCCGATACCTTCACGGAATTGTCCTTCGACTGGTTTAACAATGCGAAATCGGCATTTCATAATTACAGAAGTCTTGATAAAGAGACAAAGGATATGATCAGGGAAACCCTGAAGGAAATGGAAAAACTGGGTAAAACCTCACTTACAAAGAGAAGAAGGAATAAGACGCCGGTTTAACAAAAATGTTTTTATGGACTAAAGCGCAAAAGTATGCTATCATATATAAGCAAGAATGCTTGCAATTCGCTTGTCAGGGGAAATTATGAAATTAGAAAATTTAACAACGGAAAGTTTAACGGGCTTGCCATATGCCGATGTATTTAAGGCAGAGACAGAACGTTTACTTAAGTGTGGGATGAAGAATCCCGTAATGGTATCGGTTGACATCAGCAACTTTAAGTACTTCAACCAGATGTACGGCTATGATGAAGGTGATGTACTTATCAAGAAGTATGCGAAGGTTTATTGTCACGATAATAAAGAATGTGTGTTGGCATTCAGAATATATGTGGACCACATTATCCTTCTTTTGGATGTTGAAGACGAAGATATGTCTTCGATTGAAATAAGATATGATGAACTTAACAGAAAATTCAGTGCGTCCGTCAACGAGGAGTATCCGTTGGCGAGAGTTCGTGCTTATATGGGAATCTATATCATTGAGGATGTCAATGAGAATATTACCAAAATGATTGACAGAGCCCAGTATGCAAGAAGAAGCATTAAGATTAACTATACGCAGACAGTCGCAATGTTCACGCAGGGGATGGCGGAGCATACCGAGGAAGAGGCGGGAATTATTCCTATGTTCTTTTCTGCGTTGGAGAATGACAGGGTGAAAGTATATATTCAGCCCAAATTCTCAATCGAGGAGCAGAAGCTGATTGGCGGCGAGGCTTTGTCAAGAATAATGGACAAGGATGGCAATATAGTTCCGCCTAAAGCATATATTGATATTCTTGAGAGTACGGGTCTGATATCCAAATTGGATTACTATGTAATTCTCAAGGTGATTGAGATTCAGAAGAACTGGATGGAAAAGGGCTATGAACTCACCACCATATCCATGAATCTTTCAAGGAAGGACTTCTGGGAACCACAGTTTATCAAAGCTATTGATGAATGCATAGTTAAGTCGGGAGTTCCTACAAAATATTTTGAATTTGAACTTACAGAGACCTTGTTTTGTGAGAATTATGTGACTGTTATCAGCCAGCTTGATTATCTCAGAAAACGGGGCTACAAGATAAGCATGGATGACTTCGGCTCGGGCTATAATTCACTGTATATGCTTGGCAAAGTACCTGTCGATATTATCAAGTTTGACAGAGGCTTTGTGCTCAACAGTCTTGGAGTTGAATCAGGGCGCAAGATTCTTAAGAATCTTATGAATACCTTCACCGATATTGAATTTGATGTAATCTGTGAGGGCATTGAGAATCGTGAAGAAGAAAAAATTGTGCATGACTGCGGTTGTAATGCAGTACAGGGATATTTGTATGATATGCCGTTGCCATACGATAAATTCGAGGATAAATATATGACTGAGACAATGGGGGCACAATAGCAGCCCCCATTATTTTCTTGCTGGAGAAGTGATATGAAGGAAAAAACCAGAAATCAAATTGCACATTTAGGGGAAATTGTTCTCTCAATCGTAAAATGGTCGGTAATCGGTATTTTGCTCGGCGTTATCGTGGGAGGAATAAGTACTGCCTTTTCGTTCTGCTTATCCAAGGTTACATGGCTTAGGACGGAATACAGGTGGATAGTATATCTGCTGCCTCTGGGTGGTATCGTTATTGTCGGGTTATACAGACTTCTCAATATGCAGGATGACAAGGGTACCAATACGATTTTGGATTCAATTGATAAGGAGTCGGAGGTGCCGGTCAAGATGGCGCCCCTCATCTTTGTTTCAACGGTTATCACGCATCTGTTCGGAGGCTCGGCAGGTCGTGAGGGTGCGGCCCTGCAATTGGGCGGAAGCCTTGGAAATCTGTTTGGAAGGATATTCAAATTTGACAAAAAGGATATAAAGATTTTTATTATGACCGGTATGAGTGCGGCCTTTGCCGCTCTTTTTGGAACACCAATGGCGGCGGCTATTTTTTCCATTGAGTCGGCAACGGTGGGAATCATGTATTTTTCATCGCTGCTTCCATGCGTATTGTCAGCTTTGGTGGCAAGCAATTTCTCGGCAACAATGGGAATTTCATCGGAAAGTTTTCCTCTTTCATATGTTCCGGAAATGACCATAGGAAGCGGATGCAAGGTAGTGCTTCTGGCAGTGCTTTGCGGTCTGATGAGCGTTGTTTTCTGTCTGGCAATGAAATATGTCAAGAAATACCTGGTGAAATTCTTTGGTAATCCTTTCTTGAGGATTGTTGTTGTCGCACTTGTATTTGTCGGAATTACAGCACTGTTTGGCGGAGATGATTTCTATGGTGCGGGAATAGAAGTGATTGACAGAGCGGTCCTCGAAGGCGAAGCAGAATGGTATTTGTTTATTGTAAAAACAATCCTCACTGCCCTGATTCTTGGAGCAGGCTTTAAGGGGGGCGAGATAGTTCCGGCCTTCTTTGTGGGAGCGACTCTCGGCTGTACCATTGGGCATATTCTTGGAATCAGTCCGTCACTGTGTGCGGCAATGGGCATGACCGCAATGTTCTGCGGAATTACAAATTGTCCGATATCGGCGATGTTAATCAGCTTTGAATTGTTTGGATTTGAATGTGTACCGTATATTCTGATTACGACGGCAATCAGTTTTGTTTGTTCGGGTTACTTTGGTATTTACTCCTCACAGAATATTATGTTTTCAAAGTATAAACACTTAACCAGGAGAAAGAGTGATGATTAAGAATCTGATTTTTGATGTGGATGGCACAATCTGGGATAATACTGAAATTGTTGCAGGTGCATGGACTGAGGTGGCAAAACTGACAGGCTTTAGGGATGGCATAATAACTGCTGAAGAATTAAGGGGTGAGTTTGGCAAACCCATGGACGAGATAATACACAATCTTTTTTCAGGGGTGCAGAGTGAGTCGGATTTAGCAAGGACTAATGACCTGGTCAACGAAATTGAGGACAGATTCCTGCGTGAGTGCAGCATGGATCTTACATATACGGGAATTGTGGATACAATAAGGGAACTGGCAGGGGAGTTTGCAATATTCATTGTGAGCAACTGTCAGGACGGGTATATTGAACTGATGCTTGAAAAGACAGGTCTTCTCGGATATGTCAGGGATTTTACATGTTTTGGCGTAACGGGGCTTCCAAAATCCGGTTCCATAATGAAATTGATGGACAGAAATCAGCTTGAAGGAGAAGAAACGGTATATATTGGGGATACACAGGGGGATTATGATGCGACTAAAGAGGCCGGGCTCAAGTTTATTTTTGCGGGCTATGGCTTCGGACATGTGGAAACACCGGATGCTGTTTTTTATAAGAGCAGCGAGCTTAAAAACGCCGTGCTTTCCTGTGGCAAATAGTGGCATTATCTATGCTTATGAGGTATAATTGAGAAAAAGAATTACAATGTACGGGGTGGAAAAGATGGCTAAGAGAAAAGGAAGTCTTAAGCGAAGCTATGTAATAATGATGGTGCTTCCGATACTGGTGTGCGGTATTCTTACGATTTGGTTCAGTTATCACCGGTTTACCGGGTCGATATACAATGAGATAGAGAAGGAACTGAAGAATTCGGCATATACCTTTCTGGGTACATATGAGAGACTCAGACCGGGTAATTATGAAGAGATGAAGAGCCAGAATATGGCTGCTCTGATGAAGGGCTCGGAGCTGGTTGCCAGGGATATTAAGCTTCTTGAGACAATCAAGGATGATACGGGATTCGATGTGTCCTTTTTCTATGGGGAACTGAGATATGTCACAACTCTTGAAAATGACGAGGGACAGAAATATGTGGGCAGCGCAACCAATTCAGTAATCCGCAAGGAGGTTATGGAGGAGGATAAAGCCCATTTCTATAACAATGTTAAGTTAGAGGGTGAGGAATATGCGGCATACTACATCCCTTTACATAATACAGGCGACAAAGTCGTCGGAATGCTGGAATTTGTGGCCAATGCAAAGGGTGTTAAAAAAACCGTTAACAAAGCAGTATTTCCTATTATCATCATAACTGCAATTCTTATGGTAATATGCGGAACCATTGCTTTGAGATATGCAGCAGGAATAATAAATGCCTTCCAGAAGATTAACAGCTTTCTTCTCAAGGTTGAAAAGGGTGAATTGTCCGGAGAAATCGATCCGCGAACCAAAAACAGGGATGATGAAATAGGGCAGATGAGTAAAACCGCAATGTCGATGCAGAAATCCATAAGGCAGCTGGTGGAGCTTGATGCACTTACCCAGTTGTACAACAGAAGATTCGGGGATAAAAATCTTAAGAAAATACTTGGCAAGGTGGGAACGGAAGGAATCAAGGCATCGGTCTGTATAGGCGATATCGATTTTTTCAAGAAGTTTAATGATACATACGGACATGATGTCGGTGATGAAGTGTTGAAGGAAGTTGCAAGGACTCTTAGAAAATCCATGGCAGGATGCGGATTTGTTGCCAGATGGGGTGGTGAAGAATTTCTTCTGGTATTTGATAAAATGGAAGTTGAGGATGCTGCCGCCAAACTTGAGACAATTCTTGACGATATCCACAGGATTGAGATTGTTAACGGGGAGGATATACTTCATATCAATATGTCCTTCGGTGTTGCTTCGGCCTGTGTTGACGGCAAGGTTGATGCCTCGGACAATGTATTGAAGAGAGCGGACAACCTTCTGTACTATGCAAAAGAGCATGGCAGAAATCAGGTGGTTGCTGAGAAACAGGATACAACAGAAGAATAAAATAAGAGGACAGGAAACACGATGAAGTGAATCCTGTCCTTGTTGTTTAGTATTTACTTGTACTTGGAAGATCCGGACAAATTGATTTTGCCAGCTTCTTCAAATCCTTAGCCGTGAACGGATAGTCCCTGTTGACGCTCATATATTCCTCTCCCGGTTCAGTGTGAATACTGTGTTCCGCAGCGAGGTCTTCAGTGTAATCGTCAAGGAAATATGTGGTCATGGCACTTCTGCTTCTTGTAAAATGTGTTACGAGAAAATGCATATCGTAGCTGTCAATATGTGTGCCGTTGGCATCCTTTGTTATCTTAACATCAGCCATACCGCCCAGCATACTGAAGTTATAATACTGAAGTGAGGTGAAATTGCCAAGGGAATAATAGACAAGCATTTTGTGTCCGTCCTTTCCCTCAACCCATTCAACCGGTTCCACAACATGCGGATGTGTTCCGATTATGAGGTCAACTCCCTGCTCTGCAAAGAATTTTGCCCATTCTTTCTGCATGTCGTCCGAGGTCATTACATATTCGGTGCCCCAGTGTGGGAAAACAATGACAAAATCGGCAAGGGACTTGGCTCTCTGGATTTCCTCAGTGATTCTTGGCTTATCCTCTTCACGCATATAATTTATCAAATAATTGCGCTCTTCAGGAACATTTATTCCGTTAGTTCCATATGTATAATTTAAGAGTGCAACATCGATGCCGTTGATATTTTTGATGCATATTTTTTTCTGTGCATCCGCATCTAGGTTGGCACCGAGAGTGATTATATCAGGAAAATGCTCTTTCCAGTAGTTGAGTGTATGGATCATTCCGTTGGTATCCTGATCCATTGAGTGGTTGGTGGCAAGGAGTGCCACGTCAAATCCTGCCTTGACTTCAGCATCGGCAAGCTCTGTTCTTACGTTAAAACATGGATAACCGATATTTCCGTACTGATTACCGGCCATAACAACTTCATTATTAACTACTGCGAGGTCGGCAGTTTTTACTTTATCTGTGACATGTTCAAATAGATAATCGTATACATAGGATCCGTCATCCTGAACTGCCGGCTTGCTGACACCGCTGTGCATAAGCATATCGCCCACCGCTACAATGTTGATTGATACAGGCTTAATTTCCTCAGCAGTTGTTTCCGGAACAGTGGTAGGTGCTTCGGAGGATGAAACCATAGCGCCGACTGCGGTAGTATCCGCTTCTCCGGTGGATGAGGAAGACTTACAACCCGTAAGGAGCATGAGCACAAGGGCGAGTAACAGGGATAGAAGAGTATATTTCTTTTTCATTTTTTCTCCTTTTTTGATTTTTTCTAATATGTAGGAACATTATACAACGCAACAGAGCTCAGTGCAAATTTTTTTATTATAATAAGGTTTACAAAAGTTCAATTCATTGATAATATATGAGAAGAAATTGTTTGCTGCCTAAGGCGAACAGAGCAGGAGGATTAATTATGGCACACTATACAAGAGAGGACATAATTAAATTTGTAGAGGAAAACGATGTGGAGTTTATCCGCCTTCAGTTTACGGATATTTTTGGTATCCTCAAGAATGTTGCAATTCCAAAGAGTCAGCTGAATAAGGCACTGGATAACCAGATGATGTTTGACGGTTCATCAATTGACGGATTTGCGCGTATTGAGGAATCAGATATGTATCTTCGCCCGGATTTGGACAGCTTTGTTGTTTTTCCATGGAGACCACAGACCGGCAAAGTGGCAAGACTTATCTGTGATGTATACAAAACTGACGGAACTCCGTTCGAAGGGGATCCGAGACATCTTCTCAAGAAGGCTGTTGCCAAGGCTGCAGAGATGGGATATACCTTCAATGTAGGACCTGAATGTGAATTTTTCTTATTCAATATGGATGAGAATGGTGCTCCGACAACGGATTCCATGGACAGAGCAGGATATTTTGACCTTGGACCTAATGACCTGGGCGAGAATGCAAGAAGAGATATAGTACTTACGCTGGAGGATATGGGCTTTGAAATTGAAGCATCCCACCATGAATGTGCTCCTGCCCAGCACGAAATAGATTTTAAATACGGCGAGGCAATCAAGACGGCTGATTCAATCATGACCTTCAAGCTTGCGGTTAAGACCATTGCACAGAGACACGGTCTTCATGCAACATTTATGCCAAAGCCAAAGGAGAATATGTGCGGCTCGGGAATGCATATCAATATGTCCCTTGAAAAGGACGGTGTAAATGTATTTGCGGATGAAAACGGTGAAAACGGACTTAGCCGTGAAGCATATCACTTTATTGCAGGACTGATGGAGCATGTCAATGCCATCACAGCAATTACCAATCCACTGGTTAATTCATATAAGAGACTTGTTCCGGGATATGAGGCACCTGTTTATATTGCATGGTCTGCAAAGAACAGAAGTCCGCTTATAAGAATTCCGGCTTCAAGAGGAAAGGGAACGCGAGTTGAACTTCGTTGTCCGGACCCATCTGCTAACCCATATTTTGCATTGGCGGTGTGTCTTATGGCAGGACTTGACGGTATCGAGAGAAAGCTTGAACCATGTAACAGTGTGGATGTCAATATCTATGAGCTTACCAAAAAGCAGAAAAAAGAACTGGGAATCGAGAGCCTTCCTGAGACCCTGTATGATGCTGTTAAAGCACTTGAAAAAGATTCATATCTCGTAGATTTCCTTGGCGAGGAAACAGCAGAAAAATATATTGATGCTAAGAAAAAAGAATGGAAGGAATATAAGATTAAGGTTTCTCAGTGGGAAATCGATGAATACTTATACAAATTCTAAGATTATGATGTATTATGCTGGGAGGCGATAGTATCAGGTTTACCAAGATGCAGGCATTGGGTAATGACTATATCTATGTTGACTGCACGAATGATAAAGTTGAACAACCGGCAAAGCTTGCCCGACTACTCAGCAACAGACATTACGGAATTGGCTCGGACGGACTGATTCTTATTCGCAACAGTCCGGTTGCCGATTTTAAGATGGAGATGTACAATTCGGACGGAAGTCAGGGGAAAATGTGCGGCAACGGTATTAGATGTGTTGCAAAATATGTGCATGATTACGGGCTGTCCGGCAAGAAAGAATTGGATATCGAGACGCTTTCCGGCATCAGACATATTGTTTTGCAATTGCAAAATAACGAGGTGCAGTCAATATGCGTTGATATGGGGGAGCCTGTATTCTGCCCGGAACGGATTCCGGTAAGGGTGAATACACAGCGTGTGATTGATTATCCGTTGATGGTCAATGACACGGAGTACAGAATAAACTGTATGTCAATGGGAAATCCGCACTGCGTGATTTTCGTTAATGATATAAATAAAATAATACTTGAAAAACTCGGACACAGTTTCGAGGATACTAATCTTTTTCCGGATGGAATCAACCTTGAGGCGGCAGAGGTAGTAAGCCGTGACATCATCAGGGTCAGAGTGTGGGAAAGAGGGTCCGGTGAGACTCTGGCCTGCGGTACGGGTGCCTGTGCAACACTGGTTGCAGCAGTGCTTAACGGCTATTCCTCCAGAAGGGCTCATATTATTTTGCCCGGCGGAGAATTGCTTGTGCGGTGGGAAGATAAGTCGGTATATATGACCGGAACTGCACAGACTGTTTTTTCCGGAGAGATTGACGTGAAGGAGTGATTTGAAATGTTTACAGTGAATGAAAATTATCTTAAGTTACCGGGAAGTTACCTTTTTTCGACGGTGGGCAAAAAAGAGCGTGAATACAGAGCGGCTAATCCTGATAAGAAAGTAATTAAATTGAGTATCGGCGATGTTACACAGCCTATCGCACCTGCAATTATCGAGGCTATGCACAAGGCAGTTGACGAGATGGGTACAGCGGAAGGCTTTCACGGTTATGCACCGGACCTTGGATATGAATTCCTTCGTTCAGCAATTGCAAAATCGGATTACAAAGCAAGAGGCGTTGACATTGATATAGACGAGATTTTCGTATCCGACGGAGCAAAATCCGATTCAGCAAATATTCAGGAGATTCTCGGACCGGATAATATCATTGCAGTGGGCGACCCTGTGTATCCGGTATATGTTGATTCAAATGCAATGGCAGGAAGAACCGGAGAATATGATTCTGCATCAGGTATGTGGAATAAAGTGATTTATATGCCATGTCTTGAGGAAAACGGATTTGCACCAAAGCTTCCTGAAAAGACCCCGGATGTGATTTATCTTTGCTTCCCTAACAATCCGACAGGAGCAACAATCACCAAGGATGAGCTCCAGAAATGGGTTGATTATGCAAATGAGAAAAAAGCACTCATTATCTATGATGCTGCTTATGAAGCATACATTTCAGAAGAAAATGTTGCGCATACTATATATGAATGTGACGGGGCCAAAACCTGTGCCATCGAATTAAAGAGTTTTTCTAAGAATGCCGGATTTACCGGTGTGAGACTTGGATATACCGTAGTTCCTAAAGAATTAAAGAGTGGTGATGTTGCACTTAATCCTCTGTGGGCAAGAAGACACGGAACAAAATACAATGGTGCACCATATATCATCCAGAGAGCAGGCGAGGCAGTATATTCAGAAGCAGGTAAGGCTGAACTTAAGAAACAGGTTGCATACTATATGAACAATGCAAAGGTAATTAAGGAAGGACTTGCAAGCGCAGGATATTCTGTATCAGGTGGTGTGAATGCTCCATATATCTGGCTTAAAACTCTTAACGGAATGACTTCATGGGAGTTCTTTGATTATCTCCTCAACGAAGTCAGTGTAGTAGGTACTCCGGGTTCGGGCTTCGGACCAAGCGGTGAAGGATATTTCAGACTTACTGCATTCGGCACATATGAAAACACTGTTGAAGCCATCGACAGACTTAAAAAACTTATCTGATAATCTCTGCAGCGAAAATGCGGAAAGGGTAGTAATATGAAAAAAGAGAAAAATGAATTACTTGTTTTTTTGGCCGGCGTTGTATTACTTGTTGTAGGATTATTTCTTTTCTGCCAGAAGGTGGAGGTCGCATCGACCTGGGGCCTCGGCTGGAGAGTGGGCGGATTCCCTATTGGTGGAGGCCTTGTGATTGTTCCGTTGATTATCGGAATTGTCTGGATGTTTGCAACCGGTTCCATGGCGTCAAAGGTTTTTTCAGGATTTTCCGTTCTGCTCATAATTGCTGCGGTAATTGCATCTACAAGGATTTACCTCAGAGCACTTACACTGTTTGACTGGATTTTAATCCTTGTGCTTATCTTCGCGGGTGTCGGACTTATCCTTAGAACAACACTTGTCGGAAAAAATAAAAAAGACAATAATTCCGATAATGCCAATAAGGAAGGTTCGCATAATTCTTCCATGGATATTGACGAAGAAATAGAAAAAATCAAAAATAACAAATAGTCTGTATTGCATAAGTCAAATCATTATGTTACAATACACATTGATATTTCAAAGGCGAGGAATGAGAATCGACCTCATGGGACCCGACAGGAAGAAGCCATCACCGACTGAGAGTGGCTTAGGTGGAACGGAGCAAGATAACACTCAGGAGCCGGTTGTTCGAAACAGCAGTAGGGCAACCCGTTGTGCGCGTTAAGCATATAAAGTGGAGACGGAGTTTTCCGTTCTCAATGCGGGTGGTACCGCGGATAATTAATGAATTATTCGTCCCGGGATGTTTACAAGACGTCCCGGGACGTTCTTGTTATCAAGATATTATTTAGGAGGAAAAAAATGGGCAATATTTACAGAGACGCAACACTTAACAATGTCAGCGAGAATGACATCGGAAAGGAAATGAAAGTATCAGGATGGGTTGAAAACATCCGTGACCATGGCGGTGTATCCTTTATTGATTTGAGAGATATGTACGGAGTGCTTCAGGTGGTTATCAGGGATGCAGAACTTCTTAAGGGAATTAAGAAGGAGGAATGTATCTCAATCGAAGGAAAGATGGAGCAGAGGGATGAAGAAACCTACAATCCAAAGATTCCTTCAGGAACAATTGAGCTTGAGGCTCACACAATTACTGTTTTAGGACAGGTATATACCACACTTCCTTTTGAAGTCCAGACATCAAAGGAGGTTAACGAGGCAGTAAGACTTAAATACAGATATCTTGACCTTCGTAATGAAAAAGTCAAAAACAATATTCTTTTCCGTTCACAGGTAATTGCATTTTTAAGACAGAAAATGACAGAGATGGGATTCATCGATATTCAGACTCCTATTCTTTGTGCTTCATCTCCTGAAGGAGCCAGGGATTATATTGTACCATCAAGAAAATACAAGGGAAAATTCTATGCCCTTCCACAGGCACCACAGCAGTATAAGCAGCTGCTTATGGTATCCGGAATTGACAAATATTTCCAGATTGCTCCATGCTTCAGAGATGAGGATGCAAGAGCTGACCGTTCACCGGGAGAATTTTACCAGCTGGATTTTGAAATGGCTTTTGCAACCCAGGAGGACGTATTCAAAGTGGGCGAGGAAGTGCTCACTGCAACCTTTGAAAAATTCGCACCTGAGGGATTTGAAGTTACCAAAGCTCCATATCCTGTAATCAGCTACAAGCAGGCAATGCTTGAGTTTGGTACGGACAAGCCGGACCTTAGAAATCCTCTCAGAATTATTGATGTTACCGATTTCTTCCAAAAATGTACTTTCAAGCCGTTTATCGGAAAAACAGTAAGAGCTGTAAAAGTGCATGCTGATATGTCAAAGGGATTCCATGAGAAACTTCTCAAATTTGCACAGGAAATCGGAATGGATGGTCTTGGATACCTTGAAGTACTTGAGGATAAGAGCTACAAGGGACCAATTGACAAATTTATCCCTGAGGAACTCAAGACTGAATTCCTTGAAATTGCAGGCCTTGAGGTTGGAGATACTATTTTCTTCATGGCTGACAAGGAAGATAAGGCAGCATACTATGCAGGACAGATTCGTACAGTACTTGGTGAAAGACTTGACCTTATTGAGAAAAATGCATACAGATTCTGCTATATTAATGATTTCCCTATGTTTGAGAGGGATCCGGAGACAAAACAGATTGGATTTACACACAATCCGTTCTCAATGCCACAGGGCGGTCTTGAAGCATTGAATACAAAGGACCCACTGGACATTCTTGCATACCAGTATGACATCGTATGCAACGGTATTGAACTTTCATCCGGAGCAGTAAGAAACCATGATATGCAGATAATGGTTAAGGCATTTGAAATTGCAGGATATGATGAAGAAGTGCTCAAAGCAAAATTCGGAGCATTGTACAATGCATTCCAGTTTGGTGCACCACCACATGCAGGTATGGCACCGGGCGTCGACAGAATGATTATGCTCCTTACCAATGAAGAGAATATCCGTGAGGTAATTCCGTTCCCAATGAGCGGTACCGCTCAGGATTTCATGTGCGGAGCACCAAATGAAGTAACAGAAATGCAGCTTCGTGAAGTTCATATCAAGGTCAGAGATTAATTAGTTCGGAGGTCTACTATGGCAAACGTAATTAGCGATGAAACAATAGAATATGTAGGTATCCTCGCTAAACTTGAGTTGTCGGATGAGGACAAGGAAAATGCCAAAAAAGATATGGCAGACATGCTTGATTATATCGACAAACTAAGTGAACTGGATACGGATGGCGTTGAGCCGATGTCACATGTATTTTCCGTAAGCAATGTAATGCGTGAGGATGAAGTAACTAATGGTGACGGAAGTGAATCAACTCTCAAGAATGCACCTGAAAGACACGAGAACGGATTTATCGTTCCTAAGACTGTGGAATAGGGGGAAGAGAATATGAATTTACTTAATATGACAGCTACAGAACTTGCAAATGCCATAAAAGAAGGTAAAACCACTGCCGTGGAGGCAATGCAGGCAGTAATAGCTCAGATAGAAAAATATGAGAGCACATATAATTGTTATGTGACTTTTGATAAAGAGGCAGCTCTTGAAAATGCCGCAAAAGTGCAGGCAAAAATCGAGGCAAATGAGCTTACCGGACCACTTGCCGGTGTTCCTGTTGCAATCAAGGACAATATGTGTACAAAGGGTGTTTTGACCACCTGTTCATCAAAAATACTTGGCAATTTTGTTCCGGAATTTTCGTCCGAGGCGGTTATCAATCTTGAAAAAGCAGGAGCTGTAATGATTGGTAAGACCAATATGGATGAGTTTGCGATGGGTTCGACAACGGAGACATCAGCCTATGGAATCACCCGCAATCCTTGGAACAGCAATTGCGTACCGGGTGGTTCATCAGGCGGCTCCGCAGCTGCCGTTGCTCTTTCCGAGTGCTATTTTGCTCTTGGTTCGGACACCGGCGGTTCAATCAGACAGCCTGCTTCCTACTGTGGTGTTGTAGGATTAAAACCAACCTACGGAACTGTATCACGTTACGGACTTATTGCATATGGTTCATCCCTTGACCAGATTGGACCTCTTTGCAAGGATGTAACGGACTGCGCTACTATTCTTGAGATTATCTCAAGCCATGACAGGAAGGATTCAACCTCTCTTGACAGAAAAGATACCGATTTTACTTCAGCGCTGGTTGATGATGTAAAAGGCATGAAAATTGGTATTCCAAGCACATATTTTGGAGAGGGACTTAATCCTGAAGTGAAAAAAGCCGTGATGGATGCGGTTGAGGTATTGAAGTCAAAGGGAGCAATTGTTGAAGAATTTGATTTGGAACTTGTGGATTACGCAATTCCGACATACTACACGATTGCGGCAGCGGAGGCAAGTTCCAACCTTGAACGCTTCGACGGTGTAAAATACGGATTCCGCGCAGAGAACTTTGAAGGGCTTCACGATATGTATAAGAAAACCCGTTCAGAGGGCTTTGGACCTGAGGTAAAAAGAAGAATTATGCTGGGTTCCTTTGTACTCAGCTCGGGATATTATGATGCATACTATCTCAAGGCACTCAAGGTAAAGGCTTTGATTAAGAAGGCTTTTGATAATGCCTTTGCAAAATATGATGTGATTATCGGTCCGGTTGCACCAACCACCGCACCGGGAATCGGAGAATCCCTTTCGGACCCAATCAAGATGTATCTTAGCGATGTATATACAATCTCACTCAACCTTGCGGGTCTTCCGGGAATAAGCATTCCGTGCGGACTGGATTCAAAGGGAATGCCAATCGGTATGCAGATTATCGGAGATTGTTATAAAGAGAAAAATATTATCAGAGCGGCATATGCATATGAGCAGGCAAGAGGCAAATTTGCAGAGCCGGATATAAAGGAGGCGTAGGACATGGCAAAATCATACGAAACAGTAATTGGTCTTGAGGTCCATGTTGAACTCGCTACCAAGACAAAAATATTCTGCGGTTGTTCTACGGAATTCGGAGGAGCACCTAATACACATACATGTCCTGTATGTACAGGTATGCCGGGTTCACTTCCCGTACTCAACAAGAAGGTTGTTGAATATGCAGCAGCTGTGGGACTCGCAACAAATTGTACAATTACAAGAAACTGCAAATTTGACCGCAAAAATTATTTTTACCCTGATAATCCGCAGAACTATCAGATTTCACAGCTATATCTTCCGATATGCAGGGACGGACATGTGGATATTGAACTTCCTGACGGAACAACAAAGGCTGTAAGAATACATGAGATTCATATGGAAGAAGATGCAGGTAAACTCATTCATGATGACTGGGAAGATGTATCCTATGTTGACTTCAACCGCTCGGGCGTGCCACTTATCGAAATTGTATCCGAGCCGGATATGAGAAGTGCGGATGAAGTAATTGCATACCTTGAGAAACTCAGACTTATAATACAGTATCTTGGAGCTTCTGACTGCAAGCTTCAGGAGGGCTCGATGCGTGCGGATGTCAACCTTTCGGTGAGGGAGGCAGGAAGCACGGAATTCGGAACAAGAACCGAGACCAAGAATCTTAACTCCTTCTCAGCAATCCAGAGAGCAATCGAGGCCGAAACAATCAGACAGATTGACATTCTTGAGGCCGGTGGAGAGGTCGTTCAGGAGACAAGAAGATGGGATGATAACAAGGAATATTCATATGCAATGCGTTCAAAAGAGGATGCACAGGATTACAGATATTTTCCTGACCCTGACCTTGTTCCAATCAGCATCAGTGATGAATGGCTTGAGTCAATCAAGGCAGCACAACCTGAGTTCAAGACTGAAAAGATGGCAAGATATAAAGAGGAATACGGCATTCCGGATTATGATATCAATATCATTACCGATTCAAAGAAAATGGCAGATATATTTGAGGAGGCAACCGCTATATGCAACAACCCTAAAAAGGTATCAAACTGGCTGATGGTGGAGACTATGAGACTTCTCAAGGAGACCAACACTGATATCGCAAATATTCCTTTTTCTGCAACAAATCTTGCAAAACTTGTAAATCTTACAGAATCCGGAGCAATTAACAGCTCGGTAGCCAAGACTGTATTTGAAAAAATATTTGCTGAGGATGTTGACCCGGATAAATATGTTGAAGAAAACGGACTTAAGCAGGTTAACGATGAAGGTGCTCTCAGAGAGACCGTTGAGCAGATTGTGGCTGCCAATCCACAGGCAGTTGAAGATTTCAAAAATGGCAAGGAAAAAGCAATTGGTTCTCTCATGGGCCAGTGCATGAAAGCAATGAAGGGCAAAGCCAACCCGGCAATGGTTAATGAAATGCTTAGAGAGGTTATGAGCAGATAATGAAAATCTGGATAACAAGACATGGCCAGACCGAACTGAATTTAAAAAAACTGATGCAGGGGCGTGTGGATGAGCCACTCAACGACACGGGAAGAAACCAGGCAAAAGCGGCAAGGGCACAAATTGGCGATATAAAATTTGATGCCGTATTTGCGAGTCCTCTTGACAGAGCTGTAGAAACCGCCTCAATCCTTGGAGGAGTGGACCGCAGTCAGGTCATAACTGATGATAGAATAATTGAAACTGATTTTGGAAAATATGATATGAAGAGCTATTATCGCATGGGAATTCCGATGACCCTCTACTGGGCACTTCCTGAGATTTTTCCTGCACCCAAAACAGTTGAAAATATTGAATCCATGGTGGCAAGAAGCAGAAGCTTTCTCAATGACCTTCAGAAAAAAGACTATGACAATGTACTGATTGTGTGTCACGGTGGAATAATAAGAGCCTTATGCGGATGCCTTGAAAACAGAAAGAGAGGCATTAAGTGGAGGCCCAAACCACATAATTGTGAAATAAGAAAATATGAGATATAATAGGGAAGTGAAAAACTTCCCCAAATAAAATCACCGTAGACATAGAGTTTACGGTGATTTTTAGTTTGTAAGCATAGCTCCCGGTTGCTAATTGCAGTCCTGCTTTTCCAAATCATCAAATATGTAATCAAGAACCGGTGCAAGTCCTACGAATTCACAGCCGTATGAATATTCATCGTCCTCCAATGCCTCGCAACGGATTATTTTGACTACACAGTAGAGCACGTCCTCGCCGAAACCCAAAGCCGCATTGAAATAATAGTTCATTGGAAGAATACTTCTTGAGATGAAGCCAATTCCACTTCTTGAAACATCCTTAACCATAATAGGAGAATCAATGACGATTTTGCTGTTGTCCTGTGCAAAAAGTGATGATACATCCAGGTTGAGAGTGACTTTGACTCTTCTGTGCCTTCTTTTATCCTGCATATAATCCCTCCAAATTTATTAATGTAAATCACCATACAAATATTATAATATATTGTTCAAAAAATACAATATTTTTATTCATTCTTATACATTGACTTGAATTGACGGAGTGTATTATAATCATTTTTAGTAATGAAAAAATGGAGGACTTTATACATGCAGGAATTTAAGCCTTTTAAAGAAGGAAAAGTACGTGAGGTGTATGACAACGGAGACAGCCTTATTATGGTGGCTACGGACAGAATATCAGCATTTGATAATATCCTTAAGAACAAAATCAATGAAAAGGGTGCAATTCTTACCCAGATGTCAAAATTCTGGTTCGATTTTACTAAGGATATTGTTCCAAATCATATGATTTCCGTGGATGTCAATGATATGCCGGAGTTCTTTAGAAATGAAAAATTTGACGGCAACAGTATGATGTGCCGTAAGCTTGAGATGCTTCCTATCGAATGCATCGTGAGAGGATATATTACAGGTAGTGGTTGGGCAAGCTATGTTGATAACGGAACGGTTTGCGGAATCAGATTACCGGAGGGGCTTAAAGAATCTGATAAACTTCCGGAACCAATTTATACACCAAGTACAAAGGCGGAAATTGGTTTGCATGATGAAAATATCTCTTATGAGCAGAGTGTGGAGATACTTAAGAAAGCATACCCTGAAAGAGGCGAGGAATATGCAGAGAAAATCAAGGACTTCACAATCGCAATATATAAGAAATGTGCTGATTATGCACTTACCAAGGGCATTATCATCGCAGATACCAAGTTTGAGTTTGGTCTTGATGAGAACGGAGAGATTGTAATCGGTGACGAAATGCTCACTCCTGACAGTTCAAGATTCTGGCCACTTGAGGGTTATGAAGCAGGAAAATCACAGCCATCCTTTGACAAGCAGTTTGTAAGAGACTGGCTGAAAGCCAATCCTGACAACGACCTTCTTTTACCGGAGGATGTTGTTACAAGGACTGTTGACAAATACAAAGAAGCATTTTTCCTTCTTACAGGAAAGAAATTCAACTAATTTATCAGAGAGGATTAACTTAAAATGGCTACAGACAGATATGAAACACCTTTGGCAGGCAGATATGCCAGCAAAGAGATGCAGTATATTTTTTCCCAGGACAAGAAATTCAGAACCTGGAGAGAGCTTTGGATTGCCCTGGCTGAATCTGAGAAAGAATTAGGACTTGACATTACTGATGAACAGATTGAGGAACTCAAAGCCCACAAGGACGATATCAATTACGAAGTTGCAAGACAGCGTGAAAAGGAAGTCCGCCATGATGTTATGTCCCATGTATATGCTTACGGCGTTCAGTGCCCAAAGGCAAAGGGAATCATTCACCTCGGAGCAACCTCATGCTATGTAGGTGATAATACAGATCTCATTATCATGACGGAGGCTCTTAAACTCGTCAGAGTTAAGCTTGTCAACGTAATAGCAGAGCTGGCAAAATTTGCTGACACATACAAGGCTTTGCCAACATTAGCATTTACACATTTTCAGCCTGCTCAGCCTACAACAGTGGGAAAAAGAGCAACACTCTGGATTCAGGAATTGAGACTGGACCTTGAGGACCTTAATTACCTTATTGATTCTATGAAGCTTCTCGGCTCAAAGGGAACCACCGGTACCCAGGCAAGCTTTATGGAGCTTTTTGAAGGCGACCATGCCAAAGTCAGAAAGCTTGATAAGATGATTGCGGAAAAAATGGGCTATGCAGGTGTATATCCTGTTTCAGGCCAGACTTATTCGCGTAAAGTGGATACAAGAGTAATTAACGTACTTGCGGGAATTGCTGCAAGTGCACACAAATTCTCCAACGATATCAGACTTTTACAACACTTAAAAGAAATCGAAGAGCCTTTTGAAAAATCACAGATTGGTTCATCTGCAATGGCATATAAGCGCAATCCTATGAGAAGTGAAAGAATTGCGTCACTTGCTAATTTTGTAATGTCAGATGTTATGAATCCGGCAATTACAAGTGCAACACAGTGGTTTGAGAGAACCCTTGACGATTCGGCTAACAAGAGAATGTCAGTTCCTGAAGCGTTCCTTGCTGTGGATGGTATTCTTGATTTATATCTTAATGTAGTTGACGGACTTGTTGTATATGACAAGGTAATTTACAAGCACATTATGGCTGAGCTTCCGTTCATGGCAACTGAAAACATTATGATGGATGCAGTTAAAGCAGGCGGTGACAGACAGGAACTCCACGAGAAAATCAGGGAGTTATCAATGATAGCCGGAAAAAGAGTTAAGCAGGACGGCCTTGACAACAATCTGCTTGAGCTTATTGCAGAGGACCCTGCATTCAACCTCAGTTATGAGGAATTGCAGAAATCAATGGACCCATCAAAATATGTAGGACGTTCAAAAGAGCAGGTTGAAGAATACCTTGCTGAGGATATCAATCCACTCCTTGAAGAATTTAAGGATGTGATGGGCATCAAAGCCGAAATCAATGTATAATATTCAGGATGGTAAAATATGTTTGATTCAGTTGTGGAATGTATTGTAAAAAGAAAAGCTACACCGGGTGTGATATGCGGAAGAATTGCAATGATTATTCTCAATCTTCTGGTGACGGTGCTTACTATACTTGCATTGCTTACACAGAGTTTTCTCTTTGCGGTTGCGTTTCTGGGGCTTATGGCCTCGATTGCGCTGACGGTAGTTGTGTTTAAGAAAACATGTGTGGAATTTGAATATAACTATTTTGATGACAAATTGAGAGTGGACAAGGTATCGAATTCCTCAAGCAGAAGAACATTACATACATTTGATGTGAGCAAAATTGAACTCTTGGCGCCGGAAGGCTCCTCCCATCTTGGAGGCGGAGTTAACAATCGTGTAAAATATGATTATTCCGTACACGATAATGCAATCACTTCTTACATCCTGGTTGCAAGCGATGAGGATAATGATATTTGTGAACTGAAGTTTACTCCAAATGAAGAAATTATTAGTGCAATAAAGAGATTTCATTCAAGAAATGTTTATGATAATTAATTACGAAAGGCAGGAAAATTAAATGGGCAAAATTATTGGCGAAGGAATTACTTTTGATGATGTTTTATTGGTACCATCATATTCAGAAGTTACACCTAACATGATTGATCTGGGTACAAATCTTACTAAAAAAATCAGACTTAATGTTCCTATCATGAGTGCCGGAATGGACACAGTTACAGAACACAGAATGGCTATTGCAATGGCAAGACAGGGCGGAATCGGTATTATTCACAAAAATATGTCGATAGAAGCACAGGCAGAAGAAGTTGATAAGGTTAAGCGTTCTGAAAATGGTGTTATCACAGATCCATTTTTCCTTTCACCTGAACATACACTGGCAGATGCCAATGACCTTATGGCTAAGTTCAGAATTTCGGGTGTGCCTATTACTGAGGGCAAAAAACTGGTTGGTATTATTACTAACCGTGATTTGAAATTTGAGACAGATTATACAAAGAAGATTAAAGAGTGCATGACAAGCGAAAAGCTTATCACAGCTAAGGTTGGTATTACTCTCCCTGAAGCAAAGAAAATTCTTGCTGATGCAAGGGTTGAGAAGCTTCCGATTGTAGATGATGATTTTAATCTCAAGGGACTTATCACAATTAAGGATATTGAGAAACAGATTAAATATCCTCTTTCCGCAAAGGATTCCCAGGGAAGACTTTTGTGCGGCGCAGCAGTAGGAATTACCGCAAACGTTCTTGAGAGGGTTGAAGCACTGGTTAAAGCAAAGGTTGACTGTATCGTAATCGATTCAGCACATGGTCATTCAAAAAATATTATTGAAACACTTAAGAAAATCAAAGCAGAATATCCTGACTTACAGGTGATTGCAGGAAATATTGCAACCGGAGAAGCAGCAAAGGCCCTTATCGAAGCAGGTGTTGATGCAGTTAAGGTTGGTATCGGACCGGGCTCCATCTGTACAACACGTGTTGTTGCAGGTATAGGTGTACCACAGATTAGTGCAGTGATGGATGTATATGAGACTGCAAAAGAATACGGAATTCCGGTTATCGCAGACGGCGGTATCAAATTCTCAGGAGATTTAACAAAGGCTATCGCAGCCGGCGCAGATGTATGTATGATGGGAAGTATGTTTGCAGGATGCGATGAAGCTCCGGGAGATTATGAGCTTTTCCAAGGTCGTAAATATAAAGTTTACAGAGGCATGGGTTCAATTGCCGCAATGGAAAACGGAAGTAAGGACCGCTATTTCCAGACAGATGCCAAGAAACTCGTTCCTGAAGGAGTTGAAGGAAGAGTAGCATACAAGGGACTTGTGGAAGATACCGTATTCCAGCTTATGGGCGGATTAAGATCAGGAATGGGATATTGCGGAACCAAAACCATTCAGGAACTTAAGGAAAACGGAAGATTTGTTAAAATTACTTCCGCATCACTTAAAGAGAGTCATCCGCATGACATACATATTACAAAAGAAGCTCCTAATTACAGCATAGATCAGTAATACATGAATATTAAAACTACTCTGCGGTTATTTTGACCGCTCAGGATGGTGTTATGAAACAACAGTTAAAGGTTATTCTGACCAGTACACTTTGTGTTTTTGCCATTGTATTGATAATATATATTATTGGCAAAACTATGAGCAGTAAGACTGCAACCGGCGGAAATAGTGCAGAAAAGAACAGCAGCAGTACTGTGGAGGAAGTAACGACGGTGACGGACAGCTTCCTGCTGGGCGAGGATATCAAACAGCAGCTTTTGACCGTTAATCCGTATTCACGCTCCGGTCAGAAATTGAACAAGGTTAATGCAATCGTTATCCACTATGTGGGTAATCCCGGGACGACGGCAGCTCAGAACAGAAACTATTTCGAAGGTCTCAAGGATTCGAAAACTGTCAGTGCAAGCAGTCATTATATTGTCGGACTTGAAGGGGAGATAATCCAATGTGTACCTTTGGAAGAAATATCCTACGCTTCAAACAACCGAAACAGTGACACAATAGCAATTGAGTGTTGTCATCCTGATGCAACGGGCAAATTCAATAAAAAGACATATAATTCACTTGTGAAGCTTACTGCCGCATTGTTGAAGACATATGGCTTATCTGTCGAAGAGGGTTTAATAAGGCATTATGATGTAACAGGAAAGGAATGCCCTTTGTATTTTGTCAGGAACGAAGACGAATGGTATGGTTTTAAGCTGGCTGTTGACAGCGAATTAAAAAACAAAAAATAATTCAGTCATCTGAAACAGCATGATGCAGGATGACAAGGAGATAATAATGAGCATAAGCGATGTTAAGAATATTCTGGGATTTATTGGCGGTCTCGGAATGTTTCTGTACGGAATGAAATTAATGGCCGGCGGCCTTGAAAAGATAGCCGGTGATAAGATGAAAAATATGCT
Source organism: Butyrivibrio sp. (assembly GCA_016297265.1). GTDB lineage: Bacteria > Bacillota > Clostridia > Lachnospirales > Lachnospiraceae > Eshraghiella. The sequence goes on from JAEDHB010000007.1 coordinate 42,643, forward strand.
GGGCGCGGTAACCGATAAGCGTATCATGGGAATTCTTATGGGCGCAATGGTTACGGCAATTATTCAAAGCTCCGGGGCAACAACTACAATGGTTGTAGGTTTTGTTAATGCCGGAATTCTTAACCTTTTGCAATCTGTGGGCGTAATTATGGGTGCCAACATCGGTACCACGGCAACTGCATGGATTGTATCCCTGGACTCTCTGGGAGATACGGCTGAGCTGATTAAACCTGCATTTTATGCACCTCTCATGATTGGTATCGGTGCGGCATTCCTTATGTTTTGCAAAAAACATAAAAAACAGAATATTGGCGAAATCATTCTTTCAATTGGTCTGCTTTTCCTGGGTCTGACCACTATGTCAGCATCCATGAGTCCGTATATGAAGAATGAAATGGTACAGAATGCTTTCCTTACTCTGGGTAAAAATCCATTGCTGGGACTTTTGATTGGTATCGTGGTAACAGGTGTTATGCAGAGCTCTTCGGCTTCTGTAGGTGTACTTCAGACAATGGCCGGATTTGGAATCGTACCTGCCGGAACGGCAGTATTTATCTGTCTCGGCGCGGATATCGGTTCCTGCTTTACTGCTATAATTTCCAGTGCCGGAGCCTCACGCAACGCAAAGAGAGCGGCAATGATAAATCTTTTGTTTAATACCATAGGCGTGGTTTTCTGGGGAACATTGATATTTATTTTCTTCAAGATATTCCCAAGTGCCAACGCATTTATTATGTCCAGTGTGACAATTGCGATTTTCCACTCAGGATTTAAGCTTGCAAATACTGCGTTGTTTTTTCCATTTGCAAAACAACTTGTGCGGCTGTCGGAAAAGATTATCAAGGACAAGGATGTGGTATCTTCAAGCAAAGAGAAAAATACAGAAGATACATACATGCAGCTTGATGACCGTATTCTCAACGCACCATCAATTGCTATGCAGGCAGTAACAAATTATGTAGTTAAGCTGGGCCAGATGTGTTCTCAGAATGTCAAGGATGCGATGGAAGCACTTATGTATGAAAAATACGATTTGATACAGGTTGTTCTCAGTACGGAAAAACAAATTGATGATAATGTTCACAATATCTCTAACTTCCTGTTAAAGCTTAGTAATGACGGTTTGACGGACAAGCAGAGTACCACGGTTAAGGATTTGATGTGTTCGGTTATCGACCTCGAAAGAATTGGTGACCATGCAGAAAACCTTGGTCAGCTGGCAGAAAAAATGCGCGATAACGGATTGAAATTTTCACAGGTCGGAGTAAAGGATCTTGAGCGCATGAGAAAGGCTGTTGAGGGTTCTGTGGATAATGCAATTCTTGCAAGAGAGCATTATTCGGTTGATTATTCAATAAAAACCTTCAAGTATGAGGAAGAGGTTAACCGGTGCGAGGAAGAATTGCGTGCCAGCCATATCGACAGACTCGCAAACCGCGAATGTGATTCCGAGACCAGTGTTATTTTCTTTGATATACTTACAAACCTCGAAAGAGTATCAGATCATGCTGTAAATATAGCAGGCTATGTTAAGGAAGAAGCTTAATGTACAATACTATTTTGGATAAAATAATTAAAAAAGAGAATATTAGGGGGACCCTTGCGGAACTTAGGGAATGCCTTAAGTCCCCGGGGGAACTTAAGAGTATTAAAAGCGAAAGGTTGTATGACATTTCGCTTTTTACTGATTTACTGCAGGATAATGACCCGAAGGTGCGTAAGAATGCGGCGGTTGTTCTGGGACTTTTAGAGGAAAAAGAATGTGCTGAGGCATTATTTTTGGCTTATATGGATGAAAAGACTCTTTTTGTAAGGAGTGCCTACTTAAAGGCGTTGAAGAATTATGACTACAGCAGTTACGAAAAGGAACTGAATGAGCGCAGACTGGAAATAGAAAGAAGCGATTATGATGAGGCGGACATCAAACACATTGCCGATGAATTGAAAATTCTTAAATCCATGTGCGCACAAAAAGGTTTTGCAGGCCACAGCTTCCATGACCCGGAAAAGCCGGTTAAAATCATTCTTACCACGGGACGGGACACCATTGATGTGCTCTATGACACAGTAGTTGCAAATCCAAATGCAATAAAGGCAGATAAGATATTCTGCGGCGTGCAGGTGATGACGGAGAAGATAAAGAATCTCAGCAAAATCCGGATTTACAAGGATGTTCTTTTTCCGGTCAACAATATGAAAACAGTGAATAAGCAGGAGATTCCGGAGGCCGTGATTAAGGGGGATTTCCTGCAGCTTCTGGCAAAATTACATAACAATGAAAAGGAACCATACAGATTCAGAGTTACATCAAATACGCTGGATACACAGAAAATCGGTTCCAGGATACAGGCTTTATCTCACGGACATCTCATTAATGAACCATCGGATTATGAGGTTGAAATCAAGCTTGTCCGAGGAAAGGATGACAAATACGGCATATTTGTAAAGCTGCATACACTTAAGGACAAGCGTTTTAAGTATCGCAGTGAATATGTTGCAGCATCTATGAACCCTGTGAATGCTTCAATGATGATTGCAATGGTAAGGGATTATCTTAAACCGGAGGCACAGATACTTGACCCGTTCTGCGGAGTCGGAACCCTTCTGATTGAACGCAACCTTCTGGTGCCGGCAAGGGAGATATACGGAATTGATATATATGGTCAGGCGGTTGACGGTGCAAGAAATAATACTCAGTATGCCGGAATGAAAATAAATTATATCAACAGGGATTATTTTGATTTTGAACACAGTTACAAATTTGATGAAATAATCACGGATATGCCTGATTTGAAGGCGGAAGAGACTGAAAATCTGTACAGAAAATTTTTTGAAAAAAGCAGGAAACATTTATCGGAAAATGGTATAATGATACTATATTCCAGAGAAAAGAATCTGATTAAGAAATATTTGAGACTTAATCAGGAATATAAATTACTAAGAGAATTTGTTTTTAACAGTAAGGATGACAGGAGCGTGTTTGTAATATCCTATACTTCATCAAAATAACTGAAAAGAGGGGGATGCTAAGTGTTGGAAACATCAGCGCAGACTATTATTAAGCATATTGTGGACGGCGATGATTTTATTACCATTGCCAATTCGGTATGTGATGAGTATATTGCGGAATACGGAACCGACAGTGTGGAACTATTGCAGATTAGTCCCGAGGGGGATAAGCTGACTCTTATTGCCGGCAATGCTAACGGCTCCGATGTTGATATCGGAAGCGAAATTGATTACGACCCGGATAGGGATACCGGCGAGAATGAAATCTACGTACCGATTTTTATCAGAAATCAGGTTGCGATGTATTTACATATTGCCAATAAGGACAGGGGTATTTCATCCGGACAGCAGGCAGGGCTTACCAAAGTGGCTCTTGTTTTGCAGAATGTTGCCTCCAAGAAAAATTTTGAGGATTCCCTGGAGAACTCATATAAGCTTTTAGGGGATATTCTGGACGAAGTTCCTTCCGGAATAATTGTGCTTGATAATGTTAATAAGGATGTTCTGTTTATGAACAAAACAGCAGCCCGTTCCGAGGCGGTTCAAAGAGCAATCGGAGCAGGTCTCAGCAGATATGTTGAGAACAAAGAGTCTGTTCAGGAGGGAATATACGAGGAAGAATCCGGTTTCTGGTATGATGTGACTTTTTCCAATATCAGCTGGATGGACAGCAGAACCGTATTGATGGCAACTACTGTTGATGTAACCCAGAAGGTCAAGAATCAGCAGAGAATTGAATACCAGGCAAACAACGATTACCTGACAGGTCTGTTTAACAGATTAAAATGCGAGAGCGATTTGAAACATATTCTTGAGGAAAGCGCGGAAAATAACGAGCGCGGAATACTAATATATTTGGATCTCGATGATTTCAAACAGGTCAATGACGGCCTGGGACACCAGTATGGCGATGTTCTTTTGCAGGAAATTGCCAACGGAATCACCTCCATCCCACAGATTAGCAACAGCTGCTACCGAATGGGAGGGGATGAATTTGTCATTATTGTCAAACCGCAGGTGTTTTCTGAAGTGACGGGAATTGTGGAGCAGATATGCACAATGTTTAACTCGCCATGGAACCTGCTGGGCGTGGATTATGTATGCACCATGAGTATGGGTCTCGCGATATATCCTGATAATGCCACACATGCCCACGAGCTTCTTAAAAAGGCTGATTTTGCAATGTATGAAGCAAAAAAAGGCGGCAAAAACAGATATCTCTGGTATTCGGAGACTCAGAGTGAGGTGGACAACAACAAACATTTGCTTGAAGAGACCCTCAAACAGGCAGTGGACAATGATTTTGAAGGCTTTGAGATTAACTTTTATCCCGTTATGTGGAAGGGGGAGACTGCAATTGTGGATGGCAGGCTTTCCTACTGCGACGACAGGGTTGGGTTAGTGGATAACAATGAGATTATCGAGATGGCAGAATATCTCGGCATCATGTCAGAGATTGGTCGAAGAATTCTGTATGCCGGAATGGAGATGGCACATAAGCTTGCGGACAGTAATCTAAAGGTTATGATTCCGATATCATCAGTCCAGATACTTGCATCCCGCTCAGTGGATACGATTGTTGCAAGCTACAGAAAGTGGGAAATTGACCCATCGAAGATGATTCTTGCGGTATCCGAGACCATTGAATTCAGAGATTACAACAAGGCCGTAGCAGTTATGGAAATACTTCGTGCCCACGGTTTTGCTATAGCACTTACGGATTTCGGAACCGGTCAGATGACCATGAGTAAAATAATCGAATACGGCGCAAAATATGTTGCGGTGGATAGTGATTATATGCGGAATAAGCATGGTGAAAAGTACGAAAAGACCGTAGTGGAGGCTTTGATTGCGTATGCTGAACAGAGCGATATTAAGCTGATTCTCGAGAAAAACACAGAGCATGGGAATACCTGTTATGTGGAAAACAGGGACGAGACATATACGGTATAGGTGGAAACTATGGATAAATTGTGGTTCTTTCCCACGATTCTTAGGGTTAGGGAAGTGGGAGATACGGCAGTGCAAATCAAGAAATTGTACAACAATGGTGTGAGAATGTTCATTCTCGCACCTTGTTTTGAGTATATTGACGGCACGGAAAAAAATCTTGAAAGACTTGAATATTGTAAAAACCTCGCGGAGGAGTCACGCAGGAAATACAAATCCATAATGATTACTGTGGGAAGTAGCATAAAATACTATGACGGTATGACAAAGGATTGTGATAAGGGTAAAATCCTGCCGGTGGGAAACGGAAGATATATTCTTTTGCGCTTTGAAAGGGACAGCGATTACAGTTTCATTTGTAATGCAGTGAACCGATGCTATGAGGCAGGCTTTAGACCTGTGATTGAGGAATTTGACACACACGAAAGCCTTCTTGATTATGACAATGCAGGTGAAATAATTGAACGCGGAGCACTTCTGTGTGCCGAAATATCAATCCTCAATGCAAAATTCAAGAGGGATGAGAGAAGAAATATAGAAAAACTCATGGAAAAATGGATGGTTCATTTTATTGTGGATGATTTTTCTTCAAATACCGTTGAAATGCATCAGGAGATTGTAAAAATGTTTGAGGAAAAATATGGTGAACTGAAAACCAATGCGGTTTTTTATGACAATTTTATCAGTATGTATGAAAACAGACCGATAGTATAAAAATTAATACAACAGTTGCAGTATGAAAGAATTTTTTATATAATTAATATCAAATTCGTTTTGATGAGGAAAGGATATAGCGATGAATAGAGAAATACCTTATAAGATTTATTTAGAGGAAAATGAGATGCCGGACAAGTGGTACAATGTGCGTGCCGATATGAAGAAGAAACCGGCTCCTATTCTTAATCCGGCTACTTTGCAGCCGGTTGGAGTTGAGGACCTTGAACCTGTATTTTGTACAGAACTTGCAAAACAGGAATTGGATGATACAACTGCATATTTTGAAATTCCTGAGGAAATCCGCAATTTCTACAGAATGTACAGACCATCACCATTGGTAAGAGCATATTGCCTTGAAGAGAAACTTCAGACACCTGCTCATATCTATTACAAATTTGAAGGTAATAATACATCCGGAAGCCACAAGCTTAATTCAGCCATTGCCCAGGCATATTATGCTAAGAAACAGGGACTCAAGGGCGTTACCACCGAGACAGGAGCAGGTCAGTGGGGAACAGCTCTTTCAATGGCTTGTTCATATTTTGACCTTGACTGCCAGGTATATATGGTTAAATGTTCTTATGAGCAGAAGCCATTCAGAAGAGAGGTTATGAGAACATACGGAGCCAATGTTACACCATCTCCTTCAATGAATACCAATGTCGGACGCAAAATTAATGAGGAATTCCCGGGAACTACGGGAAGCCTTGGATGTGCGATTTCCGAAGCTGTTGAAGCAGCAACCTCACAGGAGGGATACAGATATGTTCTTGGTTCAGTGCTTTCGCAGGTTCTTTTACATCAGTCAGTAATCGGACTTGAGGCTAAAACAGCATTGGACAAATACGGTGTTAAGGCAGATATGATTATCGGATGCGCAGGTGGCGGTTCCAACCTTGGCGGACTTATTTCACCATTTGTGGGTGAGATGTTAAGAGGCGAGGCAGACTATCAGATTATTGCCGTTGAACCTGCTTCATGCCCAAGTCTTACAAGAGGTAAGTATGTATATGACTTCTGTGATACCGGTAAGGTATGTCCACTTGCCAAGATGTATACACTTGGAAGCGGATTCATCCCATCAGCCAATCACGCAGGCGGTTTGAGATATCACGGAATGAGCTCGGTAGTATCTGAATTATATGACCAGGGACTCATTGAAGCACGTTCGGTAGAGCAGACAGAAGTATTTGCTGCAGCTGAACAGTTTGCAAGAGTTGAAGGAATACTTCCTGCACCTGAAAGCAGTCACGCTATCAAGGTTGCAATTGATGAAGCTCTCAAGTGCAAGGAGACAGGTGAGGCTAAGAATATCGTATTCGGACTTACAGGAACAGGATATTTTGATATGTATGCATACCAGAAATTCAATGACGGAGTAATGTCAGATTATATTCCTACAGATGAAGAAATTGCTAAATCACTGGAAAAGGTTCCAAAGATTGATTAATATTCAGACATTTTTTTCTGCCGTATTAACCCGGGTTAGTACGGCAGTTTTACATTATGGAGTGATGTCTTTGAATACACTTGCAAAAAAGAGGGTATATCTTTATACTAGACAGAGAAATAGAAATATGGGAGAAGAGTATGATTTTTGACGAGAATAAATATGAATTATTACAACAGGAAAGTATTGAAGACCTCAATATTGAGGGCTATATGTTTAGACATAAAAAATCCGGAGCGAGAGTAGTTATACTTTCAAATGATGATGACAACAAGGTGTTTACAATCGGATTCAGAACTCCGCCTGCGGACAGTACCGGCGTTATGCACATTCTGGAGCATTCGGTACTCTGCGGTTCTGAAAAATATCCGCTTAAGGATCCGTTTATTGAGCTGGCAAAGGGCTCACTCAATACATTTTTGAATGCAATGACATATCCGGACAAGACAATTTATCCGGTGGCAAGCTGTAATGATGTGGATTTTAACAATCTTATTGATGTATATATGGATGCAGTGTTACATCCTAATATCTACAAAAGAGAAGAGATTTTTATGCAGGAAGGCTGGCATTATGAGCTTGATACAGCCGATTCACCACTTAAATACAACGGCGTAGTATATAATGAAATGAAGGGTGCATTTTCTTCACCGGATGATTTGCTGGGAAGATACTGCTTAAATTCCTTATATCCGGATACCTCCTATGCAACGGAATCAGGCGGAGATCCGGAGTGTATTCCTGATTTGACATACGAGAATTTTCTTGAGACACATCGGAAATTATATCATCCGTCCAACAGCTATATTGTAATCTATGGCGATTGCGACATGACTGAGAAGTTAGAATATCTTGATAGGGAATACCTGTGCAATTATGATGCAATCCCGGTTGATTCAGAATTGCTTACCCAGACTCCTTTTGACAAAATGAGGAGAGTTGAGGCAGAATACTCCGTTACAGAAGATGAAGGCGCGGAAAAAAATGCCTACCTTGCATACAATGTGAGCGTTGGAATGGCCGGGGACGTTGAACTTGACCTTGCCATATCTATTCTTGATTACGCCCTGTTTTCAGCACCGGGAGCACCGGTACGACAGGCGTTAATTGATGCCGGCCTTGGCGAAGATGTTATCTGCGATTACGAGACGGATACAAAACAACCGGTGTATTCGATTGCTTCAAAGAACTGCGATGAAAAGAGGGAAAAAGAGTTCCTCGAAATCATCATGAATACTCTTAACAAAATTGTTGAGGAGGGAATTGACAGGAATGCTCTTTTAGCAGCAATCAGTTCAAGTGAATTCAGATACAGGGAGGCTGATGTCGGCAACCTGCCAAAGGGACTTCTGTATACAACAATGGTGCTTGATACGTGGCTATATGATGACAATAAGCCGTTTGTCAATTTGCCAAAGAACAAGCTGTTCAAGATGATGAGACAGAATGTCGGAACGGATTATTTTGAAAATATTGTAAAAAAATATTTTATTGAAAATACACACAGCTCTTTAGTAATACTTAAGCCGGTGGTTAACCTTACACAGATTAGGGAGGCTAAGCTTGCGGACAAGCTTGCACAGTACAAGGCTTCCCTTTCAAAGGAAGAAATTGACGAAATCGTGGCAAAAACTGCTCATCTTAAGGAATATCAGGCTGAGCCGGCTACGGAGGAAGAATTGAATACAATACCGCTTCTTTCGAGAGAGGATATTAGGAAAGAGATAATTCCGCTGAGCAATATTGAGCAGGAGGTTGCGGGCACAAAGCTGCTCCGTCATGACTATTTTACCAACGGAATAGGTTATATCAAATTATGTTTTAACACGGATGCAGTTGAGGATGAATACATTCCGTATATCGGACTTTTGGTGGATGCCTTCGCATATGTTGACACAAAGAATTACAAATATGACAAGTTAACCAACGCAATAGATATCCACACCGGCGGCATTTCAGTTGTCTACAGCGCATATCAAAATTGCCGTGATAATAAGACATATGCTGATTTTGAGATAAAATGTAAGGCAATCACTGAGGAATATCCTGTGGCCATGAACCTTATTGAAGAGATTGTTTTCAGCTCAAAATATGACGAATACAAGAGACTTAAGGAAATTCTTGCAGAAATCAAGTCGAATCTGCATGATAAATTCATTTCGTCAGGTCATATTTTTTCAGTTGCAGAATGTAAAAAACAATTTAATGAAGCGTCAAAATATGCATCGCTTACCAGCGGATATGAATACTATCAGTTTATTGTCGACCTTTATGAGAATTTTGATGAGAAAAAGGAGGCGCTGGCAGGAACGCTTAAATCCCTGATTGGCAGGATTTTTGACAGAAGTAAGCTGGTAATATCTTTTACCGGTGATAAGAAATTGTATGAAGATGTGTTCCCTGCAATTGAGAAATTTGTTAAGGCACTGCCTTGCAATAATCCTGCCGCTGTTACAAGACATTTTGAGTTAAAAAAATCGAAAATAGCATACAGAACCGCGTCGCAGGTTAATTATGTTGCAAGATGTGGCTGTTGTGGCGACAAATACCCATATGATGGCGCAATTAAGGTGCTCAGAACAATGCTGGCGTACGATTATCTCTGGAATAACGTCCGCGTTCAGGGCGGCGCATACGGATGTATGAACGCTTATACCAATACCGGAATCGGAAGCTTCTGCTCCTACAGGGATCCGAATCTTGAGCGCACAATTAAGGTATATGAGGCAATTCCGGAATATATCGATTCTCTCAATGTGGATGAGCGGGAAATGGTAAAATATGTCATCGGAACCTTCAGCGGTCAGGATATGCCATTGTCTCCAAGGGCAAAAGGTGCCCGTTCCTTTGATATGTATCTTCAGGGAGTTGATGAAGCTACCTTGCAAAAACACAGGGACCAGTCACTTAATGCCACAATCGAGGATATTAAGAAGCTCAAACCTCGCATTGAAAAAATACTTGAGGATGATTACCTCGTTGTGGTGGGCAGCGGCAACAAGATTGACGAGAACAGGGAACTTTTTGACGAGATAATTAATTTGTAAGCCCCACCGCGCAAAGCGGTGCAGGCTGTTAAGGAAAGGAAATATGGAGAAAAAATCAGGATTTGTAGCGTTGATAGGCCGACCAAATGTCGGCAAATCAACACTTATGAACAGGCTTATCGGACAGAAAATAGCAATAACTTCCAATAAACCGCAGACAACAAGAAACCGTATACAGACAGTATACACCGATGAGAGGGGACAGATTATTTTCCTCGATACACCGGGTATACATAAGGCAAAGAATAAACTGGGTGAATACATGGTGAATGTTGCCAACAAAACACTGCAGGATGTGGATGTGATTCTCTGGCTGGTTGAACCTACTGACTATATCGGGGCAGGGGAAAGACAGATTATCACCAAACTCAAGGGAGTGAAAAAGCCGGTAATACTCGTAATCAATAAGGTGGATACGGTTGCAAAGGAGGATATACTCAAATTTATCGATGCCTATCGTCGGGAAATGGATTTTGACGAAATTGTTCCGGTGTCAGCATTGAAAGGAACTAATACTGAGGATTTGACAGAGACAATATTTAAGTATCTGACATACGGACCAATGTATTATGACGAGGATACGGTAACGGACCAGCCGATGCGACAGATCGTGGCAGAATTAGTCAGGGAAAAGGCCTTGCGCTGTCTAAGCGATGAGATTCCTCACGGGATTGCCGTTACAATCGAGGTTATGAAGGAAAGACCGGACGGCTCGATGTGGGATATCGAGGCTTCCATAGTATGCGAACGCGACAGCCACAAGTGTATAATTATCGGAAAAGGCGGAGCAATGCTCAAAAAGATTGGTTCTGCGGCAAGATTTGAAATAGAGAGACTTCTTGAAAGCAAGGTAAATCTCAAGCTCTGGGTAAAGGTGCGCAAGGAATGGCGCGATTCAGAGCTTATGATGAAGAACTTTGGATACAGAAAAGAGGATTAGATGCCTGATCAGATTACGGCGATGGGTATGATTGTATCCGGCGCACCAATTAATGAAAATGATAAAAGAGTGGTTATCCTTACCAGGGAATTTGGCAAAATAAGTGCATTTGTCAGGGGCGCGAGGAGGCCGGGCAATCATTTGATGGCCGCCTGCAGTACCTTTGTATTCGGCACTTTCTCGTTGATAAGGTCAAGAAATGCTTATACCTTGGTCAATGCGGAGATCAAGAACTATTTTCGCGAAATTGTTGAGGATATGGATGCCACTTATATGGCATACTATTTTGCCGAGCTGGCAGAACATTATGCAGTGGAAAATCAGGACTGTTCCGTTACACTAAATCTTTTGTATGCTTCCTTCAAAGCTTTGCTCAATCCTCAGATATCCAACAATCTTGTTAGATATATATATGAGTTGAAAACTTTGGTGATTAACGGGGAATACCCTGATTTTTTCAGGTGCAGGAGCTGCGGAAAAGAAGATGATTTGTCAGGCTTCTCGGTGACCCTGGACGGAATGGTCTGCACAGCCTGCAGCGCCGGAAAACCGGACATTATTTCAATATGCCCGTCCACTTTGTATACCCTGCAATATATTGTATGCACGGAAATAGGTAAGCTGTATTCTTTTACCGTTACGGACGAAGTGCTCAACGAACTGAGAATGGTGGTGGCACGCTGTATGCATACCTATCTGGACTGCAAAATGAAATCATTGGAAGTCCTTGAAGAAATAATTGGTTAACTGGTACTTGAAAAAAATCAGTTAACCATTTACAATATTAAGATAATAATGAGAAAGAGGTATTTTTCGATGGAAAAGACAATGGATAAAATTGTAGCATTAGCCAAATCAAGAGGTTTTGTATATCCGGGTTCCGAGATTTACGGAGGACTTGCAAATACATGGGATTATGGTAATCTTGGCGTTGAATTGAAGAATAATGTTAAAAAAGCATGGTGGCAGAAATTCGTACAGGAGAGTCCATACAATGTTGGTGTTGACTGTGCAATTCTTATGAATCCGCAGACCTGGGTAGCATCAGGTCACCTCGGCGGCTTTGCTGATCCACTTATGGATTGTAAGGAATGTAAGGAAAGATTCCGTGCCGACAAGCTTATTGAGGACTGGGCAGCAGAGAATAATTTTGCAATTGAAGGCTCTGTTGATGCATGGAGCAAGGAACAGATGGAGAGCTTTGTTGCTGAGAAAAATATTGCATGTCCATCCTGCGGCAAACACAATTTTACGGAAATCAGACAGTTCAATCTTATGTTCAAGACCTTCCAGGGTGTAACGGAAGATGCTAAGAATACAGTATATCTCAGACCGGAGACGGCACAGGGTATTTTTGTCAACTTCAAGAATGTTCAGAGAACTTCCCGCAAGAAAGTTCCTTTTGGTATTGCTCAGATTGGTAAATCCTTCCGTAATGAGATTACACCGGGCAACTTTACATTCAGAACAAGAGAATTTGAACAGATGGAACTTGAATTCTTCTGCAAACCGGGAACAGACCTTGACTGGTTCAAATACTGGAGAGAGTATTGCATCAACTGGCTCAAAACACTGGGTATGAAGGATGAAGAATTAAGAGCAAGAGATCATTCTCCTGAGGAACTCTGCTTTTATTCAAAGGGAACAACCGACCTTGAATTCCTGTTCCCATTCGGATGGGGTGAATTGTGGGGAATCGCTGACAGAACGGATTATGACCTCACACAGCACCAGAATACTTCAGGCGAGGATATGTCATATTTTGATGATGAAGACGGAAGTAAGTATATTCCATATGTTATCGAACCATCACTCGGAGCTGACAGAGTAACACTGGCATTTCTCTGCGCTGCTTATGATGAAGAAGAGCTTGAGGGCGGCGATGTAAGAACTGTTCTTCATTTCCATCCTGCACTTGCACCGGTTAAAATCGGCGTTCTTCCTCTTTCAAAGAAACTTAACGAAGGTGCAGAAAAGATTTACACTGAGCTTTGCAAGAAATACAACTGCGAATTTGATGACAGGGGAAATATCGGTAAGAGATACAGAAGACAGGACGAAATCGGAACACCATTCTGTGTGACTTACGATTTTGAATCTGAGACGGACGGCTGTGTAACAGTCAGGGACCGTGATACAATGGAGCAGGAGAGAATCAAAATCGAGGACCTTGCAAAATATTTTGAGGACAAATTTACATTCTAATACAGGAAAGAAATTATTATATGATATGTGACAAATGCGGATTTGAACACAATAGCAAATCGGTCTGCCCAAAATGTGGTGCCAGAGTTGTCTATGTTAATGAGGAATATCAAAAGCGCAGAAAGGAATGGGAGGAATCGCAGAAAAATCAGGCTATTCCGCCTCTCATCATGCATTCAACGCGCGAAGATTATGACAGACGACACGGCAATGACAGGACTACAAATTTGGACAGAACTAACAAGGAGGACCGGTCGGAAAAGGCAGGTCTTTCTTTTGATGTGTCCCAAATAATATCAAAGCTTGGCAAATTCTTTTCCGGTCTTGGCAAAAGAATATCAGCAGCAGTTTCAACTCTGAAAGAAAAAAATGACAAAGCAAAGAAAAGAAACAATTTCAAACAGAAGCGGATAATTGCCATCGCAGGGGCTGTTTTGCTCACCGTGATTGCGGCAATAGTGATTATCACGGTCGTAAGACACAGGGACAGAAGCAGGGTTGCATATTATGACGGCAAATACATGTATTCGGGTACAGGGGACAGACTGATTGACACCGAAAGTAACAATGTTGTCATTACCGAGGTGGCAAATGATGTTTTTCTCCTCAGTTCAAATCAGAGAATAGTCACCTGTGTCCGGGGAAAAGAAAATGTGCTGGAGGTTAAAAATGCCGATGTTATGGCATATTCCGGGAATTTGGATAAACTTCTCTATTCCCTGGCAGATGGAGTCTACCTGTATGACGGGGACGAATCCGTAAAGCTTTGCAGCTTTACCGGTCAGGGTGCCGACAGTTCCAGTATGATGAGTGACAACGGAGAATATGGAGTATTTACAATCTGCTCTGACAGCGATGATTTTTCTTCGGGTGAATATACAACATATTTTTTTGCTAATGATAGTGAACTTGTACAGATTGCCAAAGATTACAATTCAAAGGAAATTATTGATGTAAGTGACGACGGAAGAGTGATTTATACGGATATGGCCACGGCGGATTACGGAATTATCAACTCCCGTGAGATTAAAATCTACTCAGCAGGAGAAACCCGGACTCTGGTCGATAACGCCGTACAGTTTAAGAAGGTTGGCGAGGATATATTTTACACTGATTCCGTGAATAATCTTAACAGAGTGGGAATTGACGGTGGAAAAAAGTCCCAGGTGGATATGGATGTGGATATCCTCCTTGGCAACGAAATTGATTCTACGGATGTGATATACAGTAAAAAGAGTGGCATATACAGGCTCAAGGATAACAAGCTACAATTGCTTGCAAAGCAGTCCGGCAATGTAATTGTCTATTATGATTCCAAGACAGACATATATCTGTGTCGTCAGGAGCGAACCGTATATAATGAAAAGAACGAGGCGGTCTGTACTCTTATGAATGACAGCTCCATGGTATGGACTGATGAGGGTGTTCTTTTACTGGATGACGATGGAAATCTTGGATTATATGACACCATCCTTGAAAAAATTGATGAGGGTGTAAGCTTTGTTAGCAAAGTCGAAAACGGCAGGGGCTTCATATTCGGCAAAGACGGAGCCACATATCTTGTGAAAAAGAATGGGAAAAAGGCAAAGAGACTTCTTGGATTTGACGAAGGGTGCAAAAAAATAATATATTCCCGCAAAAAGTATTATTTAATGAACGGGGACAGTATTCTTTACAGAATAAGCAAAAAGGACAAATATGACACGATTGGAAAAGTCAATGAATTATATCTGATAAAATGACGATACAAATGCCTTTTTTTGCTTGAAAAATATTAGTGATATGGTATAATTATTAAGCGGGTGTTTTCTGCCCCTTTATGTGTGTGCCTTCAAGGCACATTATAGCGTGCCTCTGGGTTTTTGCGGGTGATTTTACAGAATTGCCGGCAAAAGCCTATGTGGCTGCTAAAGTTAAAATTTTATTTAGGAGGAATTGTCAAATGGCAAACAAATGGGTCTATACCTTCAAAGAAGGTAACATGTCCATGCGTAACTTACTTGGTGGTAAGGGCGCTAACCTTGCTGAGATGACTGAAATCGGTCTTCCAGTACCACAGGGATTTACAATTACAACAGAAGCTTGTACTCAGTATTATGAGGACGGTCGTAAAATCAATGACGAGATTATGTCACAGGCTATGGAAGGCGTAGCTTGGATGGAAGAAGTTAACGGAAAGAAATTCGGAGATCTTAAGAATCCACTTCTCGTTTCAGTTCGTTCAGGAGCAAGAGCTTCAATGCCTGGTATGATGGATACAATCCTTAATCTTGGTCTTAATGACGAAGTAGTTGAAGCAATGATCGCCGGCAACGATGATCCTGCTTTCAAGCGTTTTGTATATGATTCATACAGACGTTTCATTCAGATGTTCTCTGACGTTGTAATGGAAGTTGGTAAGAAATATTTTGAGCAGCTTATCGATGAAATGAAAGAGAAGAAGGGCGTTAAATTTGACGTTGAGCTTACAGCTGATGACCTCAAAGAACTTGCATCACAGTTCAAAGCTGAATATAAGAAACAGCTTGGTGAGGACTTCCCTTCAGATCCTGTAGTACAGTTAAAGCTTGCTATTGAAGCTGTATTCAAATCATGGGACAACCCACGTGCTAACGTATACAGAAGAGACAACGATATCCCATATTCATGGGGAACAGCAGTTAACGTAATGCCTATGGTATTCGGTAACTTAAACAACCAGTCAGGTACAGGTGTTGCATTTACCCGTGACCCTGCTACAGGTGAGAAAAAACTTATGGGTGAGTTCCT
>JAEDHB010000008.1 GCA_016297265.1 Butyrivibrio sp.
GTAAGACCCTGCTCCATAGCGATTGGGTGGATGAGTTCGATTGTCATCTCTACGTTATCACCAGGCATGCACATCTCTGTTCCTGCTGGAAGGTTACATACACCTGTAACGTCTGTTGTTCTGAAGTAGAACTGTGGACGATAATTGTTGAAGAATGGAGTATGACGTCCACCTTCATCTTTTGTTAATACGTAAACCTGAGCTGTAAATTTCTTATGGCAAGTTACAGTACCTGGTTTAGCAAGAACCTGACCACGAACGATCTGGTCTCTGTTGATACCACGGAGAAGTGCACCGATGTTATCACCAGCCATAGCTTCATCGAGCTGTTTTCTGAACATTTCGATACCGGTTACAACTGTCTTCTGCTTATCTTCTTTAACACCAACGATTTCAAGTTCCTCGTTAAGGTGAAGTGTTCCTCTTTCAACTCTACCTGTAGCAACTGTACCACGACCTGTAATTGTGAATACATCTTCTACTGGCATAAGGAATGGCTTATCTGTATCTCTTTCTGGATCTGGGATATACTCATCAACTGTAGCCATGAGTTCCATAATCTTGTCGCCCCATTCTCCGTTTGGATCTTCAAGAGCTTTAAGAGCTGAACCTTTGATGATTGGGCAATCTGTGAATCCATACTCTTCAAGCTGCTCTGTAACTTCCATCTCAACGAGCTCGATAAGTTCATCATCATCAACCATATCACATTTGTTAAGGAATACTACGATATATGGTACACCTACCTGACGAGCAAGAAGGATGTGCTCCTTTGTCTGAGCCATAACACCATCAGTAGCAGCAACAACAAGGATAGCACCATCCATCTGAGCAGCACCTGTGATCATGTTCTTAACGTAGTCAGCATGACCTGGGCAGTCAACGTGTGCATAGTGTCTGTTCTCTGTCTGATACTCAACGTGAGCTGTAGAAATTGTGATACCTCTTTCTCTCTCTTCTGGAGCCTTATCGATGTTCTCGAAATCTACTTTCTCGTTACCGGATACTCTCTCAGCCAATACTCTTGTGATAGCTGCTGTTAATGTTGTTTTACCATGATCTACGTGACCGATGGTACCAATATTACAATGTGCTTTGTTTCTTTCAAATTTAGCCTTAGCCATTTTTATAATCCTCCTTAAATAATCCCTATGCGGGCATAGTTTAATAGCTTTCTCTATTATATTTCATTCGCGAAATATTTTCAACAATTTATTTTGCTCTGCTTGCAATAATTTTGTCCTGAACATTCTTTGGAACCTGCTCATACTTCTCGAAGAACATAGAATAGTTACCACGTCCCTGAGTAGAAGAACGAAGTTCTGTTGAATAACCGAACATTTCAGCAAGTGGAACTAATGCACGAACAATCTTACCACCACCGATATCGTCCATACCCTGAACCATACCACGTTTAGCGTTAAGTGATCCGATTACATCGCCCATGTATTCCTCAGGCATTGTTACCTCAACCTTCATAATAGGCTCTAACAATACAGGTGCTGCTTTCTGCATAGCATCCTTAAATGCCATAGATCCGGCAATATGGAATGCCATTTCTGATGAATCGACTTCATGGTATGAACCGTCGTATACATTAGCATATACACCGAGTACAGGGAATCCTGCAAGGATACCGGCTTTTGTAGCTTCCTCGATACCTTCTCCAACTGATGGGATGTATTCCTTAGGAATAGCACCACCAACTACTGTTGATTCAAACTTGAATGTTTCTTCACCATTTGGATCCATTGGTTCAAATTTAACTTTACAATGTCCGTACTGTCCACGACCACCTGACTGTTTTGCATATTTGCTATCAACATCAACAGGTTTTGTGATTGTCTCTTTGTAAGCAACCTGTGGAGCACCAACATTTGCTTCAACTTTGAACTCACGAAGAAGTCTGTCAACGATAACTTCAAGATGAAGCTCACCCATGCCGGCAATGATTGTCTGGCCTGTTTCTGTATCTGTATGTGCCTTAAATGTAGGATCTTCTTCAGCAAGCTTAGCCAAAGCCTCACCCATTTTACCCTGAGCATCTTTTGTCTTAGGCTCAATAGCAAGCTCAATAACAGGCTCTGGGAATTCCATAGACTCAAGAATTACAGGATGCTGCTCATCACAGATTGTATCACCGGTACCGGTTACTTTGAAACCAACTGCTGCTGCAATATCACCTGAGTATACTTTATCAATTTCTGTACGTGCGTTAGCATGCATCTGAACGATACGTCCTACACGTTCTTTTTTCTCTTTTGTTGCATTATAGACATATGAACCTGAGTTGCATGTTCCTGAGTAAACTCTGAAGAATGCTAACTTACCAACAAATGGGTCAGTCATAATCTTAAATGCTAAAGCAGAGAATGGCTCGTCATCTGAAGAATGACGAACAATTGGGTTACCCTCCATATCAACACCTGTGATATCAGGGATATCTGTTGGTGCAGGCATGTACTCAATAACACCGTCAAGCATCTTCTGAACACCTTTGTTCTTGTAAGCTGAACCACAGAATACAGGAACTGCTTCACAAGCGATTGTTGCTTTACGAAGTACTGCTTTCAATTCCTCTACAGATGGCTCCTCACCTTCAAGATACATCATCATTAAGTCATCATCTAACTCGCAGATTTTCTCAACAAGGTTGTCATGCCATTCGTTAGCAAGGTCTGATAAATCATCAGGGATTGAAGTGATTTCGATATCTTCACCCTTGTCATCTTTGTAATAGTATGCTTCCATCTCAAACAAATCAACTAAACCGATGAAAGAATCTTCCTGTCCGATTGGAATCTGTACAGGAATAGCGTTCTTTCCGAGACGATCAATGATTGTCTGTACTGAATAGAAGAAATCTGCACCCATTTTGTCCATCTTGTTGATGAATGCCATTCTAGGTACATTGTAAGTGTCAGCCTGACGCCATACATTTTCTGACTGTGGCTCAACACCTGCCTTAGCATCAAACACACCTACAGCACCATCCAATACACGAAGAGAACGCTCAACTTCAACTGTGAAGTCAACGTGTCCCGGAGTATCAATGATGTTGATACGATGCTCTAATGCGCCTGGCTTTTTCTTATGATGATCCTCTAATGTCCAGTGGCAGGTAGTTGCAGCAGATGTAATTGTAATACCTCTCTCCTGCTCCTGTTCCATCCAGTCCATGGTAGCTGTACCGTCATGAGTATCACCAATCTTATAGTTAACACCAGTATAATAAAGGATACGCTCTGTCAATGTGGTTTTACCTGCATCGATGTGAGCCATAATACCAATATTTCTGGTTCTCTCTAATGGATATTCTCTTCCAGCCAAGATTTTTTCCTCCTGATTAATAATGTCTAAACTGCCCTATCGTACACTTTTTGGTATAAAATAGTGACAACAAAATTACGATTTGTTCTAATATTAGAATCTGTAATGTGCAAAAGCTTTGTTTGCTTCTGCCATTTTGTGCATATCTTCTTTTCTCTTTACTGATGCGCCTGTATTGTTAGATGCATCGAGAATTTCATTAGCGAGTCTTTCTTCCATAGTCTTCTCGCCTCTTGCACGTGAGAATGTTGTTAACCAACGAAGGCCGAGAGCCTGTCTTCTGTCTGCTCTAACTTCGATAGGTACCTGATAAGTAGCTCCACCGATTCTTCTTGCTTTAACTTCAAGAACTGGCATAACATTGTTCATAGCTTCCTCGAATACTTCTAATGCTGGTTTTCCAGCTTTCTCTTCTACTCTTGTAAAAGCTCCGTATACAATCTTCTGAGCTGTACTCTTCTTACCATCCAACATAATGTTGTTGATAAGCTTAGTAACAACCTTGCTATTGTACATAGGATCTGCTAAAACGTCTCTTTTCTGAGTATGTCCTTTACGTGGCACGGTTCTTCCCTCCTTAATAAAATTAATTCATCGGTACTCACATGTGTCGAATGTGTTCGCGCTCGGTATATTATAACCTGCAACCATACAGGAAAATACTTACTCCGGCACTAACTGACTAAAATGCGAATATTATTTTGCGTCTTTAGGTTTCTTTGCGCCGTATTTTGAACGCGCCTGTCTTCTCTTAGCTACGCCTGCAGTATCAAGTGTACCTCTAACGATATGGTATCTTGTTCCTGGTAAGTCTTTTACTCTACCACCTCTTACGAGAACAACGCTATGCTCCTGAAGGTTGTGTCCTTCGCCTGGAATGTAGCTTGTTACTTCGATACCGTTAGAAAGACGAACTCTGGCAATTTTTCTAAGAGCTGAGTTAGGTTTTTTAGGTGTTTTTGTCTTAACAGCTGTACATACACCCCTCTTCTGTGGAGAAGCAGTATCATTTGTCTTCTTCTGAAGGGAGTTGTAGCTCTTTAAGAGAGCTGGTGCTGTAGACTTCTTAACAGCAGTCTGTCTACCCTTTCTTACTAACTGGTTAAATGTAGGCATTCTTTTTTCACCTCCTGTAAATATATTTCCTTGGTTGCGAATCTGAAAAATCTGATTCTCAAAAATTGCGCACAAAAATAAGCCATGCTATAATGCACGCAAATAGTATTATACAGTCGACATAAAGTGTTTGTCAATATTTTTTTGAATTAGGAAAAGTCCAACCATCAGCTTTACCAAAAAATAAGCTCCGCCATTATTCTATGTCCGGAGCTTATTCTCATATCAAATTTTGCATTGTAACAAAAGACTAATCAGCAATGCTTATCACATCATCATTAATCTCTTCTTCCAAGAGTTCATCATCGATAATATCAGTTTCCAATTCCGTCTCAGAATCAAGTATTACAGAGCGGTATCTCTTCATACCTGTTCCTGCCGGAATAAGCTTACCGATAAGAACATTTTCCTTAAGTCCGATAAGCGGATCCACCTTGCCATTGATAGCTGCTTCAGTAAGAACCTTTGTTGTCTCCTGGAAGGATGCTGCTGAAAGGAAGGAATTGGTAGCAAGGGCGGCCTTGGTAATACCAAGCATAATCTGCGTTCCCTCTGCCGGTTCCTTTCCGCTTTCAATCAACGCTTCATTGGTCTCATTGAAATCAAGTACATCCATTGTGATACCTGAAAGGAAATCAGAATCGCCAGGATTGTCAACACGAATCTTCTTAAGCATCTGTCTAACGATAACCTCGATGTGCTTATCGTTGATTTCAACGCCCTGAAGTCTATATACTCTTTGAACTTCTCTAAGCATATAATCCTGAGCAGCTCTTACGCCTTTAATCTTAAGAATATCATGTGGATTTACGCTACCTTCGGTGAGTTCGTCACCGGCTTCAAGGGTAACACCATCCATGATTTTGATTCTCGAACCATAAGGTATGAGATAGTTCTTTGTCGTTCCATCCTCTGCTGTAATAATGATTTCGCGTTTCTTCTTATTATCAACAATCTTAGCAACACCACCAAATTCAGCAATAATTGCAAGTCCCTTTGGCTTTCTTGCTTCGAAAAGTTCCTCAACTCTAGGAAGACCCTGTGTAATATCATCACCGGCTACACCACCTGCGTGGAATGTACGCATGGTAAGCTGTGTACCAGGCTCACCGATTGACTGAGCTGCAATAATACCTACAGCTTCACCAACCTGTACCTGCTGACCCGTTGCCATGTTTGAACCATAGCATTTTGCACACACGCCAAGATGACATTTACATGTAAGAATTGTTCTAATCTTGATTGAAGCATCCCTACGGATTTCGCCATCCACTGTAATTGGTTTGCCATCAGCTGCAATACCGTATTTGATAATATTCTCTGCTCTCTTAGGAGTAACGATATGGTTTCTCTTAACGATTACTTCGCCGTTTGCATCACAAATTGTCTCGGCAACATAACGTCCCGTAATTCTATCCTTTAGGCTTTCAATCTCTTCCTTGCCATCCATAAATGCACTGACAACCATACCTGGAATTTCTTTTCCTGCTTTGATTGCTTTTTCTGAACAATCCATTTCGCGTATAATCAATTCCTGAGATACATCTACAAGACGTCTTGTAAGGTATCCTGAATCGGCTGTTCTTAACGCAGTATCTGAAAGACCTTTACGTGCACCATGTGCAGAAATGAAGTATTCGAGTACGTCAAGACCTTCACGGAAGTTGGACTTGATAGGAAGCTCGATTGTACGACCTGATGTATCTGCCATAAGTCCACGCATGCCTGCCAGCTGTTTAATCTGCTGATTAGAACCACGGGCACCTGAGTCAGCCATCATAAAGATGTTGTTGTACTTATCAAGACCTCCGATAAGGGCATCTGTGAGTTCCTTATCTGTCTTTGTCCATGTCTCTACAACTTCTTTGTATCTTTCCTCGTCTGTGATAAATCCACGACGGAAATTCTTTGTAATCATTTCAACTTTTGTCTCGGCCTGAGCAAGCATATCCTTCTTAGCTGCCGGTACTGTCATTTCGGAAATAGAAACTGTCATGGCTGCTCTTGTTGAATATTTGTAACCCATAGCCTTAATTGCATCAAGTACTTCTGCAGTAGTTGTTGCGCCATGTGTATTGATTACTTTTTCAAGTATCTTCTTAAGCATTTTCTTTCCTACATGGAAATCAACTTCATAAGCCAATACGTTCTCATTGTTAGTTCTGTCAACAAAACCAAGATCCTGTGGAATAATCTCGTTGAAAATTACTCTACCCAGTGTTGTCTTAACATTTTTGCTGATTACTGTTCCGTCATCAAGAGTTTTCTCTCTGTGAACAAATATTGTCTGATGAAGAGTAATCTGCTTGTTCTCATATGCAAGAAGTGCCTGATTTTCACTTGAGAAATGATGTCCGACAAGGTCTCTTGCAGTTGTTATGATATGGCGATTACCATCTTCAACATCCTCGAAGTGGATGTAACTGTCCATTGTCATTTCAGGCTGGGCATTCTTTGAAGATGCTTTCTTAGCAGCCTTTTCAATGTCAGCAATAATATCATCTATCTTTGTATATACAGTATCTGATACCGGCACTGCTTCTTCTTTTCCGGAATAATCGGCCAGTTTTTCCATTGTAAGATAGTAAATTCCAAGTACCATATCCTGTGAAGGAACGGCAACAGGACCACCATCAGATGGTTTTAAGAGGTTGTTTGGCGAGAGGAGAAGGAATCTACACTCTGCCTGTGCCTCAACTGAAAGCGGAAGATGCACAGCCATCTGGTCACCATCGAAATCGGCGTTGAATGCTGTACATACCAATGGATGAAGCTTAATGGCCTTTCCTTCAACAAGGATTGGCTCAAAAGCCTGAATACCAAGTCTGTGAAGTGTAGGAGCACGGTTAAGCATTACCGGGTGCTCTTTGATTACATCTTCAAGCACATCCCATACCTCTGTCTGAAGTCTCTCTACCATCTTCTTAGCACTCTTAATATTGTGAGCAGTACCATTTGCAACTAATTCTTTCATTACGAATGGTTTGAAAAGTTCAATTGCCATCTCTTTTGGAAGACCGCACTGGTAAATCTTAAGTTCCGGTCCGACAACGATAACTGAACGTCCTGAATAGTCAACACGCTTACCAAGAAGATTCTGACGGAAACGTCCCTGCTTTCCTTTCAACATATCTGAAAGTGATTTGAGGGCTCTGTTTCCGGGACCTGTAACAGGTCTGCCCCTTCTACCGTTATCAATAAGTGCATCAACCGCTTCCTGAAGCATTCTCTTCTCATTGCGAACGATAATCTCAGGGGCGCCAAGCTCCATAAGTCTGGCAAGACGGTTATTTCTGTTGATTATTCTTCTGTAAAGGTCATTAAGATCCGATGTCGCAAATCTGCCACCGTCAAGCTGAACCATAGGACGCAAATCAGGTGGAATTACAGGAACAACATCAAGAATCATCCACTCAGGCTTATTTCCTGATTCTCTGAATGCCTCAACAACTTCGAGTCTCTTGATAATTCTTGCTTTTTTCTGTCCGGAAGCATCAACAAGCTCTGCTTTGAGTTCTTCCGAATCCTTATCAAGATCGATATTCTGAAGGAGTTCCTTGATTGACTCAGCACCCATACCGGCTCTGAATCTGTTACCCCATTTTTCTGTTGCATCAAAGTACTCTTTCTCAGAAAGTACCTGTTTTACACTAAGATCTGTATCTCCTGCATCAAGTACGATATAAGACGCAAAATAAAGAACTTTTTCAAGTGTTCTTGGTGAAATATCAAGAATGAGTCCCATTCTGCTAGGGATTCCCTTGAAATACCAAATATGTGATACCGGTGCTGCCAACTGAATATGACCCATACGTTCTCTACGTACGCTGGCCTTAGTAACTTCAACACCACATCTGTCACATACTACACCTTTGTATCTGACTTTTTTGTATTTTCCGCAATGACATTCCCAGTCCTTGCTTGGTCCGAAAATTTTCTCGCAAAACAAACCGTCTCTTTCCGGTTTAAGTGTTCTGTAGTTGATTGTCTCAGGTTTCAATACTTCGCCATGTGACCATCCAAGTATTTTTTCAGGAGAGGCAAGACCTATTTTGATTGAATCGAATGTTATTGGCTGATATGTTTCATTATTGTTAATCTCAGGCATCTCAGTACTCCCTTCTATTCTTCGTCATATAATTCGTCAGAATCGTCAAATGAATCATCTGCTGAATCATCCACATCTGCAAATTCACCATCAACAAGTTCCTGTTTCTGATATCCGAATGCACCGAAATCCTCTTCATATCCGTATGCTTCTTTATCATTAGCAAGTTCTGCCACTGTTGAATCGCTATCTGTTGCATTTATATTTTCCTTGATGTCAACTTCTTCTCCGTTTTCATCAAGCACAGTTACATCAAGTGCAAGTGATCTCAATTCCTCAAGTAATACCTTGAATGATTCAGGAACACCCGGCTCAGGAATGTTATCTCCCTTAATAATCGCTTCGTATGTCTTAACACGTCCCACAACATCATCTGACTTAACTGTAAGAATTTCCTGAAGTGTATATGCAGCACCATATGCTTCGAGCGCCCAAACCTCCATCTCACCAAATCTCTGACCACCGAACTGGGCTTTACCTCCAAGTGGCTGCTGAGTTACAAGTGAGTAAGGACCTGTTGAACGGGCATGAATCTTATCATCTACCAAGTGATGAAGCTTGAGGTAATGCATGTGACCAATTGTAACAGGGCTGTCAAAATATTCTCCTGTTCTTCCGTCACGAAGTCTTACCCTACCATCTCTTGAGATAGGTACACCCTTCCACTCTTTTCTGTGATCAAGGTTATTTCCAAGGTATTCCATAAGGTCTTCATTGATTTTCTCATCCCATTTTGCCTTGAAATCATCCCATTCCATATTTACGTAGTCATTTGCCAAATCAAGTGTATCCATAATGGCAGATTCATCAGCACCATCAAATACAGGAGTAGAAATCTTGAATCCAAGTGCTTTTGCAGCAAGACTTAAATGGATTTCAAGCACCTGCCCGATATTCATACGTGATGGCACGCCCAATGGGTTAAGCACGATATCAAGAGGACGACCGTTTGGAAGGAATGGCATATCCTCAACCGGTAAAATTCTTGAAACTACACCCTTATTACCATGACGACCGGCCATCTTGTCACCAACAGAAATCTTTCTCTTCTGGGCAATATAGATACGAACTGTCTGGTTAACTCCAGGTGAAAGTTCATCACCGTTTTCTCTTGTGAATACTTTTGCATCAACTACAATACCATATTCACCGTGAGGCACTTTGAGGGAAGTATCCCTAACCTCTCTGGCTTTTTCACCAAAGATTGCTCTTAAGAGTCTTTCCTCTGCTGTAAGCTCAGTTTCTCCCTTTGGAGTAACCTTACCAACAAGGATATCTCCGGCACGAACCTCTGCACCGATTCTGATAATTCCTCTTTCGTCAAGATTCTTAAGTGCATCATCACCTACACCCGGAACGTCTCTTGTAATTTCTTCAGGTCCGAGCTTGGTATCCCTTGCTTCGGCCTCATATTCTTCAATGTGAACAGATGTATACACATCGTCACGAACAAGTCTTTCACTTAATAATACCGCATCCTCGTAGTTGTAACCTTCCCAGGTCATGAAACCGATAAGCGGATTCTTACCCAATGCAATTTCACCATTGCTTGTTGATGGTCCGTCTGCAATAACCTCACCGGCTTCAACAGATTCACCCTTAACAACAATAGGTTTCTGGTTGTAACAGTTGCTCTGGTTACTTCTTGAGTATTTTGTAAGCTTATAGACGTCCTTAATTCCGTCTTCTCTCTTGATTACAATTTCTGTAGATGTTGCTCTCTCAACAGAACCTGCATGATGCGCAACAACACATGCACCTGAATCCACAGCTGCCTTGTATTCCATTCCGGTTCCTACTACAGCTGAATCCGTTGTAAGAAGAGGCACTGCCTGACGCTGCATGTTTGAACCCATGAGTGCACGGTTAGCATCGTCATTCTCAAGGAATGGGATCATTGACGTAGCTACTGAGAATACCATCTTTGGAGATACGTCCATGAGATCAATTTTCTTTTTCTCAAATTCAGAAGTTTCTTCTCTGTATCTTCCTGATACACTATTCTTTACGAAATGTCCTTCATCATCAAGTTCAGCATTAGCCTGCGCAACATAATAATTATCTTCTTCATCAGCAGTTAGATATCTCACTTCATCGGTAACTATTGGATTGCTTGGATCCGTTGTTTTATCAACAACACGATATGGAGCTTCAACAAAGCCGTATTCGTTGATTCTTGCGTATGACGCAAGTGAGTTGATAAGACCGATGTTAGGACCTTCAGGAGTCTCAATAGGGCACATTCTTCCGTAATGGGTATAATGAACATCTCGTACTTCGAATCCTGCACGATCTCTTGAAAGACCACCAGGTCCGAGCGCTGAAAGTCTTCTCTTGTGCGTAATCTCAGAAAGAGGGTTATTCTGATCCATAAACTGTGACAACTGTGAGCTACCGAAAAATTCTTTAACAGCAGCTGTTACAGGCTTAATATTGATAAGAGTCTGTGGTAAAACACCTTCAAGGTCCTGAGTTGTCATTCTTTCACGAACAACTCTTTCCATTCTTGACAAACCAATTCTGTACTGGTTCTGTAAAAGTTCGCCCACCGCTCTGATACGTCTGTTGCCGAGGTGATCGATATCATCCTTGGTTCCGATGCCATATTCGATATGAACATTATAGTTGATTGATGAAATAATATCATCAACTGTAATATGCTTTGGAATAAGGTCGCTGACATTTTTCTTAAGTGCTTCCTTAATATCGTCGATATTGTCATTTTCCTCAAGAATTGTCTTAAGAACAGGATAGTAAACAGCCTCGCTGATACCGAGTTCTTTTGCTTCTGCCTCGGTAATGTCAACATGACTGGTCACATCAACCATCATATTTGAGAGCACTTTAACTTTTCTGTCCTCAACAAGAAGCCATACAAAAGGTACGGCTGCATTCTGAATTGCAAGAGCTTTCTCAACTGTCAGAACTTCATCTGCGGAAGCCAGGATTTCTCCTGTGGTACTGTCAACCACATCCTCAGCAAGTCTGTGGCCTGCAATTCTGTTTTTGAAATTAAGTTTTTTGTTAAATTTATAACGTCCAACCTTTGCAAGGTCGTATCTTCTAGGGTCAAAGAACATAGCACTTACAAGGCTCTCAGCACTTTCTACTGAAAGTGGCTCACCCGGACGAATCTTCTTATATAACTCAAGAAGGCCTGTCTCATAGCTTCCTTCCGGATTCTTTTCGTCAACTGAAGGATCCTTGGCAATACTTGCAAGAATCTTTGGTTCTTCACCGAAAAGTTCAAGAATTTCGGAGTTTTTACCAAAACCGAGAGCTCTGACAAGTACAGTTACAGGCACTTTTCTTGTTCTATCTACACGCACCGAAAAAACATCGTTAGAGTCTGTTTCGTACTCCAACCATGCTCCTCTATTAGGGATTACGGTACATGAATAAAGTTCTTTACCGATTTTATCATGTCCGATTTCATAATATATTCCCGGCGAACGAACTAACTGGCTTACAATAACTCGTTCCGCACCGTTTATCACAAATGTACCGGTAGCAGTCATAAGAGGAAGATCACCCATGAAAATATCATGTTCCTTAATCTCTCCGGTCTCTTTGTTGTAAAGTCTGACTTTTACCTTAAGCGGAGCTGCATATGTTGCATCTCTCTCCTTACATTCTTCAATAGAATACTTGACATCTTCTTCGCATAAAACAAAATCAACAAATTCAAGACTTAAGTGTCCACTATAGTCTGTAATTGGTGATATGTCTTCGAAAACTTCCTTGAGTCCTTCTTCCAGAAACCATTTATATGAGTTCTTCTGAACTTCAATTAAATTTGGCATATCAAGAACTTCTTTCTGTCTTGAATAGCTCATTCTGACATTTTTGCCGAATTTCTGAGGACGTAATCTGTTTTTTTCCATTGACGTTTTCACCCCTAGCGCTTTCTATATATTTGAACTTGTATTGGATTTTGGCACAATGCCGCACAATAAAGCATTATCCATAATATCACGCAAGTATTTTATTGTCAATATTTTTTTTGGAAATATTTTGAAAAAAGAATATTTGATATATGATTCGACAGAAAACCCCCGGTGAGCACATCTGCTTACCGGGGAATCATTATTTTTCTTAATTACGCAACAAAATTACTTAATTGTAACTTTTGCTCCAGCCTCTTCAAGTTTCTTCTTGATGTCTTCAGCTTCGTCCTTGCTAACGCCCTCTTTGATAACCTTTGGAGCAGCTGTAACAAGATCCTTAGCTTCTTTAAGTCCAAGACCTGTGATTTCACGAACTACTTTGATTACAGGAACGCCTGCACCCTCTGTAAGCTCAACATCGAATTCTGTCTTCTCTTCTCCGCCTGCTGCTGCAGCTCCGCCTGCTGCTGCAACTACAACACCTGCTGCTGCAGATACACCGAATTCTTCCTCGCATGCTTTAACGAGATCGTTTAATTCTAATACTGATAAACCTTTGATTACTTCAATAATTTCCTGAGTTGTCATTATAATTTCCTCCATTTAATAATTTAATAATTATGCTTCTGATTCTTTTTTCTCTGCAATCTGCTTAATAACACGTGCAAAATTGCTGATAGGTGACTGGATACTTCCAAGTAATTTGGAAATAAGTTCTTCTCTTGAAGGGATTGTTGCGATGACTTTAACGCCTTCAGCATCATAATATGTTCCTTCAACAACACCTGACTTAAGTTCAAGTGCTTCTGCATTCTTAGCAAAATTAAAGAGAATTCTTGCCGGTGCAGTTGCATCACTTTTTGAAATTGCGATAGCTGTTGGTCCGTCAAGCTGTGGAGCAAGAGCCTCGAATTCTGTACCTGCAATAGCACGCTTGATAAGTGTATTCTTGTATACTTTATATACAACACCTGCTTCTCTCATCTGCTTACGTAAGATTGTATCCTGCTCTACTGTAAGTCCACGGTAGTCTGCAAGAACAACGCCTTTAGCATCTTTGAGATTTTCAGCGATTTCTTCTACAATAGGTGCTTTTAATTCAACCTTTGCCATGACTGTTCCTCCTTATTAGAATAAAAATTGCCTCCCGCAGACATAACGGGAGGCATAAATATCAATCATGCTTATATCCCTCGGCAGGCGTTTTCATCTTATGCCTTGCGGCACCTGCTGTCTACGGTATGGTTACTTTCATAACCGACATATGGTATATTACCATTTGTTATTTTGTTTGTCAACAATTAACCAAGGAATTTTGTTGCATCAACTCTTACACCAGGACCCATTGTAGATGCAAGTGTAATATTTTTGATGTATGCGCCCTTGATTGCTGATGGTTTTGCTTTAACAATAGCTTCCATAACTGCTTTAAAGTTTTCAGCAAGCTGCTCCTCTGTGAAAGATACCTTTCCGATTGGAACATGAACGATGTTAGTCTTATCAAGTCTGTATTCAATCTTACCTGCTTTGATATCGTTAACTGCTTTTGTAACATCCATTGTTACCGTACCAGCCTTAGGGTTTGGCATTAAGCCCTTAGGTCCGAGCACACGACCAAGACGTCCAACAACACCCATCATATCAGGTGTAGCTACTACAACGTCGAATTCAAACCATCCGTCATTCTGGATCTTTGGAATGAGTTCTTCGCCGCCTACGAAATCAGCACCTGCTGCTTCAGCCTCAGTTGCCTTAGCGCCCTTAGCAAACACAAGAACTCTGACTGATTTACCTGTTCCGTGTGGAAGTACTACAGCACCACGGATCTGCTGATCTGCATGACGTCCGTCACATCCTGTTCTGATATGTGCTTCTACTGTCTCATCAAACTTTGCTGTTGAAGCCTTTTTTACAAGACCTACAGCTTCTTCTGTACTGTAAATTGATGCGCGGTCAATAAGTTTAGCCGCCTCAACGTATTTTTTACCTCTTTTCATAATAAACCTCCTAGTGGTATTTGCGGGGTTTGCCCTCCCACAATTTTACTGTTATTCTTCTACTTGGATTCCCATACTCTTAGCTGTACCTTCAATCATGCTCATAGCAGCCTCAAGTGAACCTGCATTAAGGTCAGGCATTTTCTGCTCTGCAATCTTCTGAATATCAGCCTTAGAAATCTTAGCTACCTTTGTCTTGTTTGGAACACCTGAACCTGATTTAATGTTGCAGGCTTTCTTAAGAAGAACAGCAGCTGGTGGAGTTTTTGTTATAAAACTGAAGCTTCTGTCTGCGTATACTGTGATGACAACCGGGATAACTGTGTCTCCCATATCAGCTGTCTTTGCGTTGAACTGCTTTGTGAATTCAACGATGTTAACACCATGCTGACCAAGTGCTGGACCAACCGGTGGAGCTGGTGTAGCCTTTCCAGCAGGTATCTGTAATTTGATGTATCCTGTTACTTTCTTTGCCATTTTGGCACCTCCTAAAATAATGTGGTATTTGCGGGAATGACCCTCCCACTTCCGCGAACGCGGACGCAGTCCTTACGGACCTGTCCATATGCTTCGAGAGATGATTCTCTCTATTCCGCAAGCAGTTTGCACTGCCGGGAAACATTCCATTTACATATGGCGTATTTCACTGAAGTTGAGCTCAACAGGGGTCTCACGGCCGAACATATCGACCATAATTGTTACTGTCTGCTTTCCTTCATTAATACTCTTAATCTGTCCAACTGTATTCTCCCATACACCTGAGATTGCAACAATTGTCTCTCCAACATTGTAATCAACAGCCACCTTCTTGGATGCGTTGATTCCGAGATTTCTCATTTCCTCATCTGTAAGAGGAACCGGTTTGGATCCCGGTCCGACAAAACCTGTAACACCGCGGGTATTACGCACTACATACCATGTATCATCATTCATAATCATGTTAATCAGAACATATCCCGGAAAAATCTTTTTCTGAACTTCCTTGCGAACTCCTGATTTAGTAGTCTCGATTACAGTCTCCAAAGGAACTGATACCTCGAGGATCTGGTCCTGAAGATTTCTATTTTCTACTGTCTTTTCAATGTTAGCTTTAACTTTGTTTTCATAGCCTGAGTATGTATGAACAACATACCACTTAGCTCCTGACATTTCCTCTGACATTAATTCACCTTTCTGCCGAATACCTCAGCACCAATTACTTAATTAGCATATTTATACCAAGTCTTACAACGTTATCAATCAAAACAATAAGTGCGCCGAGCACAACTGTTGCTACGATAACAGCGACGGTCTGCCTTGCTAACGACTGGCGGCTTGGCCAGATGATTTTCTTGAATTCTGCCTTAACCTGCGAAAAGAATCCCTGCTTGCCGGATTTCTTTGCCTTTGGAGTCTTGGCAGTTTTGAGAGCAACCTCTTCAACTGTAATGTCATCGGATACGCTGTTAACTAATTTCTTTTCAGCATCATCCATTTATATGACCTCCATATTAATCTCAATATTCTAAGACTCAAAAATTATTTTGTCTCTTTATGCATTGTGTGAGATTTACAGAATTTGCAATATTTCTTTGTCTCCATTCTGTCAGGATGTGTCTTCTTATCCTTTGTCATATTGTAGTTACGCTGCTTGCATTCCGTACAAGCTAATGTGATTTTTACACGCATGACCTTACCTCCAATAATAATAAAATCTATGTTTTTTAGGCATAAAAAAAAAGCCTTACTTCCCGTAGCTTTCCTACTATAACACAATTATTCAAATCAAGTCAATACTTTTTTGCATTATTTCGTGAACAAAATATGTAAAAACACATCGTCAACTATATCTTGTATTATCACCTCATCCATACTCCCATATATTCCGTTGTTTGTCAATATATTTATATAAGAAGAAATACAAAAAAATTAGTGACAAATGCCCATGTTTATATTATAATAGAGTTGTAAAAATGGATTTTTTATACACATCTTTTAATCATAGTGCAGACAAGGAGGTGACTGGTTATGATTAGTAATGTTTACAACTACTATATGGCGGAGTATGGTTCCAAGCCATACAACAAGCATAGTATTCATAAGAAGAGCGAATTACGCGACATCTACAATAACATTGTTAAGATTAACAAGTTAAGTCCTTTCTTTGATGTAGATGTATCAGAAGCATCCCAAAAACGTGCAATAGATATCAAAGAGAACGCCAATAGCCTTTTGGCAATAACTGACGAGCTTTCAGATGCAGAAAGCGGCAATATGACTTTCAAGAGTATTGCGCAGACCAGCAATGATTCCATTGTCAAAGCCGAATACATTGGCGAAAATAAAACCTTCGGAGATTCTCCGGGATTTACAATTGAAGTTGAACAGCTGGCCAGCCCTCAGGTTAATACAGGCAAATTCCTCAGCAACAGGGCACGCAATCTTTTCAGCGGAAAATATTCTTTTGATGTTAATATATCTTCTATTACATACGAACTGCAGTTCTCTGTCAAGGACGAAGAAAACAATCTCGACATCCAGAACAAATTGAGTCGGCTTATCAATAAGTCCAATATTGGTCTGAATGCGGAAGTCATCTCCACGGATGATAATCGTTCAGCATTGAAGCTGACCTCCAATATGACAGGTGTCGGTGAGAAACCGGTTATTTTCACAGTGACGGACAATGACACCAATGCTCTGTCCGGCGTTGTTGACACACTTGGCCTTGACCAGACCACAGAATTCCCTGGCAATGCAGTATTCAAGCTTAATGGTGATCGGAAAATATCCTCTTCCAACAATTTTACGGTGGACAGGCAATTTGAGATTACGCTTCTTGATGTCAGCGAAAAAGACGACGCCGTCAAAGTAGGCCTCAAACAGAATCTTGATTCGTTGATAGACAGTCTGCATGAACTTGTGAACAGTTACAATTCGCTTACGACTCTTGCAAGAGAAGGCACGGGTTCCGGCAGCGGCAAATTATACAGCGACCTCATCAACACGGCAGCAAGCTATGAGGATGTACTCGCATCCAATGGATTAAGCGTTACTGAAATGGGATTAATCGAAATAGATGATGAGAAATTAAAGCAATCATCAGAAGATGGAGAACTTCTGGATACCTTATCCCAGATTGGCAAATTCAAAAATGCCCTTCAGAAAAAAGCCCAGGCCATCACGCTCAACCCAATGGAATACATCAATAAAGCCATCGTAAGTTATAAAAACCCTGCACGACCAAGTGCAGATCCATATACCACATCAATTTACAGCGGTATGATGTACAATGGTTATTGTTAGCCACTTTCCTGATATTTCGGGAAAGTGGTTTTTTAATCCGGTTTCTGCATTATTCTTCTAAGCTTCTGACGGGCTCTGGTCATCCTCTGCAAAACAGCCTGCTGGGACATACCCATCTGATACGCAATCGTCTTGGTATCACAATCCTTATAATAATGTAAAAATAAGATTTGGCGATCCTCGACACTTAGTTTCTTAATCGCATTCTCCAGATCAACCTTAAGCTCAACCATAGCGTCAACCCCTATTATTGCTTTTACGCCATAGCATTCGTCATAAGGTACCTGTCTGTAGGACCATTTGCGGTATTTTTCGATTTTTTCATCGCAAAGTTCCTTCAGCTTTTCAAATGCTTCTTCCTGAGAAAGTCTTTTAAAATATCTGCATCTCTCCATCACACAGACAAAAACTTCCTCAACGATGTCCCGGCAGTCACTGCCGGTCCCGATGCGGCTGCTCACATAATCGCACAGCGCACCATAGCTCTCCTGATAGATTTGAAAAATTCTTTTCATTTTCACCTCCAATCCTCCCCTGCAAATATACAGACGACATTTAGAGGTCAAGCTTATAGCTTTTTTGAAAAAAATTTTATAATCCGTCAACAATTTCCGCCATACAATCAAAGCGGCCGGAATAATCATGATATTGTGTTACCAGCTCCTGACCACGTTTTGCGATGGCCCTGCGCTCCTCTTCATGGCTAAGATAGTATTTTATTTTCTCAATTAGTTCGGCAGTGTTTTTAAACCATACAATATTAACTCCGTCCTCAAAATACAAAGGAAGCTCCGGTTGATAATTCGTTATGCAGAATCCGCCGGCGCCCAGAATATCCCACACGCGAAGCGGAATTCCGCTTCTTATGCTCCTAAGCGTAAGGTTGAGATTAATCTTACTTCTGTTAAAAATCAAAGGAGCCTCACTCCAGTAATCCGCTGTGCCACAATTATGTGCCTTAACAAAATCCGCGTCCTCATCATCAGTATATACATTGACATCACAAAGCAAGGACAACCTGGTCAAAAGCTTACGCCTCTCGACATTTGCAATTTTGTAGCTCAACACCGTAGTGCTGAAAATTAAATCAAGATCGGAGAATGAGCGGTCCGTTTTATCAAGCACAAAATATTTTGACAATTCCTCAAGCATATCCGCATCCAAGGCATCATCCAAAAGATAGCGCTCATGCACTTCCGTCTGAAGCTTAATCACCGCATCAAAATAACCCTTCATGTATTCAGGGAAATGTTCATACAGATTGTCATATGAATTCTTATTGTACATACTTCCGACAAAGGACAAATCCGCATAAAACTTGCCGGAATTATCATTCGCAATGATTTGGGATACACGATCAGTATCAACGCACAGCGGAAGATAGTATACCGGAGCCCCCATTTCTTCAAATATCATCTGGTCAAATTTATCGAAAGTAAATATCGTATTTACCGAATTGAATACTGACTCATGATGCATAGTCGAAATAGGACTGTCACAGCACCATGATACATATCTGATATTTTTTCTCTGACATATATCCGATATAATCGGAAAATAATTCACGGACATAACAAGGTCAAAATTGCCGATATCCATTCTGTCTTCAAATCTTGAAGCAAAGGCATCATCCACCTCAAAATTTAACATCTCGCCCATGATATCTTCAACGACATGCCCACGCTTTTCCAGATTTCTGATAATATCAAACTGATTATATGCTTTCCACCTGTATAAAAGAATTTTCATTAACTATTACTCCATTTTTGCCGATATAATGATATAATTATATAATAAATTATCATTCATTTGCAATGCAAGGAGAATACTATGACAACTACCATATTGGCAGATTCTGACAAAATAATAGCTCTGTGTGATGCCATCACTGCGAAAGCATTTTCCGAAGAATCATATATGGAGGATTTGAAAGCCCTCTGCGAAATGTTACCTCAATATATAACCGGTCTTGCCTCTCTGTATTCAGAACCGGAATATTCACGCTATTCCGAAGACATTCCGGCATGGGTTTCGCTGTATCAATCCCTGGCTGACAGCACCGGTTTGGGAGATCTTCTGAATTTTCTGGATATTGTAAGCTATGAAATCCGCGAAAATGTAACAGAAGTAAAAAATATTCTCTCAAAGGAGCCGGCCATATGAAAATACTATACTACCTACGATGCTGCCTTCAAAAAAATGTTCGCCCTGTGCGAAATAATGTAAATCAAATTGTGAGGTAAACTAATGACATTTAATATTGAAGAAATCGGAGAACTGAAAATACTGACCTGTACCACCGATGACGGAAGCATTTTCCAGCTGGGGAGCAGGTATCACAAAGATAAATACCAGAAAATATGGGCGCAGAATTATACCAGCAGCTATTCCCATGCAGTATATTTTGTCTTCGGATTCGGCGATGGAAGTTATATACGTGCATTGCTTGAAGCTGCCGACGAAAACGCTCACATTATCATATACGAACCAAACAGTGAACTTATTCCTTTTGTAACGGAGCACTTTGATGTGTCGGATATCCTCGGAGATAAACACATTCTCCTTCTGGCTCCTGATGCCGTCAACAATCTTGCTCAACAGCTTGCAGGCAAGATATCTCTATTGGATTTTTCAGGCATCCAGATATGCAAGCTTCCGAATTACCATCATCTTTTCAAAGAAGAATACGATTATTTCGCAAATGCTCTGTCAACCGCTGCACAGCTAACATTGGCTTCATCAAATTCTGCAAAGAACATGAGCGAAACCATCGTGGAGAACATTCTTGCCAATTTTGCGAAGCTCTCCGGCTCATATTCTATAGAAGAACTGACTTCTGTAATCACTCCGGATATGCCGGTCATAATTGTAGGTGCAGGGCCATCCCTCAACGCTTCCCTCGAATATATCAGAGTAAACCGCGATAAAGCAGTCATACTGGCGGTGGACACTGCCGTTCCGAGTCTGCTAAAGCATGATATCACCCCTCACTTTTTCATTTCCGTTGACCCGATTAAGGAGGAATTCTGCTTTGAAGACCCAAGAGTGGCTGATATTCCGGCAATTGTTCCCATTGTATGCAGAAAAGTAATATGCGAAAAGCGAAACGCTCCTACCTTCTTTTATGCGTCAAGCGTGCGCTTTTGTGATTTGCTGGAATATTATTATAAGATTAGCCTGCCCGTCCTCGACGCGGAATCCTCTGTTGCAAACCATGCTTTTGCCGCATGTATTTTTCTGCAGACAAAAAATGTATATCTAATCGGAGTGGATTTGGCATTCCTCAACGGAAAGACTCATGCCGTGGGTTCATCAAAAGAAAATGACACCAACAATACCACTTCCACCGAAATCGAAGGAGTCAATGGTGAAATTCTTTATACCGACCCACAGATGCATATGTACAGGGAATTGCTTGAAGAAAGAATCAGACTGCACCCGGAAATGGAAGTCACCAACCTCTCCCAGACCGGCGCCAAAATCCACGGCACAAAGCATTCCACCATCAGGGAAATGTATGAAACTCAAAAGCATACAGCTATCAATCTGGATTTCAGTAATATCAAGCCATTTACCTTTGATAAAAAGGTTATTATGAGCGACTTGATTAACAAACAGACTGATTTTAACAATAAGCTCCATGCTGTTTTGTCCAAAGTAAAAAATAATGCCTCCTTCTTAAATGACAAGGAAGCATTGCCGATAATCGAATTATGTGACAGCCTGGTATCCTTTATTCTGGGCACCGCATTCATGGAATTAATACATATCAAATCCCTGGCCAATACCATGCCGCTGCTTATGAAACTCAGGGAGAATTGCGATACAAGCCTCCGCATAAGCCGATACGCAGATTATCTGAGTGAGATACAGAAAACCTGTAATGAAATCATACAAAAGGAAAAAGAATTACTTGAGTAATTCAATTCTTTCAAGAGCCTTTGAATAGGAACCGCACATGCGGTAATATTCAAGGGCTTTTTCAATGTCTCCACAGCATTCATAGATTGCTCCGACATTGTAAAAGGCCTTATAGGAATTGACTCCCTCCATCTGGCAGTCGTTTTTTTGGGTTGCCTCAAGGAACATATCAACCGCCTCCGCAAATAACATATTTTTCATATAAATCAATCCCATAAGAAAATCATATTCGGCAACATCGCCCAGATCCTGCATTAGCCCTTCCATTCCCAGGGCCTCTTCCTGCCTTCCCGAATTAATCATGGCATATCCGTAAGAGATGATTAAGTCCACAACATATTCAAGCCTAATATCCAAATCAATTGCAGTTGCCTTCGCAAACCATTCATATGCCGAATCATAATCTCCCTTCATATAATAGCTTTTACCCAATTGATATAGTACATATGCATCCTCCGAATTACGTTCATATTCTGCCGTGAGCAAAACAATATTTCTGTTCGTCTTTGCTTCTATTTCTTCCGGAGTGCCCTCATATCCCCAATGGTCAAATACTAACTCAACCTCAAAAGTGTCATAGGCCTCGCCCTCCGCAGGGACAATCTGTTCATGAATTGCTCCCTCGTATCTGAACAATCGTCTGTCATATAATCTATTGACATATTCGCTGTATACATTTCCGTCATTTCCTCTGGTAAAATAATTTATTCTTCGGATTCTTCCGACTTCTCCCCTGTGATTATCCAACATATCGTACACGGATTTCCAATCGGCACAGGTCAGATATTCATCCGTATCAACCATGAGTATAATGTCATTCTGTGCTTTAGAGGCAGCAAAATTTCTTGCCGCGGCGAAATCGTTACACCATTCAAAATAGTACACGGAGTCCGTATATTGTCTTGCAATTTCAACAGTATCATCCGTGGAACCGGTATCCGTAACTACGATTTCCGCCCCGGATTTTTCCAGCGCATGCAGACATTTTTTTAATTTCTGTGCTTCATTTTTTGTAATAATACAGATTGATATTACTGCCACTTTTCTTTTTCCCTTCTGATTGCTTCGTTATACAAATTTACAAACTGCCCTTCAGTATCCAGCAGAATATTCACTCTTGCCCTCGCTCTTTTTGACATCTCTTCGTAAAACTCTTTATCTTCAACATATCTCAATATTGTCTGCAGCATTTCCTCATAATCCTCTACAACGAACTCTTCCCCTGCATTTGTATACACATCTCCAAACTCTGTGGTGACCACAGGAATTCCCTTTGACAGAGCTTCCACTGCCGATGTGCCGCCGCCCCTTCTTGTCGGATTGATATAGAGGTCGCAGCAGTCATAGTATGCCAGAACATCATTTGCATAATCATTGTAGATTACCCTGTCCTTAAGCTCCGGATAATCTGTTTTAATTTCATCCCACTTCTTGAACAAGCCCAGAAATGCAAATTTTACATTCCTTGGTGTACGGGAAATCATATCAAGGAATTCAGGGGTTATCTCCTTATCCAGTCGACCGCCAACGATTGCAATCACAAAATCATCCTCCGTTGCATTTATTCTGTCCCTGGTAACGGTTTCCTTCTGCTCCGCCAGGCCGCTGGTAAATACGCTTTCAATGATATAATCCTCCGTTCTTCCCATCGGTTCCAATCTGTCCCTCTCACTCCGGGTAATCCTGTGTCCGATTGTTCCGTATGTGCATTCCGAAGCATCCAGCATACTTGGGCAGAGTCCAACTGTTAAAACAGGGTAAAATCTGTTACACAGAGCCGAGAAAATACTATGTCCTCCAATGGAAATGATTATTTCCGGATTCACCTTCAAAATATATGACAGTGCATTTCTGTACTCGCCAATATCCGGTGTTTCCTGCGGCATCTGATAAAAAGGAATTGCTGTTCCGTTCCAGTTGATTGCATTTATTTTCTGATAATCCTCCACATATCCGGATTGCATTCTGTTTGGCACAGGGAGGATACCTTCGCTACTGTAGATTTCTGCAGAATTGATGAGAACAACTTCTTTTCCGAGTTTATCGATAAGCACCTTGCATCTGTCCAGACAGGTTTTGGTCGGTCCGTGATTAACAGATAGAAGTTGGCTGGTGATTACAACTACTTTATTCTTATTTCTTTTTTCATAAGGAACATGGGAATATGACAATCCCATTTTCTCCGCAAAACCATCACCGATTTGTCTGAGAAGAAGGTCTCTTTTGCAGGCAACCGGCACGGTATCAAGTTCCGTATTCGTAAATACAACATTGAACATCTGAAACATAAGATAATACTTATTATACAAGGTCAGCCCTGTATCATTGATGAGAATATCATACATTTCAAGGGCGATTGCTTCATCCTTGATTTTGGGCAAAAAAATCAGTCTGATATAAATATGGTGGAGCACATATGTTTTGGGGATGATTGAACTTATTATGTCATAAATCTCTCTATACGAATTTTGTTCGGATTCGTCAAGTATTTTCACAACATTATCCATCAGAACAATAAATGTCTCCGAAAGGTAGTTGTTATATTCTTCCAAATCCTTTGTCAACCTCCCAATGATATATTCTAAACGCTTATCCATATAGCACTACTCCTTATTCACAAAATATGATATAATATATATCGGAGGTTTTGTATGAATACTTTATTTTATCGATACGGAAGCATATGCGAACCTGACATTATAGATGCGCTTATGGAATACGGAATTAATGTAATTGAAGAAACCGTTGAGGTGAATAATAAAAACATCACCGCAGCACAAAAAGCCGATATTGTCAGTAAACGACTTTTTGAAAGGGAATACGCTTTTGTGTTCTCGGTTAACTATTTCCCCGAGATTTCATCAGTATGCAATATTTTCAAAATTCCGTATATTTCTCTGATTGTTGACAGCCCGATAATCGAGCTGTATTCAGATACAATAAGTAATTCATGCAACAGAATTTTTCTCTTCGACTCAGAGCTCTACAGGGAATTTGCTCCGCAAAATCCGGACGGAATATTTTACATTCCCCTTGCAAGCAATACTAAGAGATGGGACAAAATCATCGAAATCGGCACGGGGGATTTTCATAGCGATATTTCCTTTGTGGGTTCCCTTTATACGGAAAAATGCAGATATAACAAGCTTAGCTTTCCTTCGGACAGGGTCAAAGGATATATTGACGGAATCATTGAGTCTCAGCTGAAGGTATATGGCTATTTCTTTATTGAAGAGCTGCTGACGGATCAACTGGTCCGGGATATCCTTGCAGGCAGTGACGATTTGGCGGAATTTGCAGAGTGTTACAAGGATTATTACCGTCAGATAATTGCACAATTGTATCTCGGAACACAGGTGACTGTACGGGAGCGATTTGAACTCTTTAAGAGAATATCGGAAAAATATAATGTTGACATATATACCGGCAGTGATACAGGTAATTTGCCAAAGCTTAACAACAGAGGGATGGCCAAAACTCATACTGAGATGCCGCTGATTTTTAACCAGAGCAAAATCAATATTAATCCTACTGCTAAATCCATCCGGGCAGGAATTCCTCTCCGGGTCTTTGATGTGCTGGGATGCGGCGGTTTTTTAATCACCAATCACCAGAACGACCTTGCCGATTGTTTTACTGCCGGAGAACACCTTGCAGTTTATGACTCGCTTGACTGTCTTGACGAGCTCCTCCGGTATTATCTGGAGCATCCGAAGGAACGCATGGAAATTGCCCGCAACGGATACGAACACGTCAAAAAATATCACACCTACACTATTCGCATCGGACAAATCATTTCAAAAGTATTTTCCAAGGAGTAAATCATGAAAATTGCAATAATTGACTGGGAATCTTTCGGAAAACAGGATATTGCGGATGCCTTGATCGGCATGGGACATACAATTACATATTTTTCCCACCCTGACTATGATTCCAGAGAAAGTGCGTCATTCTGTCAGACACTCAATGATTTTCTTAAGCAGGAGAATGCAGACATTGTATACTCTTCGAATTATTTTCCTCTGGTATCCACTGTGTGCAATACCGTCAACATCCCCTATGTATCGTGGGTGTACGACTGCCCGCATTTGTCGCTTTTTTCTGCAACAATTCTTAATAAATGCAATTTTGTATTTATTTTTGACAGCGATATTTTTAGAAAATTGTATGCAGCAGGAATCGATACAGTCTATTATCTGCCTTTAGCCGCCAATGTTTCCCGTCTGTGCAAAATGACCCCAACTGCAGATATACACAGAAAACTGGATGCGGATATTTCTTTTGTCGGCTCTCTTTACAATGAAAAACATAATCTTTTCGAGCGTTTTGAAGGGATTGGAGATTACACAAGGGGTTATCTCGAGGGTATTATCGACGCGCAGCTTAAGGTGAGCGGATACAATTTTATCGAGGAGGTGCTGCTCCCGGATATCGTCTCGGATTTGCAAAATACCTGCCCATATACACCAAACATTGACGGTGTGGAAACGCCTGAATATATCTATGCAAAATATTTTATTGACCGAAAAATTACTTCCATCGAAAGACATAATATTTTGAAGGCTCTTTCGGATAATTTCAGCACAAAGCTGTACACCCACAACAGGCCTGATGACATGGACAAAATTGAATTTGTGGGACCTGTTGATGCATATACTACCCAACCTTATGTTTTCAAATGCAGCAAAATCAATCTCAACATCACCTTGAAGAGTATTCAGAACGGAATTCCTCTGCGCGTATTTGACATTATGGGAGCCGGTGGTTTTCTGATGACCAATTTTCAGGCTGACATGCTGGATTTATTTGTCCCTGAAGAAGATTTTGTATTTTACGACGGAATTGACGACCTAATCGAAAAATGCTCCTTCTATCTTCGTCATGAGGAGCTTCGTATGCAGATTGCGCAGAACGGCTATAACAAAATAAAAGCGCATCACACTTACGAGATGCGCTTTAAGGATATTTTTGATATTATGTTCAGACAAGTTGACCGGTAAGAAGCGGAATGTCCTTTTTGAATTCATCGATTCCCAGAATGTATGCTTCCAGGAGTTTTATTGCTCCATCAATGGTATTTTCAATGCTTTCATCTCCCGTATCATACAGCTGGCTTCTAATCTCATATTTTTCTTTGATAATATATTTTTCAACCATCGGCATAATCGGATTTGTATCTTCCATCTCATTTACCTTTGATACAATCTGCATTGCCTCCTGCGCCTTTGCATTGTCATTGTTTTCCAAT
The DNA here is from genome assembly GCA_016297265.1 of Butyrivibrio sp. Classification (GTDB taxonomy): domain Bacteria; phylum Bacillota; class Clostridia; order Lachnospirales; family Lachnospiraceae; genus Eshraghiella. The sequence goes on from JAEDHB010000008.1 coordinate 26,893, forward strand.
GCAATTCGAAGGGCATTGTAGGCTTTTATTCCATAATTCAACTGAATTTTAAGATTGTCCACTATCTGCTCAAAGTTCCGAAGTTCCGCAAATATCATTTCCTGCTGTTCCTCCGCAAACAGAGTTGGTATATTTGCAATTACTTCCGCCACTTCTCCATGTTCAGTGCGACATTCTCTTCCAATTGCGCTTTCAAGGGATAATATTTCAGTTCCAAGTATGAGTGCCCCACCCTCAGTGGCATCAATAAAATGAACATCGGGTTTGGATGCAATAAGATTTTCAATCCATTCCCTAAAAATCACCATGGACTGATCCGTTTTCACGCGGGAGCCGTCCACTCCCTCAACCCATGTCTCAAATGCATTATTCTGTGCGTGTTTCTTGTTCAGTTCCTCATCATCATAAGCATCCTTTGTATGGAGTTTATCCCCGGTAAATGCCAGATCCTGTCCCACTAAAATAATATTTTTGAAGCCCATCATCACCGCGGTCGACATAGCGGTATGCGCTACGGAGCCTCCCTGTCTTGCCTCGCCATATGCGTCACCTGTCAGGACATTTGCATAGCAGTTCAATGCATTATAGCTTGATACGATATAATAATTGGAGTCGCTATGTTTTTCAACCACAAATGGCGGTGCTTCAACATCCAGAAGCAACGGGATTTTTTTAAAATCTTCATGTTCAAAGAATTGCGGTACTTTACGGCTGTCAATGCATACAAGAATATCCGGCATAATTTCATGCCTGAGCAGTGTTTTCATAGCTGTGTCAACGGCAATTACAAAAGCTCTGTTCTGTACCTTTCGCAGCTGTTCCACATTATTGTCCAGGGAAGGTCCCGCCGAAACAATAATCGCAGGGTATCCCTCTTTGTCAATTTTGGTCATTGTCTTAACCAGCTGGTTAAGTGAATGCTGCATAATGGCATTCGGCATATTCTTTAATATGTTTTCCCTGGTTGATTCGGCAATAACTAAATCCGTATTTTTGTTTACTATTTCCCTTTTATATATTGCTGCAAGGATTGCGCCTATATCTTCACGAAGTGCCTGATATTTTTCATATCCCGGCAATGTGGTCATAGAAACATTATTCTTATTGGTATAGTCAACCACACACTGCAAATGAGCATGTAAGGCATTCATATTAATTCCTTCAAGTAGAAGAATCACCCTGTCATCGGCCAGAATCTCGGAATAATCAATTTCTTTCATCGCGGCAAATATGACGGAAGTCTCCGGTTCTACAATAATTATCTTGCATGTATCATCTATGCATCCAAGCGCATTGCCAATCAAACGGCCATCCGACAAACCAAGAAAAATAATTATCCTGTTCATCTGATTAGTATCATAGGCCTTTGCACACTCCGCTATCTGCTCCTCGGCAAAATCAGGAAATGAATAGCCTGAACTTGTGTAATTTTCTGCAAAATAATTTATTTTCTCCTCAACACTTTTAATATTATCGAGATTAATCTTATTTTTGACTGCCTGTATATTCCTCTCAAATATTGATAATGTTTCCATTGTTCCTCCCAAGTTATATCCCTATATAGATAAAGCCGGCACTATGTGCCGGCCTATCTACGATAGTCACATTAATTATTATCCGAGTAATGAAAGAACACCCTGATTTGACTGATTAGCCTGAGCTAACATTGACTGGCCAGCCTGAGCAAGAATGTTGTTCTTGCTGTAGTTAACCATCTCTTCTGCCATATCAGTATCTCTGATAAGTGATTCAGCAGCACTTGTGTTCTCAGATGTGGTATCAAGGTTAGCAATTGTATGCTCCAGTCTGTTCTGTATAGCACCAAGGCTGGATCTCTGAGCAGATACTGCAGAAATAGCTACTGCAATTCTTGATAATGTCTCACCAGCTGTTGCGAATGATGAAACAACGAGGTTATCATCCTCAACTCCCAATGCTGTAGCATTCATAGCTGTGATAGAGATTGTAATGCTCTGGTTCTTAAGTGCACCAACCTGAAGATTCTTACCTGAGAAATTGCCATCCAAAAGGTTCATTGTGTTGAACTGTGTTGTAGATGCAATTCTTGAAAGTTCTGTAGAAAGCTGTGTAAGCTCTTTCTTGATAGCTGAACGGTCAGCAGATGTATTTGTATCATTTGCTGCCTGAACTGTGATTTCGTTCATACGCTGAAGAATTGCATGTGCTTCATTAAGAGCACCTTCTGCTGTCTGCACAAGTGAGATACCGTTCTGAGCGTTGTCAGAAGCTTTGTTAAGACCTCTGATCTGGCTTCTCATCTTCTCACTGATTGTAAGTCCAGCTGCGTCATCTCCTGCACGGTTAACTTTGTAACCTGATGATAACTTCTCTGTTGACTTAGCCTGTGCGCTGGTTGTGATACCAAGCTGTCTGTTTGTGTTTGCTGCTGTTAAATTGTGCTGTACTACCATAATAATTCCTCCTTGAATTTGAATCGCCATCCTTGGCGATTGTGTAATATTGTAGTGGTTACCCACCGTGTTGTGTAAGTATTTCTTACTTACTTGTATTATATATCGGTGTAGTTTTTTAAAACTTAACACCTAAATATAAACTTTTTAAAAAAAATTTATTTTTTGTGATCCATGAAATACGGTTCCGTTGAAATATTGTTCATGGTCTTATAATAATTGGCTGCAACCGCCTGATTCTTCTTAATCTGAACAGCTTCCTTCTTAAGAGTTGCGAATCTTGATGCAATGAGCTTTCTGTTGGATTCTTCTTCCACCTGCAGTCTCATATTATAATCCATAATTACCTTAAGCTTAGATTGCAGGCTCTTAATCTCTTCCCTGTACTGTTCCTTGTGATTCTCAATCTGATTCTTAATGTTATTATACAGTGTCTGGAACCCATTATCAAGCATTGTTAATTTTTCTACTAACTCTGCTTTCTTTTCAATACTCTTCTCAAAAGCCTCGTCATCGAAGGCCTCTGCATTTGCAATTTCCTTCTGGGACAATGTTATTTTGAGGAGTTCCTCCATTATTATTGTTTTCTTATCCAGACTGTCGGCGAGAACCTGTAAATAATTCTCTGTTTTATCCATATTTTACGCCCTCGTATTTGGTGCAGCTTTCATTACTTCTTTCCAGGTATCCCTCATTGTTCTCAGATGAGTAAGACATTCTTCAAGGATTTCAATATCTTTTTTGATATTGGCCTCAACCAAACGTCTTTCGACATATTCATAAACTGCCTCGAAATCCTTTGCAACCGGATATTTGTGATTGAGAGTTGCCCTGAATTCCTGAATAATATGCTGTGTCCTCATAATATTGTTGTGTGCATTCTGCATATCATTCTTCTCAATTGCCATAATTGCTTTATTGGCAAATTTGATTGCGCCCTCATATAACAACAATGTTAATTCTGCCGGAGTGGCTGTCATAATCTTATTGCGTAAATATATATCATTACCCTGTTGTGTACTAGTTGCCATTATGTAACCTCCGATTGTTCAGCTTAGTTTCCTCCGCCCAGGAGACCTGACAGTGCTGAAGTTTGTGACTGCAATGTTGCCAAAGCTTTTTCCATAGCAGCAAACTTCTTATAATAAGAATCCTGAATGCTCTCGAGTTTTTCTTCCCATTTTGAAACCTTATCCTTATAATCACTGTACTGGCTTGACATTTCTTTGTCGTTGTAAATTGTAAACGCACTGCTGACTGATGAAGAAGCCATCTTTGAAGACAGGGCGTCATACATCTCATTTGACAGTTTCTGGAAGAATTCAATAACCTTGTCCGGATCCTTGCTAATCATTGTCATCAGCTTATCCGTATTGGATGATGTAATTGAATCGTCCTTATCTCCGTCAATATGATATACATTTCTGTCCTTGGATTCTGTGCTAAAATAGCTTCCTGTCGAAATACCAAAGGTGGTAAGTGTATATGTTTCCCCGTCAATTTCGAGACTGGTTCCTGCCATTGCATTTCTAAGTGCAGAAGTAATTCCTGACAATGTGGAATCCTTGCGAAGCAAAGAGTCCTTAACTTTCTTTTCCCAGTCCTCAACCTGCTTATCCGTAAGCTCTTTCTGCTCATCATCAGTAAGAGGCTCATACCCCTTTGCATCCGCTGCATAATACAGGCTGTCGAGATTCTGGACAAGCTCGTTATATCCCTTCAGGAAACTCTTGATTTTATCATAGATTCCCTGTGAGTCTGAAGCTACATTGATTGTAACCGGCTCATCAACAACAATGTCATTGCCATTCTCATCCTTGGTTGTTGAAGTTGTAAGTGCATTGATATCTATATTCAATCCATTGATTGAAAAAGAATTTGTATTACTTGTAAATTCGGCTCCGTTAAGAGTTATTTTTGAATCACGACCCGCAATTCTCACTGCTCCGGTTGAATTACCTGCATCAATATCTGCCAGAACAGTCTTTGCAGCAAGAATCTCATTCTGTACCTGAATGCTGATGTTCTGTCTTATCTTGCTGTTTTCATCATTTAGGACTTCCTCAAATCTGTTATCGAGAATATCTGTATTATTATCAATCTTTTGCTGATATTCATCTCGCTTTGCCTTAAGCTCATTGAGTTTGGCCTCATATTCTTCATTGTTTTTGAAATGGTCGGTGACAACATAATCATCCTTTTCCATTTCTTCAATGGATTTGTTAACAGATTCAAGACTCTTTGTTGCACTTTCAATCTCACCGTTCAGTTTTTTCTTAAAGCTTTCTTCGGTATAGGCCTGTTTATTGTATCTGGATTCAATAACTGCATCTTTGTCCCAGGCTGCAACCTCTCTGTATTTTGCAACATCAAGAGATTCCCCGCCATTCGAATCATTTGTTGTAAATAATCCAAGCTTCTTAAGTGCGTTGATACCTGAACTGTCTCCTGCCGTAATTGAAAAATCACCCTTCGCTCCGGAAGTGGTTGCACTCAGGAAAAATCTTCCGTTGTCTGCATCAAAATTGGCATTAACTCCGGCAGATTTCATCTGTCTTGCAAGTGTATCAAGAGTGGTATCTCCCTTAAGTTCAACCGTTGTATCATTGATTTTCAATGAGCCGTCTGTAATTCCCAACTCTGAAAGCTTGGTATTGGCTGTTATTTTGATATCCTTGCCCTCAGAATCCTTCGCGCTGATAACGCCGCCTGTCAGATATCCCGAAGACGCTAACTGTGTTACCGAAAGTGACTGTGTTCCAACTACACTGTCATTGGTTGCAGTAACAGTCGCAACCTTAGAATTGCTGATTGATGCTTTTTTAAGCTGATAGCTTGATGAATATCTCATAGAAGACAAATTGGAAGTGTAAAAACTATATACCTTGCTATTTACATCTTTCCAGGCATCCATCGTCCACTGATGCCTTTTCTGCTGCTTAACAACTTTGTCCTTTTTCATAGAATAGGCTGACACCAAATCTCTTACAAGAGCTTCCGTATCAAGGCCTGAATTCATACCTGATAATCTAATAGGCATATGTTTTTCCTCCTTTCATCAACCTTTTTCATCAAGAAACATACCTGCTAATTCCCATACTTTTGCTATCATATCCAGGGTCTCTTCTGCAGGGAATTCTTTGATCGTCTTATCCGTCTCTTTGTCAACAATCTTGATTGTAACACGATTGGTCTCATCGTGATATCCATACTCTGCTACTGTATTAGGATTGATTTTCTTGTTAATATCAGAAATAGCCTGTTTAATGGTTCCTTCTGAAGGTACACTGCTCTTATATGCAGCTTTATCCTCTGTTTCATCTTTGGATTCATAATCCTTCTTTTGTGCCTTAACCGGCTCCACGGTCTGAAATTCTGGTCTGGCTACCGATGTACTGACATCCGTTGTCGTATACGCCTTAGGCATTTCATTTGAAATTGATTCGATTGCCATATTTACACCTCCATGTGCAATGTTTCCAATTGTTTCGATTAATATTTCGGTTACTAGTTAAAAATAGTTTACACTATCCAAGCAAATTTTTCAATGCATCAAGTCCTTCTGAGGTGCTTGCTGCTTTATTTGATTCCTGAATCTGAATATATACCTCTTTGCGGTATACCGGTACGGACTTTGGTGCCGTGATTCCAAGCTTAACCTGATCCCCCTTGATATCCAGGACAGTAATCTCTACATCATTATTGATAACAATTGATTCGTTCTTTTTTCTTGATAAGGCCAGCATTAAATCGCCTCCTTTTTCAACTTCTCGATATAATCGTAAACATTATATCTTACTTCATATTCTTCATTATTGACAATTATCTGGCATGCCTTTCTTGTCTCTGTATTAATAATAACCGGAGCCTTGAGGTTGGCTGTCATTTTGGTCAAATCCGATGGCACTGTGAGAATTGAAAGAACAAAAATATCTGTTTCATCCTTTATATCGCCGATTGGCTTAAGCCACTCATCCTCAACAACCGGATTATAGTTATCGTATACCAGCATTGGGTCAATTATCGGAAAAGCAAGGTCCGGATCCTCCATCGACTGAAGCCACATAATTCCGCCCTTTGTCTGTTTCTCCGTATCATATACGATTGCAAATTTTTTGTACTCCTCGAATCCGATAAGTCCGCTTTCAAAAGTCAGAATCTTATCGTCCTCTATCTCAATTTCACCAAAAATTCTGGAACTTACTTTCATTCTGTCTATTCCTCCTCTTCATATTAAATATAATCTAAAAGTGTCTGTTGTACAACTTTTGATGCCGCTCCGAGTGCTGCCTGATAGAGAGTGTTCGCCGAAGAAAGCTGAACTACAGTCTCTTCAAGCTCGGCGTCTTCATTCTTTGATTTCAAATCATCAAAGGTTGTATACTGTTCTGTCAGTCGGCTTTCCGTCAATGAAATACGATTACTTCTTGCTCCCAGGTCAGCTATCTGCAGGTTGAGGTTTTCCTGATAACCTTTAACCTTGCTCATTTCATTTGAAAATAATTTCTTCATAGCTTCTTTTTCATAATCAAGCTCTTTGTTGGCGGCTGTTATCATAGTTTCGATATCCGCCTTTTCTGTTGCCGAATACTGGGAACTGTTAAGCATTTCCTTAAGCTTGGCAACCTTATTCTCTGCACTCTCCACGCGGGCTAGTGAGTCACACATTTCATCGATGTCACGACCGAGTTCACAGCTTAAGGTCTCACATCCGAGAGTGTTAATCTGCATGCTCTGTCCGAAATTGATATTGTATGTGATAGCCTGTCTCTCATAATTGCCGGAAGCATCATCAACCGTATATTCCTTTGGCTTGGCAGGATCCGAAATATCCGTACAGTTAAAATACATCTCCGGTCTTGGTTCTCCTGTCTTAAAGCCTTCCTTCTGATATTTAAAAGTAATTTCTTTGGCATCCTCAAACCCTGATACCAGATTAGGAGCAACTGCAATCTCCCCTTTATCATATATAAAATAAACTTTATCGTCGTCATTGACATATGAACCATTCGTTACAAGCTGTTCAAATTCGCTGTATGAAATTGCTGTCGGCGTATAATCTGTTCCGTCAACAGTGAAGGTGCCGAAATTATCCTTTGACAATCCCTCATAGGAAAGCCTGTATCGGGTAATTGTACAAGTGGTAGGATTATCTGCCAGAGCAATATTGGTTATATTGTTGATATCAACCTTTCCGCCTGTGTAACTTTCCTCCGAAATGCTTGAGCCAACCATAGTCTCCTCAATTTCATATTTAATATCCTTTGGATTGTCGGAATCAAGGAAAGTAAAAGCGCTGTCGGTTCTGAATCCCGAAAAACAATATCTTCCTGCATAGTCCGTGTTGGCATTGCCATACAGGGTATCACGATATTTTTGCAGTGTCTCAATAATGGCGCTGCGGCTGCTGGTATTAAACTGGTCTGATGAGCCTTGAACGCAGTAATCATAAATATCAGTCATCATCGCATCCATATTGTCCATCGCGCCCTCAGTTACATTGAGCCATGCCTTTGCTTCAGGTATATTATTTTTAAGATACATATTTATCTCAGAAAGGCTTGCTCTGAGAGATAATGCCCTGATTGCAACAATCGGATCATCAGAAGGTCTTGTTATTTTTTTCTCTGTGGACATCTGATTTTCAATATCACTCAAATTAACTTTTGATCTATTGACATTTCTGAGGGTCGAATTTGTTCTCATCTCGTTTGTAATTCTCATAATACCACCTTTCTGTGAAAATCATGTTAAAAATCACAATTATAATCCGGTCTGTTCAATCAGTTTTTTGTATATTTCCTGCATTACGGAAATAACTTTTGAAGCCAGGCCGTAAGCTTCTTTATATTTTACAAGATCAACTGCCTCTTCATCCTCGTCAACACCGCTGATGGATTTGCGCTGATTGTCAATCGTATCGACGACATCCTGATAATTCTTGGCAAAGGAACGTGCCCTTGATGTATCTATTGAGACAACGGAAACAACTGATTGTAAATACTCAAGAAATGTTCCGTTATTGATTGTTTTTTTCTCCTTAAGTTCCATGAGAGCCTTTGCCATATCCGTATTTGCCTCTCCCTTTGAGTTGTCAAAAGATACGGGTAAAAGAGAAGTATCATCCAATATTTTCTGATTAACATGAATTCCCTTTGCTGTAATATATTTTTCGCCGTACTGCGATACAAAAAACGGTTCAACAGGTTCCCCATTCATATCGCCCTGTCCGATTATTGCATTGAATTCATCGGCAATTACTCTTGCAAATTCATTCAACTGTGACTGATAATACGGAATTCCCTTGTATTCAGGATTTTTATATGCATAAATATATGTTGTAAGTCCTTCCGTATATCCTGCCGCGATATAATTATTGTATTCAGCCTCAGTAAGCTTTTGAACGTCAATGTATTTTCCATCGGAGGTCTTGAGAAATTCTCCGTTCGTATCCTTAAGACCCACAACCTCATAGCATTCGTTACATCCGTCCATAATCTGTATAGCGCCCTTAATACTTCCTGACAGTGAGTTGTCATACATATTGAAGTCAACTGCACTGCCTTCCCATCTGATATTGACAAGATTATCCAGATCGCTGGCATTGCGTCTTGTCTCTCTCTGTTCACAGACAAGGCGGTTATAATCATATCCGTCAACCAATTCCTGGTCGTTGATGAATACATAGAACTCCGTCATCCCGTTTCCGATTTCATCTTCCCTTATGGTTGTGTTGATATATTTTGAAAGCTCATCCACCAAAAGCATCCTTGAATCCCTTAAATCGTTGGCATCTCCGCCGTTAACCTCAAGAATATTAATCTGCTTATTGAGGGATGCAATCTGCTCTGCAATTGTATTAATTTCATTAACCGAAGATTTGATTTCATCACATGCCTGAAGCTGAATATTGGACATATTGGTTGACAATGTATTAAAATATTCCGCAATACTCTGGGAATAATTAAGCAACTGATTTCTTGATACCACATCCTTTGGATTGATGGTAAGGTTGTTGATTGCTTTAAATAGATTGTCGTATTCTGTTGTAAAGCCCGAAAGATTAAATTCATCAAGATAATCTTCCATCAACAGGCTGTATGATTCAAGATTGGAATATTCGCCCTGTGTCGCATTGTTGTTCCAGTATTTTGTATCATAATAAGAGCTCCTGAGCTGCTTAATCTGTGTAACGGAAACACCGGTTCCCACGGTTCCGTAACCCTGATATACGCGAATTGAATAGGACGCTTCCTGTACTGTCTGCTGTCTTGTATATCCCTTTGTCTTGATATTGGATATGTTATGTGCGGTTGTATTAATGCCAATGTTACCGGCATTAAGACCGGTGGAGCCGATTGTCAAACCGAAAAAAGTATTAGCCATTTAATCAACCTCCTACTTTATTGATAAGGGTATCAATCATTTCTGCAACAACATTGATATATCTGGAAGCTGCATTGTATGCCTGCTGATACTTAATCATGTTGCCCAGTTCCTCATCCGACTGAACTCCCATAATTTCCTGTCTCTTGTTATCTATACTGTGGGCAAGTGTATCCTCGTTGTCAGCCATACTGCGGTATATTTTTCCGGTGGTTGCAACATCCGAGGTTATTGCCTCGTAAAATTTTTCAAAGCTGAGTCTCGTAATCACGTTGGAATCGCCGAGGTCGTAGGTCATAAGATATTTTTCACCTACATCATTCTGGGTATCCGGGCTGAAAATGTGTGCCAGCTGTTTTGCAACATCAAATGCGTCCGCCCCATCAGCTCTGGTAAGCGCCATTTTGGAGTAATCCTTTAAAATTACATCATTGACGCTGATATTGTTGATATTGTATGTGGAATTGTTGCCGAATGTATTGGTGTTATTTCTCACATACATCTGCTGACCGTCAATAGTCTGCACAGTATATCTGTCCGTGTAGGCCCTTGTAAATAATTCAACACCGTAGGTGCCGTCCTTTGCCATCGGAGCGATGTCCGTATCAAGTACTGTATATACACTTCCGTCCGCAGCAGTATATGCTTTCTCAGGACAAAAGATATCATTTATGCTCTCAACAATGGAATTAACCAGCTTGTCAAGATTTGCCATTGTTTTGAATACAACAGATGTATTGTAATCAACAGAAGCGGTATCCACATCCGAATATATCGGGCTGTAATTTCCTCTGGCAATCAGAAGGCCTTTGAGCGAACCGATGTCGGTATTGCTTTCAGTGGAAATATCTGTTGTGATATTGAACACTTCCTGATCCCCCATCTGTGGCCAGATAGGAATAATAAAAGAAGAATCATCGTTAAATTTGACTCCGAGTTCGTTAACCGATAAATCATCAACAAAAGGAACACCCTCAAAGGAGACCTCAACAACACCTCTGTTATCCTCGTTGGTTTTGATTTTACCGTATTTTGAAAGCTCATCCAAAAGCATATCTCTCTGGTCCCTGAGGTCATTTGCGCCCTCAACCTGTCCTGCTTCGACCTTGGAAATTCTTACATTCAAATCCTGAACCTTGTGACCAATTTCATTGATTCTGTTAACTACCGAATTTACTTCATCATTAAGTGTATTCTGATATTTTTTGAGACCGCCGTATACCAGCTGCGCCTTATCAATAAATTCAACGGCACTCTGAACAAGTGCTGATCTGTTGACAAGCTCACCCGGTGCCTCAACTACCTTGTTGACAGCCTCATAAAGGGAAGTAATATTTTGCTGGAACTGAATACCGTCAATTCCGTCCGTATTGCCTAACTGCGTTTCAATCTCGCTGACAGCATCATACAATTTCTCATAGAAGCCTGCACGTCCGTTTTCTCTGCGGTATGCATCATCAAGAAAAATATCCCTGACATGATTAATTTTGGACACGGTAACACCAAGTCCTGCCTGTCCCATTCCTGATGAACAGGTCACGTCATAGTACATTACGTCCTTATTGATAACCTGCTGGCGGACATATCCGTCAGTGTTAACATTTGTAAGGTTGTTGGATGTAGTATTAAGTGAGTTGCTGCTTGTTCTGAGTCCCGAAAGACCAACATACAACCCTGTCATCATGCTGCCCATACCTGCTTCTCCTCCCGGAATAATTAATTACTGTTTAGCGTCAAAGGATCCTGCTCCCATATAGGAATCATCGGCATAAGAATTACCTGAGTAATTCGCCGTTGCAGGACCTTGTTTCAGACTTTGTGCAATATTCATTTCAAATTCAAGAATATCAATGGAATCCCGCAAAAGCTGTTGATTATGATCGTTAACCTTAACCATCTGTGACAAGGTCGATTTGAGTTTCTCATGAACTCTTCTCAACTTCGTGCTCTCCTCTGCCTGTTTTGACAAAAGCTCCACCAGAACCGGCAAGGTCAAATCCTCCGGTTTACGGTTAAGGACTATTGATATATCTTCAGTTGCAGCCATTCTCTTTTTCTCGATTGATGAAATCACATCCACGAGTGCCTGTTCTTCGGCAATAATGTCGTTAAGAGTATCAACATCACCCTTAACGATTATTCCTGTTTTTTTCATTGACAACTCTAAAAGCTGTTCATATTTTGCATTCTCATCTTCGAGAATATTAATTAAATTATCGATTAAGCTTGCCAATTATCTTCTCCTAAAAAACAGTTGTGCCATATTTTGCCGCTAATTTTTCAGCAAGATCTTCTGCGCTGACATCATAGTTGCCGGACGCAATCTTTGCTTTCATTTCTGCTACCTTATCTTCCCTGACATCAGGTGCAGCTTTTACCGCCTGTTTTGCAATCTGTAATTCTCTTCCGAAGCTGGAAATCTCGATTTTATCCGAATTCTGTACGGAAGCAGCCTTGGATGTACCGGATTTTCTCTGAGTTGAGTATACAGATGCAATCTGATTATAAGCGTCAATTCTCATTGTTATCTCTCCTTCCATGAGTAGATATTTTGATAGATAATCTAATCTATACTGTATTTATCGGCAATTGTTTATAAAAACTTATAGCGAAAAAAATATTTTTTCTTAATATATGCAAAACGCTGCATGTTATTGGAAACGCAATGGCAGTTCAAGCCCTGCCCCTTCCAGCAGTTTTTTGTCGGAAAGAATTTCCTGTGTCGTACCTTCGGCGATTATTTTTCCATCCTTCATAAGTATAACGCGGCTGCACACATCCCAAATCATATCCAAATCGTGGGAAGCAATAATCTGCGCACCGTAAAGTGCTTTGAGGCAGTTGATAAGCTTTCTTCTGTTTCCCGGGTCAAGCGCTATTGTCGGCTCATCAAAAATAAGCACATCCGGCTTAAGCACCATCACTGTTGCAAGAGATACCATTTTTTTCTCGCCACCCGACAGGTTGGTAATCCGATTTTTGGCAATTTCAGCAATCCCAAGTTCATCCATTACATTATGAACGACTTCTTTGAGCTTTGCACCACGCAATCCATAATTGTATGGGCCAAATGCAATGTCATCCTCCACCGTAGGCATAAAAAGCTGGTTGTCGGCATCCTGGAACACAAATCCTGCTTTTTGTCTGATAAGTGAAAGATTTTTTTTGCATACCTCTAATCCGGAAATTGTGATTTTGCCGTATTCGATTTTGTCAAGACCCACCATAAGCTTTAAAAGCGTGGATTTCCCTGCCCCGTTGCAGCCAATCACACCGAGTTTTTCGTCCTTTTTGCATGACAAATTAATATCCTCCAACACTTTTTTCCCTTTGATATACTCAAAAGACAAATTTTCTATTTCCAAAATATAATCCATAATCATCACCTTCCTGTAATAATTCTTATTGCAATAAATACACTGCACCAGGCAACCGCCCATATTAGATTTGACTTCATGCTGCTTTTCCCGGTGTCGATAGGAAAGGAGCCCCTATATCCACGCAAAATCATTGATTCATATACATTCTGTCCCCTGTCTATGGAGCTCATCAGGAGATGTCCAAGCAAAGGTCCCCAGGCTTTGATATTGATTCCTCTCTGTCCCGGCGACCTGAGTCTGTAGGCATTAAAAATATCGCCGGCGCGTTCAACCAAAAGCAGCAGGTATCTGTACGTCAGCCAAATCTGCGTAACAATAATACTGCTGACGCGAATTTTGCGAAGTCCCGCACATATACCCTCAACTCCGGTGGTTGCAATAAGAATATAGCAGGCAGATACGGTAAGCATGCCCTTTACCATAAGCACCATCGCCGAAACCCACCCTCTGCTTATGCACAATTTCCCGATTACAATTCCCGTCTGCCGGTCCCAGATGATGTTCGCCAGTCCAAACAGCAGCATTACCGGCATGATAAAAATACATCGCTTTATTATTTTTCTAATCGGAATCATACCGGCTGCAATTCCTGCAAAGATATATACGGACATGGCAATTACGCCGCCGAGATTGTATTTTCCCATGGACAGCACAACGCCAAAAAAAGCTACTGTTACCAGTAGCTTTGTGACAGGGTCGAGCCTGTGGATGAAGGTATCCCTCTCCACTGCCCGTTCCATGGATTGAATTTCGCTAATTGCATTCTCTGTTTTCATTCGCAGTAATCTTTTTCTTTCTTATTTTCATAAATATAAAGCAGCCTGTGCAACACACCGCCGCCACAGCAAGGGAACCTATCACTCCCGCTGCCGTCGTTCCAAGTGGTTTATCCGAATCATTGACCGTATAGTCCGCCATTATCGAGGTATTATCCACGATGTCAGCTGCCTTTTCGTGATTGTTTTTCCCGCTTACAAATTCATCCTCGCTTCCGGTTACTTTTCTGATTGACCATTCAAGTCCGTCAGGATTATTTGAAGCTACCAGAGATACTCCGCCTGCAAATACCAGTGTCACTATTGCAAATACCGCAAGGAAAGCTCCGAAGGATACTCTTTTTTTCTCCCCGGAAGCCTGATTAATTATCTCCGGTCTGGTTGCCCCGACAAAAATAAGCACAAGTCCCGTAAGCACTCCCTCAACTGCGCCGATAGCCAGATGAATTGGCTGCATTGCGGTTACAAAATAGGAAAACGGAAGCTCCGTCACGCCGGCTGCCAGAGTCTCAAGAACTACCGAAAAAGAACCCATCTGCAGGGTCACCACACATCCGATAACGGACGCCAGCATAATTCTAAGCTTGGAGAACTTATCCTTTACTATCGGCCTGTATATCAAAAATCCACCAGCAAAACAGGCGTAAAATGCCATATTCCATATATTGCAGCCCAGTGCCATCAGGCCGCCATCCGCAAATATCAGGCATTGCAGCAGAAGAATAACCGTCATTGTAATAAATGCAGAATACGGTCCAAGCAACGCCGTCAACAACATTCCTCCGCAGATATGACCACTGGAGTTCGTCCCCGGTATTGTAAAATTGAGCATCTGGGACGCAAAAACAAAAGCGCCCATAACTCCCATAAGCGGTACTTTCTTAAAATCCGTTGATTCTGTTTTAACCTTATAAATACTGTATCCAAGTGCGCCAACACTTGCCACGCCCATTACTGCGGCAACCGGTGTTGACACAAGTGCATCTGCCATATGCATAAAACAGACCCCCTTGAGCAGGTATAGACATATTTTAACTGATAAAATATTATGCTTACAAGCCCTGTAGGGGGTCATTTTTGTTATTTATTCTTTAACTGCTTATATAGAGCGACTATCTTGCTTGTTCCTAGTCTTGATGCGCCAAGCTTCAGCATCAAATCAGCATCTTCAAGAGAAGCTATTCCTCCAGCCGCCTTAACTTTGACATTCTTACCGACATTGGCCTTGAGCAGTGCCACATCCTGTGGAGTTGCGCCGCCGGTGGAAAATCCGGTGGAGGTCTTAATATAATCAGCTCCGGCTTTGGTAACAAGCTTGCATGCTGCCATTTTTTCTTCCTGTGTCAAAAGACAGGTCTCAATAATTACCTTGAGAAGTCTTCCGTGGCAGGCCTTCTTAACCGCCTTAATTTCCTCAACAATTTCATCCTCCCGTTTATCCTTAAGCCATCCTATATTGATAACCATATCTATTTCGTCAGCACCGTCCAAAACTGCTTCCTCTGTTTCAAGCACCTTAACCCGTGTGGTATTATATCCGTTCGGGAACCCGATAACTGTACATATTTTGAGTTTGGTTTCCTTGTCTCTCAGATATTCATATGCCTGCTTTACATAGGAAGGCGGTATACAGACGGACATACAGCCATTGTCCATCCCCTCATCACACAGAGCCCGGATGTCTTCCCATTTTGCAGATTGTTTTAATAAGGTATGGTCACATTTGGCCAAAAGTTCATTCATATCCATAAGCATTTTTCTCCGTATAAGTTGATACATAAATTATATCCCCAACAGAAATTATTTTCAATCGCGTTCCATAGACAATTTCAGTTGTTCAATCGCGCTTTTGATATTCATAATATCCCCCTCCGTCATAGTCTCAGGTTTGCTTTTCTTCAACTGTTTAAGGAGCGCATTGCTGTAGTCCTTTATCATGGATTTGTTGGATTTACTCATTGTTTTTTTGTTGGCGCTCACCATCTCATTGGCCTTGACAATCATCGCTTTGCCTTCTTCAATTGTCTCAAAGGCTTCCATTCTTATTCCATCCGATGCCTCATACTGAGCCGCTTCGTTAATTGCCCTCTCAATATCCGCCTCAGACAGATTTGACTGTGTTGTTATCGTAATGCCCTGCTCCTTCTCGGTTTCGAGGTCTTTCGCTGATACATGAACTATTCCATTGGCGTCAATATCAAAGGTCACTTCTATCTGGGGAACACCCGCAGGTGCTTTTCTTATTCCTGTCAGCTTGAAATTGCCCAGAAGGTTATTGTCCCTTGCAAATTGTCTTTCTCCCTGCAAAACCTTGATTTCAACTGCCGGCTGATAATTCATCGCCGTGGAAAAAATCTGACTTTTCCTACATGGAATTGTTGAATTTCTCTCTATAATTTTTGTGGCAACACCGCCCACTGTCTCAATGGAAAGAGTGAGCGGAGTCACATCCAAAAGAAGCAGTTCTGCAGCATATGCTGAATCTCCGGCAAGTTTTCCGCCCTGAATTGATGCACCGAGTGCAACGCACTCATCCGGATTCATATTTCTGCTTGGTTCAATTCCTGTTATCTCCCTTACCTTAGCGGCAATCGAAGGCATTCTTGTGGACCCTCCCACCAAAAGAACTTTGTCGAGGTCACCCCTGTCAAGACCTGCATCTCGAAGCGCATTCATAACCGGCGCCGCAGTTCTGTCCACAAGGTCCGCCGTAATTTCATCAAATTTGCTTCTTGTAATGTCCATATCAAGATGATAAGGGCCTTTCTTGGTCGTGACGATAAATGGAAGGTTTATATTGGCAACAGTGGAGGAGGACAACTCCTTTTTGGCTTTTTCGGCTTCCTCTCTGACTCTCTGCATTGCCATTTTGTCTTTTGATATATCCACGCCGGAGGTTTTGGCAAATTCTGTCACTATATGTTTTACTACTCTCTCGTCAAAATCATCTCCGCCAAGCTTATTGTCTCCTGAAGTTGCAAGAACTTCAATTACTTTATCTCCGATTTCGATAACCGAAACATCAAATGTTCCGCCTCCAAGGTCGTAGACCAGTATCTTCTGGGCCTGACCGTTGTCAAGTCCGTATGCAAGTGCAGCAGCTGTGGGTTCGTTGATAATTCGCATTACATTGAGGCCTGCAATCCTGCCGGCATCCTTGGTTGCCTGCCTTTGCGCATCATTAAAATATGCCGGCACGGTAATAACGGCATCCTTAACACACTCTCCCAGATAGTTTTCCGCATCCTTCTTAAGCTTCATAAGAATAAATGCTGATATTTCCTGAGGAGAGTATTTTTTCTTATCAATAATTATTCTGCAGCTGTCTCCCATCTGTCTTTTAATAGAAGAAACCGTATGCTCCGCATTGGTAATTGCCTGCCTTTTCGCAGGTTCCCCCACCAGTCTTTCACCTTTTTTTGTGAAGGCAACGATGGACGGAGTTGTCCTTAAGCCCTCCGAATTAGGTATAATGGTTGGCTGGCCGCCCTCAATAACCGCCACACAACTGTTGGTGGTTCCCAAATCTATACCGATTATCTTACTCATAAGCATCAACCTTTCAGCATCATTTTCCTGAATAGATTATAACCACCTTTTTGTGAATAGTATATGTAAAAATTCTATATTTTTTATAAAATTTTGCTATATTCCATGTAACTTTACAAATAAATTATTCTTTGTTATCAAAATGTTCATAATTTAGCCATTGTTTTTTAATATTGACAATTTATAATGTGAAACATAGATGAAAAGTTTATCGGGTTCGGGAAACCGGACATAATATATTTCTTTTTCATTGATCTCCTCTCTTTTTATTAAATTATAGGACAGTCGTCGACTGTCCTATCTTTTTTTGCTTGACATAAGCTGCTCCATGAAATAAAATATCATTAATCTATCTCGTGAGGGAGTAGTCAGCACATTAGTGTGGCAAGCCAACAATCTCGGCATTGATGCCTGGTTTGTCTTAAATGATGAGACTCATGTATAGCTTTTTTGCTGTGCATTAGTCTTTTTTTTATTACCAAATAATAGGATAACCAAGGAGAAAAAAATGAATTTGGCAACCCTGTTTCTTTTGGCCGTCGGATTATCGATGGATGCTTTCGCAGTATCCATATGCAAAGGTCTTGCAACCGAGAAGGTCAAAATAAAACACATGCTGTTATGTGGTGTATGGTTCGGAGGTTTTCAGGCCCTTATGCCCCTCATCGGATACCTTTTAGGTTCCCGATTCGTAGGATTTATTACCAATGTAACACCATGGATTGCATTTGCTCTGCTTGGACTGATAGGTGCAAATATGATTCGCGAAGCCTTTTCAAAGGAGGAAGAAGACGAGGAGGACAGTTCTGATCCTTTTTGTTTTAAGACAATGTTGCTGATGGCAATTGCAACCAGCATCGATGCACTTGCTGTGGGAATTACTTTTGCCTGTGTGCCTGTCAAAATAGCAGCTGATGCGCCGGAACTAATTAACACAATTATCGGTGTTGTAATAATCGGAATCACTACATTCCTTTTCTCAATTGCCGGAACCGGAATAGGAAATGTCTTTGGTTCAAAATATAAATCAAAAGCAGAATTTGTGGGCGGTATTATCCTTATTCTTCTTGCCGTCAAAATTATTCTTGAACACTTTAACATCATTAATTTTTAGGAGGCATATTATGACATTACCATTACCGGTCAGTTTTTTACTATTAATTGTAGGATTTGTATTATTGATGAAGGGTGCTGATATTTTCGTGGACGGTTCTTCAGCTTTGGCGGACAAAATGGGAATCCCCCAGATTGTCATCGGACTAACGATAGTAGCCTTCGGAACAAGCGCCCCGGAAGCGGCAATAAGTATAACCGCAGCAGTAAAAGGAAGTGCCGACCTTGCCGTAAGTAATGTTGTGGGCAGCAATATTTTGAATGTACTGCTTATACTTGGAATTTCTTCCATTATTGCTCCTTTGGCAATACAGAAAAATACTCTGAAATACGAGATTCCTTTCGTAACAGCAATCACCCTATTGTTGCTGGGGCTTGGAATCTGGGGCTATAGCCTCGGCAGAGTGGACGGAATTGTATTTATTCTTTTGTTGGTTGCATTCATTGTATATCTTATTATTATTGCCAAAAAAGGCAATGCAGAGGATGACGAGGGGGCTCCTTCCAAAAAGCTTCCTGTCTGGCTTATGATACTATATATCATTCTCGGCGGTGCGGGAATTGTGGGCGGAAGTCAGCTGACAGTAAACTGCGCTACCACCATCGCAAAATACTTCGGAATGAGTGAAAGACTTATCGGTCTTACAATAGTTGCCTTCGGAACATCGCTCCCTGAGCTTATCACCTCCGTTACCGCCGCCGCAAAGCACAAAGCGGACATTGCCATAGGCAACATCGTGGGAAGCAATATTTTCAACATATTATTTGTACTGGGCGCAACCGCTATCATTACTCCGGTTGCATATTCCAGGGATTTCATCGTTGACAACATAATGGCAATCCTGACAATGCTTCTCCTGTTCTTCCTGGTTCTTCGCAAAAAGAAGCTCACAAGACCCGGTGGAATAATAATGCTCCTGTCATATGTAGTATACTTTGTTGTATTCATTGTTTTGCAGGTAAAAATAATCTAGAGAACATAAAAAAACATCTGCCTCATGGAGGCAGATGTCCAAATACAAAAAATATTTAACTGTCCTTTTGATCTAACTCAACGATTCAATTTCAATATGTACGGCACATTCGGCCACATAGTCAAGATTCATCTCCAGCCCGTATCTGATATCCGCACTTATGGAATCCTCTTTTTCACTGACATTGAGGTCATAGGTGTCAATCGCCATATTGATTCCGCCAAACGGAGTCGAATAATAGGTTGTGTTCTTCTGACCCATTGTAAAAACCATATGTGTTCCCGTACAGCCCTTTGTGATCAGCTCAATTTCCTTATCCGAAATCTTGAGAATATTATCGTTAATCATTCCGTTGCTGTCGGTCAGTTCCTCGTATTTTACATAATGCTTGCCGTTCCTCTTATAATAGGAACCGATATTGATGACCTCAATATTCTCGTCATCATCAACATTCTCCATTGCATGTAAGCCTGTTATTTTGATGCATACTTTTTTGTTCATAATCATTACCTGTATTATTCAAATAGTTTATTGAGAAACTTCAGATATCTGAAGCGTATTTTACAATCTGATTCCCTTAATGACTTCAATGTAATAGCGGAATATGCTTCGTCGGACAGATAATTGCGAAAGATTTCCTTGGAATCCTCAGGTACGATGCTGCAGGCGGAATCCACAAAGCACAACGGCGGAAATAGAACACACCACCAGTTGCGGCCCTCGGAATCCCCGATATCCACTCGGAAAGCTTCGTATTCTCCCGGCGGAAAGCTCATATCCCCATATTCTTTAAGCGGGAAAAATTCCTTGGAAAAATATACGCGGACATCATATCCGTATCCCAAACCTCTTATTACATCAAGTGCCAGTCTCTTTATCGAATCACTGTCATCATAAAGTATTTTGCGGGCTTCGTCAAGACTTTCAACGCCTTCCATTCTCTTTTCCAGATACTGTACAACGGAATCCTTAACTGCAAGCTTCAACTGCTGGTCCTCTTTGCTGTCGCTGTTAGCTCTGACATGAAAACGTATTATGTTTGATGCGATTTCCTTCTGGACATTGTATTGTTTTTTACTATGTACCACACTTCTTATTACAAAAAAAGAAGCAACTCCCATTATTACAAACGACGAAATTAAAAATATTTTTTTCATAAAACAACCTCCTAATGGTAATTATTACCATTCAGGAGGTAAGTATACTTATTTTATTAAGTGTTTTTTCTGCTTATTGATATGGTCCGTGATTATTGCCACACATAAATCGACATCACGGTTCTCAAGCGCATCTATCAGTGCTCTGTGTTCCTCAAGAATCACATATCTTGCATCGGTATTCTTAAGATACTCAACGCGGTATCTGATAATCTCGTTCTCCAGGAATTCTATTACATGGGTAAGCACACCGTTGCCGCCTATTTCGCTTAAGGTCTTGTGAAAACAGCTGTCCCTGTCATGAATTGCAATAACATCATCATTATTGACTGCCGTTGATAATTCCTCATGAATCTTCCTAAGCTTTGCAATTCCGACTTCGTTGATATTTTCGCACGCGAGCCTTACGGACATTTCTTCAAGTGTAACTCTGACCGACAGGGTTGACAATACATCCACTTCGCTGATGCTTGCCACTCTTGCACCGCATCCGGCCTTGATTGTCACAAGTTTTTCCTTTTCAAGACATTTTATGGCATCCCTTACAGGCGTTCTGCTCACTCCCATCTGTTTGGATATTGGAATCTCCATAATTCTGTCGCCCGGTGCCAATGTCCCGTTCATTATTGCTTTCTTAATGCTTGCATAAACCATATCGCGAAGAGAAAGCCCATCGCCATTATCAATAAATTGAATTTCAGATATCATTCGCATACCTCCACTTGCAGTATACAAAGCGCTATTGTGCGCAGTTAACAGGTGTCGTCACATAAGTGTTCTTGGTCAATCCTTCTTCTCTAAGTATTTCGGCGCATTTTTCAGCTTTATCTCTTTCTGTAAAAATACCAAACACTGTAGGACCGCTGCCACTCATAAGTGCCCCTCCGGCACCAGCCTCCATCATTCGATGCTTAATCTCATGAATTACGGGATGTGCTTTAACAGTAACATCCTCAAGAACATTCGATAATCCGGAGCAGATCAAATCAATGTTTTTCTCCTCAATTGCCTTAATCATACCCTTAACATCCGGATGTTTTGTGTTTTCATCCAAAACCAGATTATCATATACATACTTGGTCGAAACGCTAATCCCGGGTTTGCCGACAACAAAATAGCAGTCCGGACAGGGCGAAATTCTTGTCAATTTCTCGCCGATTCCCTCTGCAAGTGCTGTCCCTCCCATAATACAGTAAGGTATGTCAGCACCGATTCGGGCCCCCCTTTCCATAAGCTCTTCCATGCTTAATCCGAGAGAAAATAACTCATTAACCCCCTTCAATACCGCCGCTGCATCAGTGCTGCCGCCGGCCATTCCTGCCGCAACAGGAATATATTTGTATAGGTCAATTGCCAGGCCTGCTTTGATGTCGAATTCATCGAATAAAAGCGCAGCCGCCTTATAAACCAGATTATCCGGTCCTACAGGCAGAAAGGAAAGATTGGTTTTGACAGTTATTTTGCCTGAATTATTAACATAAAGATTAACTTTGTCGTACATATCCACGCTCTGCATAATCATGCTTACTTCGTGGTATCCGTTTTCAAGAACGCCAATCACATCCAATGCAAGGTTTATCTTGGCATATGCTTTCAATGCAATGCTTTTGTTATCGCCGTTCTTCATATACGAATCCTCCAAATATGCTAATTCTATTATATTATAAGAGAATTCTTCAATATTTGCAAACATTAACATATTTTAGTCAATAATAGTTTTGTTCCCGGCTCAATTTCATCCGTTGTAATCTCATTGCTTTCCCTTATCTGAGCAATGGTTGTGCAATATTTTTTGGCAATATCCCAGAGGGTATCTCCTTCCCTGGTTATGTAACCGACTATGCTGGGAAGATTCTTTATTTTGTCATAGTCCGGCGCAATTGCCTCCACCTCTGTGATAACCTCTGTGCTATTCTTTTCCACTACAAAAACAATAATTTCCGCATTGCTCTTAATGCTCACATTACCATTGCCAAGAATGTTGGCTGATATATTTAAGGAGCCCTGTTTGACGGAAATATCAAAATTATCCTGCATTTCGGCAATTTCCAAATTTTCGTCAAAAGGCATTTCGTATCTGGCAAAGCTGACATTATTGTCAGTTCCCAGGAAAAGAACATCCGCCGTCACATCCCCCTCAATAGCAATCCCTGTATCCGTTCGCCTTATTTCATCGATATGCATCCTCCCGGAACAGTTCAATACGGAATTAATGTTGGGCCATGGTACATCATAGGCCTTTTCCAGGCGGCAGTTCAAACTGCTCTTCATGACAAACCTGTCATATTCCAGATTGCCCATGTACATATTGAGTTCGTAATTGGGAGAATAGGCATCCTTCATAATATCAAACATTTTTTCATCATATACCTTGATGTCCAGTCCGAGAATGACCTCCGCATCCACAATTCTCTGTTCGCCATTGCCATCCTGTCTTACAATCAGGCTTTTGTCATTGGTGGATATGATAATATCCATAGGAAGCTTTTCAATACATTCCGGCAAATCAATAACTCCGCTGAAGGGAACCATTTTTTCGAGGCAGAAGACCTCCCCGTTGTCGGTTTCATACATACCCGCTATGGCAAGATTGCCCTTGACGGACACGGCGCCATCCAGTGTTTTTGCGTCAATTCCCATTGTATCCAGTTCGTACCACACCACCCGGCTTATATTCGGATTATCCGCAGGAATGTTGTAGGACTCCCTGACACGCAAAATATCCCTTTTGGCAGCAACTAACTGCATCACCGTGATGGTATCCATTCTGGTCTGGAGATTCTCCATTTCCATTCCGCTGATAACATCCTCATGAACAATGCAGCTTGAGGATATCACAATCTCCACAACCGCCTTTACATTTATTTTTTTGTTATT
This sequence comes from Butyrivibrio sp., assembly GCA_016297265.1. Lineage (GTDB taxonomy): Bacteria > Bacillota > Clostridia > Lachnospirales > Lachnospiraceae > Eshraghiella. The sequence continues at coordinate 50,537 of JAEDHB010000008.1, forward strand.
AATGATATTGATGGAAAGGTCCACTATTCCTGCCTTGCAGCGAAGGACATCCCCATCCCCTGCCTCATAAAATACATAGTTTTCCTCGAAGGATATTTTGCCGTTATAGCTGTCATATCCTCCCTCCGTGGCATAAAGAAGTGCAAAAACCAACTGGCCCGCCACCACGGTTTTGCCATCCCTCTGTACGCATTTCTCGATTACGGTATAACCATTTTCCTTGATTCTGCTGATTATTTCTTTTTTACTGTCACCTATATTGAAGTCCTCATCCAGTGTTATAAGTTGGGTGAGTTCCCCGGTGGTTCTGTTCATATGTACACAGTTCTTATTTATATCCATAAAAACCCCCGCCTTCTCCTATTCTTTCCAAAGTCATTTAGTATAGAATATGAAGTCGGGCGGGGGATTATGCTACAGATATTCAATGATTTTATCCGTCTGTTCGATTTTTACAACAATCAACGGATATGTCTCCATCCGGTTGACAGCTTCGTTTGGTGTAGGGCCTATGAGTGTTGTCCTGATTTTAACACTCTTGTCATTCTGCACCAGCTCTTCCACAGCGATGCTGTATCCACCGGTATCCTGCTTTCCGTAGCCAACGACAATATATGTATATCCTTCAATGTTGGCTGACATTTGAAACGCATTTTCCTGTTTTTCTCTGATGACATCCCTGAGTTCTTCCGGCATGCTCTGATTATCCACGACGGTAAAATCAATTTTTTCCTCAGGACCGGCGTCGGAGTTGTTTTTTGAGCATCCCATAGTACTGAGGGATATCGCAATCAATAAGAACGCTATTAATTTTTTCATAAAAACTCTTTTTTTATAAATATATGACCGAAAAAATTAATTATTCGTAAAATCATATACCACATCATCCGAACCTTCAACAAGATTTACCGTGTAACTCTTTATCTCCTTGTTATGAAGAACCGAAACTACATGCTCACCGGTAACCAATGGGAATGTGACCGGCGCAGTTCCTTTGTATGCACCGTCAAAATACACATTTGCACCAACCGGTCCCGATATTGTGACCTTGTTTTTTGTGCTTACCACTCCCGTGGTGGTGCTCTGTTCAGCAGTTGTTTCCTGCTCCGTCTTGCTGGCGCTCTGGGTTTCCGATGAGGTTAGGGATATGGCTACCTCCTGATATCCCGATATCACATCCACTCTTACACTTCTTTCCTCGTAACCGGGAGCGATGGCCTTGACCGTATGTTTGCCGACATTTAGAGTAAGTACTTCTTTATGGTTTACCTGATTACCGTCAACATAAACCATGGCATTTTCAACATCAATGTCTATCTTAAGATTGCCGGTTGCATTGACTATCGGCTGAATGTCGGAAAAGTCCACATAGGTTCTTCCGTCCCTGTCGACAGTTATATTTTTGCTGGCACGATATTTTCCGTTGACAACCTCAACCTTGTAGTCTCCCTCTCTGACAATTACAATCATATCCTTTTCAATGACTTTAACCACACGGTTGCCAATGTCGATATATCCGCCTAAAAACAGGGAATCTCCGGTAAGGGATACGTATCCATGCCCCTTGTCGACAACGATGGACACAATTTTTGTCTTGTAGCCTCTGACAATGAGCTGGTCCTCGTAGCACAATTCAGATACGGAAATTATCCTGTCCCCTGAAAAAACATTGACACCATCATCGCAGGAATACTTGGACTTGCCTATTCTCATGGCATGCTCCGCCGGAAGGTAAGCAAAGGAGGTTACCTTTGTATTTTCCCAGATGTCGGAATTATTACTAATTGATATTGCTGTTATTTTGCCATTGGCATCTGCATTAATATCCACAAGGTCTCCGGGATGCAGCTGTGCCATTGTTATTGCATTACCGCTTTTGTTGGTAATCTCGCAGCCCACATCATATTTGTATTGTATCTTTTCACTATTTTCAAATTCCGTAAACAGAATCGTCCTTTCGGCTTCATCTATCTTGAGAATAATACCTGTGGTTTTGCCGGCATGACTCTCGCCGCTTGCGGTAGTGGATACAGGCTTGCTGACCACGGGTTTCTTTTCCTCACTGCCACAGCCTGCAACTGCGACAACGGACAATATTATCAAAGCTAATAACAGTAATTTCTTATTCATCATTAGTCCTCCACTGCACTAATTATAGCACAGTCAGCAATTAAAATCATCCGGAAATTGTTGCGACAAATTCCCATCTGGCCCTGTTCTGACGGATTACCTTTATCAGCTTTTCGGAATTTTTTACCGGCATCCAGGATTTTTTTGAATTGTAATATGCATTGACTATCTTCCAGTATTTTTCCGGATATGAGAACATCCGGGCCAATAAACTGATTTCGGAATCCGTTATCCTTCTCTCCCTGTCATAATCGGCAAGAAGCTTGTGTCCAAGTTTGATATTCCAGTCATATTTTTCCAGAAGCTTTCTCATCATCTCATACATATCTATGACAAAATAATCCCTGTGCATCTTTTCAAAATTTGAAATCACAATATCCCTATCCATAAAATGCACATTATGATAATTATAATTTCCATGGCAGAGCGAGATTCCTGCACTGTGTCGCATCAGATAGTCCTGACAGCATTTTTCTGCCGATTCTCCCTCATCAATGTATTCATCAATGCTCTTAATCACCAGCCGTTCAAAATCTGTCTTATAATTTTTCTTTATAATGAATTTTTTGATTTTATATAATTCCCTGTTGTGCTTTTTCATGGCATCGCAGGGGTTGCCTGCTTCATGCTTGAAATCATCACAATCCTGCGTCTCAAGGGAATTATGTAATATCGCCAGGCCACTCATTGCGCGGCTTACATCACTCACACTCCTGATGTCAAAATCCCTGCAGTCGTACCATCTTTTGACAATATATCTGGATTCGTCCAACGCCGTGGATATTATTTCGCCATCGGAATTCCTGATGTAGGAATCCGTATGGATTCGACCTTCTTCGTTGAGCTTTTCCAAAATGCCGGAGGTTGCCTCAACATATTTTCCGCTGCCCGAATACTCCTTGAGGATTAGCTTCCCCATATCTGTTACGATAATAAATACGCCTCTTCCCTTTGTGACCTGCTGCACTTCGAAGTCATATTTTTCCAATATTTCCAAGCATCTTTCCGCCATAAAAAAACCATCCCCATAGATTATAAACTATCTAATTGTATGATTAGAGAGTTATAATTATGAGGATGTTTTTCTTACATAATCAATTAAATATTCTTTCGTGTTCAATTCCGGATTGCAAAGCACACATTCCAGACACAGTTTCAGCAAATCGCCCATTTGACGCCCCGGTGCAATTCCTATTGACGCTAAATCACTGCCTTTCACGGCAAGATTTTTCATATCCAGGCAATCCTTATCCCTTACTATGGCATCAAGCTCAGCCCTCTCGGTATCCAGCATATCCACGGTCTTTCTGTCACCCAGCAATCCATAGTAATCCCCGGCAAATTCAAGTCCTTCATACATCTGCTGCGGCGTATACCGGCTGGCAAGATGTCTTATGGTAATCCTGTCATCAGTTGGTTTTTCCGTGAGAAACTTAATAAGAAATGCGGCTTTTCCAATTGTTGCATTGTCCAGTTTCAAAGACCTTAGTGCATTCTCCGTCATCTTAGATTCAAGCCCGATAAGTATCGCTGCATATCTGAATGCAATATCTTTTCTGACCTTTGAAACCAGTTTTGTACCAAGGGCAATGTCCGCTCCCTCCATCGCTCTAAAAACATATTGAGTCAGGCCCAGTTCCACCGCCTTAATAAAATATTCCGGTCTGTCGGACAGAAGAATTTTGCCAAATTCCGTATGAATTCTCTCCCGGCTGACTTTTTCGATAGTCGGAGCCAGTTCCTCTATGGCCCTGCGCGTATTTTCCTCGATGTCAAAGCCCAATTGTGCGCTGAATCTTACTGCCCGGAGCATCCTTAGGGCATCCTCGGAAAATCTTTCATACGGATTGCCCACACAACGGATAATTCCCTTTTCAAGGTCTCCCACGCCATCAAATCTGTCTACAATGCCCTCTATGTCATTGTATGCCATGGCATTGATGGTAAAATCCCTTCTCCTCAAATCCTCTGTCAGAGAGGCAGTAAATTCGACTTTTTTCGGATGCCTTCCGTCCTCATATTCCCCGTCTATGCGATAGGTGGTTATCTCGTAACCCTCCCTGCCAATCATAACGGTTACTGTACCATGTGCAATACCGGTATCTATGGTCCGGCGAAATATTTTCTTAACCTCCTCCGGTTTGGCGGAAGTTGTTATGTCCCAGTCCCCCGGCACACGATGAATAATGCTGTCGCGGACACACCCGCCGACAGCATATGCTTCATATCCATATTCAGTTAGTCTGTCGATAATGCTTTGCACATTATCCGGTAAAACTATCTTCATACACAAATCCTAATATGCTTTGCCCCAGTATACTAATTTAGTTGCCGGTTTGCCGCAGCATACACAAACATCACTAATTGTTTCCTGCTCAAATGGCATACAACGGCTTGTTGCAGTTGTATCTTCTTTGATCGTATTTTCACATTCTTCATTGCCGCACCACATTGCTTTGACAAAGCCCGGTTTGTTGGCAACAACATCCTTGAATTCCTCATAATTTGTTACGGAATAAGTGTGAGCCTCGCGGTGCGCTCTTGCTCTCTCAAGCATATCCTTTTGAATTGTCTCAAGAATCTCCGGAAGTACAGTTGCAAGCTCGTCGATGGCAACCGTAATCTTTTCCCTCGTGTCACGTCGAACAACAATTGCATTGCCTGCTTCGATATCTCTTGGTCCCATCTCAACACGCACAGGTATGCCACGCATCTCCTGTTCTGAGAATTTCCATCCCGGATTCTTGTCCGCATCATCAACTTTAACTCTCATTCCTGCCTTGACAAGGTTTTCCTTAACTTCAAAAGCTTTGTCAAGAACACCCGGTTTATTCTGCATAATCGGAATGATATCTACCTGAACAGGCGCAACCCTTGGAGGAAGAACAAGTCCCGAATCATCACCGTGAACCATGATAAGTGCACCAATAAGTCTGGTGGTCATTCCCCATGAGGTCTGGTGAACATATTTCAGGGTGTTATCCTTATCCGTATACTGAATACCGAAAGCCTTGGCAAATCCATCGCCAAAGTTATGGCTTGTTCCCGACTGTAAAGCTTTTCCATCATGCATAAGTGCCTCGATGGTGTATGTAGCTTCAGCTCCGGCAAATTTTTCTTTGTCCGTCTTTCGTCCACGCACTACCGGAATTGCAAGAAATTCCTCGCAAAAATCCGCATACAGGTGCAGCATCTGTTCTGTTCTCTCCTGAGCTTCCTCTGCGGTTGCATGTGCGGTATGACCCTCCTGCCACAAGAACTCGCGGGAGCGCAGAAAAGGTCTTGTCTCCTTTTCCCAGCGGACTACTGAACACCACTGGTTATATACCTTTGGCAAATCTCTGTAGGACTGAATTTCATCTTTATAGAAATCGCAGAAAAGAGTCTCTGATGTAGGTCTTACACACATTTTCTCCTGAAGCGGATTAAGTCCGCCCTGAGTAACCCATGCAACCTCCGGTGCAAAGCCCTCAACATGGTCCTTTTCTCTCTGTAAAAGACTTTCCGGAATAAACATAGGGAGATATACATTTTCAACTCCCGTAGCCTTAAATCTCTTATCAAGCTCACTCTGTATATTCTCCCAAAGTGCATATCCTGCCGGCTTGAAAATCATACATCCCTTTACGCTTGAATAGCACATTAAGTCTGCTTTCTTAACTACATCTGTATACCATTGGGCGAAATCCTCTTCCATTGGGGTAATCGCCTCAACCAGTTTTTTATCCTCTTTCATACAAATATCTCCTACTATAATTACTTTTTTGATAACGCAATATAAAATCATTATACACTAAAGGTTGAGAATTTCAAGTATTTGTGGACTTCCCAAGCATCCTTATTTTACACATCTGAACAATTTCCTTAATGAAAATTGTTGCCACGGGTCCGGTTATCACTCCGCTGATGCCGAACAAAATCATACCGACATACAGTGCCATCAACATCAAAAGCGGCGATATGCTCAGTCTGTCCGACATAAGTTTTGGCTCCAGAAACTGTCTCACATAGTAGCACAAAAGATAAATTGCACCGATTCCCAGTGCCTGCGAATAGCTTGAATTTACCAGCAATACAATTATCCAGGGAACAAAAAAGGTACCCGTTCCAAGCACCGGCAATGCATCCATAATTCCGATTGTTATGCCGAGAAAGAGAGCATATTTGTTCCCCATTATCCACAGACCCACCACACAAATCAGCGCAGTTATGCACATTATTATTGACTGTGTCCTCAAATACACGCCAAAAACCTTTCGAGACCTGTCCACAATGTATCTGATTTCGCTTCCGAGAATGCTTTTATATAATTTGTCCCTTATTTTATGATAATCCTTGCATATAAAAAATACCGCCATAACCGCAAAGGCTGTCGCCGTAAAAAACAACCCTATGCTGCCAATAACGCCGCCTTCGCCCTTGATATCCACTCTGCTTTTTACATATTCCTCGCAGGTTCCAAGGTTGAGTCCAAGAATCCTGTCCATCCTGCAAAAAAAATTCCGGCACCGGCTGCTCATTCCCTCAAAATACTGTGAGATATATGCAAGCAGTTCCCTAAACTGGTTGGTTACTGTTTTTACAACAAAAAAAACCAGTACGGAGAGCACCGCAAATGCAGTTATCATCATCAATACGGTTGCAAGGCTTCTGTTCATGCCTGTTTTATTGCACAGAAAATCTATGGGCCTGATTAGAATAAGACTTATTATTCCTGCAAAAATAAATGGTGTTACAAGGGGCAGCATAAATTTGATAATCAGATATGCTGCGATTGTAACACCTGCTGTTATTAAAACTAATTTAATTTTATATCCGGTTTCTTCCTTCATAACACACCCTGATTAATATGGTATGTATGAAGTTTTTCCTATTTTGAATTAAAATATTCAAACTCCCAAATCCTGCCTTCCGGCGAGTACGAGCAAAGTGTATGTCTCTTACGATTCAATGGCGTCAGTTCTATAAATGAACTTTACCTGACCGTCCATATTATCGTCAATACCTGAGAAAGAGCGGTAATTTTTCGACACGTCTATGGTTGCCCGCAGTCTCGTGGTAAGTCCCGTCAGATCGCCGTCAACTGCATCCACAAGTTTCTGTACGCCTTGCTCATTGAATTCCTTTAGACCGTCGGAAAGCTGCATTGCTCCGTCCCGAAGCTGTGTAATACCATCCACAAGAGCGGGGGTACCGTTTTTCAGAGTAAGAATTCCGTCGTATAGTTCAGTGGCTCCGGCATATAGCTTGCTTGTTCCGCTTTTCAGATCATCTGTACCGGCTTTTAATTCTCCTGCGCCTGCAGCAGCCTGAGAAACACCAGCCGTATAAGATTGAAGTCCGAGATAGAAGGTGTTATAGCTATCCAGCGATGTTTTGAGTGAAATCACGGATTTTGCACCTTCCGAGGCGGCAGCAAACTGCGCTTGCACTTCGTCAGAAGCCATATTGTCAGAAATCGCTTTTTGTACCTGCAATTCCGTATTGGTCGCAATCATTTCCTTTATCGTATCGCTCTGCATTTGCTCATCTACGTTTGCGGAGATCATCGCCTGAACAGATTCTGACGCCATCTGTTCTGTTGTTTTATCTTCAATCATCTGAAGAATCGACTCACTTTGCATTTGTTCAGCAATTGCGGCATTGATCGCAGCTTGGTTTTCTTCATTAATCATACCGGCAGCGATCGCAGCGTCGTAGCTTGCCTTATCCATTCCTGTTGCAGCATATATAACTTGTTCTGTTACGGTTTGATGAATTGCTTCTGTCACCTGCATTGTGACCTGTTCTCTTACAGCAGTTGTTACCTGTGCAGTTACTTCTACACGGGTAGCCGCCGTTACTTGCCCCTCTATATAAGGGCGTTGTGCCTCGACTGCCGCTGT
>JAEDHB010000029.1 GCA_016297265.1 Butyrivibrio sp.
CTGTGACCCTCTGCTTGTAAGGCAGATGCTCTCCCAGCTGAGCTAAGATCCCATATTCAGGTAATTGTGCAAGTCATTCGCAACTCGCTTTGCCATTATAATACTTTTTTGATGTTATTGTCAACAGTTTTTTTCAATTATTTCATTACATCCGACACATTTTCAACATCCCAGATATAAAAATGTTTTTTCCCTTCAATATCACTTAAATTAAGGCATAAAGCATGGATATCATACATAAACGAATAGCCTTCCAGTTCGTAGGTTTTGTCACAGTTCATCTCGTTTGTCAATATGCCGCTGTCGATATCGTAAAACCTAAAGACCTTCCTGTTGCTTATTTCACTGTTGACAACCGAAAAGAAATACTGGGAATTGTCAATCAGACGGATTCCGTTCACTTCCTCGCTGCTTTCAAGCGAAAACTGGCAGAAAAGTCTTGGCTTCCTGTCATCAAATACGCCAATCGATTTTTCATACGCAGGATTCTTGATGACATAGTATTTTCCGGTATACTGCATATCCCCGCTGATATTATCCAACATTGTCAGTTCCTGCTCTTCAACCGTAATTCTGGCATAATGCATTTCATCATTGATTCTGACCTTTGTAAGAAAAGTTCCCTCATCGGAAATCATGCTTTTCAGATAGATGGAGTCAATGTTTTCATCTGCCAAATAGACTTCATTGATATTTTGCGTCTCGGTGATATATTGAAATATTTTATTTTTCCCTTCCTGGGTAAAATAAATTCTGTTGGCGCTCTCCGATACCAGAACCGAATCGGTCATCACCTCCAGTCTGTATTGACTGCTGCTTTCCTTTTCTATATCAACCACCGTAAATACTGAATTCATTTTATCAAAAAGATAGCACATTCCCCCTGATGTCACTCCAAGCTTTGTCGCCTCGGAAAAATCATTGTCAATCCGGACGGATTTAACAATCTTTTCCTTTTTCAAATCAAAAGCAGAAATTTCACTGCCGTTTCCGGTGTCATATACTACCAATATCTGATTATCGCTATACGCGTGAATAAGCTTTGGAGAATAATCACCCTTGGAAATCACCTCGGTAATGTCATACAAATCCTTCTGTTCGCTGACATTTTCTCCGGGAATTACTTTGTTAAGAGCAGTATTCCCGTCACTTCCGGGACTGTTATACTGTTTTTGTGAAGAACATCCCACCAGTAATATGCCGCAAAGCAATATTACCGGAATTCCCAATCGCTTCATAAATACCTCACTTTTAATCCTTATTGCGGTAGGTTTTTACTGCAAACAGCTGAATTGACAGCACTGTAATGATTGCGGTAACTCCCACTACAAGGCCACCCACTATCAAAAAATTAAATGGTGTAACATTAATATATATGCATCCTGCTGCCAGCAGATATATTACAATATCAATAAAAACCGAAACCTTTGCAGCATTCTTCAATTTGAAAGGCTGAATGATATATGCCACAAAAAAATTGATAAAAGTATAAAAAATACTGATTAATATAATGCCTACTGCAACATATGCCACCAGCTGAAAACTGCTTTCGTGATGTGAAATACATCCTGCAATAATTGTTGTCAGCACGAGAAACATAGGCGATATCAAATCCAACGCCAATACCTTTGGCAGTCTTTGAAGGAAATTTGTAAGTATCTCATTCTTTTCCCTGCATCTTTTTTTGCTCAGCAGAACATTATCAACCTGACAGTATATCTGCATTGACAATTTGCCGCTGACCGTAAGCCCGTGAACAACGAAAAACATTGCCGGAAGGGCATAGGTAATAACTTTGTATATGAAATCATAATGCTCGGTAATTCCCGAAATAACAACCACCACAAGAATGCAGAACACAATGGCACACCTGATAAACAAATCCGCAATAATTTTTCTCTTATTATTGTTATAAAATGTCCTGTTTATTCTGTCATAATCAATTTCCGGTTCCTCACATTCCTCATCAATGAGCGCGCGAAGTCCGTCCTCCGTAACATCGACATCGGGTTCAAAATTGTCATCCTCCGGCTCATCATTGCCGATAAGCTCACCTTTTCTGAGAATAATTTCCGAAATCCTGCTGTATCCGCTATAAACCCATACAAAATAGATAAACAGTGTTCCGACGGACAGAATAATTGCAATCCACATGCTGTCAAATACAATATTGTATGCGCCCGGCACATATCCCCTGATATATGGGAAAAAATATGCAAAGAATAGCGCCGCAATGGATATTACGATATTCATGGCAGGCAATGTTTTTTTAAACATTCTGAACAAAAATATTCTGAAGGTATCACCAAAAAATCTGCAAATCACTATCAGCAAAGCCAGATATGCCGATTTGGCAGGATTCATTCCCCAGATTGAAAATGCCGCAAAGAAGGATACCAGTTCCAGGCAGCTTCTCCTCAGCACCAGAAATCTGTAATAATTTCTGCTGTTTATTTTCATATTACGGATGGATACATAATCCGCCTCTTTTTCGGCAAAAATAACACTATTATTGATTGAGCCGCAAAAGCAAATCAGTATTACCGTCAGGTATACAAAAACATCCTCAATACCGAAGCCTGCGATTCCCGCTTCCAGAAATTTTATAGCCAAAAAGCGCGGAAGAAACATAAACAATCCCACGAAAATGGATTTCTTAACAATCTCACAGATTAATCTAAATACTACTCCCAAAACATTGGCGGTCTTTTCCGACATTTTTGATGTATTTTTCAAAAATGGAATTTTGCCAAGAATACTCCTCGCCATATTAGCATCGGATTTATACAGCAAAAATCCGCTATTTATTATCTTAGTTAACATAACAGCACCCCCACTATTTAACACCGGATGAAAAACTTCCGTTTTCAAGGTAAAGAATCTCATCACAATATGTTTCCATTTTCTCTGCATCATCCTCCGCAATAATGACTATTGACTCACTTAATGCTTCAAAAAAAAGCTGAGGTATAACAAAATAACCGATAATCTCGTCCATAAGAACAACTGCCGGTTTAATAATTGATACAGCTATCATCTGAATAATCTGGAGTTCCTCACCGGTAAATCTCTTCATCACAACATCCAGCTTGTCCGCCGGTAATCCAAATAATTCCGCATATTCCTCCAGGGAGCAGCCGAAAATACTGCCCTTGTGTTCTTTTATACATTGTTTGATATACTGCCTTGGTGTAATCATTCTCGGCATAACTATTTCTTTGTCAAGCAGGGCATATTCAAATACATCTGTCTTAAAAAAGGATTTGCCTGCCTCAATGACCGTATCCGTGCCTGTATAATCATATTCGCGTGCAATGCATCTTAAAAGTGTTGTTTTGCCGGAGCCGCTGCCCCCCGAAATCCCATATACCTTACCTGATTCAAAGGTGTAGCTCAGGCCGTGTAAAATACATGCACCGTTATATTCTTTTCTGATATCTCTCAATATTAATTTCAAAATATATTCTCCGTAATCATTTTTTACATGAGTGGCGCAAAACCACATTCTCCATTACATTTTACATCCTAATGCTTTTTTTGTAAATAATAATAGAAATCTAATCCTTCATATGCTATAATATTTTTCGATTGAATTCTTGGAGGATATATTATGAAGGCTTTTTTCAAAAAATGGTGGCATGCTCTTCTGGGGTTATATGCTTTGATCTATATGCCATGCTTTACATATCTTGAAAAGCATGTAATCGATGAATATCATCTCATCCACTGCGGTATTGACGATAAAATACCATTTTGCGAATACTTCATCATTCCCTATTTCTTCTGGTTTGCCTTCATCGCAATCGCATGCGTATATTTCTTCTTCAAATCGCAGGAAGAATGCGTGCGGATGGGGTTGTACCTGATTATCGGAATGTCAACTGCAATTATCATATATTTTGTATTTCCAAACGGACTTGGTTCAATCAGACCAACCGAATTTCCACGGGATAATTTTTGCACGGACATGGTGAAGTTTCTGTACAAATCAGATACTTCAACAAATGTTTTACCCAGCCTGCATGTATTTAACACCCTGGTAGTTGTGATTGCCGTTTTCAAATCCAAAACCTTTAAGCGTCCAAAGCTGATGCGCACAATAGTATCGGTTATTGCCGTCTTCATATGTCTCTCGACAGTATTTTTAAAGCAGCATTCCGTATATGATTTGCTTGCAGCAGTTGCACTTATACTTATTCTTTATCCGCTAATTTACAAAAATAAACTGTTATCACGATGCTTTAAGCATAACGGCCGTGACACAGAAAAAGAAGGAGCTTGATGACGCTCCTTCTTTTTTTAGTTAAAATTAAATACTTTCTGTGTTACGCGGTATCCGATAACCGATATCGCACGGCCAAGTTTACCCGGCCAGTTCATCCATATTCCCAGAATGTTAAATCTGATTTTTCTATATTGCTTTGGTTCTTTCTTTTTAAGATAATTCCAAAGCTCCTGTTTTTTCCTCAAATTGGCATCCGATTTGGATAATATACTCATTATTGATGACACCGTCATAACAATTGACAAATGGTTGTTCATATATTGTCTGCATTTCGGATGTTTAATCTGTCTTGAATGATATCCTTCAATCATCAAATGGTTGACCATAAGCTGTTGATCAAGTCTGCTGATCATAATATCTTCATTGACGGACTGGTCATCTCTTCCAATGAAATACCAGTAAAAATTGATATCCAAATAATACATTACTCTGACATTTGCCATCGGAAGAAATACAAAAAGATTATCCACATAAAAAGTATGCTTAGGCAGCTGAAGATTACATTCCCTGAGAAGGGATGTTCTGTAAATAATGGAATGCATCAGCATATATTGTGTCTTTTTGAAATGTCCAATATCTTCCCATGTAAAATATGTATCCTGAGGCAGAACGGAGGCATAACGCATAACCTTTTTACGCTTCACACCCTGCTTGTCATATACATAATTCGAAATAAGCATATCTAAAGGATGTTTCTCCAAAACATTCTTCCTCATTACACTCATCAATTTGTTCAACGCATCCGGGTCCACCCTGTCATCACTGTCGACAACCTTGAAGAAAACTCCGGTGGCGTTCTTTATTCCTGTCATTACAGCATCGCCATGACCGCCGTTGGCCTGATGAATTGCCCTGCATATCGTAGGATATTTTTCTACATATTCATCAGCAATCTCCGCTGTTTTATCCGTTGAACCATCATCCACAATAATGATTTCAACATCTTCACCGCCAACAAGAAGCGAATCAATACATCTTCTCATATAGTCCTGCGAATTATAACACGGTACCGTAAAAGATAATATTTTCATGTAAAACCCTCGCTTACATCACCTAATGGTCTCAAGGCCATTAGACAATATTATATACATTTTATCCTTAAAAGTCTAGTTGTTTTTTATGTCTGTCGGCATCCTTTTGACATTTTTCGTTATCAGCAAGAGCAGCAAAAATACAATTGTGAGTTCCGCTACAACAATCAATGCAAATGAGCCAAGCCCCACTGCGATTCCTTTATCACCCACAAAATAAGTAACCAGTATGGCTGAAATATTTGCGCCGCAGTGCAAAATCACGGGTGCCCACAGGCATTTGAATCTCTCGTACACATAGGCAAACACAAGCCCGATGATGAAAGTATATACAATCTGGATAAAATTGCCGTGCATCGCCGCAAAAAATGCTGTGGATATAACCATTGCTCCCGTTATACTGATATATTTCTTAAGTCTCTCATATATTATTCCCCTGTGAATCAGTTCCTCTGCCACCGGAGCAAGAATTCCTGCCGAAACAAGCTGAATCCACAAATTATTTGAGTAGACCGATGATGATTTGCTATTGTAAGATGCAATGAAATCAATGTTCCAATGCCTGCCAAACCATGCAAATCCAATTTTGTTAAGCAGATTCTGCACACCCTCTGCCAAAAGAGGGACAAGATGATTAAATGCCATGGCAAGTGCGAATGCCAGCAGTGGCAACACGAGCAGCCATTTTTTTGAATAATCCGTATATTCCGTATAGACTCCGTTTGCCTTGTCATTGGCAATGTCTTTTTTGAACAGAAAGAACATAAGCGGTATCAATATGACACATCTTGCCATCGAGATAAAAATCATATACTGCGACACCGTATCGGTTATCCAGTGCGACAGTTCCTCTGGATCATCAGCGCTTGCCAATCCCTTTGAAACACCGTAGGCGGATACAATTCCTGATACAATTACCTCTATTACAATCTCCACTCCCACAAAAATCAGCAGCGGATATATGATTTTCCAAATTATCTTAAGTGCGCTTTCTTTTTTCAAAATATCCTCCTAAACGGTGCGAAATGCATCCAGGTCGAATTTTATCATATCAGAAACACCGTCCCCGGCATCCGCCGACGCAGCAATTTCAGGCATTATCGGAAGTCTGCCAAGCACCGGGATTCCAAGCTCTGCTGACAATTCATCAATGCCGCTTTCGCCGAATATTTTGTATTCGCTGCCACAATCCGGACATTTGAAATAGCTGTAATTTTCCACCATTCCTATTACCGGAACACTCATCATTTCCGCCATGTTATAGGCCTTCATCACAATCATCTTGACAAGTTCCTGCGGAGAAGTAACAATGACAATTCCGTCCACCGGCAATGACTGATATGCAGTCAAAGGAACATCCCCTGTTCCGGGAGGCATATCTATCAAAAGATAATCCAACTCTCCCCAATGGACATCCGTCCAGAATTGCTTTATAATTCCTGCAATAATCGGCCCCCTGTACACAACGGGAGCTTCCTCCGAATCCAAAAGAAGATTCATTGATACAATCTTTATACCATCCTTCGACACCGCAGGTTCAATTCCCATCTCCGAACCGCTTAACATACCATTGATGCCGAACATCTTAGGAATTGACGGACCTGTAATATCTCCGTCCATAATTCCCACCGAAAAACCTTCTTTTGACAGTCCGCGAGCAATCAGGGAAGTAACTGTCGACTTTCCGACACCACCCTTTCCGCTTACTATTCCAATAACTTTGCCAATGCGGCTGTATGAATTAAGTTCCTCCTTGGGAATCGAATTATTGCCACTGTGAGGACATCCCTTACAGCTTTCCTTTGTGCATGATGAATTTGAGCATTCCTTTTCTGCCATAACATCCTCCAAATACGATTTTCACTGATTTTATTATACGACTTGCATACGATAAATGCAAGAATGCGCCTTATTGACTACATATAAATTTAATGTCATAATTAGCTTATCATTTGACGGAGCTAATGACTATGATTTATTTATTCACCGACTACGAAGCACTTGACGAAGCAGATATTAATAAGCTTTACAATGCCCTTCCTGATTTCAGGAAGAAAAGAACGGACGATTTCAAATTTTCTTCCGGAAAAAGAGCCTGCATTATCAGCTATTTTGTATTTCTCTACGGCTACAGAAAAGCTACGGGCAATACCGATATGCCTGAGTTCTGCTATTCAGACAACAAGAAACCGTATCTCAGGGATATTTCACAATTTCATTTTAATATCAGTCACTGTAAAACTGCCATCGCATGCATATGCCATGATTTCCCTGCAGGTATTGATATTGAATGCGTTAGGACATACAATCCAAGAATAACGGAAAAAGTCTGTTCAAAAAAGGAAATTAATACCATCAATTCCTCCTCCAATCGAGCTGAAGCCTTCTGCAAAATATGGACCGTCAAGGAAGCCATAACCAAAACAGACGGCTGCGGTATCACCGTTGATTTGACCAAAATCACCTCGGACACAGCCTATTCAAAGACTTTTCAAATTGACAATAATACTTTTATGTCCTATTCGGTAAAAGAAAACAAAATAGCTCAGCCAATAGTATTCCTAACTATTGACGAGCTATTCAGTTTAATATAAAATTGCTTTCGTCTCAGCGGTATTACATACGTTCCGGCGCTTCTATTCCAAGTAAGTCAGCACATGTCACAAGTATGTCCTTTGTGAGACTTATCAGTGCTATATAGCTCTTTTTGGTATCTTCGTTTTCTTCTGAAAGAATCTTTGTCTCATGATAGAAATGATTAAATGCATTTGACAATTCATATATGAATTTACAAATTTTGTGCGGTGCCAGTTCGCAAACTGCCGTTTCAATCACATCACTAAATTTGCTGAGTTCCAGCATCAGCGACAGCTGGCTCTCGCTCTTCGCATTACCAATGCCGCAATTTGAAGTACTGCCACCCTGTTCCTCATATTTTTTGAGAATTGATTTGATACGAACTATAGTATAGAGAATATATGGTCCTGTATCACCTTCAAAAGAAGCAAACCTGTCAATATCAAAAATATAATCCTTGGCCGCCTGGTTTGACAAATCTCCGTACTTGAGAGCTGCAAGCCCTACAATCTTTGAAGTATCCTGTGCCTCCTTCTCATCCACTGAACGATTCTCCATAATTTTATTATATACGGCATCCTGAATCTCCTTGATGAGATATTCCAGTCTGAGCACACCGCCATCTCTTGTTTTAAATGGTTTGCCATCCTTGCCGTTCATAGTTCCGAAACCAATGAACTTAAGGTCGCAATCCTCCTTTACAATCCCCGCGAGCTTTGCAACTCTGAAGAATTGTGTATAGTGAAGTTCCTGACGCTTATCTGCCAGATATATATATTGAGCCGGTGCATATAATTTTTCTCTCTCAATAAGAGTTGCGAGATCCGATGTCTCATAATTTGCAGCGCCGTCTGATTTTCTTACAATGCACGGAGGAAGTTCCTTGCTGTCGCCCTCTTTTGCAATATCAACAACAATAGCGCCCTGACTCTCGTATGCAATACCGTCCTCAATCATTTTATCAACCATATCGGCAATGTATGGCTGAGCATCACTTTCACCCTTCCAGAGGTCAAAGGATACATTAAGGTTGCCGTAGTTTTTCTTAAGGTCCTCAACAGACACATTAATGATATGCTGCCATAATGCTCTGTAGCCCTTTCTTCCGCTCTGAAGTTCAAGTGTAGCCTGCTGTGCTGCCTTCTTGAATTCCTCATTCTGCTTAGATTTGCCGCTTGCGCATGGATATATCTCCTCAAGCTCAGAAATTGTAAATGGTGCTTCCCCAGGGTATTCTCCTTCAAAATTTTCATCAAAATACACCAGCTCCGGCTTGCGTTCCTTAAGCTCCGTAATGATAAGACCCATCTGAAGTCCCCAGTCACCAAGGTGTACATCACCTATTGTCTTATAATCATTGTATGCGCAGATTCTCTTGATACTCTCGCCGATTACTGCGGAACGAAGATGGCCTATATGCAGTGGCTTTGCGACATTGGCTCCGCCATAGTCAAGCATAACCGTTACGCCCTTGCCGGTGGCGTCATATCCGAACTTGTCCTCCTCTGCCATCCTTCTTACATAATTACCGATAAATTCATCACTCATAACGATGTTGATGAATCCCGGTTTTACACATTCTATAGATTTGAAAGCAGCATTACCTGCAAGCTTTTCAACAACCTCATCACCAATCATAAAAGGTGCTTTGCCGTATTTTTTGGCAGCTGCCATCGCTCCATTGCACTGGTACTGACACAAATCCGGTCTGTTTGAAATTCCTGTTTTACCATAAACTGCATCATATCCGCACTCGGCAAATGCCTCACTCAAAATATTTGAAATCTGTACTAATATCTTATCCATTAGTAATCCGTCTCCTTATAAAATAATAACTATTGCTCATAATTATAGCACGGCTTTTGATTTTTTCAAATAGAAAATCGAGCAGGGCGTACCTACTCGATTTTTACAGTGATTATTCTATATTGTCGCAATATCAATTGGTGTAAGATGCTGCTTATGCTGGGTTTCAAGACTTGTGAGCAATGCATTGGCAGTATCCATTGAAGTAAGTACATTTACGCCTGTCTCAATTGCATGTCTTCTGATTATGAATCCGTCATGACTTCTCTCGATGCCGTTTGTAGGAATATCTATTACAAGGTCAATCTTGTGGTCAAGAATCAAATCAAGAAGTGTAGGGGAAGCCTGTTCAACCTTGTTAATTCTGATTGCATTGATTCCGTTTTCCTTCAGCTTATTTGCAGTTCCCCTGGTTGCATAGATTGTATAACCCAGTGCTTCAAATCTTTTTGCGACAGATACCGCTTCCTCCTGCTCCGCATCGCAAACAGTCATAATCATCTGTTTATGCTTTGGAAGGTTTACTCCGGCTCCTACAAAAGCCTTGTACAATGCTTCGTTAAATTCTTTTGCAATGCCCAGGCACTCTCCGGTTGACTTCATTTCCGGTCCAAGGCTGATATCCGCACCTCTGATTTTTTCAAAGGAGAATACAGGCATCTTAATTGCAATATAGTCCGCTTTCTTCTGAAGTCCCGGTGTGTATCCTAAGCCCTTGATTGTATTACCAATAATTACCTGTGTTGCAAGTTTAACAATAGGAATACCTGTAACCTTACTGATATATGGCACCGTTCTTGATGAACGCGGATTAACCTCAATTACATATACCTGGTCATTATATACGATGAACTGGATATTAATTAATCCTTTTACATGGAGAGCTCTGGCAAGTCTTCTTGTGTATTCCTCAAGCATATCTGTGATTCTCTGTGAAAGACTCTGTGCCGGATATACCGAAATACTGTCGCCTGAGTGGATTCCCGCTCTTTCGATATGTTCCATAATTCCCGGTATAAGAATATCCTCGCCGTCACATACCGCATCAACTTCTATTTCTTTTCCCATAAGATACTTGTCAACCAGAATTGGATGCTCCTGAACCTGACGGTTGATGATTTCCATAAATTCATAGACATCCTTGTCGGAGATTGCAATCTGCATTCCCTGTCCACCCAGTACGTAGGAAGGTCTTACAAGTACGGGATAACCTAATTCATTGGCAGCCGCAATGGCCTCCTCTGCCGTAAAAACTGTTTTGCCGGCAGCTCTCGGAATCTCGCACTGTTCAAGTATTTTGTCAAATAATTCCCTGTCTTCTGCGGCGTCAACATCCTCCGCACCGGTTCCGAGAATAGGAACACCCATTTCCATAAGACTCTTGGTGAGCTTGATTGCCGTCTGTCCGCCAAACTGAACAACCGCTCCGTCCGGATGCTCAAGTTCAACAATGCTCTCAACATCTTCCGGTGTCAACGGCTCAAAATAGAGTTTGTCAGCAATATCAAAATCGGTACTAACCGTCTCAGGATTGTTGTTGATAATAATTGTCTCATATCCTTCAGCCCTAAACGCCCAGGTGCTGTGCACAGAACAGTAGTCAAATTCAATACCCTGTCCGATTCTGATTGGACCGGAACCCAGAACAAGGACTTTCTTTTCCGGTTTAGTCTCAATAACTTCGTTATATGATTTATAACATGAGTAATAGTAAGGCGTTGATGCCTCAAATTCTGCCGCGCAGGTATCAACCATCTTGTATGCTGCATGGATATCATATTCATTGCGGAGTTCTTTGATTTCTCTCTCTGTCCTGCCCGTTATTTTGCCAATGACAACATCAGGGAATTCAATTCTCTTCGCCTCCATCATGAGTTCTTTTGTCATAGGTTCTGTAGCAAGCCTTTTTTCCATCTTAACAATATTATTAAATTTGTCGATGAACCAGGCATCAATCATTGTTATCTCATGAATTTTGTCATAGCTTACTCCTCTTCTCAAGGCTTCAGCAATAACATACATTCTCTTATCATCAACATTTTTGAGGAGTTCGAGAATATCTTCATCCGTACAATCAGCATATTCATTACTCATAAGTGAATCAACATGCTGTTCAAGGGATCTGATTGCTTTCATAAGCGCTCCCTCGAAGTTGGTACAGATACTCATTACTTCACCGGTTGCCTTCATCTGTGTTGTCAGCTTACGGGAAGCATTGATGAATTTATCAAAAGGCAGTCTCGGAATTTTGACTACACAATAATCGAGCGTTGGTTCAAAGCTTGCGAAGGTCTTATGCGTAATTGCATTCGGTATCTCATCAAGATTATAGCCCAGCGCAATTTTGGCAGCGACCTTGGCAATAGGATAGCCGGTTGCTTTTGATGCAAGTGCTGAGGACCTGCTGACACGAGGATTAACCTCTATTACGCAATATTCGAAGCTTGTGGGATGCAGTGCAAACTGGACATTACAACCGCCGGTGATTTTGAGTTCATCAATGATATTGAGTGCTGATGAACGAAGCATCTGATACTCCTTATCAGAAAGTGTCTGTGAAGGTGCAACAACGATACTGTCACCTGTATGAACGCCCACAGGGTCGATGTTTTCCATATTACATACAGTAATGCAGGTTCCGTTGGCATCCCTCATTACCTCATATTCTATTTCCTTCCAACCTGCAATGCATCTCTCAACCAGAACCTGTCCCACACGGGAAAGTCTTAAGCCGTTGGACAGAATGTCCACCAGCTGCTCTTCGTTGTAGGCAATCCCGCCGCCGCTTCCGCCAAGTGTATATGCAGGTCTTAATACTACCGGATATCCGATTTTGTTAGTGAATGCAATACCATCCTCAACATTTTCTACAACAAGGGATGGTGCACATGGCTCACCGATTTTTTCCATTGTAGTCTTAAATTCAAGTCTGTCTTCTGCTTTTCTGATGGTCTCAGCGGTGGTACCGATAAGTTTAACATTATTTTCTTCAAGGAAGCCTGTCTCTGCGATTTCCATTGCAAGATTGAGGCCAGCCTGTCCGCCAAGCGTAGGAAGTATGCTATCCGGTTTTTCTTTTAATATAATCTGTTTTAATGAAGGTACTGTAAGCGGTTCGATATATACCTCGTCCGCAATATTTTTGTCCGTCATGATTGTTGCAGGATTGGAATTTACCAGTACAACCTCAATCCCCTCTTCCTTGAGAGAACGGCATGCCTGTGTTCCCGCATAATCAAATTCTGCTGCCTGACCGATTACGATTGGTCCTGAGCCGATTACAAGTACTTTTTTAATATTATTATTCTTTGGCATATTAGTCCCTGCCTTTCTTCATCATTTCAATGAATCTGTCAAATAGAAAGTTGGAATCATGTGGTCCTGCACATGCCTCCGGATGAAACTGAACCGTAAAGATATCTTTTCCGATATACTCAAGTCCTTCATTGGTCTTATCGTTGACATTGATAAATGCCGGTCTGGCAACCTTTGGATCAAGGGTGGTCTCATCCACCACATACCCGTGGTTCTGCGATGATATATACACCTTGCCGGTTGAAAGATCCTTAACAGGATGGTTCGCCCCCCTATGGCCGTATTTCATCTTATGTGTATCCGCGCCTGTTGCAAGAGCCATAAGCTGGTGTCCAAGGCATATTGCGAAAATAGGCACATCGGAAGCATACAGCTTTTTGAGTTCTTCAATGATACTTTCACAATCCTTTGGATCTCCCGGGCCATTTGATAACATAATTCCGTCCGGTTTCGTTGCAAGTATTTCCTCAGCTGTAGTATGAGCAGGATAGACGGTAATTTCACAATTTCTGTTCAACAGGGATTGCGCAATATTTCTCTTTGCGCCAAAATCCATAAGCGCAACCTTAAGGCCTGTTCCATTCATTTTACTTACTGATTTGCAGGTAACTTTTTCGACTACTTTGCCGGTTCTGTATTCTTTCAATTTTGGAATAATTACTTCAAGATTATAATTTTCATCGGTGGTAATCATACCGTTCATGGTACCTTTATCGCGAAGAATCTTTGTGAGAGCTCGGGTATCAATTCCTGCAATACCCGGAATATCATTAGATTTAAGAAAATTCTGAATTGTATCTTTACTTCTGAAATTACTTGGGATAGGTGATAATTCCCGAACAATAAATCCGTCCGGCCATGGTTTGGAAGATTCTGAATCCTCATAACATATACCATAATTACCGATAAGCGGATAAGTCATTACAACTGCCTGTCCGGCATAGGATGGATCGGTCAATACCTCCAAATATCCGGTCATCGAAGTGTTAAAAACGATTTCGCTTATAACTTCTTTATCAGCGCCAATGCTGATTCCTTCAAATACATTTCCGTCTTCCAGTATTAGAAATGCCTTCATTATCTCACCATTCCTTTCGCATTTAAGTAGTATATTTCGGTAAAAAACTTCAAAAAAAAAACACTTATACGCAGAGATGCCCCTTTGCAAATTAATAGTGTTTTTTCTTAAATTTAACAAATTTTATCACAAATGTGCTTTCATTTCAATAATATTTTACATTTCTTTGTCATATAAATCAAATAACTAATTTTAGGAGTTTAATATGTCCCTATACAAAATAATGCAAACTCTTACAGACGAGGGAAGCCTCTCTGTGCACCTTACAGGTTTACTAAATGAACCTATCTCTGATGCCAGCATTGAAATCAGCTTCACGGGGGATCCTGACAATATTATCGAAGATATTAGTACTGATGAAAACGGAATATCCGAATCCGTCGTTCTGCCTGCGCCTCCCGTAAGCAACAGTCTGGCTCCGGATATTGTTGAGCCATATTCAGAATACAATATCATTATCAGAAAAAATGGTTATCTTCCACAGTCAATCAATGGTGTCAACATTTTTTCCGGCATAGAATCCTATCTGCCAATCACACTTTTCAAAGAGGAAAGCAGGACCTCCCAGGTTTCAATCATCGGTCCCAATACTCTGTACGGAAATTATCCTTCCAAAATACCCGAATCAGAAATCAAACCGATTACCAACAGCGGTGAAATTGTACTGCAGAGCGTTATCGTACCTGAAACAGTCGTTGTGCACGATGGTGTTCCGACAGACTCCACTGCCACCAACTATTATGTACCTTTTCCTGATTACATTAAAAACGTAGCCTGCAGCGAAATCTATCCTACCTGGCCGGAGGAAACAATAAAAGCCAATGTATATGCCATAATTTCTTTTACCCTGAACAGGGTATATACCGAATGGTACCGGAATATCCATCTATTCATGGTTGCAGAAATATGATATTTGATGATATAAAAATCATACTTTCATAATCAAAACAATCCCTAAATCATTCAACTGATTTAGGGATTAAAAATGTCTCTTCTCATACTGACTGTCTTGTCACTTGCTCTTCTTTTTCTTGATTGATTGACAACAAATCCATTTTTGGTATAAAACTCTGGCGTATCGGCATTATATTCAATATCTGCATCTACAGTTACAAATCTACAGGCTACTCCATTTTCTAACATCTCATACGCATATGTATCCACTATATCCAATACGAAAGAACCATAACCCTTTCTCATACTACTTTCACTTAGGCTTTTGTTGATGGCAAGCTTGCCAAGTTTAAGAGCAGGTAATGACATAAAATCAACAGTTTCCAAATCTGTTTCAATTTTTTCATCTAAGGTAAGCTTTACGGTATCCGCCGCCAAAGAAAAATATCCTATCAACTCTTTCGTTTCATTATGAATCATAACAAATGTTTTAGTGACTGCAAGATCATCAAGCGGAATAGCTTTTTGCATCAAAAATGTTACATATTCGCTTGCTTCTCCACAATCAAAAGAATACTGTGAAATATCTCCTAATTCTGCTGAGGTAACAGGAAATATAGTCACAGTATCCGCAATTCTTTCAAACTCTTCTGTAGTTAAATAACTCATTTCTTTTCAATCCGTTTCCTTGCTTCAAGCATTTTCTTCTTTTTGTCAATGGATTCCGGTGTAGGAGTTCTTAATACCTGTTTAACGATATCAATTGCATCCTTACCGGAAAGGGTAGGCGTTGCCTGAATCGGTTTTACATAAGTACTCATATCATCATCCTCCTTTTCTTGCGTAATAATGTTACCTCTATACATATTATACCACCTTATGAATCATTTTCATAGATAGTATAATATCCAATTTTCAATAAAAGAACTCATTAATGGCATTTTATTATATTCAAAGATAATACACAAGTGTTATTTCTGTGAACAATCAAAAAAGCCTAAAAATTGGGCTTGGCAATTTTCACAAAAATAAATTTTTTTCGAGCTAAAAACACACGTCAAAATCCATTTTTAACTCTAATACACTCATTTTGTTTATGCAACTTATACAATTTGGGGCATTTTTAAGCAAAAAAAACGAAATTATTTCGTAATCCACCATTCGTTATCATAAGTAAGCAAGTAAGAAAACTTGCAAAATTATCAAAACAAAGGGAGTAATTTTATATGAAGTACAACCGTATTAGAGACCCAACATAATATTATGTTGCAATTTATCCGTCTATGTAGAATTTTTGAAAGGAGTTGCAAAATTAACGTGAAAACGTCTACAACTACTGATACATGGAAAAGCTGGTCTGATATAAATTTCGAATTAGCTGAATCAAATATTAAAAAACTGCAAAAGCGGATTGTTAAGGCTTATCGCAATGATGACATTTATCTGATGAAACATTTGCAACACAAGTTGATACATTCAAACTATGCGAAAGCATTAGCTGTTAAGCACGTTATTTCCTGTGATGGATGTAATACTGCCGGAATAGATAATGTGATATGGAATAATTTATCTGATTGCTTTGATGCAGTCTTATCCTTGAAGCACAGAGGTTACAAACCCCTACCAGTTAAAAGGATATATATAGATAAATCCAATGGTAAGAGACGCCCTCTCGGAATTCCAACATTGAAAGACCGAGCTATGCAAACATTATATAAATTTGCTCTGGAGCCGATTGCTGAATACATTGCTGATGAACATTCATATGCTTATAGAAAAGGACGTGGATGTAAGGATGCAATTAATCATGTTGATTCCATGCTGCGTACACGAAGTGATTACAGGTATGTATTGAAACTTGATATAAAATCATGCTTTGATACTATCAGCCATGAATGGTTGCTTGATAATATCCCCTTTGATAAAAAGATGTTATATGCATTTTTGAAATGTGGATATGTTGAAGATGACATCTATTATGATACCATTGAGGGAATTCCTCAAGGTGGATGTTTGTCTCCTATACTATGTAATATGACACTCGATGGTTTAGAGTCGATTGTCATAGATAAATGGTGTGGTGATGTTGGTTTTGTTAGATATGCAGATGATTGTTTATTATTTGCTGATACTCCTTCTTTTTTAGTGCAAGAAGTATTGACGGTGTGAAATTTTTTCTGTAAATTCAGATCTTCTATGATAATTGATGCGGTC
>JAEDHB010000065.1 GCA_016297265.1 Butyrivibrio sp.
ATATCCGAAGTATCCTTTTCATATACAAGACCGCCCTTATGAATAAATGCAATCTGGTCACATATATCTTCCAGCTCCCTCAGCGAGTGGGATGTCAGTACCGCGCAGAAATCTCTCTCCACCATCTCATTGCAGATTACCTTTTTCACAAGTCCCTTCATAACAGGGTCAAGTCCGTCAAAGGTCTCATCCAACAGGAGATACTTCGGTCTGGCTGACAGAGCAAGGATTATTGCCACCTGTCTTTTCATCCCCTTTGAAAAACTGCTGATTCTCTTCTTAGGGTTGAGTCCAAAGAGCTGAGTAAGCTTATTAAAATAATTCATATCAAAATTCTCATATGCGGCAGCATATAATTTTGCCATCCTATTCATGCTGGCTCCTGCAAGAAAATATGGTTCATCCGATACAAATACTATTTCATTCTTAATTTTTTCGTTCTCAAACGCCGGCTCATTGTCAATCACCACTTCCCCCGAATCCGCACATATAATTCCGCAGATTATGCGGAGCAATGTGGATTTTCCGGCGCCGTTTGAACCTACCATGCCAAAAACATTGCCGCTCTCAATGGTGCAGCTGATATTTTCCAAAGCCGCCGTATTATTGAACTTTTTCGTGACATTTTTTACTTCAATCATTCACATACACCTCATCAACTATTTCTCTAATCTGTTGTTTGTCAACGCCTGCCAGTTTAAGCTTTTCGATATCTTCCTTAAGCTTTTGGAGATTATTCATTCCGGATGCAAAGAGAACATTCAATGCATTGGTGGCAATGAAACTCCCCTTACCCGGGACGGAGGTTATCAATCCTCTTCGGTCAAGCTCTGCCAAAGCTTTCTGAATTGTATTGGGATTGACGGACAACTCCAGTGACATATTTCGCACAGAAATCATTTTGTCCCCCGGCTTCAATATTCCGGTCAGAATGAATTGCTCAGTCTGCTTAACAATCTGCTCATAAACAGGCACTCTTGACATAATGTCAATCTGATACATCATGCGCCTCCAATCTAACTGTACTATTTATCCTAGTACAGTTAGTGTACTACTCCATGTTTTGTTTGTCAACAGATTCCCGTAAAATTTTCCAAAAAAAGAATTCCGTCAATATCCTCCTCATGCTTTCGGCAGAAACTCTATCTGCCAAAGCTTTGATTTGCAACTACGGAATTCTCTTAAATTATATTCAGTTTAGTTCTATTTCATAACAATTTTTGCCAGACGCGGAATATCATACTGTGCATCCTCATATCTTTCCTTTGAAAATACAATATTATTCTGTGCTGCATACATATTTCCGCTGACGGTTCCTCCGGTAAGAATACGAGTAGCATTTCCGTCAAAGATATATGCAAGTCTGAATTCTCCGCCAAAATATCCGTCCATCGGATCCATCTGAAAATCCGAAAAGCTCTTAACCATAATATACGGCTCTTTTAGCATATCCTTCGCTTCAACTGTGCCGTTATTACACTTGAATTTGCCGAAGGTACCATTGCATTTTTCTCCCAGATAATAGGAATACTGGACATTACCGTGTATGTTTTTGACAATTCCGTCCTTAAGGATTGTCATATTCTTAAGCTCAATACCGTCACTGTCCACAATTCTGTCCGGAACAAGTTCAATATCAATCTTCTCACCTTCTGCCTCCGGTGCAACCTCTTTTCCCGGTCTGTAATCCGAATAGCCCGGATGAATAAGGGACGCATTTGTCTTATTCACATAGAAATTCAGAAGCTCGCCAACCGTATTATCACATAGTATTATCGGATAATCAGGCAATTTATTGTCCGCACGCAGGGCAAAAGCTCTGTCTTTAACAGACTTAAGGGCATCCTCACATTTTTTTGCAAGAGCCTCAGTATCAAAATCATCATAGAAAAACTGTTTGAACAGCTCGACATCATTATTATTCTCTTTGCTCTGGACAACAAATTCCCCTTCAGCGGAATATTGTACAAAGGAATAATCAACGCCCTCGGAATTGACGATTCTGATATTT
This sequence comes from Butyrivibrio sp., assembly GCA_016297265.1. Classification (GTDB taxonomy): domain Bacteria; phylum Bacillota; class Clostridia; order Lachnospirales; family Lachnospiraceae; genus Eshraghiella. The sequence goes on from JAEDHB010000065.1 coordinate 2,012, forward strand.
TTCCTTATTGCATAAATCTCTGCCGAATTGATGTAAGCCTTAGGGTTGACATCCGCACTGTACAGTGCCTCCGCCATCGCCACCGCCTTATCCATCAAATCAATTTCTCCGGCAGTCTTAATTACAACGCCATTGCCCTTCGCCATATCAAAATACGGATTGGATACATATGATGCCTGTCTATATGCCTTTGCAGCGAATTCTATGATTTCCTCATCGGTTGTGTCCGGGAAAACAAAAAACTGCGAAGCGCCCCTTTGCTTAACTCCATCCTTTTCAAAATCATTGTAGACCGTAACCACGATATCTGTTGTAGTATTTGCCCTTGTCAGGTCAAGATTTCTTTTGACAAAATATAATTCTGCCGTCTCCCTTGTCTCATAGTTGATTTTGTAGGAAGCTATATCCAATTCCTTTAATGCTTTAATAATTCTATCCATACTGACCTCCTAGCCCAGCTTCACACGGGCCTTGATATATGGTCCGCCGTCCGAAACCTTGACAAATTCTTTGTATCCCTTTCCGCAAAATCCGCTTCCGCACAAAACCGTGTCCGGAGTCATCATGGAAATGGACTTAAGGAGGTCCGGCACATAGCCGCTCAATACTATCGGTGAAAACACCTCGCCTGTAAGCTTGCCATGCTCAATTTTTCTTGCAATATTAACCATGCACTGAATTCCCCAATTCTTTGGGTCCTCCATTCCGCAGGTTGCATCTTCCAAAAGGTATCCCTCTTCGATGGATGCAATCATATCCTCAAGGGAATCCTTTCCGCCTTCAAAAAAGGTATTGGTCATCCTTGTATATGCTTTTCTCTCGTAGCTTTCCCTTCTGCCATTGCCGGTAGGCTTCACATGGAGGGATAATGCCGCCTGGGAATCGCATATTCCCGACATAAGAATTCCGTTTTTGATAATAACCGTATCCTGACCAAGTACACCTTCATCATCAAATTCATAGGTTGCAACTTCATCCGCAGCTTTTGCGCCGTCATGCATTGTGACAAGCTCGGAAGCTACCTGTTTTCCCATATATTCTCTGGCGAGGGCTCTGTCCTTGACAAACATATCCATCTCCACGCCGTGCCCGAAAGCCTCGTGCACAATCATGCCCGTAACATCCGGAGTACATATGCAGTCATATTCTCCCGGAGTAATTGTTTTGGCATCCAACAGGGCAATCGTAGCCTCAGCCACAGTACCAAGGTCATTTTCAAGCTTATCAAGAACTGCCATGCCGTCCTTATTGGAATATGCCTTGTAGTAGGATTTTACCTTCTCCCCCCTCTTTGCCATCATAAGAACATGGGCGGACATCCAGAGTACCTTCTGGCTCAGCTCCCTGTTTGGCGAAAGAAAATATTT
>JAEDHB010000002.1 GCA_016297265.1 Butyrivibrio sp.
ATAATGTTACTATTCATGATTGGGAAGAAATAAGAGAAAACATTCCAAGCTGGCATGATATGTTGTTAAATGCGGATATACAAACCAAACGAGTACTTATAAACAAATTAGTTAACCGCATTGAAATTACCAAAGATGAAGTAAAAATCCACTTCAAAGTCAATGTTAATGAATTTTTTCAGCAACCCCGAATCAGTGGTGGTTTCGAGGTACCGGAATAAAGGCTATAATTTCACCATCACATCATCCACTGCTTTTGATCACAAATGGATAAACAACCGGAATATTTTCGACAATATAAGTCTGATTGTGGATGAAATATTTACTGACTACATTGCCAAGCCTAACATCCGCCAGCCACTCCTTACACAGTACTGCGACGGCAAAAAAACAACTTGCTCAGGAATGAGTCAATGGGGTTCAAAATACCTTGGTGATGAGAATTATTCAGCCATAGAAATACTGCGCAAGTATTACGGCTCCAATGTATATATTAACACTGCTGAAAGCGTGGAAGGAATCCCTATGTCCTGGCCGGGATACAGTCTTGAAATCGGAAGCTATGGCGATGCAGTGAGAACCATTCAGGAACAGCTGGTTACCATCAGAGAGACCTACAGTAATATCCCTGCTCTTGAAATTGATGGTATCTATGGTGAAAATACTGCTGCAGCAGTATCAAAATTCCAACAGATATTTAATCTTCCCGTAACCGGCGAAGTTGATTACAAAACCTGGTACAAAATATCACAGCTGTATGTGGCTCTTGAAAAACTGATATCCGCCTGACCGACATAATAATGACATAACACAAAAATGACTTCTATCCCCGGCAGTTCTTTGTCATGTGCTGCCACATTGGATAGAAGTCATATTTAGTCAAAACAAATAAAATCTTATGCTGCTGTTGTTGTCTCTTCTGCTGCTGTTGTCTCGCCTGCTGCTGTTGTCTCACCTGCTGCTGTTGTTTCGCCTGCTGCTGTTGTTTCTTCAGTTGTTGAACCTATGTTGCTTGTAGCACCCTTAAGTCCGCCACTGATTGTATATGTATAATCCTTATCATCCATATATTCCTTCTTGAGTTCATCTTCAGTGAGATATCCAGGAACCCAGCTCCATACATCAAGACCGGAGATATAATTTGTTGAAATACGAGCATCTTCAGGATCATATTCATAAGTATCATCAACTTCTGATAATACATTTCTGAACTTAACAGGAACAAAGAGAGCATGCTTCTTATTCTTTCTGTCTGTTACTACTGTCTTGTATACCAGACACACATTACTCTTGCCCATTGAAGACCAGCTGCTTCCTTCAGGATTATATGCAGTATACATTCCCACATATGTGAATTTTCCGTATTTGTTACTATCTTTATAATCTGCAATAGCTTTATCAGCTGCTGCTCTTATTGCTTTGATATTATTGTCTGAAAGATCTTCAGCCTTGGTAATATACTTGTCAGCCTTATCGACAGTAATTGTCTTAGATGTTTCGGTAAATGCAATACCATAGTTATTGAGAACATATTCCTTTGAATAGTCATATACTGTATAAGTACATGTATCTCCAATACTTAAATCATAGGTTCTGTCATGGTCAAATCCGACATCATTGATCCAGTCACAATCCTCCTCATTGCGCTTCATATCGATATCGACATCTCCGTCAATACCTGTAATCTCAAAGGTTACATAATCAAACGGATTAACCTTCTTGGTTTCTTTCAAGCCTTCAACAACAAACTCTTTCTCTTCTTCCTCGAATTTGAGTTTGGTTGATTTTCTGGCATCATCATCATATTTGAGCTGCAATACAACTGTATCCCCATTGCTAAGATCTGCATAATCGCCCTTATCCAATTCAATTGAATAACGCAAGCTGTCAATCTTGTTGGAAATTTCCATACTTGCTGTTTCTCTCTTCTTGCCCATACCTTTGTACATACGATCAATGAGTCCCTCAGTATCAACTTCGATATTCATTTCACCATAGCCGTCATAGCCTTCGAATGTAACTGATACGTAGTCAAAGTAATTGATAGTTCTGCGCTCTTCTAATTCCTTCTGCTCTTTAACCTTCTTATTGTGGTTAACAATAAGTATTACTGCAACAATAATTGCGATAACAGCTACTGCTGCTCCTGCAATAATACCGATAAGTTTACCATTGACCTTCTTCTTATCCCCGCTGTTTGGCTGAACCGGTGCTCCCTGTGGGATTGGTGCTCCCTGTGGAATTGCTTCTCCCTGTGGAATTGGTGCTGCCTCAGGGATTACTGTCTCCTCTACTACCGGTGCTGCTGTCTGCTCTGCTGCCGGTGTTACTGTCTCCTCTACTGCCGGTGCTGCTGTCTGCTCTGCTGCCGGTGCTGTTTCAGATACTGGTGCGCCGCATTTGGTACAGAACTTTGTTCCTTCTGCCAGTTCGGCGCCACATTTTTCACAAAATGCCATAGCGTCTCCTCCTAATCTTTTGAATGGAGCATAAAATGCTCCGCGTAAATCCACTTAATTATATATTCTTTTCCCCAAAAAAACAATACTATTTTTCATTCGGTAATAAAAGTATTATATCTGTATCTTCTTAGCCTTCTTTCCATTCTGACCGCATTGTCCAGCTCCCTGAACGCACCCACCTGCACCTTGTACAGACCGCCATCATATATAATGAAGCCCGGAAAACCATCCTCCACAACAATTGACAACATTCGGTCCGCATTATCCCTGTTTTCAAAGGCTCCGATTTGAACTCTGTACAATTTGTCACAGGTACATATTTTCTTCGCCTCCACAGGCTCATCCTCCATTGCACTCGCCGCAGCTTTTCTCCCGATTGTCTCAAGAATGGCATCTGCAACAGCCTGTGCAATTCTGTCAAAATCCGCATCAAACTTTGCATTATCCGTCTCATTGTTAATAAATCCTGTCTCAATCAGCACTGCAGGCATTGCAGTTCTTTTTAATACAACAAGATTCGGCCTCTCCACAATACCAAGGTCTTTAAACCCGAGTTCAACAAGGTTTTTCTGAATATTGTCCGCCAGTCTCTCCTTTTCTCCTCCCTCAGAGAAAATAAGTGTCTGTACTCCCGAAGCAACATTGGGTGTTTCCGAGGAATTCCTGTGAAAGGATACAAAATAATCCGCTCCGGCTTCATTGGCATCCGTTGCTTTTTTAAAAGGAGTCTCGTAGATATCCTCCTGTCTTGTATATCCCACCTGCAATCCGTTTTTTTCTAAAATTTCACCAACAGCCAATGCCAGCGCAAGATTGTCATCCTTTTCTTTGCGCTCACCATACACTGCCCCCGGATCACTTCCGCCATGTCCTGCATCCAAAAAAATCAGCATATCTATACCTTCCTAATTTCCATATAGTATAGAATATGCTGATATGTTCTTTTTGTTGATTACTATTTCACTCTTTCATATTTGACGAATTCGTATATTAAATCAAAATATGTTCTCTCATCGCTGGTCTCTGTTATTTTCCATTCCTCCAGCTCATCAAGATTCGGAAAATGTGCATCCGCGTCATATACATAGTCAATTTTTGTAACATGTGCAACATCACAATACGGAAGCATCTGCCTGTATACAGACTCACCTCCGATTACAAAAATATCCTCGTCGGCATAATCCGAAGCCGCCTTGACAGCATCCTCTATTGTATTGACAACAACTGCTCCCTCAACCTTATAATCCGGATTGCCGGTAATCACTATATTGAGTCTGTTCTTAAGAGGAGATTTATTCGGAAAACTCTCCAGGGTTTTTCTTCCCATAATGACTGCCTTGCCGGTGGTAGTCTCTCTGAACCATTTCTGGTCCTCCGGAATTCTTACCAAAAGTGAGTTCTTATTTCCGATTCCCCATTTTGCATCTACCGCAACAATTAAATTCATATTTCTGCCTCCCGATAATTATATTGCAATTGGAATATTGGTAATCTGTGGTCCTGTAATGTAATTTTCAAGCGACACATCATCCCGCGTAAACTGATAAAAATCCTTTATATCAGGATTGAGGCGGAAGGTTGGTGCATCATACATAGGTCGTGATATCAATTCCTCGATAAGCGGAATATGTCTGTCATAAATATGTGCATCAGCAATTACATGCACAAGCTCACCCACTCTCATATCACATACCTGTGCAAGCATATGTACCAAAACAGCATACTGAACCACGTTCCAGTTATTTGCGGCAAGCACATCCTGTGAACGCTGATTAAGAATTGCATTAAGTGTCAGTTTATCATCACCCTTTTTCTGTGTAACATTGAAAGTCATACTGTAGGCACATGGATAGAGATTCATTTCGTGCAAATCCTGATGGACATAGATATTAGTCATTATCCTTCGGCTGTACGGATTATTTTTAAGATCGAAAATAACTCTGTCCACCTGGTCCATCATACCTTCCTTGTACATATGCTTAACGCCCATCTGATAGCCGTATGCCTTGCCGATTGAACCATTCTCATCAGCCCATTCATCCCAGATATGGCTGTGCAAATCATTGATATTGTTGGATTTCTGCTGCCATATCCAGAGCATTTCGTCCGTTGCGCTCTTTAATGCTGTTTTTCTCAATGTCATAATCGGAAACTCTTTGCTGAGGTCATAGCGGTTGACAACACCGAATTTTTTGATGGTATATGCGCTGGTACCATCCTCCCAATGCGGACGGACCTTCTCACCCTCAGTGCTTACTCCGTTGGCAATAATATCCTTACACATATCAATGAATACTTTATCTGCGTAACTCATGCGTTACCTCCTACTTAACATTATTGTATATTTCAATCGGCACATAAGCTTTTACTTCTATACCTTCTGCAACATAATTCTCACTTAAGAGCTGGCCGTATTTCCTGATTATTGCAATTTTTCCTGCTTCATCATATCCGAATACACGTTCAAGATAAATCTTACTGCTTCTCAATACAGTTTCAATTGTATCCTTCAGCCCGTCAATTCCTTCGCCGGTTTTTGCAGATATGCGCACAGTATAATCAGCCCTGAAATCCTTTATTATCTCCGAAGCTTCCAAATCGCATTTGTTAAAAGCAGTAATCACAGGCTGGTTCTTAACCCCCAGCTTATCAAGAGTTTCATATACGGTATGCATCTGCAAATCACATTGCGGATTGGAGCTGTCCACAACATGCAGAATAATGTCAGCATATACCGCTTCCTCCAATGTGCTTTTAAAGGCCTCAATCAGTTGATGCGGAAGCTTATTGATAAATCCAACCGTATCCGTCATCAACACCTGCTGTCCGCTCTCGAATTCCAGATTGCGTGTGGTTGGGTCAAGCGTAGCAAACAACATATTTTCCGATAAAACATCTGCATCAGTAAGTGTATTTAAAAGTGTGGATTTGCCCGCATTGGTATACCCCACAATTGCCACCACCGGTATACCGTTTCTCTTTCTCTGATTTCTCGTAAGCTCTCGATGGGTTTCAACTTCCTTAAGCTGACCCTTCAGCAGACCAATTCTCTCATGAATAAGTCTTCTATCCATCTCAAGCTTTGTTTCACCGGGACCTCTTGTACCGATTCCGCCTCCGAGTCTTGATAGCGAGCTTCTAATACCCACAAGACGGTTGGCTCTGTATCTTAGCTGTGCAAGTTCAACCTGTATTTTTCCCTCACCGGACATAGCTCTTGCTGCAAAAATATCCAGAATTAAAAGAGTTCTGTCCATAACCTTGACATTCAGGGCATCCGACAGATTTGCCATCTGCGCCGGACTTAATTCATCATCGCAGATAATGCCTGTAGCACCATGCTGATATATTGCGGCTTCAAGTTCATCTATTTTCCCCTTGCCAAGATAAGTGCCCGGATGAATTTTTTCCCTGTTCTGGACAATGCGGTCCACTGTAACTGCGCCGGCAGTTGCTGCAAGTTCTTCAAGTTCATCCAGGGATTTCATTGTATCGTCATTATCCCCGGTGCACACCGCTACAAGTATGACATTTTCAACAATTTCCTTAGTCTCTATCATATTACTCCTACATTCTTGACTCAAGATAGGTAATTTCTTTTCTTGCATTCAAATCATCCGGACATCTGTCTGTATATTCATAAAAACGGTCCAATGCAGACATTAAATCACCCATATGTTCATAATTTACTGCTATGTTATATATTATTGTGTCATATATTTCATCGGTATTCTTAGCTAATTCCAACGCCCTGTCAAGCTGTGTTTTTGCCTCATCATATCTTCCTGCATTGATAAGAAATACACCGTACTGATTGCACAAATCCGCTGTTTCTCCGTTCCTGTCCATATATCCTGTATATAATTCATCAACCTGATTGAGCATATTCAGTTTCTGATACGTGAGGGCAAGGTACTCGATTGCTTTTTCGTTCCCCTCGTTGTATGCGGCTGTAAGGTTTTCCCTTGCTTTCTCATATTCTCCCAAAAGATAATATGTTTTGCCGGCAAGAAAAGTATCCCTGTTCTCATTGAGAAGTCTCCTCAGAAAAGATTCCGCCCTCTCAAAATATTCTGCCTCCATCATCACACAATACATCGAGTAGTATATCTCATATGTTGAATCGCTATACTCCAAAGCTTTTTCATAATCAAGCACAGCCTCGTTCTCCATATGATTCATGGCTAAGGCGCTTCCCCTGCCAAAATACAGGTCCTCCATATCTGATTTTGAACCTATTCCGATAAGTTCATTGTACAGTTCAATTGCCTCAGAATATTTTTTCCCATTATATAGAATTGCCGCATAGTGCTTCATGGCATCAATATATTCCGGACTATTTGACCGGCCCTGGTTTTTGATTTTCTCAAATTCCTCCGCCGCCTCCTGTTCAAGCCCCTGTTTCAGTTTAAGAACGCCCATTCCGCGCAATGCGGATATATCCGAAGACTTCAGTGAAAGTGCTTCATCGAGACTTTGTTTTGCCTCCTCATACTCTCCGAGCTCAATCTGTGCAAGTGCCATATATGCATAATTCTCTGCACTCTTATCCGCCTTTACCGCCTTGCTAAAACAATCCAGAGCCTTTGAGTATTCATTTTTGTTATAATACTGTATTCCTTTGTCGATATGCTTTGCCGACATGCGAGCACATCCTGTTGTAAATAATACTGCCATCATAATCACAACAAGGCCGCCGGTCCTAATTGTATTCCTCTTCATATATGCCTCCGCAAAGTGAATCCACTGCATATCAGTATATCATATTTTCCTTTTGTAGTCCACAGAATACGAGGACGCCTTTGCCATAACATGCTCAAGCTTTGCGCCAACCGGTTTTGAAATCAACAGCAGGAAAAGCACATTTGAAACAGCATATTCAATAGTAAATGGCAGTGCTGTTGCGAGAGCCGTCAGGTAGAAGCCGAAGGACCACTTTCCAAGACTCCACAATACTGTATAGATATCCATGATAAAAGAGTACGCAACCCCCGCAAGGGCTCCGTATATTACCAGCAAAATACTGCTCTTTTTCAAATATTTTGACATTATTCCCGCAATTGCACCAATCATTCCCCAGCAAAGCATCTGGAAAGGGCTCCATGGTCCCTGCCCAAAATAGCAATTTGAAATCAGTGCCGTCAGTGAACCGCAAAGAAAGCCTGCATCCGCGCCTATGTATATTCCCGCAAGAACTACAATCGCCGTAACCGGCTTAAATCCGGGAATCACCGCAAAGACAAATCTTCCGGCAATACTCATAGCCGTCATCACAGCCGTAAGGATAATATGATGAATGCCGGTGCGCTTTTTTTCAATTATATACAGTATGATGTAACAGACAAGAATTGCTGCCACCAGTATTGCTAACGCAGTTGTTCTCATTGTACCATTCTTTCTATTTTTTTAAGTGTTGTAGTGTAAAATATATTGTCGTCGGTAAAGGCTTCCGTGTCATCATCCGCAACAATTTCCCCATTGTGAATCAACATCATTCGTTCAGCGATCTGCGCCGCAAAATCAATATCGTGAGTGATGATTAACACTGTTTTGCCCTGTTTTGCATATTCCTTAATGCGTTGCGCAAGGTTGTTTTTTCCCAAAGCATCCAAAGCCTTGGTTGGCTCATCAAGTATCAGTATATCGCTGTTATCCTGCATTATTATGTCCAGTGCATGTTTCTGCTTTTCGCCCCCGGACATGTCATATACATGCTTACCGTCAACCACATCCTCAAGAAAATGACAGGTTGCATCCTGAAACAGGAACGCAGTATCGATTGTCTTTTCCATTTTGACTTTTCCTGAAAAAGGCTTATATCTTCCCGATATAATATTGGCAAGAGTTGTTTTGCCGCTGCCATTTTCGCCAAACAGGGCAACTATTTCTCCACGGTGGAGCTTAAGGGAAATATCCTTTAACACCGGTTTGAACCGCTCATATCCGAAGGTGATTTTTTTGACTTCCACCAGAACCTCACCGCATACTGTCTTTGATGAATATGTTTTTGCATTCGCAAGCCCGCATTTTGCCGCATCAGCCACGGTTAATGCAATATTGTCTCCGGCATATTTTGAGCATGAAGGAAGATAATTCCCGTATTTTCCGTTCCGCATTTTTAATGCTGCGTTCGCAGGTGTTTCGATTAGCTGTATGCCACTATCCACCAGAATTACTTTATCCGCCGCCGCAAAAAGAAAATCTACATTATGTTCAGCAACAACAATGGTAATCCCAAGCTCTCTGTTCAATTTGATTATCAGTGCCGTCAGCTTATCCGCCATTGCCGGGTCCAGCATCGAAAGGGGTTCATCCATGAGAAGAAGCTTTGGTGCCGCTGCCATGACCGACGCAATTGATACAATCTGTTTTTCGCCTCCTGAAAGTGTTGCAATCTCTCTATCCATTATTTTGCTGATGCCAAAATAACCTGCGGTCTCTGCAATTCTTCTTTTTATTACAGCGGTGTCATCCTCCGTATTTTGCAGAGCGAAAGCCAGTTCCTCATACACCCGCTCACATACCAGTGCCTGCTCCGTATTCTGCATAACCAATCCGGCAATATCCGGAATACTTCTCTTGATTCTCCGCAGAAAAGAAGTCTTGCCGCCCCCTGTCGGACCGCACACCAGAACTAGTTCCCCCTGTTCAATTGAAATATTCTGTTCTTCATACACAGCCATTTCAGGCACTCCTTTCCGTCCCATATGAGGGGAAGCATAAAATAAATACTTCTGACAATCGCCAGACTCATCCCTCTGCCAAAATACATTCCCTGAAAAAGAATAATTATGCAAAGAAATACCACATCCCTCCCGCCAAAGGAATATCTGCTATATCTTGTCTTTCGAAAATCATAGCCCCTGTCCGTCATAGATAATGTCATATCAACAGACCCCTCAAGTGAATTTGTAAATACCGCTGACATCACCTTAATGCCACTCTTTTGGTCAGGATTGATTCTGTTGGCAGCACTTACCTTTTCATACCGTTCTACATACATGGGCACAAGCCGGAAAATCATGGAAACAATCATTCCAAGCTTTGGCATATGTCTGAATACGGAGGTGATTTTTTCACCGGTAATGACATCGCTTATTATCCTGAACCACAAAAATACGGCAGCAATCATCAGACCGCTCACCATTCCGTAGCGCAGAGCCTCAAGAGTTATCGCTTTTCCGTTGACAAAAAATAATTCTGTTGCCCCTGCATGGGACACCATTGCATTGACCACACCCATCACAGCAACTAATCCGGCGGAAAAAAAGATGGTTTTTGCAGATATTTTTCTCTTGCTGATGCAGATTCTCAAATATGCTGCAATCCATGCGGTTGCCGCACAGATTATATTAGAAAAGAACATGACCGGCATCAGTACCGTCAGATAATACAGCAATACCAACGTCGGGTGAAAATCGTCAAATCTCCTCATTATCCACCTCCACCTCTCCGGTAACATATATCCATTCAATCAAATCATTCTCTTTAATCCGGTATGCATTGCATGCCACGCCGGGATATTCGCCGTTAATCCTGTAGGTCCAACCTGACTTACTGCCATACGCAAATTCCGAAATACCGCCTATTCCTCTCACATAGATGTCGCCAGTTATTGGATTCTTTGAATAATCCAGATTTATCCTGTTCTGCTTAAGTATTTTTACCAGCTGATCAAATGCAGTATCTCCTTCATTGACCAATACTCTCCCCTCAGCAAATATTTCGCCCTCAGGACCCGCTATGGATACATTTGTCGCGATTTCCCCGGACATATCAATTCCCGAATAATATTCCTCCCTGCTCTGTATTTTCGCAAAGACGGCAAAAATACTGATTCCTGCAAGAAGAACCGTCACAATAAGTGTGGTGACAGATTTTAGTTTTCTCCTGATTCCCATAACTATGATATATACCGAAAAAACAGCTGCACAGACAGCCCATATGATTATCCTGATGGTTTTGCCGGTCATGGTTTTGGGAGTAACATTTTCTGCAATTTCATGTTCTGCAATTTCATGTTCTGCAACCCCGGGTTCATTCTTAAACTCGTACAGGGCGCCTTTTTGAGAATCCATCTTTTCAACGGCAATGTATGCGGACAATGCCTGAGTTGTTGCCATCTTATTACTCATAGTGCCTGCCACATGCATAAAACTTCCGTCATTAAGTCTGAACTGCTCCATCCCGTCAATAATACTATGCCCATTCTTTATGAATCTGACATCCGTCCTGCAATCAATTCCCAATGCACAAAGAGCAATAATTACCTGTGCCGAGCTTTCGGTATTTTCATTGCCGTAGGAGGCAAAAGCCCCCGACTCTCTCTGCATTGATGACAAAAGCTCAAGTGCTCTGTCCGCTTCGTTTTTGTATTCATCATAATATGGCGCCAACGCAAGCAGGGCCTCCGCAGTGATATCAGGGTCAGCAGGACCTCCTAAACTCCAGCCTCCGTTTTCCATCTGTTTAGATATAAGTATGTCCGTGAGACTCATAACAGTATTCCGGTCAGCATAATCCCCGGAATTGGCAAGAATGATACCATAGATTATTTCCATAAGGCCTGACTCATCCCCGCATTTTCCGATTATTTCCTTAATCCACTGTACATCCGCGCCAAAGCAGGATTTTGCTATTGCAATTCTCTCATAATCCGTAAGGGTAAGGGATGCATTATTTTTCAAGAAATCATCAAGTGCTTCGTTATAGGCTTCGTAATTCGCCTCATATCCTGCTTCATGCAGATAGACAGCCAGCCATTCCGCGCCGTTTCCTGCATAAGGCATAAGGCCAACCTCCAGATACTCTTTTGTATCCGAAGCGTTGGCCTGAATCATCTCATATTCTATTATTTTCCCGATTTGCTCCGCAGCATGTTCATCTGCATTTACACTAACAGAAGAAAATAATGCTGCTAAAATACATAGAAATACAATAATTCTTTTCTTCATATCAATAATCCTTTATTGGGATTAATACCGTATTATGCCGTTTTTCTTTTATTACGGGAAACTGCCATACCTGCTGCCGACAAAACAGCAACAGCAATTAATATGAACAAGGAATCTCCGGCATCCACCGTGTTACCCGGTTCTTCTTCTTCTCCGCCGGCAGGCTCCTCATTATTTTCTGACTGGTTTTCTCCGCTGCCCTGTGGTTCCCTTGATTGTCCACTGATGGTCACTCCCTCGTCATCCGCCAGACGAATTGCAATATTGGCACCCTCAGCATTATATTTTTCAATGGCTACTCTGTGGAAACCCTCCGTCAACTCTTCCTCAGCGATTGTGATTTCGCCGTTGGAATCCGTTGTATATGTTGAAAAAGTATTTTCACCGGTATACCACTTAACAGTAGCGCCTACAACCGGATTAGTGGATACTATCGGATTCCATGAGGAATCATAGGTGGTATCTTCGCTGCTGAACGATATAATACCTTCCTCGATTCTGCTGTAATCCGGGACAGGATTCTGTGCATACATATCCGCAAAATATAATAAAATAGTATCTCCGTCATTAATCGGAATGCTGTCAATTCCCACTGACGGTGCAACTCCGTTGACCTTAATCATCCATCCTGAATTTGTTCCCTTTGAGCCTGATGTTTCACCATTGACTCCGGTAAGATAGCTTCCATATGCGGATGAGGAAATCGTCAGGGATATTCTGTTTTCCATCGAATCAATTTCCAATAATACTCCCGTTGCTGTCGAAGTATTGACGGAATAGCTCTCACTGATAATTCTTGAGCTGTTACCCTCTATTATTAGTTTGACATTCTTGCCGGGTGCAGCTTTTGCCGTAAAGGCATAACAGCTCACCATAAGAATTGTTGTTAAAATAAGTACAAGTGTTTTTTTCATTTTCAATCTCCTATAAAATATTGCTCTGTCCGATTATATCCGCGATCTCTGCCAGTTCATCCTCCGGCAGAACAAGGGCAAATCTGATATAGCCTTCTCCCATCGGTCCGAATGCAGTGCCCGGCGTACCAATAACTCCGGCCTTGTCCATCAATGTCTCGCAGAAAGTTGATGAGGAGTATCCCTCCGGCACCGGAAGCCATACGAACATGGTTCCCTGCGAATCCGGAACATCCCAGCCGTATTTTCTCAGACCGCCAAGCAGGGCATCCCGCCTCTTCTGATATGTTTTGCACTGCTCGACAACGGAATCCCTTGGGCCGCGAAGCGCTGCAACCGCAACCTTTTGAACAGGGTACGACATTCCGAAATCATACTGGCTTCTCAATAATTTCAACGCATCCACTATTGACTTATTGCCCACGCAGAATGAAATTCTGAAGCCGGTAACATTAAAGGATTTGGAAAGTGAAAAAAATTCCACTCCCACCTCCTTGGCTCCCGGAATTGACAGGAACGAGAAGCCCTCTCTTCCGTCAAAAATGATGTCAGAATAAGCATTATCATTGATAATAAAGAAGCCATATTCCTTTGCATATTTAATCATTTTCTCATACATGGATTTTGGAGCAGCCGCGCCCACCGGGTTGGAAGGATATGATAATACCATATATTTCGTCTTCTTAAGTATATCCTCCGGCACTTCCTCTATCACGGGAAGAAAATCGTTTTCCTTAAGCAACGGATAATAATATATCTCTGCGCCGCCAAGATATGAGCCTGCTTCAAAAATAGGATATCCCGGGTCCGGCAAAAGGACATAATCCCCCGGATTGAGCATTGCCATACCAAGGTGTCCCATTCCTTCCTGTGTGCCATGAACACCGGTTATCTCCGAAATATCAATTTCGGTCTTATATCTGTCCGCATAATAATCCTTGACAGCCATAAGCATCTCCTCGGTATCCACCAGGGAATATTTATAGTTGGCAGGTTCCCTGCAGGCCTCAACCACAGCATCCATAATGTGCTTTGGTGGGACAAAATCCGGAGTTCCAACAGATAAATTATATATTTTGCGGCCTGACTTCATCAATTCACTCTTTTTCTCGTCAAGCGCAGCGAAAATTCCTGTTGAAAAATGGTTCAGTTTCTTTGATTTTTCAAAATGCATATTACCGCCTCCATCTGCAATTTTATAATATAAATGCCCGCTTTTCAATGCTATCAACCATACATAAAAACGGGCATTTGATATAGTTTCAAACTATTTCAACTGATATTTTATTGTTTTCAGCCATTTATTCCAATTCTCATAATCAGGATCCCCTAAATGGCTTTTGATACTATACTTCTCTGACAAAACCTTACCGAAATACCGGGATAATTTGCATGCCAGCCGGTAGTTAGGATGATACCCACCGTCATAAGTATCCTTAGCCATATCCACGCCTATTACATCTGTATCCAGATTAAAATCATAATAATCAATACCGTATTTCTCAGAAAGTTTTACCAATGAATTATGTTTTGAATAATTATAAGTCAATGGAGAAACCGTACTTACCAGTACAAGCTTTGCTCCGTTTTCCTCTACCATATCACGAATTTTATTAAAATAGTACTCCACATTTTCGCCAAATGGCTCTTCTTCATCGGTTTTATTCATCCATTGTTCACCCTCATAAGGAACTACAGCCTTTTTACAAATATAGCCCTTATTTTTGGCGGATTCACTTTCTTTGCCAAACAACTTTGTCGCATTAAGAAGTGTTTTCCATCTGTTATGGTATCTCAAAACAGGAAAAAAATCATAAAAAACATTATTGATGTTATCATCGGCATCCATGTATTTTCCTGCGTACACAAAAAAACTGTCAGTTTCAAGAACAACAACCTTCGGATGCTGGTTTAACAGGGTTTCCTTCATCAAATAGTACACATCATTTAATTTTCCGTTAGCGCATCCGAAGTTGTAGGATGTAATTCCGTAATGTTTCCACAAATATGCCGGAATAAACGATGTATAACTCAGACTGTCACCGTAAAACATTACATCATACTTAAGTTCATAGTCTGTTTCATAGTCCACAAGCTTTCTATCCACAGCATAAGCCCTGTTCAACTCCTCCTCCGGCTTAAACACAATGCCCAAAAGGAGAAGTACTGCTACGAATCCACCTATAAAAGCAATACTGCTCAATATCTTTTTCACAATATCCATACCTCAAATAAATTAATATCCTGCATAAATCAAATCCACAACTGCATAGCCACTTCCGTATGCACCGAAGATTATGACAAACAGCATTATTCCGTACCAAAATAGCCAGCGAACCGGAAGTTTCCATTGTGCAACCTTATCCCTCACTGAGATATTCTTTTCATGAATCACACCGACAATGGTGACAATAATAACTCCGATAAAACATATCGCTAAATCATTCTTGGCAATTCTCAATTTGCCTATATACGAAACAAATCTCGATGCCTGAAAATCCGTAAAAATTCTCTTAAACATCAAAAATCCATCCTTCAGCGTTGTCGCATTGTAGAACATTTCTCCCACAATGACAATAATAAACAATTTGACTGTTCTGAATGAATTGTAAAAAAAGCTTTTTGTATTAATATGAAGCTTGGCTGTGAGCTTCTTTATCGGCTCCTCCGTAATATTTTCTATGAGAATTATGACAAAATAGTACATTCCGTAAAAAATGAAATTCCAATTTGCCCCATGCCACAGTCCATTGCAAATCCATACACAAAACAGAGCAATTGCAGGTGCTACAAACTTACCGACACTTTTTCCGCATCTTTTCTTAACCTTTTTTGCAAGTTTTTTTACCGGTTTCGCCAATGACACCGGATAGAAAATATAATCCTTAAAAAATGTTCCCAGAGTGATATGCCATCTTCTCCAGAACTCACTTGCGCTCTTGGCGAAAAATGGCTGTCTGAAGTTTTCAGGAAGGTTGATTCCAAGAATCTGACCTGAACCCAGGATAATGTCCATCGCCCCGGAAAATTCGTTATATAACTGGGTTGTAAACAATATGGCACCCAGCACTATTATCGAACCGGGCATCTTATTATAATTATCAAAAATTTGATTGACTGCCGAATTAAGTCTGTCGGCAATAATAAGCTTTTTAAAAAGTCCCCACAGAATCCTCTGATATCCCAGTTTGAGATTGTCAAAGGTTATTTTTTTACCCTCATAGAGAGCATCTCCTGTCTGCGAGAATCTGGCAATCGGTCCCTCCATAATTTGAGGGAAGAAACTCAAAAACAAAAATACTTTAATAAAATTGTGCTGTGCCTTCTGTGTTCCTCTGTATACATCCGTAAGATATGCAATAATCTCAAGGGTGTAAAAAGACATACCAATAGGAACCAGAAAGTGTATCGGAGAAAATGTGACATTCTTATTGAATATGTGAATGACATCGCACACCACTCCGCCCAGGAAGTTTGTATATTTCAATACAATGATAACCAGAAGATTGGCTATTATGCCAAGTGCCAATGCCCTTTTGGCCTTCCCGGTCTTTATTTTACTATCTAAATTGCTATCCTTGATTTTCTCAATCCATAATGCTACATAATAGGTCAATACCGACGCCGCAATAAGATAAACAATCAACCATTTGCTGATCAGACAGAAAAATGTAACATTCGCTGCCAGCAATGCAATGAATCTGTACTTTTTCGGCATCAACTGATATACCAGCAGAACTATAGGAAGAAAAACCGCATAATATGCTAAAATTCCGTATGACATCTTTTAGTCCTCACTAATTTCCACTCTCTAAATAATATTTGCAGAATTAATACCGTCTGTAAGTATTTCCTTTCTGACAAGCTGTAATCCGTTCTTATCAGAATAAAATACTACATTCGGAAGTTCCCTTGTTAGGAACAAAGCCATACCTTCCGTAACTGAATAAGCTCCGCATCTTTCAAAAGCAAAGAAATCCCCTTTACTTAGTTCAGGGAAATCAACGGCTGCCAGAAGCACATCATTGACAGTACAAAGTGAACCATATACGCTGTAGGATTTAACATCCTTTCCGTCTGATATGCATTGCATATAAGGTTTTTTCATTCCCCTTATCTGTCCGTAGTAATTGAGCTGGTGAATACCGCCGTCGATAATGCAGATATTGTGTTCCTCGGTTTTCTTAATATCAACTACAGAGCTGAGATAATATCCGCATGGTGTAGCAATAAATCTGCCCATCTCTATTGTGATATGCTCATAGGCTTTGACGCTGTCGAGAATCTCTGCAAAGCCTGCAAGTTCTTCCTCAGGGTCAAACTCGTCATCACCTTCAAAATATGTGACAGAAAGGCCCGGCCCGTATTCCAGTTCGTGAAGAATAATACCATAGGTTGTCTTAATATATTCGGCATATTCTTCAAGCATTGCAATTTCCTTTGCAATCTTCTTCTGTTTTTTCTGTGTTCCCGAATAGTAATGCAGACCTTGGATTTCAATTCTGTCGTCTTGCTTGATTCTCTGAAGAATTCTCTCAAAGGTCTCTTTGTCAACGCCAAATTGATTACCGCTTGAAAGCCTGATTAATACCTTAATACATGTATTCTGTTCCCTGCACACTTTGCTGAGAATCTCATAATGTGTCTCGGATTCAATGGTAAAAATCCCCTTGCCCCCGCAAAGTCCCATGATTCTTGTCATGGATTCATAGGTCTTGTTGACCCCCGACACAACAATTTTCTCCGGAGCGATGCCCATCTTGTTGCAAATCTCATACTCACCCGGAGAGCATACCTCAAATTTATCCGTATATTCATTCATCGGACCGATGATAAACGGATTTGCTTTCATTGCATAACAGCAAAGGGCCTTCTTCCCGATATATTTATTGATCAGATCAACTCTTTCCTTCAATAAATCAAGGTCAAATACATAGGAAGGTGTTCCAAAATTTGCCGCTGCTTCTTTAATCATTTCAACAGTCATTATTTTTTCCCCTTATTTGCATATATTTCTTTTAATTCATTTCTGTCTATTTTGCCATTCTTGGTCAAAGGCATTTCATCCACCTGCATAAATACATTAGGAATCATAAATTCCGGCACCTTGGTCTTCATGGCATCAATAATTTCCTTGCGCTCAGCCTCACCCACATAGAAGGTGACGATTTTATTTTTTTCAGTATCAAAAAATGTACATGCTCTGTCCACGCCGCAGATTGCATTGATTGCGGAATCTATCTCCTCCAATTCAATCCTGTGACCCATATGCTTAATCTGGAAATCCTTTCTTCCGGCAAAATAGAACATGCCATCCTCGCCATAATATGCAAGATCCCCTGTTCTGTAAATCATCTCAGGATATGCACTGTTAAGCGGATTCAGAGTAAATGCCTTCGCCGTATTCTCAGGATTGTTATAATATCCCAGAGCAAGTGCTGTGCCGGCAACACATATTTCACCGGATCTGCCTGCTTCTGTGATTTCCTTATCTTCATCATCAAGGAGAAATACCTTCTCATTCTTAAAGGCATATCCCATTGGAAGCTTATCCTCCTCAGTAAATTCACGGTCCAAAATATAATAAGTACAATTACATGTAATTTCGGTAGGTCCGTAAAGGTTTACAAACATTGCATCAGGATAATATGCTCTCCACTGATTAAGCTGCTTAATCGGCATCATCTCACCACTGAACATAATCTTTTTGATTGCGGATGGTACCTTGTATTTCAGTCCGTGAAGACGATTGAGCAGGCACAATGCGGAAACTGCCCATACAAGTGTAGTAACCTTATTATCCTCAAGCATATCGATTACATTGTTAGGGAACATAAAATATGCTTTTGGAATAATAATAAGTGTGGCACCGGTTTTGAGGCAGGAATAGATATCCTTGACGGATACATCAAAATCAAAAGGTGCCTGATTGGCCATTACATCCTTGTCGGTAATACCGAAGGTATCTGTGAAAACATCAATAAAATCAATAACCGATCTGTGGCAGATAACCACTCCCTTTGGCACACCGGTCGAACCGGACGTAAAAATACCATATAACGGATCCGTATCAATTGAATTATTTCTTATCTGTAAAAGTTTATTCTCATCAATATCTGATTTGACATCATCAAAAAACACGATTGAACCCTTATATCCCGACTCTTCAAGTTTGTCCCTTTTGTCAGGTGTTGTAAGAACAATCCCGGCATTAAGGACTGTAAGAATCTGATTGATTCTCTGCGTCGGGAAGGACGGATCCAAAAGCACATAGAATCCTCCTGCATATACAATACCCATAAAAAGCTGCAACACTTCAACACTCTTTTCAGAAAATACAACAACAGGACTCCTTGATTCAATTTTATCTGAAAGGAAGGTTCCGACTTCCTTTGCCCTATTCAGCAATTCGCTGTAGGTACACTGCGCTTTCTCATCCTTTGCTGCTATTTTTGAAGGAAACATCTTCGCAGAATTCTCAAGATATTCCAAAACGTTTTTCATAATCAACTCTCCCATACTAAATACTCAACTTGTAACATAGCATTATTGACATAAACTGTCAATATGATTTATTTCATTATTCATCATTCCCGGACAATTCCGATTTCTTAATCTGCTTAACCCTGTACATCTCCCGGTCTGCAAATTTGATAATGGTCTCCAGTGTTTTCACCTTGCCTGCAGGTGCAATATAACTTCCGCAGCTACAGCTGACCTTGTACGTTTTCCCGGAAGACCTGTTGTATTTTGCAAGATATTCATCAACCTTATCAATGAAGAAATTCGCATCTTCCTTGGCTTCACAGACGCCGAGGGCAAAGAACTCATCGCCCCCGATTCTGGCACATACATCATTACCTGAATTGGCAAATTCTATTGCATTGGCGCATTGTGTGATTGCATTGTCACCCTCATCATGCCCGAAATTGTCATTAATTGATTTCAAACCGTCAAGGTCGACGCCGATTCCCATAATATACTGACCGGTCTGGCTCTTTTCAAATATCAGCTCGCTCTCGCGAATAAGTCCCCGCCTGTTAAAAAGCATTGTAAGCGGGTCCCTGACATACATATAGTCCAGCTGTTTAACCGCTGCTTCCTTGTCACTTCTGATACAAAAATCACCAATGGCGTTGCTGAGTGTTCTGAACATAGAATTACACACCAGGGATGCATCATAATAATCCGTCAAAAGCACAACCACATAGCCAAGAATTTTTCTGTTAAAATATAATGGATGAATATAAGTAAACACATCCGTGGATGAATCCCTGCAGGATTCAGGAAGCATCTGCCAAAGAGGAAATCTCTCGCTTACAATTTTCCCGTTTTCATTAAGATAATATGCCGTCATAATCTCGGTAAAAAGTTCCTCATCATTATCCTTCCTACCGAAAATATCATTATTGCTCAAAAGATTGTCGTTGAAGCAGAAAACAACTTTTTCCATATCATTGATAAATGTATTGGAAAAAATGCATCCCAGCAAATCGTCCATAGTTACGGCGGCGGTCATATCATTTGTAAGATTTACAAGGTCATAATTAAAATCCTTGTAGATATCATATATTTTGTAATGAAATTTTGAAAATCTGCTTATGTTAACTCTGTCCTTTGGCTTACATCCGCAGGATTGTCCAAACACATGGATGGGTTCAATTCGTGTCAATGCCTCAACTGGCGTGCCCTCCCAATGACTGATTAATGTCTGAACAGCACAATATCCGGACTGGAACAAACCTCTCTTTATCGTGGACAAGGCAGGATAATACAGCTCTCCTTCAATAATACCGTCATATCCTGTAACAATTACATCCTCAGGAACCTGCATTCCATGCTCCCCAAGATAATCAATAACATGCATTGCCATCAGGTCATTACAGCATACAATTGCATCCGGAAATTCCAGACTGCTGTTGTAAAATCTGTCAATTACTTCATATGTATTGGCTCCAAAATCACCATAACCCATTCGTTCTTCTTCAAATTCAATA
Source organism: Butyrivibrio sp. (assembly GCA_016297265.1). GTDB lineage: Bacteria > Bacillota > Clostridia > Lachnospirales > Lachnospiraceae > Eshraghiella. The sequence continues at coordinate 20,328 of JAEDHB010000002.1, forward strand.
TTGTTATCCGCCAATACTTCCTTGAAAGCTTCGATTCGGTTGTTTGATTCCATACTGTCCCTAAAGCCTGCAATCAGGTTGATTTTCCTGCAATTATGTACATCAATAAGATGTTTTACCATACCACGCATTCCGTTGGTGTCATCATATTCGATGCAGTAGCAGCCATCCTCCCTGTCATCAAGGATAACCACCGGTATACCGGCAGCCTTAAAACGGTCAGCCAGTTCTGTAACCTTGCTTCTGTTAATAAAGTGGGTTGCCAGAATGATCGCTCCGTCAATATCATCCGTATTTGCCAGCTCAAAAATACTGTTTTCACCGCGCTCAAGTTTGCGTGATTTCTCGTAGCTGGCAACATGTGTATCATAATTATACAGACTGCTCAGTGCAATAAGATGAATCTTATTATCTTTGCAGGCCTGCTGAATTCCTCTCTCAAGTTTACCGTTAAAGTCTCTGTCACTACCGGTTCCGCAATAAATAATTGTCTTGTTCATATAGCCACCAATTAACCCTCAACAAATAGAAATACTACAAAATATATAGACTTTAATTATAACTTATTTCCAAAAAGAATTAAAGTCCAATTTACATCTTTCAATTCTTCCGCTAATATCCGTAAAATGCCCGCCATTCTCCATCAGAAATACAGTTTCCGCATATTCCTTTGTCTTTTCGACTATTTTCACTGTGTTTTCCAACACACTTTTCCTCATAGGATTATTCGTCTTTGCTTCTCTTTTCCCCAGGGATATAAAAGCATGTTTTACATTCATCCTGTTATTCTCAAAATATTCCAAGGCATTTTCATACCACATTGAACCCGATACCGAACCAACAAAATCAAAAATTCTGTATCGAGTGCTCATGTACAAAGCTTCCAGTCCTCCAAGGGAATAACCTCCCACGCCTCTGATCCCCTGTTTAAAACCCAGTTGTTCTTCAATGACGGGAATTATATTCTTCACCATTTCCTCAGCAAAAACATCGCCGTCCCCCGTACCGTTATTACCGGCACTCTTCCACGGAGTCATCATACTGTTCCACTCGCAGGGATAAATCATGGCAACCGCCATATCTGCCGCAGGCGTTATATCTACTTTTTCAGCGCAAAAAAAATAAAGCACTGCCCCGGGTTTTGTGTCCGCACAATTTATTATTTCAATACCGCAATTTCTCAATCGAAGCATATTGATACCTCCGTAATCAATAATAACACCATTCGGATTTACGGTCAAAATAACATTTTGCCAAATATGTGCATATAGTAAATTATCAGCTAAAATAAGGGTGAATAATATGAAAAGAATTTCCATTCTCCTGCTCGTTATTATGGCAGCAATGCTATTGCTTGCAGGTTGTACCAAAAAGAAAGGATCCGGCAACATCCCCGTTAAAGTCAACGAAGTTGCCCATTCCATTTTTTACGCGCCTCAGTATGTAGCATACGAGCTGGGATATTTTGAAGAGGAAGGCCTTGATGTCAGCATAGAAACCGGCTTTGGTGCTGACAAAACAATGACAGCCCTTCTCTCCGGCAACGCGGACATCGGCTTTATGGGTTCCGAATCCACAATCTATGCCTACGCCGAAGGAGCGTCCGATTATGCCGTCAATTTTGCGCAGCTGACACAGCGTGCCGGCAATTTCCTTGTATCCAGAACGAATGAAAAGGATTTTGACTGGAACAGTCTGCGCGGCAAATCCGTACTCGGAGGACGTCCCGGCGGAATGCCTGAAATGATTCTTGAATACATTCTGAAGCAAAAAGGCATCGACCCAAATGAAGAGGTGGAAATAGTACAGAACATTGACTTCGGACTCACAAGCGGTGCCTTTTCAGGAGGTCAGGCGGACTATACCGTGGAATTTGAACCCGGTGCTACAGCCCTGGAGGATGAAGGTGTGGGCTATGTAGTAGCCTCCCTGGGAGTCGAAAGCGGTTATGTTCCTTACACTGCATACAGTGCCAAAAAAAGCTATATCGAAAAAAATCCTGACATAATCAAAAAATTCAAAAAGGCTATCGAAAGAGGCCTTGAATATGTTGCCGCGCACAGTTCCAAAGACATTGCCAAGGTCATAGCTCCTCAATTTGCCGAAACTGATGTTGATACAATATGCAAAATAGTTGACAGATACAAATCCCAGGACACCTGGAAAAGAACTACGGAATTTACGGAAGAAGCCTTTGACTTACTGCAGGATATTCTTATCAGTTCCGGTGAACTAAAAGAAAAAGTTCCGTATAGCGATTTAGTACAGAATTGAAAAAAGGCTGTCGCATCAACGAATTAATAAAATTCGTGAAGCGACAGCCTCCGTTGTATTACAGCTTACTAAGATTACTGAATCTTGGAAGCTTGTTTTCTTTCTTTTCCTGTTCTTCGCTTTCCCTTATGTGGGAGAATGCTTCTTTTGCATAATACTTAAGATAAATTCTCATACAAAGATATCCAAAAAATCCGAGTGTTGCAACGCCCATTCCAATCCATGCACCAACATTTATTGCTCCCACAACATATCCATAATATGCACATTGAAGTACGAAAATGAATCCAAAACAGATTGCATACCAGCCTTTGCTGATTTTATCCTTGTATGCGGCATACATAGGTACTGAAGCAAGGAGATGGACAAGCAGCATGATAACTGTCCACGCAAGAATTGCAAAGTGCATAGCCGGTTCATATTCATACATTTTGACATAGGTATCAAGCATATTCTGTGTAATTTCCTTATCGATAAAGGACTGCCAGCCACTTGAATTAAGGGCCGAGTAAAATACAACATAACTAAAATAGTTGACTATGCACACTGCTGCTTCCATCGTCATAAGTCCTATACCTATGGAAGTAGAGTCCGCAAGCTTTGTCAGCCTTGACTGGTAAAGTCTGAGTACCATATATCTTCCAAGCAATGCAAAGCCTGCAGTAACAAGTCCGCCAACCAAAATCTTTACTCCATTATTGGAATACACTGCCTCAGGCATAAATCCAAGAATTAAATCTGCAATTTTTGGTCCTCCGATAAGGAAGAATACAAAATATGTTGCAATTCCGCCAAGGACGAAACTGAATTTTCCTTTATGTCTTCTCCATACTACAAAAATGAGAACAAATGTAATTGCCAGAGTTACAAGCATAGATATCAATGCATATGGCATTGCTGAAGAATCTGTTTTTGAATCAATACTTATTCTTTCCGGCAATGTTGCAACTTCGGCCGTCGTCTCTTCAACATTATTCTCTGCTACCAGATACTCCATTATTTTACCTCCGTAGTACTATTTTATTGTTAATACCCCTTACAGCTAGTAAGAAAATGAGCAATGACCAATCCTTCATTGCAACACTCTTATTCCATATAAAATCCCTTGTTTCTATTCCATAATTACTCTTTCCATCTCCACTAACTTCTTTGGTTCTTGCAACCTTCTCAATCGACATCACAAAAATACTCCAGAGACAATAAGGAAGAATTCTACTGCATATGACCCGTTTGAAACAATAGTACCATTTCTTTTCCTCATAATTGTCTATCTCTCCTAATGAAGTGTATTCATCTACTTTTCTACAATAAAAAGAGCCTTTATTCTCTGACCTTTTTTCTTCCATACCCAACGTAATAGTATTGAAAAAAAGTGTATAAATAATGCAGTGGCACACGAAATTCCCAAATAGACAAACATCCTGTTCTTATATGATAATTCTGGAAAGAAATCGCTTATTCTATGACTTAATGCAAGATGTCCCAAATACATTGAAAAACTAAATGTTCCTAACCAACTAAACACTTTAAAACCAAATATATTTTTTGAAAATGTTTGTTCAGAATAAGATAATAATACTGCGAATGCCAAAGCAAATAAGCATACAAAGTCGTTCATTACCTTTGTCCCATGTGTCATATGATATATTACAACACCATAAGACATAAATTCCATTATTGTCAACAATACCCTAGGAAACAATTTAAAATGTATTCGTTGATAAAAATGAGTTCCGACTTTATATATAATGGTACCTAATGTTATTTCCGTAAATGCTCTGAAAGTTCCTTTAAGCACTAGTCCCATCCACGCATCCGGAGTTCTTAAATGACCATATTTCTGATATAGAATTCCCAGCGATACTGCAACAATTAATGGTGCCCAAACATAATACCACATATCTTTCTTTTTAACAATTATCGGATATAACAAGAGCATAACCAATACCATAGATCCCAAATACCAGGCGACACCATTTACATTATACATCTTCATTCCGCCTTCAGTAATAAACAGCAAATCCCAAATAGAAAAAAACAATCTTCCAACAATTTTTTTCAAGCCGGCATTAGTTGCTACATTAGCAATGCAAAACGATATAATAAATGCAATGTAATAATTGGGGCAAAATCCCTTAATCCTATTCCATACATATGAAAATGATTGTTTTCCTAGTGAAACACTATTCAAATTTGCAACATTTGCATTTGCTAATCTTGCATTTTCTATGCTTCTAGCAAAATATACCCCACTTACAATAAAGAAAAATTCTACTGCTAATGCTCCTAAAGGGAAGAGAGCATTATTACCTGTTGCAAAATATTGTCCATGAAAAATAATGATAATCACTGAAAAAGCAAATTTCCAAAAATCGATTGCTCCATTTCTTTTATTCATCGTATTCCTGCCTTTCTCTACAATCTACAATTAGCTTGCATATTATAACACTAGTATATAATTCGTTCAACTATTCTTGAGTTCATTCATATTCATCCATAATATGGTATACAATTTCAAGAGTATTCTAATATTCCACCCTAAGGGCCTATAGTTTGATATCGTTACACAATAACAACAAGAATTTCTATTTAAAATAGGCTATCAGATATCTGACAGCCCATCTCATAATCTTATTGAATGACAATATACTTTTTTAACAAATAATATATTATATTGAAAAAAGGCACACTGCAAACTTCTGATTAAGCACGCGATTAAACTCTCTTTACGTGAACTGCCTGTGATCCCTTCTCACCGTCAACGATATCGTATTCTACTGCCCATCCCTCTTCAAGAGTCTTGAAACCTTCTGTATCGATTCCTGAATAATGAACGAATACATCGTTGCCGTTCTCATCAGAAATGAATCCGAATCCTTTCTGATTATTGAACCACTTAACTGTACCTTTGTTCATGGTGTTACCTCCAAAATTATATCTGTGTCATGATCTTGTCTGACTACCTAAATTTATCATATTATATCGATTTAGTCAATCATTTTAAGTTCCTGCACATCAAAATTATAGCTGGTATTACAGAAGTGACACACCACCTCAATAGGCTTATTATCGGCAATTATCTGAGCCATTTCTTCTCTGCTTACAAGTGCAAGAGCATCCTTCACTTTTTCCCTTGAACAGTCACACTTAAATCCGACCGGCATTCTGTCTAATATCTCAAGTCCCACATCTCCCAGAATGATTCCAAGAATATCCTCCGGTGTTTTTCCCTCTGCCATCAGTGATGTAACAGAAGATACAGTGGCCAGTTTTTCTTCAATACCGGAAATTGTTTCCTCCGTTGCATCCGGCATAACCTGAATAATGAATCCACCAGCCGCATCAACTGTATTTTCCTTCGTCATCAACACACCGAGCCCGACAGAAGAAGGTGTCTGTTCACTTGAAGCAAAATAATATGTAATATCCTCAGCGATTTCTCCCGATATCAGTTCACAGGTTCCGCTGTATGGTTCCTTAAGTCCAATATCCCTGGTTACAGTCAGAAGACCTACTCCGATGGAACCTGCCACATCAAGCTTACCCGCACTGTTAGCAGGCAGAACCACTCCCGGATTGGCAGCATATCCTTTAACTTTTCCATGTGAATTTGCAGTGGCAAGATACATTCCGACCGGGCCGCTTCCTTCCACCTTCAGGGTGAGTACATCTTTTTCACCCTTCATCATACTTCCCATCATAAGCGCTGCGCTCATCAGTCTTCCTAAACCGGCAGATACGACAGGGGAACAATTATGTCTCTGTCTTGCTTCTTCCACTGTATCCGTTGTTCTTACCGCAAAAGCTCTGATTTGTCCGTTTGCAGCTGTTGCTCTAACCAAATAATCACTCATATTTTTTCTCCATCACATAATATATTCTTTCTTCGGAGCCTTCGAGTTCAAGAATCGATTTTACGGCAAGTCCGGTTTTTTGTGCCACCATAAGCACCTCCTCATTGGAAAACGCGTGCTGCATCTGTTCTTCTTCGTATTTTCTGTATGCTCCGAAGGGACCCTTAGCAAAGAAGGTCAGGTAATAGTAATTATCCCTGTTTTCCTCATCATAATCATTTTCCCAAACATAATAACAATTATCAATTTCATCCACAAAGGTATTATCCGCAAGCTGTCTGAAAAAATCTTCCTTCTTAAGGTCAAATATGTATATACCTCCGGGACAAAGTACATTATACACTCCGGCAAATACTTGTTCAAGCATAGCTTCATTTTGCATGTAATTCGTGGAATCGCACAGACACAATACAATATCAAAAGTTTCATCAATAAGAATGTCACACATATCCATCATGCCGAATCTTATTTTGCTTTTATTCTTTCTTTTTTTGCGGTTTGCCACCTTGAGCATCGGAAGCGACAAGTCGGTGGATACAACTTCATATCCTGCCTTTTCCATACGAAAAGACATATTCCCCGTACCACAGCCAAGTTCCAGTATCCTTCCCGATTTCTTATTATTCTTTTCCAATTCATTCAGAATGAACTCACACCATGAATCATAGGGAATGTCCCTCATGAATTCATCGTAATATTTTGCAAAAATAGAATATTGTTCCATTACAATCCTCTCTTGATTATTCCCATATGTTAATCTATACTTACAAATAAAGTAACAGTAAGTATCATTGGAGCAGATAATGAAGCATCTTGATTTAACCCATATAATAAGAAAACAGCATCTTCCGTTATTAATAACCCTGTCATTGTGCTTTATTGCTGTGTCCATTCTCTATATCACCAATCCGTCAACGGATCTGGTATATCATATTGGGGAGGACAGAATCGAAACCCTAGATGATATGTACACACTCAACCACAGGCAAATCAGTATTACTCTTGATAATTTGTATTACTCAGGAATTGATTATAAGACAGATAATACTGTTAAAGCAAGAGTTTACTACAAACTGGACCAAGGCAGGTGCTACTTCATTATGCTGGACGCGCACCGGCTTCCCGAGGATTTCAAACATATTGACAGGATAGACATCAAGGCGAATCTTGAATCCCGCCCTGAAATACTTGACACTGTCAGCTCCAAACTTTCAACCTCACTGGATTTTGCAAAGCACAGCCTTGAAAAACTGGTATTCCCGTATATTATCAACGAATACAGCTATAGACATAATTTTTTGAAATTCATGAAATACCTGTCTCTGTCGCTTGCCGCAATTCTGCTGTTTAGTTTGATATATTGCATAGCAATTATCATTTTTCCGTATCACACACACCGCCTGTTCTATCTGAGAAAATACGGTAGCATAAAGGCTCAGTACAATCTGGCAAAAAAGGAATTCGACGACAATCCCATTCTTGTGGGCCATAAGATATTTATCACAGAGTCCTTCATAATTGTATTTTCAAAAACAACAACGGAAATCATTCCGATAGACAGCATTGTATGGATATACAATTATCATGAATTCCGCAGAAGACGCAGAGATTCACTTATGTTCAGCCCGATGTGCATAGTCACAGACACAAAGAAAGTCCACAAAATATCAAATGTTTCGCAAAGGATGTACAATGCAATAATCAATATAGTATGCGAAAACAATCCCCAGATTATGATAGGCAATGATGCCACTCATATGTAACATGAAAGCTGTCGTCAATACGGCAGCTTTCATTATCCGGCATAATTGTCATTATGCAATATTCAGTTTGTCCTTAACTTTTCTGAAACATACCATCAGCTTTGGAGAAAACACACCACATTCTCCATTCATAATCATTCTGAAGGCTGTTTCACTGTCATAGGCTTCTTTATACACGCGCTCACTTACCAAAGCATCATAAACGTCCGCTATGGAAACGATCTGTGCGGATATTGGAATATCGTCACCCATCAAACCATCAGGATATCCTCTTCCATCAAATCTCTCATGGTGATGCCTGCATATCTCATAGCTCGCAAGTCCATATTCCTTATCCCAGGCGTCTTCAACATTCTGAAGAATATCGCAGCCCTTGGTGGTATGGGATTTCATATATTCAAACTCATCATCAGTAAGTCTTCCCGGCTTAAGCAATACACTATCCTTGATAGCGATTTTACCTATATCATGCATTGCACTGGCGGCAACAATGATATCCACTTTATGCGAATCAAGTCCGTATTCCTTATAATTCTTCGCCACCTCTTCAGCAAGTATTCTTGTCAGTTTCTTGACACGCTTAATATGTTCACCGCTTTCAAGATTGCGATACTCAACTACATTTCCCAGCAAATCAAGTATTTTCTCATTATTCTCACGAAGCTTAACTGCCTGTTCATTAAGGAGCTTATTCTGTTTGTTTAATGCAGCATTCTGTGATACTACTTTTTTCTCAAGTTCCGACTTATAGCGGTACAGGTCAACAGTATTCTTTACGCGTTTTTGAACCGACACCTTGTCAAACGGCTTTCGGATAAAATCGGCAACTCCCAGATTAAGGCATTTTCTTTCCGCTTCCAGCGAAGACTCTCCGCTGATAATCAATACCGGTATTTCCTCGAGAAGATTCTTCTGAATCATATATTCCAGTACATCATATCCGCTCTTCTTAGGCATAATTAAATCCAAGAGGATAACACTGATATCATTTACGTATTTCTCAACCATTTCGATCGCGTTCTCACCATCATTTGCTTCAATGATATCCGGGTATATTTCCCCAAGCATAACTGATAAAATATCTCTGTTTGTTGCAACATCATCAACAATAAGTATCTTTTCTCTCACTAAAACACCTCATTTCAAAAGCTCTTCATGAAAGTGCATGTTCAATATATATAAGCCCGGATAATTACTTTCCGCAGCATTTTTTGTATTTCTTGCCGCTTCCGCATGGACATGGATCATTTCGTCCAATTTTTGGTCCGTCATGAACTACTGTAGTGGACAATTTCTGCTCCTTGTATAATTCCTTTCTTCTCTCTGCATCAATGAGCGCATCCCACTCAGGGAGGTTGTAAAGCCAGTCAGCTCTTGCCTCCACCATGTTTTTGTATAATAATTCCTTATCGTAATCAAGGCATACCTCAGTATTTTCATCCATTTCCTCAATTGGATTTGGATTTTTGAGGCTGTCGTTAATTCCATCAAGGAATCCTGTCATAATCATAATATCAACAGAATATTTATCAGCCAACTCTTTGACGGTTCCCTTTACAGGTTCATCCGGAGTTTTCAAAATCTGCTCATATATTCCTTTTTCGTAATTAAAATAATTAACCCAGAACATCTGCTGTGCTCTTGCATCAGTTTCCTGCTCATATGCTCTGTTTCTCCAGGTTTCAAGTAATGTCATTTTTATATCTCCTTCATTTTGTTGTTCATAATAGTATATATCAATAGATTTTTTCAGTCAACCAATTTGCTTATCCCCGGTTTATCTGCTATAATTTCAATATAAATAACGGGAGGCCATATGATGAAAAGAACAAAAACCAAACAGGTCCTCGCAATTATTGCGATTGTAGTATTACTGTCAATGTATGTATTGTCCTTCATCTTTGCACTTATTCATAACAGCTTTGCGCAGACAATGCTCAAGATATCCATAATATGTACATCAGTAATTCCAATCATTATTTACATTATTATGATGTTTTTCAAACTTGGTCATCGCAAAGATTCGGATGAGGATATGTAATTCTGTTACATGGCGTTGATACAACGCTATGTAGCTGAAATGCTAGATATGTCCGTGTTTTCCAAGCTCATCAAGTGTATTTCTTATAATCTTTTCTGCTGCATCATCATCATATTCCGCCAGCCTGTCATGAGCCACATTGCAGGCATCAAGAACCGTCTGAGGAATATCATATCTGAGCAAATCATCAATCTTAAGCGCAGCTTCCTGTATTTTGAAATTCTCCAAATCGTCAAGCACATATAGAAGACGGGAATTCAATTCGCCAAGGCTTATTGGTATCGTGTTGGTTCTGTTACCCACATCGTTACTCTTTTCAAGCACCTTGAGTATTCTTGAAAGAATTCTCTCGCCGGCCTCCAAGTCACCTTCCTTGAGTTTCTGGACCGCCGTAGACATTCTTCCCGAAATTTCTTCGTCAATCTGATATCCGAGAATCTCATTGGTACTGACAATTGCAGCACGAATCTTTTCAGAATGAATATAATCAATGATATCCTTAACTCTCTTGTAGAGTTCCCTGCCTTCCATAGGAAGTGCTCCATGTCTTTTGAGTGCTCTCTCAATTCTTTCATGCAAATCTTCGGTATTGAAAGGCTTAACAACATAATCCATAATTCCAAGTTTTGAACCTTCAACTACCGTCATTTTATCCTTCTTTGCCGTAAGGAAAATAACCGGAATCGTAAGTCCGTCCTCTAGATTTCTTATTTCCTTCAATGTCTCAATCCCATCCATAATAGGCATTTGAACATCCAAAAGAATCAAATCAACCTTCTCTTTGTACAGGAATTTGATAGCTCTTCTTCCAGAGCTCATAGGAATTACCTCATATTTATCTTTGAGTTCCTGTTCAAGTGTAGCAAGATTTACTATATTGTCGTCTACAGCCAACACTCTCATTTTCTCCATATATTTCACCTCTTGTATTAATAATAAAATAATAAAGAAATCAATTTATTTATCCAAAAGCTCCGCAGTTTTTCCTAAAAGCTCCTCTGCCTCATCATCCTTATACATCTTAAGGTCAAATTCAACCTCCTCCAGCACTTTGCGGATTTCAGCAGACAACTCAAACTCTAAAAGCTCACTAATCTCTTTTTGACATTCCTTAGAACGGAAATTGGCAATATAGGCAAGAGCTTTATCCACTCTGATTTTGAGTTCCTCATTATCTATTTCTTCTCTTTCTGTATTGATATCATTGAGTCGTTTCTGCTTATCCAAAACATTCTTAATCTCATCAAGAAGTGTTTTATACATTTCGATAAGGACTTCGAAATTATCCATGATATACTGGGAATTATTCTCAGTGGCAGCCACTTCATGTACCTTTGCCTCCTGGGATAATTCCAATGCACCTATGTTAGCAGCTGCGCTCTTAAGTCCGTGCACCTCTATCCTGTAATTAGTCCAGTCTTCTCTTTCAACGAGCTCCTCAAAATATCCTATTTTGCTCATTCCCTCCATATAGAAAAGCTTGAGTATCTCAAGATAATCATCCAGCGTTCCCGTATGGTTTTCCAATGCATCAACAATACTGATACCTTTGATAAAAACACCGGAAATATCATCCAGGGAAATTGATTTATCTACCGTATTGTCAGTAACGCTAATCTTTCTATCATCCTCAATCCACTTTGAAAGCATCTGATGCATAACTCTTCTGTCAACCGGCTTTGGCAGAAAATCCTCAAAGCCGTTGTTCAGGAATAAATCCTTGCCCCTGTCCATCGCATTTGCCGTAAGCGCAATGATTACCGGATATCTGCCGTTTTCTCCGTACTCTTCACGGATTCTTCTGGTAGTTTCAACTCCGTCCATCTCAGGCATCATATGGTCCATAAAGATGATATCGAATTTATACTTTTCAACAAGTTCAAGTGCTTCCATTCCGCTCTCAGCACCCATAAGTTCAAAGCCATATGGCTTAAGCATTCCGAGAGCAACCTTTCTGTTGATTTTATTATCATCAACAACAAGCACTCTGCAGTCCTTGACAGTGAATACTTTATCGCTGTCCTCACTGCCCTTGCCCTTTTTCTTAACATCCACAGTTGCATCAATAATCGTAAGCGGAATCGAGCAGGTGAATTTTGAACCTGTTCCGAATTTTGATTCAACGGATATTTTACCATTCATAAGTTCAGCAAGCTTCTGGGATATGGAAAGCCCTAATCCTGTTCCCTCTGCCGTTCTGACTCTATTGCTGTTGACCTGACTGAAGCTTTCAAAAATATGCTGCATATCCTCCTTATGCATACCAATTCCCGTATCTTCAACGGCAAATGTCAGTATTCCCTCGCTGTCGGAGTTTGAATTGAAATCTACACTAAACTTGACATAGCCCTTCTCGGTAAATTTAACAGCATTGTTAAAGATATTCATAAGTATCTGCTGAATCTTGTTAATATCTCCGTTCAGCTTCTTAGGGAATTTATCAGCAATCTCTTCCTTGAATTCAAGACCATTCTGGCTCGCCACGACATTCATCGTGCTTCTTATGTTACTGAACACTTCCCTAGGCGAAAAATCTTCCGGTTCAACATTCATTTTACCCGCTTCAAGAGTGGAAATGTCAAGGATGCTGCTTATTATTCCCAAAAGATTGTTGGATGCATTAGCTATGTCACAGGCGAAATTGTAAACTTTTCGTCCGCGGCTTTCTTCCTTAATCAGCTCACTAAGTCCCACAATTGCATTCATAGGAGTTCTGATTTCATGGGACATATTGGCGATGAAATCATTCTTGGCAATATTAGCGGTCTCGGCAACCTTTCTCATGGTATCAATTTCTTCAAGATACTGCTGCTTCTCAGTAATATCAAATATTGTAATGGCATAGCCTCTGAGACGATGTTCTTTGTCATACATTTCCTTGATTCGGCTGTCATAATATTTTTCATTGAGATTAAATTCCCAACGGGCATTATCACTATCAAACAGTTCCATCGGAAATCCCGGCAAATCATTTATGTAGGTTCCCAGATAATTATCACTGAGGAACGAAAAAAGTCTGTTGGCAGCCGGATTAAAATGCTTTATTCTCCTGTATTCATCAAGAATAATTATACAGTCATCGACCTCCTGGATAAATGTTGCGGTAGCGACATTGGTAAGGTCATAATTACTTTTGCTCCAGAAGAAAATAACGACAATTGACAGGCAATATATAAGTACTATCGGAGCAATATCAAGCCCCTTGAGAACACCAAGCACATACAACAGCAGTGTCATAGGAGGAATTGCCGATACAAAAATATATACCCCATAGTATTTCTTGGTCTTTGTTCTGCGTTCCCGTCTGTAAGCGGCGATTAATGCTCCCAGCGCAACCAGATACGGAATTATCAATGAACACGCAAAATTAATATAGAAAAATGGTCCGTATACAAATTTCAGATGTGGGTACAGTCCGTCCGAAACATAACTGATTTTACTGTAAAAAAGATTATTGAATTTACAGCTCCATACCATCAGAATACATATAATATTAATCGCTGCAATTATCTTGTATAACAACTTTGGAGCTTTGTATCCGCAGAAGGCATATATAAATTTACAGAAAAACAATACTACCCATCCGCTGCACAGATATTCAATCTTAGTAGCGACCATAGCCGCATCCATGCTTACGGAATGCATTTCCAAAAAGAAAGCTGCATTCTGAATAAAAACGGCTATCATAAAAATAAGCATATTGTGCTGTATCTCTGTACGGTCTGAATGGACCAGAAGCATAATCGATATTATTCCCAATGCCAGACCTAATATCTGAACAAAGTTCATTGCCAAAAATAAAGTCATAAATTACCTCTCGCATCAAATGCAAAAAATTACATAATAATTATACTCATAATAAATTATTTCTGCAATAATATACATTCGACAATTAACGGATTAAAATCGATATTCTGTACACTACAAAGGCACAAGTCCATGCAATAACACATTGCAGCAATACCATCATCGTGGCCCAGCGCCATCCGAGTTCCCGTCTGACAGCGGCAATTGCGGCAACGCATGGTGAATAGAGAAGACAGAATACCATCAAAGCAAGGCCTGCAGAAGGTGAAATTGCAGCACACAGGGCGGCACTTCCTCCATACAACACCGTAAGGGTTGATACAACACTTTCTTTTGCCATAAATCCGGTGATGAGGGCAACACAAATCTGCCATGTGCCAAATCCCAAAGGTGCAAATACCGGTGCTATTTTGTCAGCCAGAACCGCAAGAATACTGTCCTGTGAATTACTTACCAGTGCAAAGCTTGTATTGAAGGTCTGCAAAAACCAGATAATCATTGAAGCAATAAATATTATTGTAAAAGCTTTTTGCAAAAAATCCTTAGCCTTATCCCACAATAGATGTGCAACGCTCTTTATGCCCGGCAACCTGTAGTTCGGCAACTCCATCACAAAAGGTACGGCTTCCCCGCGGAATTTGGTATAACGCATAACTATTGCCACCAATATTCCAACAAATATTCCGCCAAAATACATTGCCACCATTGCAAGTGCTCCGTATCCCGGGAAGAATGCATGGGCAAGAAAGGCATACACCGGGAGCTTTGCAGAGCAGCTCATAAACGGAGTCAGCATAATTGTCATTTTTCTGTCCCTTGCAGAAGGTAGCGTTCTGCTTGCCATAACTCCCGGAACCGTACATCCGAAGCCCAACAGCATCGGAACAATACTTCTTCCGGAAAGTCCTATTTTTCGCAGTGGTTTATCCATAACAAAAGCAATTCGGGCCATATATCCGCTGTCCTCAAGGAGGGACATGAACAGGAACAAGAGAATGATTATCGGCAGGAAGCTTAAAACACTGCCGACTCCCGTACATATTCCGTCCGTCACCAGGGATTTGAGTACGGCATTGACTCCGGCATTGGTCAACAAAATATCCAGGCCGTTAACCGCCGCATTGATTCCTCTATCAAGCAAATCCGATATCCATGCGCCAAAGGTATTGAAGGTCAGCACAAAAATTGAAGCCATAATTATGATGAAGGACGGAATTGCGGTATATTTTCCCGTAAGTATTCGGTCAATCTTTTCGCTTCGTATATGTTCTTTGCTCATCCTTGGCTTAATCACGGTTTTTCTACAAATTCTGTTGATGTAGGAGAAACGCATATCCGCAATGGCCGCAGAACGGTCCAGTCCTCTTTCTTTCTCCATCTGACATACAATGTGTTCTATTGTCTCAGTTTCATTGTCATCCAGTTCAAGTCTGCCCGCAATCAGCGGGTCGCCCTCCGCAAGCTTGGAAGAAGCAAATCTTACTGAAATATTACTCTTCTCTGCATGATCTTCAATTATGTGCATAATGCCGTGAAGACATCTGTGCACCGCCCCGCCGTTGTCTTCCATGCTGCAAAAATCCTGTTTTGCCGGAACCACCTTGTAGGCAGCAACATACATGGCATGCTCTATCAGTTCTTCAATTCCCTCATTCTTTGCCGCTGAAATTGGCACAACCGGAATTCCCAGCATATTCTCCAGCTCATTGACATCTATGGCACCACCGTTTTCACGAACTTCATCCATCATATTGAGCGCAAGTACCATCGGAATATTTAACTCCAGAAGCTGCATTGTAAGGTAAAGATTTCTCTCGATATTGGTTGCATCCACAATGTTGATAATCCCGTCAAGCTCCGATGTGAGCAAAAATTCCCTTGTAACAATTTCCTCGCTGGTATAAGGGGACATAGAATATATACCCGGCAAGTCAGTGACAAGACTTCCCTTATACCCCTTTATTGTACCGTCCTTTCGGTCCACGGTGACACCCGGAAAATTTCCCACGTGCTGATTGGAGCCCGTAAGGCAGTTAAACAGTGTTGTTTTACCGCAATTCTGGTTGCCTGCAAGAGCAAAATTGAGCTTCCTGCTGCTGATATTTTTGGGCAATGGATTCTTATCTTCACCAATACACGGATGCTTTGTATGAATCTTTTTCTTCTCCGGATTTGATGCTGTTTCCTCATAATCCCTTACATTGTCTATTTCTATTTTTTCTGCATCAGACAATCTTAATGTCAGTTCAAAACTATGTACCCTGACTTCCACCGGGTCACCCATGGGCGCAAATTTTACCATTGCTATATCGGCACCGGGAATTATTCCCATATCGAGAAAATGCTGTCTGAGCACACCCTCTCCGCCAACTGAAATGACCGTTGCAGCCTTTGAAATTGGTAATTCTTTTAATGTCATATTGTAGGATTCCTTGTTTTTTTTGTTAATTATAATATCAAATTGAAATTTTGTGAATACTGTTTTTCAGACACAATTTTCCCCATCCTGCATTGGCTGAGGGAATTCTTATGCCCGGCAAAGGTACTGCTCCGCGAAGCAGGACGGCCTTCAATTTCTCCCCATACATATATAGGTCATTACCCCTGACAATTCCCCACTCCATAATAATCGCAGCGCTTCCCGTAACGAACGGTGCTGCCACTGATGTCCCCGTTCTGGTAACATATCCCCCTCCGTTTTTTGCACCGGTGATATTGACTCCCGGGGCCATAATATCGGGTTTAACCGTCATTATCCCGACCGTGTATCCCCTGCCGGAAAAATCCGCATATGCATTGGTGGCAGAATTGTAGGCGCCCACAGAAACTGCATTCAATGCAGTGGAAGGTATTGTGAGTGTTGTAAAAGGATTGCTGTTGATAAAGGCGGTATCCTTGCTCACCGGGTTGGCAGACATCCACATATTATATTCTCCGGATTTTATATTTGCAGGAATTAATTCTATGAAATAAAGCCCCGAATTGATATATCCGTTATTCCCAAGCATCTGAATCAAAATCTGCTGATTGATGGAAAAAGGGGATGGTTCACCATAATATACATAGATTGATGTCTGCCTGTATACGGCTTCGCTTACCTCCCCAAAAGTCTTAGATACCTGAAACCGGTTACCATCAGGATATACAAGCTCCACCAAAAAATCATCCACATAATTTTTCCATATCTGGATGTCAATGAAGCTTTCAAACCTCCCCACTGCAAAGCTTTCCTTAATCGTCACATCCTCTACTATTCCGCCTGCGTGCCGGTTAATGGAGGCATCATTTCCGCAGGCAATCACTATTGAACACCTCCAAATATAGGCAACGGCATCTATATACTGTTCAAGAACTCCGTTTCCGTCGTGAGCGCCATAGTTATTGCCATTGCTGATATTGATTACAACAGGCATACCGTATTCTATTGCTCTTCTAATTACATAATCAATCCCCTCCATCAGTCTTGCACTGTTGTAGTAATTGTCGGATCCCAGTTTGACTACAATTATGGATGCACGCCTCGCCACTCCTATATTGCTTCCTGCCGCAACGGAGGCAATATGGGTACCGTGTCCGTTACTGTCATAGCCTGTAAGTTCAATCCCCTCTTCAATGGCGTTATCTATTTCCCGCGCAGTGTAAATCCTGTTTTCATTTTCATCATATATTTCAAGAATTCTTGTCTTACCTGTCTCATCAAGAAACTCCGGGTGTGAATAATCTATTCCACTGTCGATAAATGCTGTAATAACACCTTCCCCCGTAAGATTTTCCGCCTGCAAAAAAGAAGCCTCAATACAAGAAGCTTCTTTTGCATACATATCACTAAAATATAATTTTCTGGGTTTCTCAATGGCAATTACTTCCGGGATAGCCGCAAGACGTTCCACATTCTGTGCAGGCAGTGTGACTATTGCAAAATTGGACAACAATATTCTGATTCCTGTTATAAACTCCTGTATCGCGCTCTCAATATCGCCATAGTATTTTACAATTAATTCCCAGGAATCAGCCTGCGTGTCATATCCCGTCTGCAAATCAAAAGTGTTCTCCCTTACTTTCTCCTCCAGTTCCAAAGCAATTGCCAGCTGATTGTCAATCTTTGAATTCAAAATATTCTCCGCAAATGTTTTTATCCATTATATGCGATATCAATCTCAATCTTGCGGTTAAGACATACGGAATACAGGTAGCAGCCGCCTACCTCACAGCCTGTTATTTTGCAGATTGCATCCGCATAAAGCCTTAACTGGGTGGCATACCTGTTGACCAGACACTCCTCGCCTGTCTCCATATCCACCGTATCCGTTTTGTAATCCACAATATACACCCTGCCTTCTTCAAAAAAGAAGGCATCGATTATTCCCTGAATCAGAACACTCTCTTTTTCAAGGATTTCCGGATTCACCTCACGGGCATCCACCTGCATCAGGAACGTTTTTTCACGGAACAGTTCATTCCTTAAGGCCGCTGCCCTCATCCTTATTCCAAGATCCGATTTAACAAATTCATCAAATCTGTTTTTCCTGATATAGCCTGCGTATTCAGCACTGATTCTGCCTTCCTCCACCCAGCGGGTAAGCTGTTTCATTACATCGGCTCCGGTAGCGGCAGCGGTGTAATCCAACAATTCAAATACTTTATGATAGGCATTACCGCGATTGATTCCGTGATGCACCATATCCTCCGTGTCACGCATAAATGCAGGAATATATTTTTGCTGCTCCGGAATTTCCAATCTTTGGTTTTCCTCCTCCAGTTCTTCCATGCTCTGATGCTTCAAATCAGATACGGAAACCTTATTGCGCAAAACACTAAGCGCGCTGTGCGGATAAGTAAAGAGCAGTCTTTTACATACTTTGTCATAATCCTCGTCATTTACCTGTGAGCTGTCAAAGGACTTAAGCTTATCCATAAAGCATTCCCGACGTGAAAGAAGACTTGTGCTTATGTAGGTTTTCATATCTTCCGCTGAAATCACTTCCGTTTCAAATTTTCCGTCCGATGCAATAGATTTAACTGCCGGCATAATATAATCAAGATATGTGTTATTCTCCAGAATATAATTCATATCCAGTACTTCTCCCTGTGAAGCAGTCTCCCACATACTATTCTTTTCTCCAAGATTTGCCGAACCCACGATAATCAGTCTGTTCACCGCACGGGTCATTGCAACATACAAAAGTCTCAATTCCTCACCCACCGAATCAGTCTTGATTTGCAAAGCAAGCATATCTCTGTATGTTGCGGAATACTTGATTCTCTTTTCAACATCAATAGGACGCAAGGCAATTCCGTACCTGTCATGATGAATAATATCTTTGGATGAATCCTTGAGATTAAAACGCTTTGCAGCTTCCACAAGAATGACATAAGGGAACTCAAGTCCTTTACTCTTATGTATGGACATAATTCTCACAACGTCATCCTCCTCGGAGGCAAGCTGGGATTCCCCCATATCCGCAGAATATTTTTTCAGTTTTTCGATATATCTTATAAAATTAAACAATCCCGAATAGCAGGTCTTTTCATATTCCTTTGCATAGCTGATAAGCATGTCGAGATTTGCTTTTTTGGCAGCACCTCCGTCAAGAGTTCCGACGTAATCATAGTATCCGGTATTGTATATGATATCCGTAACAAGCTCGCTGACGGACATAATCTTTGATAGCCTGCGGTATTTTTCAATCATATCCAGAAGGTTTTTGCACTTTACTCCAAGCTCATCAGTCTTTGCCGCCCTGTTAACAATACAGTCGTAGAAATGTGTTTTCCTTGTTCTCCCCTTGATAAGCGCCATCTCTTCCGCCGTAAAATATGAAAAGCTGGAACGCATAAGACCTGCTAACGGTATTTCCTGTCTGCAGTTGTCAATAACGTTGAGAAAATCAAGAACCTTGACAATTTCTTTTGCAGAAAAATATCCTGTTGACTTCTCATATATGCAAGGAATAGCATGGCTTTCAAGGATTTTAGAATATCGTATGGCATTATCCGAAACGCTTCTCATAAGGATTACAATGTCCCTATAGCTGATGCTCTTGTCCGCTTTCATCAGCCTTTCAATCTCGCAAGCCACCATATGCGCCTGCAAATCATGTTCATTGATATCGTCAAATTCCTTGTTGTCGGCCAGAATAATTCTTGTAGCATCCTCAAGCACAGATTCCTCACCCGGCTTGACATTGAGGGCTACATCCTCGTTGTATTCAACATTTCCCACGGATTCATGCATGCACATGAAGAAAATATCATTTATGCAATCCAGCACATTTTTCCGGCTTCTGAAATTCATATGAAGTTCTATCTTTCTGTATGGAGCCTCATCATTATATGTATTGTATTTCTGCATAAAAATCTCCGGCTTCGCCATACGGAATCTGTATATGCTCTGTTTGATATCCCCCACCATAAATATATCCGGTTTACCGAATCTTTCCGTGGATACTGCCTTTATAATCTCTTCCTGAACATAATTGCTGTCCTGATATTCATCAATGTAAATCTCACGATACTGATTAGCAATCTCATCAGCAACTCTGGTATATTCAACTCCGGAGTCCGTGCGCTTTACAAGAATATCAAGTGCGGCATGTGCAATATCGGAAAACGACATAATATTAGCAGAAGTCATATAATCTCTGAGTCTTTTGTCAAATTCCATTACAAACTTTATCAAAGCCTTTGCCACCGGCTTACACATCTGAAGTTCTTTAAACTGACTGTCAAAATCCTTCATAAAAGAAGACTGAATTTTCTTAACCCTGTCCTTCAGCGCACCATAAATCTGTTGGATGCTTTCTTTTAATCCCACGTCAACATTCCTTGCCGCAGGAAGTCTCCCAAACTCAAAGTTAATTCCATTGACAAAATCATCAATACTGTCAAAATCAAGCAGCTTTGACAGTCTTTCCCTTTCTTCGGTAAAATGCTCACGGTATTTATCAAAGCCATCCGCTCCTGTGCACATTTCAATCATTCTTGAATAATCATCCACACTGTATCTGATGCATTCCTTCGCATAGTTGCATACATTGGTAACAATTTCAAGCTTCTTATACTCCTCAACGCTATCTGCATCATAGATATCCAAACACATTCCATACCAGTCTTCCGGCCATGGATTACTATTTGCAAAATCATACAGTTCAAATACCAGTTCATATATTTTGTCAATATTTTTCCCTGAGGCATAACCTCCCGTTAATCTCATAAAATCCGGGTCCTGCTCGGCAAATTTTGTTTCGAGAAGCTCCGATAAAACATCATTCTTGATGAGCATAAGCTCACCGCCCTCGGCAAGACGAAATGCCGGGTCAATTCCGATAGAATTGTAATAATTTCTCACAATATACTGGCAGAAACTGTCTATGGTACTTATTCTCGCAGTATCAACAAGTGCCAGCTGACGCATAAGATAGCTATTGCCCGGATTAGCCTCTATCATCTTTTCAAAAGCCGCAGAAAGCCTTACCTTCATCTCCGCAGCCGCCGCCTTTGTAAATGTAACCACCACAAGTTCATCAACGGATACAGGGTCCTTATCGTCAAGTATTCTGTTGACAATACGTTCAATCAAAACGGCGGTCTTGCCCGAACCTGCAGCTGCACTAACCAAAAGATTGCCATCTCTATATGAAATTGCCTGTTTCTGTTCACTAGTCCATTCCGCCATCGTCATCCCCTCCTAATCCAAATAATTTCCAAAGATCCGGATTATCGCTTACCTTATCCACTCTTCGGTAATCCTGTCTGATATTGTCAAAACCGCATACGGAATTGTATGGACAGTAATCGCATTTATCTTCATACGGATTTGCCTCCACCACTCCGTCGTGCATCCGTTCATTGAGGTTATACATTTTTTCATGAGCAAATTTTGTAAGGCACTTAATCTGTTCCCCGGTAAATACGGTCTTTCCATGTTTTATTCCTTCCTTGCCCATTCTTGCCGGAATTACATCCGAGGTATTCTTTTCCCATTCATCCAGAAGCCCCACACTCTCGATTGCCAGTATTCCTGACGGCTTGAGTTTCTTCAAAATATCCCGTTCCACATCATCTGACGCATCGACAATAGGGTCCAGTACAGGATTGTAAAATGCGGCAGCACCGATTACTTTTTTATCTGCATTATCCGCAGAAAGCTTGTCAACGACTTCGCCCAGATATACCATGAGTTGCAGCTTGAGACCGGCATATATTTCATTGATATCCAGACTTTGCGGACTTGATTTGTAATCAATTACCTTTGCATAAATCCTGTCATCTTCATATGCAAGGTCATACCTGTCCACCTTACCGCTGATTGGCATATCCTTGTACAGCGTATCAAATTTCCACTCAAATTCCTCAGGTACGAATTTACCGTGCCTCAGCTGTTCTCCCAGAGCCCATATGGTTCTTGCAACCATATCAACAATTCTTGTAAACAGATATCTGTTGGTGCTGCTGTCCACAAAAAATGTTCCGGTGTGGCTGTGCATTGCCCGGTTTACATAATTTTCCGCAACAGTCTTGCATTCCTCAGCTGCAAGGTTTCCAAAATTCTTTCCCTTGGACTTCAACTCCCTTGATATGTATTCAACTGCCTCATGAATAATAGTACCGAGTTCAATGGGGTTGAGCTCATATAGTTTTCTCTCGGACAATTCAATACCATACTGTGCAAAATGGCGAAAAGCACATCCTGCAAAAGTCTCAAGCCTCGAAATACTGCCCGTCTTCATATCCGTATATAGTTCCTGTGCCACCTTCTTTGTGAGACTGTCCGTCTCCTCTGTTTTGGCATAGATTTCAAACATCCTGCGAATATCGGAAGCATATGGCTCATTTGCAAGGAAAAACATCATAAGCGGTCCTATGGATGAATTGTAATTACTGTCCGTTAGCAGATGCTTGGAATTATCTATATTTGTAATTCTTTCCACCAGACTGATGTCCGAAGAAGTGCGTTTTTTTACCTTCGGAAACATTCTTGTAATTACCGACAATATTCTTGAAGGCTTTTGCGATTTTCCCTCAGCATCAAACTTGTGATAAAAAAGCAACAAGCGCTCCGAAGGTTTAGTCATATGCAAATACATATAATAATTCTGAATGAACGTCTTTTTCGTGCTGTCCGGTGCAAGTTCCACACTGGCATCATCAAGCTTTTTGCGTTCCGCCTCCGACAAGATACCGTTATTGTTGCTGATATGCGGAATTACTCCCTCATTGGCACCAAGCATATAAAGCACCCTGATATGCTCCAATCTTGTTCTGTCAATATCACCTATTGTCACGCAGTCCACGGATACCGGAAGCATTGCCACCGACAGGGATTCAAAGCCCGCATCCACAAGCAATGCAAATTCCTGAACACTCATCACTTCATCTCCCAGAAGCTCTTCAATCTGTTCAAAATATTTGATGACGCAATTGTAGATTTTGGAATATTCCGAGGATTTGGCCAAAAAGAAGGTGCTGTCAGGATGCTTTTCCTTCAGATTTTCACTCAACGCCTCCATTTTCTCAAATGCGCCCATTTCCTCGGTAAATTGGTAAAGCGCAGCAATTCTCTCCGATACAGTCGTTTCCCTGTTCATCAAAATGTCCATGACGGAGGCAATGTTTTCAAAAAAAGTTTTTCTTGTATGATTCACAATCGTCAGGTCATTCTTTTTTGCCCCCGGATATTCCCTGACAAAATTCTCGCTCCATCTGTTTTTCCCCCGGATATTGTACGCAAGAATATAATTTTCCAATATATCAATCTCATCTGAAGGAATTTCACAAAGTCCGTTTTTCAGAAATCTGAATATGCTCTCATATGAAAAATCCGTCGTCGAGATTTCCAGCAATGCGCGCAGATATTCCACCAGCGGATTGCCGATAAGAGGGTGCTTGTAATCGATAAAAAATGGTATTCGCGCCTCGGAAAATACTCTTTCGATTTCTGTTGCATACAGCGACACATCTCCCAGAATCACGCCCATATCCCTGAACATCATTCCCTTATTCTGCACATTGTCTATAATGTCAGCTGCAAGACACTGTACCTCCTCAAGAGGATTGTCCAACTGCCGGATTTCTATATCCTTTGTCTCCTCCTTATATGTCCTGCCGTTATACCTGAATACATTTTTCTCAAGAAAGGCCAGTTCTGAGGAGTTCTTGTATCTGTAGCTGTCAAAATCCGTCTCAATGCGCTCGACTCTGAAATCAGTATGATGTTCATCACATAATGAACCTAATCTGGCAATCATTTCCTTGGACATATGAAAGAGTTCCTCTTCCCCACCCATCTGATTGTATGCTTCATCATCGGGAAGATTTACAAAAAACATCATTTCATTTGCTTTTTCCATGACCTTCTCGATTATACGGTACTGGACAGGGGTAAAGCCTGTAAAATTATCAAAATACACCACCGCGTCATCAAAGTAGTGCGACCTGTCCATAACGGACAGCATTGCCTCCGGCCTGTCCTCCGTGGTTGTAAACCTTCCTGCAATGTATTCTTCAAAGGCAGCATAAATCACTTCCACATCCTTCAGTTTCTGTGAAAGTCTGTCACCAAATGAATTCCCGTCAATTATCCTTTCCAGGTCATCAGAAGATATTCCGTATTGTTTTAATTCGGATATCAGGGATTTTACCTCCCCAATCAATCCCGGCTTTTTTGACGCTTTGATAATCTTAAGTCTGTCTGCAACTTGCCCGACAACCTTGCGGACAATAAGTGTTTTGCCCAGCTCGTCAATATTTTCATTGAGTTCAATTCCAAGCTCATCAAATATTCTGAAAGTCATTCGCCCGAATGTGAGCACATTGATATTAAACATTCCGTGGTTGGGATGAAGTGCCAGAATGTCCTTTTCAACCTGAAGGGAATTCTGTTCCGGTACAATAATATAGAAATTGCGATTCGCTTCATTGCAGGCAGCATCAACCACTCTTTTATAAAGTTCATGGCTTTTTCCATGCCCGGAAGCCCCTAAAATTATTTTCATATTGATAAAATCCTCCCAAAATAATGTACTAAAAATTAAGTATGCAAAATATTCTATAATAAATAGATACCTGGAGTTTAGTATGAGTTCCAAAACAAAAATCTTTGTTCTAAAATTCAAGGAAATACTCTATACCGTTCTGTTCCTTGTTCTGGCAATTATTTTCGTAGTACTTATGATTATTCTAATCACCGGAAAATCACGTAAAAAGCAAGCGAAAGCAACCTCCTCCACCTATGTGCCGGGAGTATATACAACTTCAATAAATCTTGCCGGCAACTACGGCGACATAAGAGTAATGGTGGATGCGGATCAGATAAAATCCATTGATATGGTCTCAAGCGACGAGACCATTGTGACCTCAAATCCTGTTCTTAAGTCCTCTCTTGAGAATATATCAACGCAGGTAATTCAAAACAATTCCACTCAGAACATTACCTGCAACAACGACAGCAGATATACCTCACTTATGCTTTCTGAAGCAATAGAAGCAGCGCTGAGTAAAGCGCTGAATAAGTAACACATCAAGTATACCATATTGAATTTTTGATAACAATATTCTATACTATCTGATAGGACAAAAATTCCCCATTCAGGAGGTAATATGAAATACGATTTTATTAGATGTGCCGCGATGATTCCGACAATCAAGGTGGCCGACTGCCAATATAATGAAGCAGAGATAATCCGGCTTATGGATTCTGCTGCATCCGAGAAAGCTGAGGTTATTGTTTTCCCTGAGTTGTGCCTTACAGGATATACCTGTCAGGATCTCTTTCTCTGGGACACTCTGATCGAAAGTGCATACCGTTCTCTGATAAGAATTGCACAACACAGCGAAGGGCTCAATGGAATTTTTTTCGTGGGAGCTCCGATACGATATCAGAACAAGCTGTATAATTGCGCAGTTGCAATTTGTAACGGCAACATACTTGGAATTGTACCGAAAACATTTCTTCCAAATTATTCAGAATTCTATGAGGCCAGACATTTTGCCCCTGCGCCGCAGTACACTGACGTTATTATTTTGCCGGAAATCGGCGAGATTCCTTTCGGAACCGATTTGCGTTTCTGTTGCAGCGAAAACAGTAAGCTCATCATCTCCGCTGAGATTTGTGAAGATGTATGGGCTCCGTGCCCTCCAAGCACCGGACATGCTGTCAATGGTGCCACACTTATTGTCAATTGCTCTGCAAGCGACGAGACCACGGGCAAATACCTTTACCGCAGGCAGCTGATTTCAAGCCAGTCCGCTTCCACGGTAACTGCCTATGTATATTGCAATGCGGGCGAGGGCGAGTCTACTCAGGACCTTGTATTCGGCGGTCAGAGCATTATTGCTGAAAACGGAACGATTCTCAATGAGTCAAAGCGATTCATCAATGAATCCATCTGTGCGGATGTGGATTTGGGAAGAATCATTGCAGAGCGTCAGCGCATGACCACCTTCGAAATGCAGAACGACGATGAATACATTGATGTATTCTTTTCCCTCAAAGATTCTGATGAGGATATAAAAAGAACCTACAGCACCAAACCTTTTGTACCTGACGACAAATCAGAACGTGATGCACGATGTGAAGAGATTCTTACCATCCAGGCAATGGGACTCAAAAAGAGGCTTAACCACACCGGCTGCCGAACAGCAATCATAGGCATTTCCGGCGGTCTTGATTCCACTCTTGCCCTGTTAGCTACCGTAAAAGCCTTTGATATGGCCGCAATTTCACGCAAAAACATTATCTGCGTTACAATGCCATGTTTCGGAACCACGGACAGAACCTACAATAACGCCTGCCATCTGGTTGAAAAGCTTGGTGCAACCCTTAAGGAAATCAATATCAATGAGGCTGTAATCCTCCACTTTTCGGATATCGGTCACGACCCGGATATCCATGATGTAACCTATGAAAACAGTCAGGCAAGGGAGCGAACACAGATACTTATGGATCTTGCCAACAAATATAACGGAATGGTAATAGGCACCGGCGATATGTCCGAGCTTGCCCTTGGTTGGGCAACCTACAACGGCGACCATATGTCAATGTACGGCGTAAACTGTTCCATTCCTAAAACTCTGGTCAGACATCTTGTCAATTATTATGCGGATACATGCAATGAGCCGGAGCTTTCATCAGTACTTATTGATGTGTTGGACACTCCGGTAAGTCCTGAGCTTCTGCCACCGGTTGATGGTATTATTTCGCAAAAAACAGAGGACCTTGTAGGCCCGTATGAACTTCATGACTTTTTCTTATACTATGTTATGAGATTTGGCTATGCGCCTAAAAAAATCCAATATCTGGCATATTTAGCCTTCGACACGGTTTATGACAAAGCAACCATCAACAAATGGCTTAAAACCTTCTATCGTCGTTTCTTTGCACAGCATTTCAAACGTTCGTGCCTTCCTGACGGACCAAAGGTCGGTTCTGTTGCATTATCGCCACGAGGCGACTTGAGAATGCCAAGCGATGCCTGCGTAAATATATGGATTAAAGAATTAGAATAAAGATTCAGGGGTATCACATTACCGTGATACCCCTGATTTTGTAAAAGGTAAAATATTAATAATTTTCTTTTCTGACTTCAAAGTAGGCCTGCGGATGATTACATACCGGACACACCTCAGGGGCACTGAGACCAACTACAATATGTCCGCAGTTGCGGCACTCCCATATAGTTACGCCACTCTTTGTAAATACCTCCATAGCCTCCACATTCTTAAGAAGAGCCCGATATCTTTCTTCATGCATTTTTTCAATAGCACCTACTCCTCTGAATTGTGCTGCTAATTCAGGGAATCCCTCTTCTTCCGCATCCTTCGCCATTCTCTCATACATATCGGTCCATTCAGCATTCTCACCTTCTGCTGCATGAAGCAGGTTTGCAGGAGTGTCTCCAAGCTCTCCCAATGCTTTAAACCAAAGTTTTGCATGCTCCTTCTCATTCTCTGCTGTCTGCAAAAACATCGCAGCAATCTGTTCATATCCCGCATTCTTTGCCACGGATGCAAAATATGTGTATTTATTTCTCGCCTGGGATTCACCTGCAAATGCCTCCCTGAGATTCTTTTCCGTCTTTGTGCCTGCATACTTTCCTGCATTAGTATTATTACTGTCTGATTTGATTACTTTTTCAAAATCAGATGCAGGATGCTTACATAATGGACAAATGAAATCCTCCGGCAACTCTTCGCCGACATATTCATATCCGCAAATTCTGCATCTCCACACTGTCTGTCCGTCCGGAGTTGTTCCCACTGCTTCCGGCTTCGGCTTGATATTGTTCATATAGTACTCATATGTTGCGGATGGTTCAGCGCTAAGAACCTCCATATCGGTTATCTCTCCGACAAACATTGTATGTGAGCCCAAATCCTCAGTCTTATTTACTTTGACGGAAATGTATGCATTGGTCCCGCCGGTGACATAGAGAATGTTGTTAGCTCCTCTTTTGCAGTCCGAAAAATCAGCAAATTTGTCCACTTCTCTTCCGCTTTGAAATCCAAACCGCCTGAACAACTCAAAATTCGCTTTACGGCTGATTACAGATACCGTAAATAATCCCGTTCTCATTATCATATCATGAGTGTAATTTGCCTTATTAACACAAATACTCATCTGATTAGGTTCAGAAGCTGCCTGAATAGCTGTATTAATAATACATCCGTTGTCCTTATCCCCCTCTCTTGCGGTTAGCACAAATAATCCGTAACTCAATTTATACATTGCCTTTTTATCCATATTCTGCCTCCTTTTGAATATATTACTATTATATCTTAAAACCCTCTGCAAAGTAAACAGAGGGTTCAAAAACTATTCAACGATATCTTTAATCATTGTTCCTGTGTCATCGAATATTGTCTCGATATCGTTACCGATTTCATCCAGTTTTCCGGTAGTTGCTGAATTATTATTTCCATTGCTTTCAGTCTCCCGGTTGGTTGATGTTTCTCTATTTGTTGTGGTCTCTCGACTAGTACCTGGTTGGTTACTCCCATTGTTATCGTCGTCAGAGCCACAGCCGGTAAGACTTACCATACATGCCGAAAAAGCCAGACCTAATACTAAATATTTTAACTTTCTCATAACAACACTCCTTTTATTGATATGTTGTTATTATGTACAGAAAATAAAATATTATCCGATAACATCTTTCATTGTATAAAACCCTGCATCTTTTCCGTTAAGGAATTTTGCTGCTTCAACTGCACCTTTGGCAAAAATTGACTTTGAATAAGCTGTATGTTTTAATTCAATAACTTCATCTTCGCCTGCAAAAATAATTTCGTGCTCACCGACAATTGTTCCTCCTCTTACGGCACTGATGC
This sequence comes from Butyrivibrio sp., assembly GCA_016297265.1. Classification (GTDB taxonomy): domain Bacteria; phylum Bacillota; class Clostridia; order Lachnospirales; family Lachnospiraceae; genus Eshraghiella. Next base: position 49,394 of record JAEDHB010000002.1, read on the forward strand.
CGATTTCTTTCTGAGGTCTTTTAATTCTGTCAGCACTTCTGTCAAATTTGTAATCATATTTTTCAGGAAGGCTTTCATTGATTGCATCAGCAAGTGCAAGTGCTGTTCCGCTTGGTGCGTCAAGCTTAAGTCTGTGATGCTTTTCAACAATTTCAATATCAAACCCTGCCTCAGCAAACAAAGCTGAAACCTGTTTTAATATCTTAGTGAGTGTATTGATACCAAGTGACATATTTGCAGAACGCAATACCGCACAGGTCTTGCTAAGCTCCTCTATTCTGCCAATCTGTTCCTCCGAAAGTCCGGTGGTACATACAACTACCGGAGTTTTGGTTTTTGAACAATAATCAACAAGTCCGTCAATGGCATTTACCGAACAGAAATCAATAATGACATCTGCTTCAACATTACAGTCATTGATATTGGAAAATACAGGATATGCATTGTGTCCGTCATCAAACATATCTATTCCGGCAACGATTTGTGCATTGGCGTCCGCTTCCACAATTCCTGTGATAACCTGACCCATTTTGCCGTTGCATCCATGCATAATTATTCTGGTCATAATTTTGTTCTCCTATTATTTAATTAAGCCGTAGTTTACCATTGCTTTTCTCAATTTTTCAAGATTTGCAGGTTCCATAGGGCTGAGTGGAAGTCTGAGCGGTCCGACATCCATTCCCATAAGATTGAGAGCATGTTTTACAGGAATTGGATTAACCTCACAGAATAAAGCTGTGATAAGCTCAATGGCATCAAGCTGTTTTCTGCATGCACTCTGAACATCTCCTTTGAGATAATCTGCTACGATTTCGTGTGTCTGTCTTGGAGCAACATTTGACAGAACAGAGATAACACCTTTTCCTCCGAGTGATAAAATTGGAACAATCTGGTCATCATTGCCTGAATAAAGTTCAAAATTGCTGTCCATAATGCTCATAAGTTTTGCAATCTGTGAAAGATTTCCTGTTGCTTCTTTGATACCTACAACATTTTTTGTCTCTTTTACAATTGTTGCAACCGTGTCAGGAAGGAGATTACATCCTGTTCTGCTTGGAACGTTGTAGAGAATAACCGGTATTTTTACCGAATCTGCAACATTTTTGAAATGTGCAACAAGTCCGGACTGTGTAGCTTTGTTATAGTATGGAGTTACACACAAAAGAGCATCTGCTCCGGTCTGCTCTGCTTTAACTGAAAGTTCAACTGCACTTGCTGTACAGTTTGAACCTGTTCCGGCGATTACCGGAATTCTTCCTTTTACCTGATCCACGCAGAATTTCACAACATCGATGTGCTCCTGCTCTGAAAGAGTAGCCGCTTCACCTGTTGTTCCGCAGATGATGATACTGTCCGTCTGGTTATTAATCTGAAATTCTAATAATTCGGCTAATTTTTCATAATTAACGCTGCCGTCTGCGTTCATTGGTGTAACTATCGCAACACCCGCTCCTGTAAATACTGACATCTATATGTCCTCCTATTAAATATACTAAATAGAATAAGTTCTGCTATTTATGTATTCATCTCATGTATATGCGGCCAACGTATTCCTGCCTGGCAGACACCCGGCTCAGGCCGTCATAAAGAATTCGTACAAAACAAATTGCTTAATAATCCGTTATTGTACCAAAAAAGAGTTGACGCAAAACGTCAACTCTCAAAGTTCTACTCAATCAATGAATAACACTTCAAGTAGCTCTCCATCTTGCGATGACAGTAGCATGGCTGTTAACCATACTCCCAGCATACGGACCTTCAGGAATCCGTCGCTTCGGCATCGTTCCCTTTGGGCTATGTTCATCTGTGCCTGACACATCACATAGCTTACTGATTAACAATGCGACCTCTACTTAAACTATTTGTAAGCAAAGTGTAACACCATAAATATACAATGTCAACCTTCTTTTTTATTCATCACTTTCAATAAGGTCTATTTTACTTACCGATACTTCGTAGGCAACTCTCTTAACACATTCTTCCTCGCTGATTTTTTTGGTATATTCCCTGCTTTGAATTCTTCCGTTTACCTGAATATGGCTTCCCACAGAAAATCCTGCCGCATATCTGGCATTTCTTCCCCAGGCAATACATGGAATGTAATCAGACTTGCCATATGGACGGTTAACTGCTATAAGAACGTCTGCAATTTCCCTTCCCAACGGTGTTTTGCGATAGACCGGAGGCTTGCATATATATCCGTCCAGAAAAATGCTGTTGGTGCTGATATGTTCATCGCACGTCTCCACATAGTTGAGTTCCCTCACAAATATGGAAAGAACCAGTCTGTTCTTGGTCTCTTCGTGTCTGTTGTAGGATCTGAATTGTCCCTGTGCCTCCACAAGAACCCCCCTCAAATCCTCATTGACGTCCACCAGTCTCTCAGATACCATAAGCGGAATAATATCAACGCTGTTGCTGAGTCTGTTTACGGATATATCCACGGTGTAAAATCCCTCACCATACACCTCATGGCTATACTCAAACTCGCTCACCACTTCACCGACTATGGTAACCTTATTGTTTTCGATAATATTTTCAATCATTCTTTGGTTTCTCCCTTCTTATTTACCTCTGGCATATTAACCCACTGCCAATAGTTGATTAAATATTTTATCCTTATTATATTATGCCACATTTTCATCCGTTAGAACAAAAAATTGTTGATAATAAAAAAAAATGTGTTAAAATGGTACTGTTTGTATTTGGAAAAGAACAAAACCTTTGGAGGAAAATATGGTAACAAGTCGTGAAGATATAAGAAATATTGCCATTATCGCCCATGTAGATCATGGTAAAACAACACTCGTTGACGAACTGTTAAAGCAGAGCGGAACATTCAGAGATAATCAGGAAGTTGCTGAAAGAGTTATGGATTCCAATGATATTGAAAGAGAACGAGGAATTACAATTCTTTCCAAAAATACTGCTGTGCATTACAAAAATACAAAAATTAACATCATCGACACTCCGGGTCATGCTGATTTCGGCGGTGAAGTTGAACGCGTATTAAAGATGGTTAACGGGGTAATTTTAGTAGTTGATGCCTACGAGGGTGTAATGCCTCAGACAAAATTTGTTTTGAGAAAAGCTCTTGAACTTGACCTTGATCTGATTGTTTGTGTCAACAAAATCGACCGTCCGGAAGCAAGGCCTGAGGAAGTATGCGATGAAATACTTGAGCTTCTTCTTGAGCTTGATGCCAACGATAAACAGCTTGACTGTCCATTCATATTTGCCTCTGCAAGAGCAGGATATGCAAAATACAATATAGATGACAATTCTGATAATATGGAGCCTCTTTTTGAGACAATTATCAAAAACATCCCTGCCCCTGAAGGGGATATTGAGGCGCCTCTTCAGGTACTGATAAGCACAATAGATTACAACGACTATGTCGGAAGAATTGGTGTCGGCAAAGTCGACAACGGTACAATTAAAGTTAACCAGGAGGTTATGATTGTCAATCATCATGATCCTGACCGCCATGAAAGAGTAAAGGTTACAAAGCTCTACGAATATGACGGACTTAACAAGATTGAAGTTACGGAAGCCACCGTCGGCTCCATCGTTGCCATATCCGGAATATCTGATATCAAAATCGGTGACACCATCTGTTCCGTGGACGAGGCTGTAGCAATCCCATTCCAAAAGATTTCCGAGCCTACCATCGCTATGAATTTTATGGTTAATGACTCCCCTCTTGCAGGTCAGGAAGGAAAATATGTCACCTCAAGACACCTTCGAGACAGACTTATGAGAGAGCTCAATACAGATGTAAGTCTTCGCGTTGAAGAAACGGAAAACATGGATGCATTCAAAGTATCAGGCCGTGGAGAGCTTCACCTCTCAGTTCTTATTGAAAATATGCGCCGCGAAGGATATGAATTCGCAGTAAGCAAAGCCGAGGTTCTCTACCACTATGACGAGCGTGGCAACAAGCTTGAACCGATGGAAATTGCATATGTTGATGTTCCGGAGGATTGTTCCGGAACGGTAATCCAAAAATTAAGTATCCGCAAGGGCGAACTCAACGGTATGGCACCTCTTGCAGACGGCACAACAAGACTTGAATTCTCAATTCCTTCAAGAGGACTTATCGGATACACCAATGAATTTCTCACGGACACCAAGGGAAGCGGTGTTATTAATACCATTTTTGATGAATACGGCCCTTACAAAGGAGAAATCCAGTACAGAAAACAGGGTTCCCTCATAGCATTTGAAAGCGGCGAATCCATCACCTACGGACTCTTCAACGCTCAGGAACGAGGAACTCTTTTCATCGGCCCGGGAACAAAGGTATACGGCGGAATGATTGTTGGTCAGACCGGTCGTGCGGAGGACATAGAGGTAAATGTATGTAAGACAAAACACCTTTCCAATACCCGTTCATCAAGCGCAGATGAAGCCTTGAGACTTGTTCCTCCAAAGATTATGAGTCTTGAACAGTCCCTTGAATTCATTGATACGGACGAATTGCTTGAGGTTACACCAAAGAGTTTAAGAATCAGAAAGAAAATTCTCGATTCAACCTTAAGATACAGGGCTAAAAAGAATTCAGCCAACCAGTAACATATACACTCAGCGTCTCCTTTGAGACGCTGTTGCAATTTGAAAGGAAAAGAATTAATGAATAGCACAGCAGAAAACAAAATGGGAACCATGCCCATCAAAAAACTGGTAATATCCATATCCTTACCTATGATGATTTCCATGCTTGTTCAGGCCTTGTACAATATCGTCGACAGTATTTTCGTAGCAAGGATCCACCCGGATGCATTAACGGCCCTCTCAATGGCATTTCCTCTTCAGACAGTAATGATAGGCTTTGCTGTCGGAACCAGTGTCGGTGTCAATGCAATACTGTCAAAGGCGTTGGGAGAAAAGAATTCGGAAAGAGTCAACAAATCAGCTGTCAACGGCTTATTTCTTGCCTTTGTTACCTATATAGTATTTCTTATCCTTGGTTTCAAAGTGGTCGGACCCTTCTATTCCACCCAGACAAGAATCAGTTCAATCTATTCATACGGAAAAGATTATCTTTCAATATGCATGATATTTTCTTTTGGTGTATTTAGTCAGATTATGCTGGAGCGTCTGCTTTCCTCCACAGGAAAAACCATGCTTACCATGATTACTCAGGGTACCGGTGCAATAGTCAATCTTATTCTGGATCCTATTCTTATTTTCGGATACTGTGGTGCTCCTGCAATGGGTGTAAAAGGTGCTGCAACCGCAACCGTTATCGGTCAGTGCGTAGCTGCAGTTCTTGCACTTATACTCAACTTGAAATGCAACCATGAAATCCATATCAGTTTCAAACGCTTTCGTCCGGATATTAAACTGATTACGGAAATATATATCATTGCAATTCCATCAATAATAATGCAGTGCATCGGTTCGATAATGGTATATATTATGAACCGTATTTTGTACAAATTCAGTACCGATGCCGTATCAATATTCGGTATATATTTTAAATTGCAGAGTTTTGTCTTTATGCCTGTTTTCGGCCTCAACAGCGGCGTAATTCCCATCATTGCATACAATTACGGTGCAAGAAACAAGGAGCGGCTGGTCAAATCCTGGAGGTTTGCATGGGCAGTTGCAACCTGCATTATGTTAATCGGAGCCCTTGCTTTTGAACTTGTTCCAAACCTGCTTCTGATGCCGTTTAACTGCACAGAAGAAATGCTTACAATGGGTAAAACGGCACTCCGAATCATCGGTGTCCACCTTCCCGTTGCTGCCTTCTGTATTATTACCGGAACCTTGTTTCAGGCTTTGGGAAAAAGTATCTACGGCATGATAACCTCTATAATGCGTCAGCTTGTAGTATTGCTTCCTGCCGCATATTTCCTGTCACTGATTGGCAATGTCGACTATGTCTGGATTGCATTTCCAATCGCAGAAATAATGTCAGCAACAGTAACCTTTATTTTCTTAAGAATTATCAACAAGAAAATAATATCAAAGCTATAAAAAGACGAGAAAAACCGGCCAAACGGCCGGTTTTTCTGTTTCTTTGATTTAGAGAGTATCAATCATATCATCTTTTTTTCCTTGTCCATCGCATAGAGAATCTTATTCATCCCCGCCTCCGCTTTTTCTGTTCTTAATCAAAAGGAATAATGTTACAATAATTCCCACCATAAGAATGATTGCCGCTATAAGCACATATATCTTTACTTTGTTATCTGATTTATTGTCCTTCTTCTCTTCACTAAGGACTTTTGTCTCCATCTCAGATGTGCCCATAGTGACCTCCGCCTCGCTTTGGCTTGAGGTTTCAGCTTCGGTTGTGACTGCTTCCGTCGCTGCAGGAGTCTCTGTAGGTGGCTGCGTAGGTGCCTCTGTAGGAGGCTCTGTAGGTGGCTCTGTAGGAGTCTGTTCCACAGCAATTGCAGGCACTGTTACATTCATTCCATTGCCGGTTTTTATTGCAATGCCTGTATTGATTCCGTTATATACCACAGGATATTTCAAAATATCTGCATTGGTTCCGTTAACTGCATGGTTATCGGAATAACTTCCGTATGCTCCGTTATTATACAGTCTCAGATTGCAGCTGAAACCATTGTATTTTATTGGAATATCATAGGCGTATGCCTCCGATACCTTGGTGATACTGCCCACGGTATAGCCGGATGTAATCTGCTTTACGCTACCGTCAGAATATACAGCCTTAACTATTATTTTACTCTTATCAAAGGCTTTAACACTGTCCCCGTCATAAAAGGTCGGATTAAGGCCTGCGGCAATTCCCATCATCTTCACCTCAGGAACGGTCACCTTGATAACCTTACCGTTACATTTTATCTCGGCACTTCCCGTGCCCACGGCTGTGATTATTCCCTGTGAATTTACATATGCCACTTTATTATTGGATGAAGTAAATGAATCTCCGCCATTGACGATATGTGCACTGTAGGTCCTGTGCAAAACAATGCTTTCCCCCGGTGCCACGCCTCTTTTGGAAAGTCCCAGATAAGAAGCAATTGCGGTGGCATCAGAGACTCCGCATTTTATCTGATTTTCATTCGTATTAATCCATGCTGAATCCTGGGAATTACTAAGAAAAACATGCTCGATAATAATGCCCGGAATATTACATTTTGCCGCTTCAGCAAGTGCAGTATAATAATCAACACTTGGATCGACATCATCAGGACGGCACATATATCCGCGATTGGTTATTCCGAGTGCTGCTATTTTTTCACATACGGAACTTGCCAATGTCTGCATTTTGGATTTGAATTGAGGTGCAATGGTTCCGTACACTGACACACCGCGCACTGAATTGTCGGTGGAACTGTTATTATGGCAGGATACGAACAAATCTGCAGATAACATTTTCCCCATTCTTCCCCTGGCTGTGTTGGTATTCCATTCAGCAGAGCCACGGGTAAAATATACTCTGACTCCTGCATAGGTTTCCAATTCCGCCTTAAGGGCACACGCAATATTCCAGTTCAAAACATCTTCATTCTTGCCAAAGGATGCAGCACCTCCGTCAATACCGCCATGACCTGCATCAACTATTACCACATAATCACCGTTTGAATCCTTGGCTTCCGTATTCCTGCTTATTCCAAAAAAAGCTGCTATCGCAACAACAGCGATACCCAGATAGTATTTTGCCTTAACCATTAATATCTTCTCCTTCTATATCTGTTTCCATGTCTTTTGTTGTTCTCCATCAGATACAGAATTCCACCAATAAGAAGAACTATAACTACCACAAGAACATATTTAATAACACTTTTAACATCAATTTTGGATTCCTCTGCCGTCTCTTCGGCATCCTCTTTTGCCTCTTCGGTTTTGACTGCCTCCACGGTTGTCTCCTCCTCCAAAGGTTCATCAGGCTCAACCGGCTGTGTAACCTCCGGAACATAACTCTCATTATTATTAATTATGCGCAAAATACCATTGAGTCCCTGATAGCTTACAGCAATATCCTGAACACCCACTTTTGCTTTATCCACTTCGCCGACAGTATCAAGAGCAACCTTTCTGCTAGTACCATCCGTGTAAGTTACAAAACCGAAGGCGGTGCTCAAATCTATCTTATCCATGTCATCCGCGGTCTCATAGAAGGTTGGGTCAATACCGCCTGTAATACTCTTTGGCTTAACCTCTTCAACATTAATGGTACAGGAGCCCCCGTTTTCTCCGTTGACTTTGTACACGATATTGGCAGCACCCGCGCCCACTGCGGTTACAACACCATTTTCATCAACCGTTGCAACCTGAGTATCATTAGAATACCATTTACCTGCAGAGCCGTCCTTTGTAGAAAGGGTTACACCGTAATTTTTCCTCAGGTTGATGGTTGTCTCATCATCTGCCACGGCAGTTCTTTTCTTAAGCTGAAAATATTCTGCAACCGCCTCTGCATCCGCCTGTCCCATCTTATCCGTCATATCCGTCTTCACGGTTCCGTCAGGATTGGATACAAGTTCACAGTCCGAAGGATTGCTCAAAAACAAATGCTCAACAATAATTGAAGGAAAACCTGCTCTAACACCCTCCGCAATAAGTGTGTAGTAATCCTCGTTTGGAAATCTGTCGTCCGGTCTTGTCTGGACACCGCCATTGGCAATTCCTATTGCCTCAAGCTTCGCATTGATAAGATTTCCCATGTCATTGGTTGCCTGCGTATATAATGGACTGATTGATTTATATACAATGGAACCCGAATTGGTTGAAGAACCACTATTATTATGCACACTGATAAGGAAGTCTGCATGAAGTGATTTTGCAATCATCGCCCTTCCGGTATTGGTCATCCACTCATTGTCGGACCTGGTAAGATATACACTTACGCCCTCGTATTGTGCAAGATACTTCTGAAAACTCTTTGCAATGGCAAGATTAACATTCGCCTCATACACCTGGGTTGTTCCTATTGAACCGGAATCCGCCTCACCGTGTCCGGCATCTATCACAACTACGATATTGCCTTTGGAATCCTTCGCTTCTGTTTTATGTCCAATAAAAAGCATGGGCAATACAAGCATTGCGCCCGCTATAATATATTTTGCTATTTTTCTCATAATAAATCCCTTTCGTATGCTTATAAAACATGATAATATTTGTGAATAATTCTTGTAAATAAACCAACCTCGGAATGAATATTTTTAACCAATCTTTCAACAATGCTTCTTGCATTAATCAAATCTTCCCCATTGGCTTCTGTATTACTATATAATGTTTTTTCAATTATGTCCACCATTGATAAAACATCTTCTTCGGTAATGCAGTCAAATTTTTCCATTATTGCTTCCGCATATTGCTGCTCCGTCATATAATGCCTGTGATGCAACTCTCCCAGTTCAAAAATCTTTACATAATGCGAGTATATCCACTTGATATTATCAGCGGTATTTCCGTCCTCATTATTGTAAATCCTTTTCTTTCTATTGGATAGCAAAATATATCGAATGTACAAAATAAATACACATAAGAGAATAATGCCCAGGATAGCAACAATAAAAATCACAATCTTATTTACGGTTTTCTCTGATTTTTCCGTCGTTTCAACGGTTTCCGGACTAACCGTTGTTTCGCTGGTTCCGCTGGAGACTGCTTCTAAGGTGGTCTTTTCCTCACCGGTGGTCATTTGTTCTCCTGTGGTTTCCTGTGCCGTTGTAGTTGCCGGTTCTGTGGTCTCATCCTCACTTGTTGGTTGGGAACCGATATTTGCCGCCGGAGTAGGATCAAAATTAATCCATCCTATATCTTCAAAATATACCTGAACCCACGCATGTGCACAGCTGTCAGGCACCTCAAATTTGTATTCAGCTTCACCAAAGGTGAATTCCATATCGTTATACTGATAGCCTGTTTCTTCCCCCTTAAGCTCACCCGTAACAAAGGAATATCCTTCCACATATCTTGCCGGAATACCTGCCTGTCGCAAAAGCATTGTTGCTGCGGATGCAAAATAGGTACAGTACCCCTTTTTGTTTTCAAACATAAAATAATTTATTGCATCCTTTCCTTTCGGAACCTTTCCGGGCGAAAGGGTATATTGATAATTTTCAGCTAAATAGTTTTTTACATACTGAAGAATGACTAATATGTTTTCCCTTTTAGGATTCTGAAGACTCACTCTTACATTGACATCCTCGCATTCATCCCATATCTTCTGCCAGTCCTCCTCATTCTTCATTTTACCCATACATTCTTTTTGCGCTCTTTCGGTAACATCCGGGCTGTACTGACCCGTATAACGATCATTGATATATATTAACAGTTCAAGAGATCCTATGCTGTTAAGGTCCGTAAAAAATGACCTGTTTTGTGTTTCATCGAAATAGGAAAACTTGAATTCCGGTCCTTCCGTCTGACCTGCTTTTTCAATTTTGCAGCCCTTATACTTGCCTATATTGACATTCAAGTCATTTAAAACATTGTATATCGGATTACTGTAATCCTTAGATTCATTCCATGTACTGTTTTCGTATGAATCGGCAACATAGCCCACAACATATGCTCTTTTGCTGATTTTTGGCATATATGCATACAAATCCGTTTCTCCGGTATATGAGCGGGATTTGTCCTGTCCGATTCTTCCATCGTATGATTTAGTCTTTGAAACGCCCCCTATGCCGGTGAACAAATCACTGACGGAATCATATATTGAAAGCCTGCTGTAATTCTCATATGGCCTTACGGTAGTGCTGATAAGCAAAGCCACCGTTACTGCCAGCGATATTGCAACTGAAAGTTTACCGGCCTTTATTGAATCTATTTTGAGTTTTTTTCTTTTAAGTGAAAACATAAGGCACAACAACAGAACCATGTATCCCACAGGAAAAGAAATCATTATGCCTGACAATTCCTCCGCAGTTAACCAGGTTATTGCATAGGCAGAAAAAACAGTAATAAAAGGAATACTGAGCAATCTGCCTGAACTAATTGAACCGGTAAATGCCATCGCAGCAAAAATCAAAAATATATTTACCGTCATTGCAACCCTTGCGCCGTTTCTGATAGTCTCCGTACAATCCGCAAACCACAAATCAGAACCATATTTCATCGCCATCTTTTCTACAACTGCGTTGTAATACATTGCACTTCCGTAGGCGATTTCAAAGCGGTTTATTACTACAAACAGCAATACTGCCAGAGTTACGCCAAGAATAACATAGGGTTTTTTCTTCCCAAAAAGCTCTGTTGCAGAAAAGAAAGCTGTTACGAATGCCGCAAATACCGCTGTTGACGGAGTTGACCATATTGCAGTCAATTTGCAGTAACCGCAACTGTAGCAGAAATACTCAAAGGGTTCCACAAGCATAAAAATCAAAAGAATGATTCCAATATATGACAATATGAAATTGTAAATAACCTTCTTAATATCTTCATTACTCTTCAACACAACAACTTACCTCAAAATAATCCTCCAGCATTCTGCGTCGTGACGCAAGCGACTCTCCCTTTTCTGTGGAAATCAGATACACATGACAACTCTCATTCATGTAAAGCCTGCAGAATTTCTCTATTGTATCCTCCGCTGCGGAAGCATTATACAGCCCCATAAAAAACAGTACATAGTCTGAAAAGGTATCAATTTTACCTTCTTCAAATTTTTTACCCATATAGCAGTAATGATATTTATTTACGCAGGAAGCCACTCTGGAGTACAATTCTTCCAAATCCGCTGAAGGATTTGCAATATCTATCAAAAGAATTTCCCGTCTCGGAACCGGATAACCGTATATTTTGCTAATAAGTTTTCCTCTGCTTCCCGACATTTTCCAGTGAATATCCCTCATTCTATCCCCATCAGCATAATCCCTTATGTCATACAACTCCGGTTCATCTTCCGGATTGTTGAAATGGGGCGCAATCGTAGGATTGGTATCCGCAAATCCGGTATGATAGAACGAAGTTGCTGCCTTCTTTGGCAGAATTGCCGTCTCATTAACCGCACCACTCTTTTTATCAAAACAAACCAACCCGAAAATATCATATACCCTGTATTTTTTGATATGATATGTAACAGTCTGACATTCATGATATTCACTGCATATCATGCCTTCCTTGATGCCGTCAGAATCACAGGAAAGCTTTATTTTCTTTATTTTATCTATGCCGTCCATCCCGGTTTCCGTTACATATAGAACTATTTTCAGAGCAGAAAAAATAGATCTATTTTCCACACAAATAGGGACTGCATACGCGTTATCACGATATGCAGCCAGCAAAGTGTCACGAAAATAAACCTTTATCCTATATCTCATCATTAATGTTATTGCTATCAATATAGTCAGCAATGACACGAAAACCACTGTCAGCAAATGAACTATATACAAATCAAACAACGAGTTCATTGCAATAATAATGGCCAAATATATTACATACCTTGCAACAATCATTATTTTACTCCCGGTACATTGATTGACTTGATAATTTCTGCAATAACGGAATCCTTGTTTTTACCTGCTACTCTCGCCTGATTTGACAGAACAAGACGATGCCTGATTACATCACTAAATACATTCTGTATGTCAGTTGGCGATACAAATGTTTTGCCCATAACATAAGCATAGGCTTTAGCGAAATTCACAAGTGCCAGAGTTGCTCTTGGACTGGCACCCAGCGTAATATTCTCCGAATGCCTTGTAGCATTACAAAGCTCAACCGCATATCTCAGCACGGCATCATCCATATATATATCTGATGCCTCCTTCTGCATCTTCAAAACATCTGCTGCACTCGCAACAGTCCTAACAGTATTAAGCGGATTGTCGTCCTGTCTCGCGCTGATAAGTCTCATTTCACTCGTAACATCCGGATATCCCATGGATATACATATCATAAAACGGTCCACCTGGGACTCCGGCAACATCTGGGTTCCCGCAGAGCCAATCGGATTCTGTGTGGCAATTACAATAAATGGTTCCGGAAGCATTACCGTTTTTCCGTCGATTGTAACCTGTTTTTCTTCCATTGCCTCAAGGAGTGCGGACTGTGTTTTTGAAGAAGTACGGTTAATTTCATCCGCGAGGAAAAGATTACATACTACCGCTCCGTTTCTCTGTTCAAATTCCTGTGTTTTGACATTGAACATCGAAAAGCCCACCACATCCGATGGCATAACATCCGCTGTGAACTGCATCCTTCTGGTATCGAGATCCATTGCCTTGGCAAAAGCCATGGCCATAGTGGTCTTTCCTACTCCCGGAATATCCTCCATAAGGATATTTCCGCCTGCAATAATTGCAATCATCACCTTGGTAATAACCGGATCCTTGCCGCATAAAACCTTTTTAACTTCCTGAATTATCTCATATGCTGATTGACTAATACTCATATTTCCCCCTTGATATTCCATATATTACAAATTGGATTTAATGTCTGCAACCAGCCATTTTCCGTCAATATTGACATAATAAAATGTCTCGTCACTTGTCTCTTCTCTTGATTCATGGGTATTAAGTACCATTGACCTTACAAATTTAACCCTGCATGAAAAACATGTATCGCTGTATTTTGTATATTCCGATACACTTACATCTCTGAATTCCGATGATATCAAATCACTGTACATCCACATATCGCCAACGCGATATTTATCGGCAAGGTCAATATAGTATGAACCTTCCGGAAAATACTGTCTGATTGTTCCGAGTCCGTCCTGCTCGCCCTCAAGTGTTCCTGTAAAGAAGTCCGAGTAGTGGAATGCAACCTGAAGCACATAGGACTTCAAATCCTCAGATATCTCCTCTGTCTGATATCCGATTTCAATTTTGTTCTTTCCTGCGTAATCAGGGATGCTGACGTTGTTGCCTGCAATATCAAAAGCTTCAACCACCGGTTCCTTCGTAATGCCGGAAACCTTGTATGTTACAACTGTCGGAGCAGTGGTATATTCTGCGATAAATTCAGCATTATCCACCGGTTTTGGTTCCCCCTTCAATTCATCCTCACCAAGTTCAATTCCGTTAACCTTAACTTTGTAACCCGCCGGTGCGGTAATTGTGTATTTCCTGCTGTTGCCTGCTACCTTGCTTACAACCTTATCCACTTTCCAATCGGAAATAGTGATTATTCCAAGCACCTTCTTATCACTGTCGGATTTAAGCGTTGCCTCCGCAACTACCTTATCCCCAACAAGGATATTGTAGGTCAGACTGTCCGAACCTGTGGTTTTCAGCTGATAATCAAGTTCCTTGCCGTCCAATGCATTTTTAAGGTCTTCAGTACCGTCAAAATCAGGTTCGAACTTACTTCCTCCTGTAGTCTCAATGGAGGAAATATCCCCGGATTCCAGGGTTTCTATCAGACTCTCAACCGTATGCTCCGGCTGGGATTTCTGAAATTTTTTCATGGTATTCCACACATATATAAATACAAATATCATAAAAACAGCAAGAATACCAATATAGATATAGAATCCCTTCCAGAATTTTGCTATCTTCTTTTTGCCTTTTTTCTGTTTACGAGAAACCTTTTCCTCCGCTATATCATCAGCTTCTTCCGGTTCTTCGTTGAGTGAAACCTCTTCGATTTCGATGCTGTCCTCTTCTATATCTATTGTCTGAATAGCATCTGCCAAATCAGCAGCATTGCCTTCAAGCTTGATTTCTTTCATTTCATCACTGTTCTGCTTCTTAATCTCTTCCATTACGGCACCTCCTATTTGACAACAAATCCTGTTGGCAGTCTCCACGAAGAAGTTGAGTAATACAATGTAACACTGGTCATTTCATATTTACCGTTATAGTACATTGAAGAAGAACTTCCACCGTCAATATTGGCTGCATTAACTGCACCGTATTCCTGAAGAACACCAATCAGATCCGCTGCTGTGGCACCAAGATGACTCTCATGTCCACGTCCGTCTGTTACAAAAAGAATTACTGCGCCATCCTTACGCTGACCTATTACGGTTCTTGGGTTGGCACCACTGCCCGCACCATTGAGTGGCACCGGCTGATTATTCAGAATAAGCTTGGTAAAGTGATTGTCATCCTGTCCAACCACATCCTTAAAACTTACCGCATCACGGATATTGTTTTTTCTGACATAGTCCTCAACCTGTGCGGCAGACATATCGCCGATTTCCTTGATTACAAGAATATTATCCTTATTGAAACCCACCATAACATCTCCGGATTGTGGCTCATTAAACTGGATATCCCCATTGCTCACTACAAGTCCCTTTGGTCTTCCGCCCCAGTTACCGTCGGAGCAGTACTCACCACCGTTGACTCCGGCAATAGCGCCATTGTCCTTAACAAGATTGTCCAATGTGCTTCCGTATTTTTCTTTGCTAAAGCTTGACCATGGATATATTGTTCCCACGGACACCTTGGATGGATCTTTGACAATCATAACCTTACCCATATAGGTACGTCCGGTCACGGTAAAAATCTCGATTCCGTTCTCATCAAAATTATCCTCATAACCGAGTTCTGTATCATCATCGCCATCATCTTCATCGGTATTCTTATCAGGGTCAATCTGAATCAGCGAAGTATCGACATCGCCTTCCAGTTTACCCATTGAGTTCTTGTTAGTAATTTCAAGGATTTCCTCCTTGCTGAAATACCATTTTGTCAAAAATTTGAGCGCGCCTGTCTCCATCATGGTACTTACAAATAAATCCCTCGCCGCAGTTGACGGTCCGTGACAGAAAATCCACATTGAACCGTACAATATGAGGAAGAGCATGAATATTGTTGAAAATATTATTGCGCAACCTCTTCCGATTATCTTGCCTATAGTACGTTTTTTACTGCTCTTTGGAGCATCTTTCTTAGCCATTTTTCTTCCTCCTGCTATTGTCAGAAAATACCCATCTTCTCTGAATCTGAAAACTCAAAATAAAGAGAATAATATCAACCAGAACCTTCAATACTGAGGTCAGGAAATTGCCCGAGCCCGTCCACCATGAAAGAAAATATACCATGCCGTAGGAAACCCCTGCCTGACATGCGCAGAGCAGGTAATACTTTGGCATTGATTTACTTATCGGTACATTCGATTCAAATACAGCCTTCCTGTTAACCAGGTAATTGAACATGGACGATACAATTCTTGCTCCCACTGTTGCAACAAGAATTTTTACCCACTTTTCAACATATCCCGACAGAATAAATTCCAGTCCCAGAAACAATACATAGTCGATTGCAAATGACAGAATGGAACTCAGTGCAAATTTCAAAATAACTGCGTATATTTTGATTGAATCCCTGATTGGATGGAAATGCGTCGAAGCATTGTCCTCAATATATACGGTATCAATTGTCTGTTCAACAAATTCAATATGATGCTTATTCATCTCAAGCAGCATCTGTGTCTCATACTCAAAGCGCTCGCCCTTTACCTCTGTCATAAATTTAAGATATTGCGCCGGAATAGCCCTGAGTCCTGTCTGCGTATCGCTTATCTTAATCCCACAGGCAAATCTGAAAACCGCTTTTGTTACATTATTGCCAAATTTACTCTTTGGGGGCACCTGTTCACCGGAAAAATCCCTGCATCCAAGCACTACCTTATCCCCGACATCAAGCATTACTTCACAGCATTTTCTGATATCCTTAGGGCGGTGCTGGTTATCGCCGTCAACCGTAACCACACCATCTATATCCGGACGATGTTCAATACAGAATTCAAAAGCAGTTTTCAGACCTCTGCCCTTGCCGCGATTGACCTCATGTTTAAGAACTGTTACCTCTTCATGAGTTTTGGCTTCCAAAAAAGGGGCAAGATGCTGTTCATCGCTGCCATCGTCCACAATTACAATGTCTCTAAAACCTTCCTCCAGCAGCCCATTGACAACCTGCATTAGCTTCTCATCAGGATTCAGTGAAGGAATTATCACACAAATATTCAAAATATAAACCTCTTATACAAAACAAATTAGTGGGGGCAAACCCCCACTAATTCTATCATTATTTGCTCAATTGGGCAAGTCGTTCTTTGACCTGTTCCATCATTGTTGTATACTTTTCAAGCTTTTCTTTTTCCTCAGCTATTTTGGCTGCCGGTGCTTTGGATACAAACTTCTCGTTGGCCAGCATTCCGTTGACACGTTTTAACTCTCCTTCGAGTTTTTTCTCCTCGTTCTTAAGTCTCTCAATTTCTTTTTCAACATCCACAAGATCTGCAAAAGGAATATATATGCTTGCCTTTGGAATCAATACTGCAACTGCATCATCAGCAATACCTGTCTTGTCCGCCTGAATTGTAACCTGCGCTGCGTAGGAAAGCGTTGTAAAGAATACTTTTCCCTCTTCAAAAATGTCCGCAACTTCAGCATCAGTAGTAACTACATACACATTTGCCTTTCTGCTTGGAGGAACATTCATTCCCGAACGGGTATTTCTGATTCCCCTAACTGCCTCCTTTATAGTCTCAACCGCCTTTTCTTCCTTGGCAAAATTCCATTCTTCCTTGTATTCAGGCCATGAAGAAATCATAATGGATTCCTCATCAGAAAGATTACAGAATATTTCTTCAGTAATAAAAGGCATATAAGGATGAAGCAGTTTAAGCGAATTGATAAGCACGGTTTTCAAAGTCCAGAGAGCTGCTGCCTTTGTCTCATCCTCATCATTGTACAATCTTGGTTTAACCATCTCAATATACCAGTCGCAGAATTCTTCCCAGATAAAATCATATATTTTTGCAACTGCAACGCCAAGATCGTTGTTTTCCATATTATCAGTCACTTCGCGAACAAGGGTATTAACCTTGGATACAATCCATTTATCTGCATCGGTAAGCTTTGTGATATCCACATCCTTTTCATCGGCTTTATCAAGATTCATAAGGATAAAACGGGATGCGTTCCAGATTTTATTAGCAAAATTACGGTTTGCTTCAACCTTTTCCCAGTAAAATCTCATATCATTTCCCGGTGCATTTCCGCTTACAAGTGTAAGTCTCAATGCATCCGCGCCGTATTTTTCAATTACTTCCAGAGGGTCAATTCCGTTGCCGAGCGATTTACTCATCTTGCGACCCTGGGAATCCCTTACAAGTCCGTGGATTAATATGGTATCAAACGGAGCCTTTCCCATGTTTTCAATACCGGAAAACATCATTCTGATTACCCAGAATAAAATAATATCATATCCGGTTACAAGGGTACTTGTAGGATAAAAATAATCCAATTCCTCCGTCTTTTCAGGCCAGCCAAGGGTTGAAAATGGCCAAAGTGCTGAAGAAAACCATGTATCCAGAGTATCAGGATCCTGTCTCATTGACTTTCCGCATTTTGGGCAAACAGGCTCATTTTCCTTGGTCACCACGGTTTCGCCGCAGGCATCACAGTAAAATGCAGGTATTCTGTGTCCCCACCAGAGCTGTCTTGAAATGCACCAGTCCTTGATATTTTCAAGCCAGTGAAAATATGTTTTCTCAAAATGCTCAGGAACAAATTTGGTCTCACCATTTTTAACCGCATCTATCGCAGGTTTGGCAAGCTCTTCCATTTTAACAAACCACTGCATTGAAACTCTTGGCTCCACAGTCGTATGACATCTGTAGCAGGTTCCTACATTGTGTGAATAATCCTCTATTTCAACAAGCGCACCTTCCTTTTCAAGGTCCGCAACAATTGCTTTTCTTGCCTCGTATCTGTCCATTCCTGCATAGGTTTCGTACTCGTCAACAATCTTTGCATCCTCCGTGAGCACATTTATTACAGGAAGATTATGTCTTAAGCCCACCTCAAAATCGTTAGGGTCATGTGCCGGTGTGATTTTTACCACACCTGTTCCGAATTCCATATCAACATAGTCATCCGCAATGATAGGAATTTCTCTGTGAACAATTGGAAGAACTACTGTTTTTCCTACATAATCCTTGTATCTTTCATCATTTGGATTAACAGCAACAGCTGTATCTCCAAGCATTGTCTCAGGTCTCGTGGTTGCCATCTCGATATATCCGCTTCCGTCTGATAACGGATATCTGAGATGCCAGAAATGGCCTGCCTGATCCTCATATTCAACCTCTGCATCAGAAATAGATGTAAGGCAGCATGGACACCAGTTGATTATCCTGTTGCCCCTGTAAATCTGTCCTTTGTTATATAGATTGATAAACACTTCCTGAACTGCTTTGCTACAGCCTTCATCCATCGTAAATCTTTCTCTGTCCCAGTCCGTGGAGGAACCGATTTTCTTGAGTTGGGATACAATTCTTCCGCCATACTCTCTCTTCCAGTCCCATACTCGCTCAAGGAATTTTTCACGGCCAAGTTCTTCCTTGGTAATACCCTCCTTGGCAAGCTGCTCCACAACCTTAACTTCCGTTGCAATTGATGCATGGTCAGTTCCCGGAACCCAAAGGGCATTATATCCCTGCATTCTTTTAAATCTTATTAATATATCCTGAAGGGTATTATCAAAAGCATGTCCCATGTGAAGCTGTCCTGTAATATTTGGAGGCGGCATCACAATTGTGAATGGTTTTTTGCTTCTGTCAACCTCAGCATGAAAATACTTCTTTTCAAGCCATTTGTCGTAAAGTCTTCCCTCAATCTCGGAAGGATTGTAATTTTTCTCTAATTCCTTACTCATGTCTACCTCTTTCCATCGATATTCGATTATTTTGTCAAAGTGCCAATAAAAATGCCCTTTGCATAAGCAAAGGGCGAATAATTCACGGTACCACCTTTATGACTGCCATCACAGCCTCTCATCATATTCTTAACGCGAACGACACGTTGCAGACTACTTAAGGTTCACCTGCACTGCTCCAAAGCTACTTCACTAACCCTCGTACTTAAGCCGCTCACACCTTGCCGGCTCTCTCTGAAAGGGATTGGTCAGCTACTACTCTTTTTCATAGCATTTCAAATATAAAGAAATCATAATTGGTTTATCAAAAATTGTCAAGAATTATCTGTCATAGGATTCAACAATCTCCATGATTTCATCCTTGAGTCCCGGATTTCCCGTGATAATTCCCGTTATTGTCTCTTTTGCCTTGTCAATACGGTCATAATTGTAATCAATACGCTCTCTGAGATTATTCTTTCTTTCCTCAAGTCCACGCTTCAATTCCTTCATCTCGCGCTCGTCAACAAGGGAATACATCTGTGCAACCCACACCTCAGGATCCTTAAGTCCAAGTCCTCCAATCAGCCTTGCAAAATCACCGCAGGCTTCATCCAGTTCAACGGATGCGGACATAATTCTTTCATTCTTGCGCTTCTCATCTAGGTAAATCTCATAGATTCTGCTGAGTTCATAGGCGTTTTTAACTCTGTATTTTTCGTGAAGATAGTCAACACTGTTCCTCACGTTCACATATTTTATTTTTGTCTTATTGGACAGGGTAATTGCCCTCGCTATTTTTTTCTCATTGCGTTCGAAGCTGTCTGCCGCCCGCTTAAGCAGCACTATCATCAAGGCCGCATATACCGCGGATAACAGCAGTACAATCGTAAAAAGCATCTGCCCGCTCTCCTTCTTAAGCTGTCCCGATGCAATGAAAATTATGAAAACAGCAACTATCCCCAAAAGTGAGATGACAAGGATATTCCGAATATTGTTTCTCTTATATATGTAATTGTCAATGTCCTCCCTGATGGAATTCTTTTCCGCCTCCAGCATATTCATATCGTGTTTGACGGCAGAGCAGTATTTTTCTTCGTTCTGAAGGTTAATCAGGGCATTTGGGAACTCTGATTCATACCTCTGCATAGTCTCATTCTGCAGCCTGGTAATCTTGGATTTTTCTTTGCGAAGTTTTTTGCGTTTTTCTTTTATCTCAAGAATCTTTGACGCCACTCTTTTCAATGCGGCTGCCGTCTTTTTGTCCTGCGAGGACACGATTCTCACATCCGAAAGATAATTCTCAACCGCCTGCAATTCTATTTTGAGCTCACCGATATAATCCGCGGCCTCACTCATCACCTGGCACTGTGTATGAACGTTCCGGAGCATTTCAATATTCTTGAACTCCCGTTCATTTTTTTCTTCGTTCTTATGTCTCCGAAATTCCTCTTCGATATTCAGCTCCGGATCTATGTACACATATTCCTTTTTTGGTTTCTTTTTTCGTTTAAAAATAGACATATCTCACCCAAATATTATTTTACATAATTTCTGTATTCTTTCTTCCACTTTGCAAGAAGTTCATCCACAACACCATTAAATGCTGCAATATCACCTGCCGCCTTAAGTTCGGTAAGCCTGCCAACCTCCGCATACTCCGCTTCCTCATAAGCATGGTCCATAAGTGTCTCTATTTCCCTGAAGGTAACATACATCTGTTCATCCTCTGTGTCATTCTTAATACTGTCGGTTTTAAGGCATTCAGCAGCCAGCGAAGCCTGTTTTGATTCAGGATTATTATTTAACTCGTATGCCTTTCTAAAGCATTCACAAGCATCCCCGAACAAATGCATATTGGCAAAGGCGACTCCCATATTGTGCCATGCATCGCCATAAAAGGAAGGTTCCAGCCTGCTGTCAGGTTTTGCCAGAACAATGGCAACATAGTTTTTAATCGCACTGGCATATCTTCTGTTGGCAAGAAAATTGTCCGCACGGGATTTCAGCCTTGACGATACATTCTGCGTATCAAGCTCCTCAATCACCTGACAGAAATCAAGGATTTCATCCTCAGAGTAGTAATCCACTGAACGAAGCACCGTTGTAACCAGCTCAGCCAGTCCGGCATTTTCGCTTACAAGAAACTCAAGCTGGCCTGCAAGTTCAGGTTCCTCCAGCTCGCGCCCGATGAATTTAATCAGTCCGTCATCAAAAAGATCCGTGCCGATAAGGTATATATTGTTGTAAATGTAATAACATAGTTCTTCCAGCGAATATATGTTTATGGCCATATTATTAATGTAATACGGTCTTTTCGCATATACGCTTCTGCACAAAATAAGTCCGGCCATAACACCCTCCTACAGTAGTAATTCTTCGTTAATCACCATTCCGCTGCTGGCAAAAAACTCTCCGAATCCCATATCTTTTACCATCATATAGCATCTGGAATCGCTGGTAAAAGAAAAAGAAATTGCAATTCTCATTGTTTTGTTTTTTCTGTCCGGGAAATCGGCAAGTGAAACCTTAACCACCTGTTTTTCCATAGAATCAACAGGGGACAGAAAAATCTCTATTTCATCTATATTGTCCACGATAAATTCATAGCTGCAATCCGCACCGAACCAGTTAACACCCGGCTTGACCATCTTAAGGATTTTGTCTTTTCCGTGGTCAGATATTTTCATTTCAATTCCGGTCGTGATTCTTTCCCTGCAGGCTAAGAGCATATCCTTTGGTCCGCAGTCCGTAACAGCCTGTCTCGCCTGAAAGCATGCACCCTTGCAGTACAGGTTATTACCTGCAAAAACTCTTCTGCGTTCGCATATAAATTTAATAAAATCAGGCATATCAATTTCGTCGGAAAAATATTTTCCCGTAAGATATACGGTGCTGATATTTTTCTTTTCAAAAAGCTTTGTGGCAATTTCCAAAAGACGTCGGTCAAGATATTCCCCGGAGGCTGTATTCTCAATAAGTTTCGCACTGACTTCTTCCGTATAATCCTCCGAATGGACCATTACAATCCGCTGCCCCCTGCCGGGAGCAATATAAAACCTTTTTGTAACCAGCCCCATATCATCATAGTCAAAGAGGAATACATCGTTTTTCCATAAATCCTCACTCTGGTTGATAGTATAGTAAATATAGCTTTCATCATGACTTGATGTGATAATCCTGTCACGCTCTATCCCGAGATTTTCAAGGGATTTTACCACCGCCTTTAGTACGGAAATATTATAATCCCTCAATGTTACAGACACCATCAATATATTATCGCAATCAGCATCCGCCTTGGCCGCCTGCAAAAGATATCCAAAAAAGATATTAAGCAAATCCAAAGGCATTATAGCAACATCGTCCACCTGCACAGGATTTTTATCCACAACCTTGCGCAGCAAATCCTTTACAAGAACTGCCTCGCCAAGCTTTCCGCTGGTATCAGCCTCATCCCCCGCATACCACTGCTCCATGCCGATTGTTTTACTTACAACAGTTGGTGTAAAAAGATTACTTTTGGAGGTATTGGTATAGAATTCAACGGATACCGGTTCTTCATTATTCAATTTACAATAGCTAAGCTGGGAATAATCGGCACAAAGGTCAATTCCAACACAAATACCATCATTGACGTTCATTGTTTTTCCTCCCATCATAATTCCGTTGTAATGACGGATAATTACAGTGGCTTAAATAGTTGTCTGGTTACGCAGTCCGTTACTGCATACGAATGCATCAGCTTCATAAGGGTTTCCTTATCCTTAATTCCGTTGCATTCTATCATATCATTAATCTGCTCAAATCTTCCTATTGATTTGTCCGGATTGGAGCCCGTATTAGTAATCACACGGCTCTCGAGGACCTCCTCGCCCTCCGGAGTTTCCCTTGAAATATAGTATTTAAGACCTTCTCCGTAAAACATCACGAAGCTCTTAACAAATATTCCTTCATATACATTGACCATTTCTTCTGATACATATTTTTTGTTATTACCGTTTGACGCAACCTCATAATGAATAATAATCTTATCCGTTGGCTTAGCACGGAGTTCAATCATGGTCTTATCCGTAACATCAAAAGGAAGCTGGATAAATCTCTTTAATTTTTTAAGGAACGGAAACACCAGGGAATGTCTAGCCAGTTCAAAAACAATATTTTCCGCAATTTCCTTCTGGAATTCATTCAGTTCTTCCTTACCGGAATAATACATGGCAAGAGCCATTTTGCATACTTTTGCAAGATTCATTTCATTTTCAAGACATACTTCAATTGTATCGAATACGCTTTCGGCAATAGGCTTCTGACATACAAAATATTCATAGGAGTGGTATGTCAAGTATGCTTCAACTATTCGTTCCTTTGGTCCCTTAATGTAATAACTGTCAAAAATCTCGTATATGTCCGGCATATGTGTATGTGAAAACATCATCTGCGCAATTGTGCGTTCCTCCAGGTCATATGTATTTATGCCTGTTCCCACAACATTTTTCCAAAGACATACCATATTGAGAGTCGGTCCGTTGTAATACATTGTAAGATATTCCAGAATATTATCATCCGCCAGTCCCTTGTCAAAACAATCGTATGACAAAGCCAAAAGAGTGCCCTCCGGCTCCGGTTTTGCCTCGATAACTCTGGAGCATAGCTTAGCAAGTCTTTTAGGCATTAGATATCCTGCCGAAAATTGCTTAACCAGCTTATACGCCTCCTGATAGCGTCCCTCTATGATGAACAATTCTATAATCTTCGTCAGGTCATTATCACAAAGGGTGTTCAAATCAACTTTTGAAATAAACCTGTCAAAGCCTTCGTTGTCATAATTATCATAGTAATATTCAATGATTGTCGAAAGCAGGATATTGCGGTAATACTTGCTCATCTCAGGCATTGCAACCATGCCGGTGATGAATTCAATGATATCCAGCTTTTTTTGAGGATATTTTACAAATTTATCACAAAAAGCAAGTCTTATATGGACAAGTCCTCTGTCCATTTCAAGACATTTTCTAATTATATCTTCATTGTGAAGCATCTTTGTCAGCTTATATTTTGCTGAATCTATGTATCTTCTTCCGTCGTTGTCCACCAAAATAATGGCGGCATCCTCCGTGTATATCCTCACATATGCAATACCTGAACTGACACGGTATTCCTTTTCACTGTTACTTTCCTTATGTCTGACAATAACACTGCATATGGATGGTTCATGACACTCCACAAGATATGTATAATATATCTCAGAAATCTGCCCTGCATTCTCGTTGTTAACCATCTCCGGTCTTACGATATGCTCATAAATTGCTGCAAGAAAAGCATTGATATGCCCCGCCATGAGCTGCCTGTCCACAAACAGTTCCATCTGTGAAAGATAGGCATTATATACCTGGATATTCTCAGCTCTGTTGGCGATTATATTGGCATACAGATAACTTTTCTGGCGATAATCCAGACTGTTATTATATCCAAAATACATTAACAGCATCTTTGGAAGCGGACTCATATCGTCCCTGTTTCTCGACATAATATAATATTCAAAAAGCTGTGTTATTTTAAGTTCATTTTCAATTGCTTTTTCGTAATACGGCAGAACATTTTCTCCCACGATGCCTGCGCGGATATACATTTTACACAGACATTCAAGAATTCTGACGCTCTTATTCATATCATAAAGCGTCTGCAACAGATTGAGGTGTGCCTTGGTTGCTATTTTGTTGCCAAGAAGCATCTCCACCGCCAAATCCGTCAGTTTTTCATTGAGGATTCCATGTCTGGCACCAAACATAAGGACATTGATTTCAAAAGTGTTCAATACCCTCAAAAGACTTGTATTATCATTAAGTGCGTTACATGCTTCGATGTAGATTATCGGGCTTTGGCAGCCCTTGTTAAACTGTTCCTTAAGACGGACCATCTTGAGACTTGGATTCTGTTCGAATTCCTCATCCATAAAAAGAAGTGTCCAGAGAATTCGCCAATCCTCGTTGACCTTATAGCATTCTCTTACTACCGAAGCCGCTCTTCTCGAATATGCGCGGTCTTTGTTATAAAGAGTGTTGATATATATAAAATAGCAATACAGCGGATACCCTGAAATGTCCTGCGTATCAATCTCATCCTTGACATTTTCAATGAGGAGTTTAGCCTGTTCCTCATTATGCCCCACTATGTAAAGCTGAGCCTCCGCAAGCCTGTAAAACGGGTTGCTGTCGTCTATTTCTCTTATTTTTTCAAGTATTATTTTTGAATCCCTTATCCAGTCGGATATATTAATTTTGTGGGTTCTGAAGCTTATATAGAGATTAATGAGCTGGAGATTAAGGCTCTTCACCTCATGATTGCCTATATTCTTCACATTATCCGCAAACTGGGATATTTCAATGCTGTACTCAACCTTTCCTGTCAGAGACTCAAAAATAATTCTTCCATAGTTATATCCCCTGTGTAGCCTTGAAACATCAACAATGTATTGCAGTTCATAGGCATTGCCAATAAACATTTCCGTATCTATGAA
Source organism: Butyrivibrio sp. (assembly GCA_016297265.1). GTDB lineage: Bacteria > Bacillota > Clostridia > Lachnospirales > Lachnospiraceae > Eshraghiella. The sequence goes on from JAEDHB010000002.1 coordinate 75,437, forward strand.
GCTTCTTTCAACATGTATAAAATCCGCCTCAACTCTGACAAAAATCCTGCTGTAGCCCCAGGTGTCCCTCTCTATGACAATACTGTCCCTGAAATTCTCCGTCACATCTGAATATGATGCTTTTTTGACAGGCAGGGTGTATTTGATTTTGTTTTTTTTATGCGCAAAAACAAGGAACTCCTCTATGTTACAATTAACATCGGGTCCCTTAACCAGACCATTATAGACATTTCTTAACTTCAAATCATTGCCGATAAAGATATTTTTGAATTCGGATGATTCAAAAATTTCTGCCGCCTCAGAGGGATAATCTCTGAAAAGGACAGCAAACTGTTCGAGATTTCTTATCTGCCCCAAGGATGTATCAAAGGAGCCTGCCGATACGCTGAATGAATATGGTATCCTGTATTCTCCCGCATTGCTGACAATGTCAAAACAACCCGAAATGATACTACCGCTCATGGTTCCGTCACATTTGATGCTGTATTCCAGTGTTATTTCCTCGCCGGCAAAAACATTGTTCTTAAGCACCACCTTATCATTACCGGAATATGCAATACCCTTAAGAGGTCTTTTCATTACCTCATCAAAGCAGATATATCCTGTAAATCCTCTGTTAAGATCAACGGTTTCATTTATGGAGTTTTCCTTCAGTCTTATCGCCGGTACATTGTATTCAAAAGTACCTCTTGCATACTTGTTGATTTGTTCTCGCATTTTAACACCCACTTTGAGTCAATTATACACAAGAAAACAGGGATTATCAACTTATTCTGCTTCTACAGTCCCTTAATTCTTCGCAAATGTTCATCAATCGTATTTTCATACCCCATCTCTGAGGAAACATAAAACTTTTCGCCCATAACCTCCTCCGGAAGATACTGTTGTTCAACATAATGATTCGGATAATTATGGGCATATTTATAATCAAGTCCGTGTCCCAATTCACCCGCTCCGCTGTAATGGGCATCCTTAAGATGTGCAGGCACCGGATAATTCGGATGATTTTTCACATATTCCATTGAAGCAAAAATACCATTTACGGCGGTGTTGCTCTTTGGTGCTGTTGCAACATAGATACATGCCTGGGATAAAATAATCTGCGATTCCGGCATTCCTATTCTCTCCACGGCAAGAAAGGCGCTTACAGCGACATTGAGGGCATTAGGATCGGCATTTCCCACATCTTCGCTGGCACATATTACAATTCTTCTTGCAATGAATTTTGGATCCTCACCGGCATAAATCATCTTTGCAAGGTAATACAATGCCGCATCCGGGTCAGAGCCCCTCATGCTCTTGATAAATGCCGAAATGGTATCGTAGTGGTTATCACCGTTTTTGTCGTAGCCGATAACTCTTTTCTGTATACACTCTGCGGCAACATCCAGAGTGATATGAATCTTTCCGTCCTTCGAGATATTGGTGGAAATAACGCCAAGTTCCACTGCATTCAATGCCCGTCGTGCATCCCCCGCCGCCATATCCGCAAGGAATTCCACTGCATCATCATCTATGACTGCATTGTAGTTACCCATACCTTTTTCCCTGTCATACACTGCCTTGACAATTAGTTTTTTGATATCCTCCTTCTCAAGCGTGTGAAGTTCAAAAATAACCGACCTGGAAATCAGAGCGCCGTTAACCTCAAAATACGGATTCTCCGTGGTTGCGCCAATCAGAATAATTGTCCCGTCTTCCACATGGGGAAGAAGATAATCCTGCTGTCCCTTGTTAAATCTGTGTATCTCATCAATAAAAAGAATTGTCTTCTGATTGTTGATTGCCAGTCTGTCCTTTGCGGCAGCCACCACTTCCTCCATATCCTTCTTTCCTGCAACCGTAGCATTTATCTGACTGAAAAATGCACTTGTGGTATTAGCAATCACCTTTGCAAGAGTGGTTTTTCCCGTTCCCGGAGGCCCGTAAAATATGATGGAGCTCAGCTTATCCGCCTTAATAGCCCTGTACAGCAATTTATCAGTCCCGATAATATGCTGCTGGCCCACAACCTCCTCAAGGGTGGAAGGCCTCATTCTGGATGCCAGCGGAGCATCTGTCTTCATATTATTTTCACGCATATAATCAAATAAATCCATTAGATTTCTCCTGTGTCCGTTAATAACAAATTCCGGTGCTAATTATACCACAATTATCCATTGTCATTCAATGAGTATATCTTCGACACTCACGAATTTGTACCCTCTTTTTTCCAATATGTCAATCACCTCAAGAGCTGCCGTAACCGATTCCCTGTATATGTCATGGAATAAAATAATGTCCCCGTCCTTAACATTCTTTACCACCCTGTCAACCAACGTTCTCACATTATGGCATTTCCAGTCCTCCGGGTCCACATCCCACATGACCGGACGAAGATTAACGGAATACAGCAGTTCATCATCATATTCCCCACAGGGTGGTCTTATATATTTCACCGGTTTCCCCGTTATCTTCTCAATCACTTCATTCGTCTTCATAATCTCTTCCAGAGCATTTTTCATGGACACTCTGTTGAGAATAATATGACTGAAGGTGTGATTGCCTATTACATGTCCCTCCTGTGACATTTGCTTTACCAGTCCGGGATTGTCAACAGCATTTTCGCCCACGAGAAAAAAAGTTGCGCAAATCTCACGCTCTTTCAATCCTTTAAGAAGGACCGGTGTTGTCAACTGCGACGGACCGTCATCAAAAGTAATTGCAACCATCTTCTCCGTGCACGATTTATTGTCAGTTGCAATATATTCCCGGCGGTTTTGTTTTTTCATCAGTAAAGCCATTGCAAAACACAGCAGAGCCATAACCGCAATCCAGATTCTTTTCCACATAAAAACACCCGCAATAATACATAAAATATTATATGCGGGCGCCGGCTTCATAATACTTAAGTTCTATTTCTCTCTTTTTCTGAAAATCATCTCTTTGATTTCTTCCTCTTCCTCAAGGTCAAGGGTGTTGACTTCTATATCATCCAAATTCTCCGGGGTTTCCTGTTCACCTTCCCGAGACTCATCATCCCCGTTATCCTCCCGGGAATCATCGGTTTCATCGGCAACTTCATCCGCGGATTCGCTTTCCAAATCCTCTTCTTCGGCAAATGCCGCTTCCATATTTCTGCCCGATTCAACCTGGTATTTGTTATAAATAAATGTTTTCATCAAAAACATAATTACCGAAAATGCCAGAAAAGCGTAATGCAGAGGTTCTTTGGTCATATTCACATTGATAATAAAGATATATACGCCTGTAAAGGCAAGGGCATCCATAATCGCATACCCCAGATAGAGCATTGCCGCCTTCTCTCCAACCTTTTCAAATCTTTTATCAAGCATCGGCGCAATAAAATCAGATATTACCACAGCCGCCAGAATCCATATTCCAAGCGTTATCTTAAAATGCAGTTCAGAATTGTTGCCGAGTATGGATTGAACTATCACATATATTACCGCAACCACCATCATTGCGTACACTATCATCTCGCAGGGGCTTATCTTCTTGTTAGAATTATCCATTACGTCTCCTTCTCTCAAGGGAATTTCTTTTTAAATTATAACAATCCGCAGATTGACTTTCAACAAATATTTTTCTATGATACAGGGGATAGATACATTTTTCCGTGAAAAAATCATGCACGGAATAATGGGAAAGGACCGGTGTTATGTTACCTGAAGATCCAATGATGCTGTTAAGCTATGTCAATACCATGCTTCGCGACGAATACAGCAGCCTTGATGAATTGTGCGACAGACTGGATGTAGACAAAGTCGAACTCACCGACAAGTTGTCGAATATTGGCTACAAATACAGCAAAGACCTGAATGCATTCAAATAAAACTGATTGCATTCAGGTCTTCTTTTACATATTATGCCCGATGAAAATGTCACTGAAAAAGTCAATAAACACAGGGCATTATTGGGTTGGCATCGTGCTATTTTTTACGACCGACAAGCTGTCTGTCGACATCATCAATACATATTGTATCGCCCTCTCCAATCTCTCCCGACAGGATAAGTCTTGCGGATATATTCTCAACGCTTCGCTGGATATATCTCTTGAGCGGACGCGCGCCATATACGGGATCAAATCCTGCTTCAATTATTTTATCCTTAGCAGCATCTGTCAGTTCAACCTTGATATTTCTCTCTTCCAGTCTCTTATTCAAATCAGCAACAATGAGACTTACAATATCGCCAATCATGCTCTTTGTAAGAGGTTTGAAGAGAAGTATCTCGTCAAGACGATTGAGGAACTCCGGTCTGAAACTCATTCTAAGCTCCTGCATTACCTCCTTCTCGCATTCCTCACTGATATTGCCATGTTCGTCAATACCATCAAGAAGATTCTGCGAACCGATATTGGATGTCATGATAATGATTGTATTCTTAAAATCAACGCAACGACCCTGGGAATCGGTGATTCTGCCGTCGTCAAGCACTTGCAAAAGGACATTGAACACATCCGGATGTGCCTTCTCAATTTCGTCAAAAAGAACGACTGAATATGGTTTCCTTCTTACTGCTTCTGTAAGCTGTCCTCCCTCGTCGTAACCGACATATCCCGGAGGCGCTCCGATAAGTCTGGCAACGGAATGTTTTTCCATATATTCGGACATATCAATTCTTACCATATTATTCTCGTCATCAAACAGATTGGCTGTCAGGGCTTTGGCAAGCTCTGTCTTACCAACACCTGTAGGGCCAAGGAAAAGGAACGAACCTATTGGCTTATCCGGATCCTTGATGCCGGCCTTGGATCTCATAATCGCCTCAGTCACCCTGTCCACAGCTTCATCCTGACCTATTACCCTTTCATGAAGCTTATCGCTAAGACCAAGTATTTTACTCTTTTCACCTTCGTTAAGCTTTTCAACCGGAATGCCGGTCCATCTCGATACAATCTTAGCAATTTCATCTTCTTCAACCACCTCATGAAGAAGGGAAAATTCTCTATCCTTATTAAGCTGTTCCGCTTCCTTAAGTTTCTTTTCCATTTCAGGGAGCTGACCATATTGAAGCTGTGCTGCTTTCTCAAGATTATATTCTCTCTGCGCCTTCTGAATCTCGTTATTGATATTCTCGATTTCCTCACGAATCTGTGAAACCTGCTCAACGGCGTTCTTTTCATTTTCCCATTCCGCCATTTTGACATTGAGCTCGTCCTTAAAATCGGCAAGCTCCATCTGAAGCTCGGACAGACGTTTTTTACTCATATCGTCCGTTTCCTTCTTAAGTGCGGCTTCTTCAATTTCTAACTGCATTACCTTACGGCTCAATTCATCGAGTTCTGCAGGCATGGAATCCAGCTCTGTCTTGATTAATGCGCAGGCTTCGTCCACAAGGTCGATTGCCTTATCAGGAAGGAATCTGTCGGAAATATATCTGTTGGACAGCGTCACCGCTGCAATAAGCGCATTATCTGTAATCTTAACGCCATGATATACTTCATATCTTTCCTTAATACCTCGCAGAATGGAAATTGTATCTTCAACCGTAGGTTCATCCACCATTACCGGTTGAAAACGTCTCTCCAAGGCAGGATCCTTTTCAATATATTTCCGATACTCATCCAGTGTTGTTGCACCGATACAGTGAAGCTCGCCCCTTGCAAGCATAGGTTTTAGCATATTGCCCGCATCCATTGCGCCATCAGTTTTTCCTGCACCGACAATGGTATGGAGCTCATCGATGAAAAGGATTATTTTACCCTCACTCTTAACCACCTCATCGAGCACCGCCTTGAGTCTTTCCTCAAATTCGCCCCTGTATTTGGCTCCGGCAACAATTGCCCCCATATCAAGTGAAAATACGGTCTTGTCCTTAAGTCCCTCAGGAACATCGCCTCTTACAATTCTCTGTGCAAGGCCTTCTGCTACAGCTGTTTTACCAACTCCGGGTTCACCGATGAGGACAGGATTATTCTTAGTCTTTCTCGAAAGAATACGAATTACATTACGAATCTCCGTATCACGCCCGATAACCGGATCAAGTTTCTGTTCCCTCGCCTTTGCAACAAGGTCCACACCGTATTTTTCAAGAGAATCATAAGTATCCTCAGGATTATCACTGGTTACTGTCTTGCTGCCCCTGACATCTGCCAGAGCGGTAAGGAAACGGTTTCTGTCGATGGCATATCTGCTCAGCAATTCCACGACGCTTCTGGTTGGATATTTAAGTATCGTCAGGAAAATGTGTTCAACCGATACATACTGATCCCCCATAGCCTTGGCTTCATCTTCTGCGCAAAGCATAATTTTGTTCATTGCCTGGCTGAACTTAAGTTCAACATCCCCCATTACCTTGCTTCTTCCGGCAAGATTGGTCTCACAATCCTTGATGAAGGCATCAACATCCACTTCCATCTTCTTAAATAATTTAGCAATAAGGCTGTCATCAATAGTAAGTAAAGACAACAGCATGTGTTCTACATCAATCTCCTGGTGGTTGTACTCATATGCTAATTTCTCACAGCCATTAACCGCTTCAATTGACTTTTGTGTAAATTTCTGAATATTCATAGCAACCTTCTTTCCGGTAACTCAATACCTTTTGTGTTCTATTTGTAATATAACACATACATTAATAAAGTCAATACCTTTTTTTGTTTTTTCAATATTTTTCTGACAAGTACAGGAAATATCTGCATATGATTATGGTCTGTGTACCACCGGTTCAAATTCAAATCTCATTTTTGGCAATTCTGTCATTGTATAGTAATAATTCATAATCCAGTCATCGCCCTGTTCTTCATCGTTGACACCCTCTGCCGGTGGTGCAAAAATATTTAATTTTACGGTCTTTTTGCCGTTGATTGAATTGTCAAAAAAAGCCGGCATGAAATCAATATATTTTACACCCGGAGCCTTATAGAACCACTGCCCGTTGATTTCCATGATAAGATTTGCTCCTTCAAGTGTTCCTTCAAAATACGCTTCTGCATAGTGAGGATTTCCGTCAAGTTCAATATCCACTGCAATTCCTTCAGCATCCTCCGAACTGCCCCAGCGAAGCACGGCAGGAAGCTCCATATTTTCGCCCGTTCTGATATCCGGATAAAAATATTTATCTCCGAGAATTTCCTTGTAAGCCTTCATTACCGGCTGTTCAATACCAACTCCCGAATTATTGAAATCCGTCATTTCCAGTCCGAGTCTTCCGTCATCACGGAACTGATAGAAGGTAATTCCGCTAAGCCAGTTTTCCTCATCCTCCCGGATATACTGATAGAATTCCCTGACATCCTCAGCCTGTTCAAGAACACCCACGACATCCGCATCGGTATTAAATTCTGACATAACCATTGGTTTTGCCACTCCACCATTAATCTCCGTGAACCTGTGATATGTATCTTTTACAAGCTGATACACTTCTCTTACGCCCCTGCGCCTGTGCTGGGTTGTATCCTTGGTCGCAATCTCGTATGGCCATCCCCAGTTAAGCGAAACATACTCGTCCACAGACCAGATGTCGGCAGTTCTTATCGCCTCTGTAAATTCTTCTTCCTTCTCAACCTTTCCGGAGCCGTCCGCCGCCAGAGAGCCTATGCACAGCACCGTGCTCACATTCGGCGCATATTCCTTGATTATTCTGTGAAATCTCACAAAAAAATCTGCGACCTCCTGATAGACCGCTCTCTTATTGAAGGAAAACCATGTTCCTGTTGCCTCATGGTTAATTCTTAACATCATACGCCCATATGGCCTTAAATCCTTCGCAATTCCGATAATATGCTCATCCGAAATATGAGGGTCACAGGTTATGGTAAGAATAACATCCTGACCATGCTTTCTGACATCCTTCATAAACACAAAGGGTTCTCCCTCCGTATTGCCGTCAATACCTCCTCCATACGGAAAATAATCATCATAAGGATAATCCCAGGCAAATTTTACATCTCTGTCCTTCCATGCCTCACTGATTCTCTGCGGCCACTCTTTATCCAAAGGATAATAGCAATACATAAGGCTTATACCCCTGTGTGGTCTTCCAAGCCTTCTGAGCATATAATCCTGATTGACATATGCACTCCTCTCACTTCCATCGCCGATATCCAGACTGCATTTAGCCGGTCTTATACACACTTTACTTATCTTCATATTATTTCTCCTGTTTTGCTTCGTTACTTATTATTCCATATACTTCCAAGAAACTTTTTTCATTCTTAAGGGCAAGCTCCTTCACACTATCGTATTCGGGATAAAAATATGTTTCGCTTCCATATTCGCATTTTTTTACCAGAGCTTCCCCAAGTGAAGTTTGTACTTTTTCCACATGACGCTCAAGAATACTTCTTTCCATTCTGATATATCTGAGCCCTATGGAAGTGGTCTCTCTGAAAATAATATCTCTTACGGAATCCAGTTTATCCTCCGTGCAGATAACCACCAGCTCGTAAGCCGGGCGATTTTTCTTCATATATACCGGAGAATAATGGACCTCCCTTGCACCGGTTTCATAAAGACGTTCCATGGTATAACCAAGCACCTCTGCACTACAATCATCAATATCCGTCTCAACGCGCAAAATATGATTGCCATTATGTTTTTCCTCAATCAGCATTGCCCTCAATATTGAAGGAGTTTCATAATTTCTTTTTCCTGCGCCCAGTCCTATTCCTCTAATTACATATTGTTCCGGAAGTTTATTCTTTGTGCATATCGCAGCGGCAATAGCGGCTCCGGTAGGAGTTATCAGTTCTCCGCTAATACCTGTTTTATGCATTGCAATTCCGCAGTCCGCGAGAATATTCACAACTGCAGGTACCGGAACCGGCAAAATACCATGCCTGCATCTGACAGTTCCTCCGCCCTCATTGATTACTTCAACAACCGTATCCGTTATTCCGAGATTGTCATAGCAAAAAGCAAATGACAAAACATCCACAATCGAATCCACGGCTCCAACCTCATGAAAATGAACCTCCTCAACCGGCACGTTGTGTGCTTTTGATTCAGCCTGTGCAAGTATTGTAAAAATATTTACGGCAATCTGTTTTGCATTGTCCGACATTTCTGCCTGTTCAATAATTCTGAGGATTTCGCCCAGATTGCGATGTTCATGTGCATGACTGTGTTCATTCACATGTCCTTTATCCGGGATATTATCAGCATGACCGTGGAGATATTCCATATCATGGTCATGATTATCTTCATCCATAATGATATTGAAATCCAGACAGGATATCCCTGCCTTATCAACCCTCGAAATTTCAATCCTGTATTCATTAAACGGCAGTTTATCCAACATATCCAGAAGCGCATTTTTATCCGCTCCCAAATCAAGCAATGCTGCCACACTCATATCTCCGCTTATACCGGAGGAACATTCCAAATATAGAGTTTTACTCACTGTATACCCCCATTCTGTTGATGGTTGCAGCCATATAACCTGCACCATAACCATTGTCAATATTAACTACCGCTACACCGTTGGCGCAGGAATTAATCATCGTAAGCAGTGCTGACAGGCCCTTGAAATTTGCGCCATATCCAACGGATGTGGGCACTGCAATCACAGGAATATCAACAAGTCCTGCAATCACGCTGGCAAGTGCTCCCTCCATTCCCGCAACGGCCACAATGCATCTCGCGCCTTCCATTCTGTCCATATTGGATAGCAATCTGTGTATTCCGCACACTCCGACATCATAGATTCGTTCCACCCTGTTTCCCAAAAACTCTGCAGTTTTTGCAGCCTCCTCCGCAACGGATATATCCGCAGTGCCGGCAGTGAGAATACATATTTTACCAATCAATTCTTTTTCCTTATCGATGCATATCACGCCCGAAACCTCATCATATTTTGCCATGGGATACCTGCTGATAATAAGCTCCGCCTGTTCCTTTGTAGCCCGGGTTCCCATAACAGCGCCCTCATTTTGATATATTTTTCCGAAAATCTCAAGAAGATGCTCATTGTTTTTCCCCTGGCAAAATATTATCTCACTATATCCCTGGCGAATTTTGCGATGATTATCTATCTTTGCATAGCCAAGGTCTGTATAAGGTTCCATTTTAAAAAAATCTGCAGCCTCCTCAAGTGTTATTTTTCCTTCCTTGAAATCCTGCAAAATCTTTTCTGTTTCCATCAATACTACTCCTGAATTCTCCGGCATTCCACATTCTATCGAAAACGTAAGTAACCGGTATTAAAATGTTGGGATGGCGGCAATATGCCTCCATCCCTAAGTAATTCATTTTGCAATTATATAATACAATTATGCGTTATACTGCTGTCTGTTTTTCGCAACGTTTTCATATACTACCTGGATAATTCCGAAAAGCAATATCAGCAGACCGGTCACAACAAGAACTATAGGTGCAGGTCCAATTGATACACCCGGCCTAATTCCTTCGTCAACAAAGAATCCTACCAGACCAACAATTGAACCAATAAGGCCAAGTGTTCCAAGTACAATCGCCGGTATTGCAATACTTCTTCTTGTATATGTACCTCTGACAGCGCATCCCACTAATGAGGAATACATAATAAATGCAAATAATGCTCCTGCTCCGACCAAAATGGAATTAATCGAGGTGTCAAAAAAATATGATTGATACATCACTCCGTAGTTGGAATAATTTGAGCCTTCGAACATTAACATAGGAATTATCATTGCACTTGAACCAGCTATCGACAGCAGATAAATCATTATTCTGGAACAGGTATCCTTTCTTTCATTGGCTGTCATAATCATAAATATTATGGTAAACAGGGCACATACTGCCATCGGTAAAATCATCCCTACCGTCGGCTTGCATAATATTGAATTATATAAGCCCACTACAAATATAAGTGAAATATAGAATCCTATTGTGCTCTTAAATGCAGCTGATGGAAGCCAGTCACCACATTTATTTGATGCAAGACCAACAATTGCAATAATCAGGTCAACAAGGGCTTTTATAAATATCATTACTATAAGCACCATGGATATGATTACCAAAATAATCATTACACCGTTCAGTGTCTCATAGTTTGTTACTCCTATTGAACTGATTGCATCAGTAATCAATTCAAAACCATCATCAATAATACCCCGTATTGCCTCAATAAGTGTATTCTCTTCACCATTAATTGTGAGTGTAGGTGCAAAACACATTCCCATGCTAACCAGTGACATTATTATTACCATAATATAGCCGATTATGTTTTTAATTCTTCTCTGTGCAGAAACCGGCTGGCCCGCTGCGTAGGGCTGTCCTGCTGTGTATGGCTGGCCTGCTGTGTATGGCTGGCCTGCTGTGTATGGCTGACCTGTTGTGTATGGCTGTCCTGCCGCATTTGGCTGTGCCGCAGAATACGGATTCTGCTGAAAATATTCCGGCTGTGGTGTAACCGGAGTCTGCTGAGGAACCTCCTCATTGATAATTGTCTCCCGGACAACCGGCTGTGATTGTGAATCGTCTACCTGTGCAACAGTCTGTGGGGTACCACATCCCTTGCAGAACTTGTCATTGTCCTCAATTTGTCTTCCACATTTTGTACAAAACTTCATTATTCGTCTCCTTGGTAATTAATTCATATTGTATTCTATCACATTTTGAATAATAACGCTAATATTTTCTGCCCCATTAATGTAAAACAGCTACGAACACATGTCCATAGCTGTTATATATATAAATTATTTGCTTAATTTGCTGACTCTCTTGATAATGTCATGTCTCTTAGGGCCGTTGGATACCATTGTAATAGGCACTCCAAGTTCTTCCTCAATTGCCTCAATGTATTCACGGCATTCTACAGGCAGTTCATCATAATTTTTAATGCCCCTGATATCTGTTTTCCAGCCCTTGAACTTCTTGAGGACAGGTTTTGCTTTTTCAAGCTTGTATGTAACAGGAAAATCTTTAATTACTTCGCCATCAATTTCATATCCTACGCACATTGGAATCTCATCCAGATATCCAAGAACATCAAGAACGGTAAGTGCAACCTCTGTTGCTCCCTGAATTCTGCATCCATAGCGGGAAGCCACTGCATCAAACCAGCCCATTCTTCTTGGTCTTCCTGTTGTAGCACCAAATTCACCGCCGTCGCCGCCGCGTTTTCTCAATTCGTCCGCTTCTTCTCCAAAGATTTCGCTTACAAAAGCTCCTGCTCCAACCGCAGAAGAATATGCTTTAACAACTGTTACAATATCTTTAATTTCGTATGGAGGAATTCCTGCACCTATTGCTCCATATGCAGCAAGTGTAGATGAGGATGTAACCATTGGATAAATTCCATGATCCGGGTCCTTAAGTGAACCAAGCTGACCCTCCAAAAGAATTGTTTTACCTTCTTTGATTGCCTTGTCCAGATAAAGTGAAACATCTGCAACATATGGCTCAACCATCTCTCTGTATGAGATAAGTGTATTAAATACTTCCTCAACATCCATCAAAGGCTTGTGATATACGTGTTCAAGAATAATATTTTTGTATGCTACCACTCTTTCAACCTTTTCCCTGAGTGCAGCCTCATCAAAGAGTTCACTTACCTGAAAACCGATTTTTGCATATTTATCTGAATAGAATGGAGCAATTCCTGATTTTGTTGAACCAAATGCCTTGCCACCGAGTCTTTCCTCTTCAAAGGCATCAAAATCAACATGATATGGCATAAGAATCTGAGCCCTGTCTGACACAAGAATCTTTGGTGTCGGAACTCCTCTTTCCTCAAGACCCTTTATCTCATTGAAAAGATAAGGAATATTAAGTGCAACACCATTGCCGATAATGCTGGTGGTATGATCATAGAAAACTCCCGATGGTAAGAGATGTAACGCAAATTTGCCATAATCGTTAATTATTGTATGACCTGCATTACTTCCTCCCTGAAATCTGATGATAATGTCAGACTCTTCAGCAAGCATATCTGTTATTTTACCCTTGCCTTCGTCTCCCCAGTTGGCTCCTACTATCGCTCTAACCATGAGTATTCCTCCCAATATTTTCTATTACTTAGATGTCCATCGGACACACTGTAATATTATACACTATGCATCCATTGATGTAAATAAAAAAAATACCTCCGGGCAACAGAATTATCCGTTCGCTCCGGAGGTATTGATAATCATTGTGATATTAAGGAAGAACTACATCATTCCGCCCATACCGCCCATGCCGCCTGCAGGCATTGCCGGTGCATCTTCTTTGATATTAGCTACAACTGATTCTGTTGTGAGAAGGGTTGATGCAACACTTGTTGCATTCTGAAGAGCACTTCTTGTTACCTTTGCAGGATCAAGAATACCGGCTTTTACCATGTCAACATACTCTTCGTGGAGAGCATCAAATCCTGTTCCAACCTCTGACTCTCTAACCTTGTTGATGATGACTGCTCCCTCAAGTCCTGCATTATATGAAATGTGGAAAAGAGGAGCCTCCAGTGCTTTAAGAATAAGATTTGCACCTGTTTTCTCATCGCCGGATAAAGTATCTGCAAGTTTTTCAACTTCTTTTGATGCATGGATATAAGCTGAACCGCCGCCGGCGATAATTCCTTCCTCAACAGCAGCCTTTGTAGCAGCAAGTGCATCCTCAAGACGAAGTTTGTTCTCCTTCATCTCTGTCTCTGTAGCAGCACCTACGCGGATAACTGCAACACCGCCTGAGAGTTTTGCAAGTCTTTCCTGTAATTTTTCTTTATCAAATTCAGATGTTGTTTCTTCAATCTGAGCTTTAATCTGTGCAATTCTGGCCTGAATGTCTGCTGTTTCGCCGAATCCGTCAACGATAACTGTATTTTCTTTCTGAACCTTAACAGATTTTGCACGACCAAGCTGATCAAGTGTTGCATCTTTAAGGTCAAGCCCGAGTTCTTCTGAGATAACCTGACCGCCGGTAAGAATTGCAATATCCTTGAGCATTTCTTTTCTTCTGTCGCCATATCCCGGAGCTTTAACAGCCACTACATTGAAGGTTCCTCTCAATTTATTGACGATAAGTGTTGTAAGGGCCTCGCCTTCAACATCCTCTGCAATGATAAGAAGCTTTGCACCGCTCTGAACAATCTGCTCAAGAAGAGGAAGAATCTCCTGAATATTGGATATTTTCTTGTCGGTAATAAGGATGTATGGATTGTCAAGAACAGCCTCCATCTTATCCATATCAGTTGCCATATATGCTGATACATATCCTCTGTCAAACTGCATACCTTCAACAACATCAAGTTCTGTCTTCATTGTCTTAGATTCTTCAATTGTAATTACGCCATCGTTGGATACTTTTTCCATTGCGTCTGCAACAAGCTGACCTACTTCTTCATCACCTGCTGAAATAGAAGCAACCTTGGCAATCTGATCCTTACCGGTTACTTTAGAGCTCATTTTTGCAATAGCCTCAACTGCACAGTCAGTCGCTTTCTTCATACCTCTTCTGAGAATAATTGGATTAGCTCCTGCTGCAAGATTCTTGATTCCCTCATCAATCATTGCCTGGGCTAGAACAGTTGCGGTTGTTGTACCGTCACCGGCAACATCATTTGTCTTCGTTGCAACCTCTTTTACAAGCTGTGCACCCATATTTTCGAATGCATCCTCAAGTTCAATTTCTTTAGCAATGGTTACACCGTCATTGGTAATCAATGGTGCGCCATAAGACTTATCAAGCACAACATTTCTTCCTTTTGGTCCCAATGTAACTCTTACTGTATTTGCTAATTTATTCACTCCTGCGCCGAGTGCTTCTCTTGCTTCTGCGCCATACTTAATTTCCTTTGCCATGATTTTCTACCTCCATACTATTCAATGATTGCAAGAATGTCATTCTGCTTAACAACGATAAACTCTTCGTCATCCAGTTTAACTTCTGTTCCTGCGTATTTAGAATAAATAACTTTGTCGCCTGCCTTAACCTGCATTGTTACTTCTTTTCCATCTACAACTCCGCCCGGTCCTACAGCGATAACCTCAGCCTGCTGTGGTTTTTCCTTTGCCTGTCCCGGAATAACAATTCCCGACTTAGTTGTCTCTTCCGCAATAAGCTGCTTCAATACTACTCTGTCTCCTAAAGGTACTAATTTCATAATAAAACCTCCTGTTGAATTGAATTATTAGCACTCATCTCTCTTGAGTGCTAACTATGATTATATATTAACCACTTTATCTTTCATTTGCAAGTACTTTTTTTATTTTTTTATCTTTTTTCCGATTTCATTGGTTTTTCCGTAATAAAACAAGTACTGCTGGGCATATCCTCCGTATTCTCCATACTTATCATGAGCCAGCTTTTCTATATCTCCAATTTTGGTTTCGCCATCAAAATATAACTCTTCCATAATTCGCTTTATCCACACATCCACAGGGAATGCATCTCTCTTTTCCAATGAAAACAGTGCAACACAGTTTGCTACCTTATTTCCCACGCCTTTGATTCTGCAAAGATTATCAATGCACTCTGTATATGGGATTTCTAAAAGATATTTTCCCCAATCATTGCGGGACAGATACCATTTGCAGGCATTTATTATATATGCTGCCCTGAAGCCGGCCTTGCACTCCCTCATGCCTTCCTCCCCCGCTGCCAGAATTTCCTTTGGTCCCGGAAAAGAATACAATTCATCGTCAAGCTTCTCACCATATTTTTTGCAAATCTCAGATATTATTTTCCTGATGCGTGGAATTTGCTGATTTTGGGATATAATAAAGGATATGAGGGTTTCAAAAAAATCCTGATTCAGAATTCTGACTCCCCACATTTCCTCAATGGCAGGCTCAAGAACAGGATTGTTTTCCAGCAGAATGGATTTAATCCTGCCGTAATCCCTGTCGAGGTCAAAATATTTTTTCCATATCCGCTCATAATCCTCAGCAGAGGCATTATATAATATAAGCGTATCCCCTGTCTGCTTAATATGCAGCATTCTCCCGTATGCACTTATTTTGTATTCTTCCTCATCCACCTTGATATAGTGAAAACACTGTCCGCACTCGAGGGTCTGACTGAGGAGAAAATCTTTTACACCTTCTATATATATTGGTGTTTTGATATTTTGATTACTCATAATTGTTCCTTTATGCAAAATTTTCAGAAAACTTACAAATTTTGCTTTTATTTTTTGTAATTTCGTATTAAAATAGAGTATAAGGTATTGAAAGGAGCGTTTTTCAATGAAGAAATTTTTCAAAATTATTTTGGCAATCGGCGCAATCGGTGCCGGCGTTGCAGGCGGACTTTTCCTCTACAGCAAAATCAAAGCAAAAAAGAATGCTGCAGATGACGATTTCGATGACGATTTCGAGGATGAGTTCGATGATGACGATGTATCATTCGTAGACATCACTCCATCAAAGGATACCGAGGATTAATTCCTCGGTTTTTTTTATTTCCGAAGGCAATCCGAAGCGAAAAGTTCACTTCTGTAAGAATAACATACGGATAGTATTTGTACAAGCGAAAGGATTTTGGTATAATTATACAAAATAACGTGTGAGGAGACAGGTACATGAAAGAAACATTATATTCTATTCCGGTTAATGATGCATTCAATTCCGATTGCGAATGTCCAATCTGCCGGATGTACAAGACACTGGAAGACGATTCTGTCGATTATACAATGGGGCCATCATATATGGAAGATGACACCCGTGCGCTTACCGATGCACAGGGTTTTTGTAAACATCACATAAGAATGGTATATAATAAAGATAACAGGCTTGGCATGGCATGGGTAATGAAGACCCATTTTGACAAGGTAATCAAGGATCTGAAAAAGGACCTCCCTGAAGGCAATGCAAAAGCACTCAAAAAAGGAATCGAGAATCATTCGGCCATAAAATACATAGATAAACTGAACAATACTTGCTTTGTCTGCAACAGAATAGATAATTTCTTTGACAGATATGTTGACACGGTATTATTTTTATGGAAGTCAGACTCCAATTTCAAAGAGTTGTACAAAAACAGCAAGGGGTTCTGCATTGAGCATTATGGAGTGCTTATCAAAGCAGCCGCAAAGCATCTCAAAGGCGATGACCTGGAAGAATTTGTCAAAATAACCAACGACCTCTTTATTACCAATATGGAAAGAGTCAGGGATGATGTTGCATGGTTCATCAATAAAAACGATTACAATTACCATGACGAACCATGGTACAATGCCAAGGATTCCGTCAAAAGATCATTAATCAAAGAAAGCGGATATATTCACGAAGAGAAATAGCTTTACAAATAATAAAAGCTGATTTCATTTGAAATCAGCTTTTATTAAATCTAAAATTAATTACCACACCAAGACAATAATTATTGATTAGCATCTTTTGAAAGCGGTTTGTTCTGATACGGATGCGGTTCATAGATATAGGTATCCGTACTGCTTAAGGTACTTCCGCCGCTGGTTCTCTGTTCCACAATAAACTCATCCTGCGCTGAAGCCTTGATTCCCTTTAACAACAATACATTACTGCTGATAAAGCTTGTCTCATACTGTTCACTGTTAATCAGAACCACACTTGCCCAGGTAAAATTCTGTCCTCTCACAACCGTATTTCCGTTGGTAACCTGAACAGAATCTATCCTTATTTCCTTGTGCCCCATCTTAATGTCCGTAATTTCGTAAGGCAGTTCACCATTGTATGCTTCCTTTTCACCATACAAAATATCATATTCAAGAATTTTCAAATCAGCAAGATAAGCTTCCTGATCCTCATCATTCCTTCTTTCCTTATGAAACTCGTTAATTACGCCACCCGTCATTCCCAGTCTTTCAAAAATAATCGACGACAGCTCGTAAGCCTGCATATCCATGTCGATTTTTTCCATGCCGAAATTATCCCAGATAACATAATTGGTCTGCATAACATCGCCGTTTATCAAATCACTATCTTCAATGTCATAGGTAGGAAGATGATCCCCATAAAATACTACGATTGTATGCTCATCAAAGGTTGATAATGTATCCACCAGCTGCCCCACAAATTCATCCATCTCATGAATTTGATTAACATAGTACTCAAATCCGTTCGGATTGCCCGTAACATTATTGCCGGTTACCTTAATAGGCAGATTATACATTGAAGTATCCTCAGGATATGAGCCGTGTCCCTGGACTGAGATTGTATAAATAAAGTCCTTTTCCTTGGAGCTTTGCAAAATATCAACTATCTCTCCCGTCAGGCAGTAATCCTTTGCCCACTCAAGAGGGGTCTGCTCAAAATTTTCAATGTATTCAAGGGATGTAAATGTATCATATCCCAGCTTGGCAAATACAGTATTCCTCTGATAGAAATTACCCTTATTATTATGAAGGGCATTTATTTTATAGCCGTATTTCTTCAAATCATATCCGACGGATTCGCATGCTGTCTTCTGCAAAATTGTCTTATACGGATACTCACCCGGACCAAAATCATCCAGATTCATTCCTGTCATTGTCTCAAATTCCGTATTGGCAGTTCCGGCACCAAAGGCAGGAACAGAAAAATATCCTGACGAGTAATTCTTGTACAGCTTGTGAAGATTCGGAATCGGGTCCTCCGAAAATTCAAGTCCTTTTAACAGTGTAGGATCAAACAGTGATTCCAGCTGAACATATATGATATTAGGTGTATCCTTCGGTTTTTCCAAAGGTTTCTCAGGTTCAACAACCGGTGTTGATTCCTCCTCATTGTTGATAAGTTCATCAACCTTTTCCTTCGAATAATTCCTAGGTTTTTTAATTCCTGTATTAAGCAGTGACTGCGAAAAACAGTAGCCAAAACCGTAATATCTGTACGCATTTCTCAGATTACCGAAATTTTTCGCCAGCAAACCTGTGGCATTGCCTATTGCAGTAAACCCTATCACACCCCCAAAGCATGCAAGTGTAACAATTAAATTGCGTGCAAAATGACGTTTTCCCTTGTAGGTTGGCGATTTTCTTATCAGAAAAACTATGGCAATAATTAACACAACTGCCAAAATGGAACCAACAACAATCATTCCCACTTTGGACAGGTATTTATCCATTATATCCAAACCGTCTTTAATATTTCTGAAATCCTGTGCAGTAAAAGGCGTAACCCGGGTCGCGCTTATAACAAGATTCGCACATCCAATACCAATCCAGGTCAGACTCACTATCGTCACTGCGAATACACGCTTTCTGAACAGGCTTGCAATACTCAGTGTCGCATAGACCATCAGTGTATTATACAAAAACACCACGGGATGAACAAACATATGTGCAAGTGCTTTACCGAATGATAATCTGTTAAACGCCTCAACAATAAAATTGATCAGGATTGCCAAAATGCCAATCCTTACCCAGAACACCCTGAAAAAAGCATTGTTCCAAATTTTACTTACATATTTTGCAAATTCCGTCTGCTTAAATTTCTGTATTTTAGCGTGCAGCTTTGATTCTTTTTTTACTTTATCCTTTTTCCTATCCTGCTTTTCCCCTTTTAACTCTTCTTCCTTATCTGTATTCATAATTATTTATTCACCTTATTCTTAATACTGTCTCGCAAATCGCGTGCTTTTTCCTTAATTCTTGAAGGTGCCGTCCTTGACAAAATTACATTTGAAGCGAAATTTACTGCCATATCATATTTTTGAAGTCTTGCGGCAAGGTCCGCCAGAAGATAATCAAAAGTATATTCATCCATTCCGCAAATCGGGAAGTTTTCCTTTTCCCTGCTCACAACAAACCCCTCAAATGCATTAAGGAGCATTTCTTTTTCTTTATTAAGGCAGTCCGCTTTTAATGCGTTAGCGGTATCTGTATCGCCCTTCATATTTTCTCTTTTGCCTCTGTAAAGCCATGCCGTCTTCAGACAGGTATATGCCCTCTCACTCACCTTTGATTTTTTAACAATTGAATTGAGCAAGGCAAGTTTATATCTTCCCAAAGCATCATCATAGGAATATATTTCACCGGTTTCAGGAAGCTTTGAAAACTTTGCGGCAACCTGCTCTTTTATCAGTTTTATCTGCACAGAAGACAGTGGACCGTAGAATCTGCTGAGACTTGCATACCCGCAATGAGGGCATGCGATAGCATCATATTTGATAGGATCAAAATTTGCATATTTGGGTCTCAAATCCGAATCTGCGCCCATGGATTTTGCCTTTCCTGTCTTGACCGTCTTTGTTAAAAACTCCTTGTCACACATCGGGCACTTTACTTTTTTATCAAAAATATAATCCGTTTCTTTTATTTCCGGTATGATAACGCTTGAGTTATCTGTTTTTTCCTCGGTTTTTTCCTCTTCGTATATATTCACCGAAGATAAGCCCACCAGTCCCATGGACTCAAGTCCTGAAAAAATATCACTCATATTGTACCTCCAACATATGCATTATTTGGGTAATTTAAATGAACTCTTAAGTGAAACAATTCTGTTAAAAACAAGATTATCAGCTCTCGAATCCTTGCAATCCACGCAAAAATATCCGTTTCGCACGAACTGAAAACTATCATATGCCTTTGCCGAAGTTAATGATGGTTCCACATAACATTCAACAGTGGTTAACGAATTCGGATTAAGATTGAGGCTTCCGTCCTCGTTGTACACACCCTTCTCCTCATCAATGATATTCTCATAAAGTCTGGCCGTCGCCTTAACAGCATCCGGTGCACTGACCCAGTGTATGGTACCCTTAACCTTGCGCCCCTCAAAGCCCGAACCGCTCTTTGTCTCCGGATCGTAGGTGCAATGCACCTCGGTAATATTACCATTTTCGTCCTTTACACAACCTGTGCAGGTCACAAAATAAGCATTCATGAGTCTTACTTCATTGCCGGGGAACAATCTGTAATACTTTTTAGGTGGCTCCTCCATAAAATCTTCACGCTCAATATAGAGTTCCCTGCCAAACGGAACCTTTCTTTTGCCAAGTTCCGGATTTTCAAGATTATTATCCACATCAAGCATCTCCGTCTGTCCTTCCGGATAGTTGTCAATGATGAGCTTAACAGGATCAAGAATTGCCATAACACGAGGCTTTTTAAGTTTCAGGTCCTCTCTTATGCAATACTCAAGCATCGGATATTCCACGGAGCCGTTTGCCTTTGTAACTCCGACAATATCAACAAATTTTCTGATTGACTCAGGTGTAAATCCCCTTCTTCTGAGTGCCGCAAGGGATACCAGTCTTGGGTCATCCCATCCATCAACAATGCCGTCTTCCACAAGCTTCTTGATATATCTTTTACCGGTAACAACATTGGTAAGATATAATTTTGCAAACTCAATCTGCTTTGGCGGATTCTCGTATTCCAGTTCAGTTACTACCCAGTCATACAATGGTCTGTGATCCTCAAACTCCAATGTACAGATGGAATGTGTAATTCCCTCCGTTGCATCCTCAATAGGATGGGCAAAATCATACATTGGATATATACACCAGGCATCCTTCTGTCTGTGATGATACTGATGTGCCACTCTGTATATTATCGGGTCTCTCATATTGATATTCGGCGATGACATATCAATTTTAGCCCTTAATACCTTCTCACCGTCGGCATATTTGCCATTCTTCATATTTTCAAAAAGCTCAAGGTTTTCCTCAATGGTTCTGTCGCGGTACGGACTGTTTTTGCCCGGTTCCGTGAGTGTTCCCCTGTATTCCTTAATCTCATCGGCAGTCAGGTCGCAAACATATGCCTTACCCTTCTTGATGAGCTTAACAGCTGCTTCATACATAATCTGAAAATAATCAGAAGCAAAAAATAATCTATCCTCATAATCTGCTCCAAGCCATTCAACATCGGCCTTGATTGATTCAACGAACTCATCCTTCTCCTTGGTTGGGTTGGTATCATCAAATCTCATATTGAACTGTCCGCCGTATTCCTTTGCCAGTCCGTAATTCAAAAGAATTGATTTGGCATGTCCAATATGTAAATATCCGTTTGGCTCAGGCGGAAATCTTGTCTTGACCACCTTGCAATGGCCTTCCTCTATATCCTTATCAATTATCTGCTCGATAAAATTCTTTGACAATACTTCATTATCCATTATAATTCCTCCAAGTAGCATTAATATCCACTCTCAATAATATCAAAAAAAATACATTTTTACAATGAAAAAATTATCCAAATAGTGCACATATTCCCCTATTTCTATTGACATTTGCATTCTCTTGGAATAAAATCGTATGCATAGCAAATATGATACCCAAAAGCAATGACGGGAATAAGTAGTTTTCAGAGGAGCCAACAGAAAGTTGCCGGTTGATGAGAGGCACAGGTTAATCTCCTAACGAATACCTCCCCAAGCTTTGCACCGAACCGACAGTAGGCTGCAACGGTGTGACTACCGTTACCAGGTCAGAGTATTGCCGCAAGCAGTACTTGTTGAGATTACAGTTGAGAAGCTGTAATGAACGAAGGTGGTACCGCGATAATTCGCCCTTTGGATTATAATAATCCAAGGGGCTTTTTATTTTCTAATGAACCCCGACATTATTGAGACCGGGAGGTGTTCCGTATTCGCGAAATAACTGCATTTTTCAAAAAAGAGGCTGTTCTGTGCATTGCCGTGATTCTTGCGGTAATTTCAATGTTTTTTGTACCTCCTGACGGAAAGTACATTGACTACATTGATTTCAGGACGCTTTCCATTCTGTTCTGCCTTATGGCAGTCATGTCGGGATTACGGGAAATCGGTGTCTTTGACAGGCTTTCGGCTGCTCTGGTAAAAAAATGCAACAGCCTTCCCGGAATAACCATTATTTTGAATCTGCTCTGCTTTTTTCTGTCAATGGTTATCACCAATGATGTTGCACTGCTTACCTTTGTTCCTTTCGCATTGGTCATTCTCAAAATGATTAATGTTAAAAAGGGGTATCCTGCCATATTAATAATAATGCTCACGATTTCGGCAAATATGGGCAGTATGCTCACACCCCTTGGCAATCCCCAGAACCTGTATCTCTATGGCAGGGCAGGATTAAGCTTTGCAGAATTTATCAAAATAATGCTGCCATATACAGCGCTTGCATTGCTGGTACTAATGGGTTGGATTATGATATATTGCAGGAAGGGTGAAAAAATATCCGTCAGCCTTCCGGACACAAAACCCGTCAGCACTACCAAACTGGCAATTTACAGCCTGTTATTTATAGTAAGCCTTCTGGCTGTATTAAGAATATATTCTTATCTTATCCCACTGATTGCAGTGATAATCCTTATGGCAGTTTTTGATTACAAAAATTATCTGCGCATCGATTATTCGCTGTTACTTACCTTTGTGGCATTCTTTGTTTTCATCGGCAACATGGGAAGACTTCCTGTTTTCAAGGGTTTCCTTGAAGAAATCGTCAACAACCATGTAATTGCCACAGGAATTATTTCAAGTCAGGTGATAAGCAATGTCCCTGCCGCTCTGCTTCTGTCCGGATTTACCGAAAGTTATCGAAATCTTCTGGTTGCCGTCAATCTGGGCGGATTGGGAACACTGATTGCCTCCATGGCAAGTCTTATTTCATACAAGATATATGTTAAGGAAAACATAGGCTCAAAAGGTCGCTATCTGCTGTTCTTTTCAATAGCAAATATCTGTTTTCTAATCATACTTATCGCATTAAATATTATTATTAGTTAAAGGAGACTAACAAATATGGGAATTTATGAAGAACTTCAGGCCAGAGGCCTCATTGCACAGGTAACTGACGAAGCACTCATCAGAGACCTTATCAACACGGGAAAAGCTGTATTCTACATCGGCTTTGATCCTACTGCTGACAGCCTTCATGTAGGACATTTCATGGCTCTCTGCCTTATGAAAAGACTTCAGGAAGCAGGCAACAAGCCTATCGCGCTCATCGGCGGCGGCACGGCAATGATTGGCGATCCAAGCGGGCGCAACGATATGCGTACAATGATGACAAAGGAAACCATCGACCACAATGTTGAGTGTTTTAAAAAACAAATGAGCCGTTTTATTGATTTTTCTGACGGAAAAGCGCTTCTCGTCAACAATGCCGACTGGCTTCTTGATCTCAACTATGTTGATGTATTAAGAGAAATCGGTCCACACTTTTCAGTTAACAGAATGCTCACAGCAGAATGCTACAAACAGCGCATGGAAAAGGGACTTTCCTTCCTTGAATTCAACTACATGATTATGCAGAGTTTTGA
This sequence comes from Butyrivibrio sp., assembly GCA_016297265.1. Classification (GTDB taxonomy): domain Bacteria; phylum Bacillota; class Clostridia; order Lachnospirales; family Lachnospiraceae; genus Eshraghiella. The sequence continues at coordinate 99,485 of JAEDHB010000002.1, forward strand.
CTTTTATACACTTTTCCAAAAATACGGCTGCAATCTTCAATTTGGCGGTGATGACCAGTGGAGCAATATGCTTGGCGGTACTGAACTTATCCGTCGTAAACTTGGCAAAGATGCTTCCGCTATGACAATCACCCTCCTTCTCAATTCCGAAGGCAAAAAAATGGGCAAAACCCAAAAGGGTGCCGTATGGCTCGCCCCTGAAAAGACATCACCTTATGAATTTTTCCAGTACTGGAGAAATGTCGATGACGCTGATGTTATCAAGTGTCTTAAAATGCTCACTTTCCTTCCTTTGGAAGAAATCAGCAAGATGGAAGCCTGGGAAGGAAGCCAGCTCAATGAAGCAAAAGAAATACTTGCATACGAGCTTACAGGACTTGTTCACGGAAATGAGGAAGCTGCAAAGGCACGCGAAGCAGCCCGTCAGGCATTTGGCGCCGGTGATATGACCAATCTTCCTACAGCAACCGTATCCGAGGATGATTTCAGAGACGGATCCGTTGATCTTATCACTCTCCTTGTTGTTGGCGGTTTATGCACTACCCGTTCAGATGCACGACGCAATATTGAACAGGGCGGCGTTACAGTTAACGGTGAAAAGGAAACTGATTTCAGAAAGACATACACCAAAGAGGATTTCGGCGACGGTATCGTAATCAAAAGAGGTAAAAAGAATTTTAAGAAATTGGTATTATAGGGTATACGCAGTAAGGGCACTGAAAATAATTCAGTGCCCTTATTTTATATAGACTATTTACTTTTCAATTCAATAATATGAGAACATATCCTTTCCACTTGTTCCATCGTAAGGTCTGCAAAGAGTGGTAATGTAAGAACCTTAAGCGAAATATCTGTAGCAACCGGTAAATCATCATTATCGTGAGCACCATCAAAATACTCAAATGAGCTTGTAAGCGGATAGAAATATTTTCTGCTGAAAATAGAATAATTATGAAGATGATTGTAAATATCATCTCTGGATGCTCCAAACTTTTCAGGATCAACAACTATTGGAAAATATGCCGAATTGAATTTAACATTGTCCTGAATTACGGGCAATGTGATTCCATCAACCACTCCCAATAATTCTCTGTATTTCGCAACAACCATACTGCGTTTTTTGATCTCTCCGTCAACATGTTTCAGATTCAAAAGTCCCATTGCCGCCTGAAATTCATTCATCTTGGCATTTGGGCCAACCTCAGTAACTTCAACTTCATTCTTTATTCCAAAATTTTTAAGAAGATTCAATTTCTCAATAATTGACTTATCCTTGCAGGTTACAGCTCCTCCTTCTATAGTGTTATATACTTTTGTAGCATGAAAACTGAAAATCGAAGCATCTCCAAAAGTTCCAATTCCACATCCATTGTATTCAATACCAAAAGCATGTGCTGCATCATAAATAACTTTAAGTCCGTACTTATCAGCAATTTCCTGAATTCTGTCAACATCACAGATTGTTCCGTACACATGGACAGGAATAATTGCCGATGTTTTGTCAGTGATTAACTCTTCTATTTTGTTGACATCAATTGTATATGTAACCGGATCGATATCGCAAAATACCGGGGTCAATCCATTTCTGAGAATTGCGTTTGTTGTTGATGCAAATGTAAATGGTGTTGTTATTACCTCACCGGTTAATCCCATTGCTTCAATGACCAATTCAAGTGCCATATGCCCATTAGAAAACAATGTAATTTCAGGTACCTTAAGATAATCCTTCAATTCATTTTCCAATCTCTGGTATTTTTCTCCTCTGTTAGTAAGCCATCTGCTGTCCCAAATCGAGCGGATTTCCTCAATGAATTCTTCCAAGTCCGGCATTGAAGATTTAGTAACAAGTATTTTTTCTTCCTGACTCATATTAATTTTTCTCCTCCGTTTTTTTCTTAAATACAATTAATTTCATCAAAACAAATGTTACAGGAATTCCAATAGCTGACGCTAAAATGATACCGATATATCTGTTTAATCCAAGAACATTATATGTCAGAAGAAATATCAAATTCTGAATTACAAAATTAGGTGCATATGATAAACAGAATTTCAAATATTTAATAAATGTTAGCTTTTTATCCTTAAAAGTAAAAAGGCTATTCAATACATACGATATTGCTAAACTCGGAATATAGCTTACAACATAAGCAATATTTGCATTCATAATATTGGATAACACTGTCGGAATCCATAATCCATTCAATGTATTAATACCACCTACAATGATGAATTTTACAAATTCCATATTTAAAAATAATATCTTAATCCTCTGTAGTATTCTTTTCATCGCCATCCCCTTCACAGTTCACTGTATTTCTAACACTTGTTCTGCTAAGCCCGCTGGCAGAGAGAAATAATCTTCCAATATATTCTCCAATAATTCCGATGCCAATCAGAATTACACCTGAGAAGAAGATTGTTGCACAAATAAGAGATGTCCAACCCGTCATTTTAGTTCCGTTAACCAACTGCAAAATAACGAGAACAACTATTAATACCAGTGATAACAGAGCGATTATCAAGCCAAAAAAGGTTGCAATTCTAAGAGGTTTAACTGAGAAGTTAAGCAATCCGTTCATCCATAATCCAAGCAGCTTTTTAAATGTATAATTTGACTTACCATTCGTTCTTGGTCTGTGATCAACTTCAAGGTTACCGACATGGCTGGTAGTTGCAAAAATGATACCATATAAATACGGATAATTATTCTTGTACTTAATCATTGCTTCTTTAACCATTTTACGCATAATGAAAAAGCTGTTAATTGTAATATTCTTAGGTTTATCTATCATTATTTCAGTCATTTTGGAATTAATCTTACTTCCAAGAAGTCTGAACCAACTTTCTTTATGTTCCTTATACTTAGCAAATACGACATCAAGATCCCTGTCTTTAAGTTCCTTAAGCATTCTGGGTATCTCATACGCAGGCATTTGAAAATCGTCATCCATTTCTACTATATAATCACCGGTTGCATAAGTATATCCTTCCATTACAGCATTAGTCTGACCGGAATTCTTCGCTAACTCGACAATTTTTATATGTTTATCATGTTGTGCAATTTCTTTTACAATTTCAAGGACATTATCCGGACCGCAATCATTAACAAGAACTACTTCATAGTCATAGTCACTTGATATCTTGGTCATTTCATCGCGTATCTCAGAAATAACATCCCTAATTGTCTTTTCAGAATTATACAAGCCAATTACAATAGATATTTTTTCTTTCTTCATAAGTTTACCACCTTATTATTAATAAAAATTATAATTTATTCTATTAAAATACACTATCTTAGTCAATTGTTTTCCATTTCTTTCATAAACTTTTGTTCCATATTCAGCAATTCTCTGCTCCTCTCCTTCATTTTGTGAGCCGGAATTCCTACATTGATACTCCATTCCTCGGAATCACTGTTAATTAGCGAAAAACTACCAAAAGAACTGCCCTCTGCTATTCTGACCCCCGGCAAAACAACACATGAAGCGCCAATAATCGCATGTTTTCCGATATAAACAGGAGCACTTTTTACATTTTTGAATTTGTCCGGAATCATAGGGTTAGTCATCGTTTCCCCTGAATAATCATCACTTATACTATATACTGAAATTCTTGAAGACAAGTTCGCAAAATCTTCAATGAATATACCATCCTTTCCGCCATACAATGCAGTAAAAGCAGCAATATGAATATAATCACCAATTTCTATATGTCCGCTAAGAATACAGAAATCATCAATTCTCACATTATTTCCAATCGATATGTTTTCACATCCGTAAATGCTACTTTTTCTGCTTATAAAAACATTCTTTCCAATTTTACAAAATCCGAATTTCTTTAGTTCTTCCTCAGAATAGTAGCTGGTCATTTTCATCCCTCACTTCTTTTTTCTTTAATCCTAATATATAATTTATCAAAATAATAGAAAAATGGTTTTTCAATAACATACCGTCTTAGCAAATCAATTAGCAATGCAACTCCGTATACAATAAATACAGATGAAATTGAATGGAAAACAAATGTTTTGAACGATTTTTGGTAATAAACAGTACATTTAAACACATCCACCCACAAATATTTTCTCATCAAATCACTACATGTATGAATAACAAGTATTCCAAAAGTTGAAGCAGAAATAGTATTTATTATTCTGCTGTTAGGAATTCGTATATTCTTAAAAAACAAAAACACGCCTATCGCTATCCCTATTGCAAGAATCCTGTTTGAATTGCTGACAAAATAATACGGCCATACAAATCCTCTGCTAAAGCCGTAAAAGTCAATTACAAGAACTGCCACAATTGATAAAGCTATAGTTGAAATCATCAATAAAAGAGAAAACCTTAACGACTCTGTTTTTTTATTTGGATATAAACTAAAATATCCTCCAATGAAATATGTAATAATCATCCAGCCAAGGAAACTGAAGGTATCCATTTTAAAGTGAAAGTATGATAGGGTTGGTATCAGGCACATGTACCCCCCCCCGAAAAAAATGAACATCTGGTATTGTTTTTTAGTCATATTTTTCGCAAGGATATTGAGAAACGGAATAAATAAGAAGAATATCATATATACTCCGGAATAGTATTTTTTGCCAGCTTCATATACTACATTAAATACATTTTGCAGTAAACCGTCAATCGAAAATTCAGTATAGCCGGTTAGAACAAAAATGAAATAAAACAGCAGATAGTAGAATTTGTATTGCAAGTATAGCTTTAGAAACTTCTTTAGGGTAATATTAGAATTAACCATAAAATAACCGGTAATAAGAGTAAAGCAATTAATTATTGTTTTGCCATACATTCCGAATATCTGCGAAAATATCATGTTAGAATTAATATTGCTGTAATCATACAGTTTTGTTATTCCCGAGTTAACTATGTAATGATGCGCAATAATGCCTAACATCATAATAATTCTCATTAATTCAAAATTTGATAAACGCATCTTTGAATCGCTATTTTCCGATAAAACCTTTTGCTTTTTCATTATTTCTCCTAACTGTTTAATCTGTCACACTATTACATCATCAATATTATTTCCCTTGCGGTATCTTCACTTACCGGTGTGGCAAAAACATTATCTCCAAACTGTACAACATCACCGATTCCTTTTTGAATAACAAATCTAAGCTGTCCGTTCTTGACTTTTTTGTCAGTATACAATTTGCGAACAAGCTCTTCCCTGTCAATGTCCTCAGGTATTCTCACAGGAAGATGTGCTGCCTCAAGCAGTTTTTTCACTCTCTCAACTTCCTGCACGGTCATATATCCCATTTTGTTGGCCAGCAGAGCCTGCGCAACCATTCCTATTGCAACTGCTTCGCCATGCGCAAGCTCATAATCACTCACGGTCTCTATCGCACGTCCCACAGTGTGTCCAAGATTAAGAATCTCCCTTAATCCGCTTTCTCTCTCATCCTTCATTACAACATGGTATTTGACGTTACAATTGTGTTCGGAAATATACTCGCATGCGCCCTTTTCAATATTGAGAACCGCATCCATATTTTTTTCAAGGTACTCAAACATTTCCGCATCAGCAAGGCAGGCGTGTTTGATGGTTTCCGCCATTCCGCTGTATATCTGTCTTGCAGGGAGAGTCTTCCAGGTTGCAATATCAATATATACCTTCTTTGGCTGGTTAAAAAGACCAATCAGGTTGGTAGCCAGAGGAGTGTCCACCGCCGTTTTACCGCCAATGGATGCATCTGCAGCCGACAAAAGAGTAGTCGAATAATTGATAAAAGGCACACCTCTTCCAAAGGTTCCGGCTACAAATCCTGCAACGTCCGAAACAACGCCGCCACCAACTGCGATAATCATGCAATCCCTCTTGTATCCGAGTTCAAGCATGGTGTCTTCAATATACTCCTTGGTTGCACGGGTTTTACTTTTTTCGCCGGCAGGGAATACCACCAGATCAGTTTTGTAGCCCGCTGCCTTTAATTTTTCATAAATCGGAGCTGCATACAATAGCTCCACATTGCTGTCAGTCACAACAGCAAATTTGTTAATTGCTCCGGCAAGTCCGTTTTTAATATCCGCTATCAAAATATCTTCAAGATTGTATCCTATCTCTATTTCGTAGGAATCATCCACTGTTTTAATAAGTTCGACATTATATTTGCTCATTTTTTCCTCCTAATTCTATGTGAACTGACTGTTGTACAGCTTAGCATAAAAACCGCCCTGTGCCAATAATTCTTCATGATTACCCTGCTCAATCACATTGCCGTCCTTCATAACCAGAATAATATCCGCAGATTGTATGGTAGAAAGGCGGTGTGCAACGATAAAGCTTGTACGCCCCCTCATCATGGTCTGAAAAGCTTCCTGAATCTTCATCTCCGTTCTTGTATCAATAGACGATGTAGCCTCATCAAGAATAAGCATCGGTGGCAGACAAAGCATTACTCTGGCGATACACAACAGCTGCTTCTGTCCTTTAGAAAGGCTTCCGCCATCTTCCCCGATAATGGTATCATATCCATTAGGAAGTCTCTTAATAAAGCTGTGTGCGTAAGCCGCCTTTGCCGCCGCGATAACCTCCTCATCCGTTGCATCCGGTTTTCCCATAATTATATTATCCTTAATTGTACCGGATTTCAACCATGTCTCCTGCAAAACCATACCATAATTCTCTCTCAGGCTGTGTCTGCTGACGGTCCTGATATCCTTATCTTCCACTGAAATCGAGCCTTTATCAACATCATAAAACCTCATAAGAAGATTAATTATCGTTGTTTTACCGCAACCGGTAGGCCCTACAATGGCAATTCTCTGACCGGGCTTAACACCAAGATTAAAATTCTTAATAAGTTCTTTTTCCTTATCATATGAAAAAGCAACATCATGGAGTTCTATTTTTCCATCGCCCTTATTGACAACAAGCTCGTCCGAAGGTTCCTCGCTTAATGCCTCTTCCTCGATAAGGTCAATAACTCTGTCCGCACACGCAAGCGCATTCTGAAGCTCCGTTATAACTCCGGATATCTCATTAAACGGCTTGGTATACTGCATTGCATAGCTGAGGAAAATTTGAAGCTTTCCCACTGAAAATGTAAGTGGATTGCTAATAACGGCAAAAGCGCCGGTAAGCGTTACCATGGCATATACAACATTGTTGACAAATCTTGTTGATGGATTGGTAACCGATGAAAAAAATATCGCTCTCAAGGAACATTTCTGCAGTCTTTCGTTCATCTCATCAAATTTATCTATCGCCCTGTCTTCATAGCTATATGCCTGAACTACCTTTTCGTTACCCAGTATCTCATCAATGAAGCCCGTTTGTTCTCCACGGACAGCGGACTGTTCACGGAACATTCTGTAGGTTTTTTTTGATACAAAAGCCGCAACGAAGAAGGATAATGGGGTAATCAGAATTACCACCATTGCTATTTTCCAATTAATGATAATTATGAAAGCAAGCGTGCCTACAATTGTTACAATTCCCGAAAAGAACTGTGTAAATCCCATCAAAAGACCGTCTGCAAACTGGTCCACATCCGCGATTACCTTGCTGACTATTTCACCGGAAGTGTGGGAATCAATATATTTTACCGGAAGTCTCTGAATCTTTGCAAAGGCCTCCCTTCTGATGTCCCTAACAATGGAATAGGTTATTCTGTTATTGCATGTATTCATTGTCCACTGCAGCAATGCTACACCTGCCATCGTGATTGAAATGTGCAAAAGGATTTTGCTAATCGCGACAAAATCAACATTGCCCTGCGCAATAATATTATCGATTGCATTGCCCTGCAAAACCGGAATATACAGCTGACCTGCCACCGTAGCAAGTGCCATTACCATCGAAAGAATAAGATAAAACTTGTATTTTCCTATATATCTGATAACTCGCTTAATTGAGGATTTTTTCTTCATTACCTGGCACCTCCCTTAGCACTGTTTCCGTCAGTTGAATATATTTCCTTATAGATATCACAATTTGTAAGAAGTTCTTCATGGGTTCCGATGCCCACAATGTGTCCGTCATCCATCACAATGATTCTGTCCGCATTGCGAAGGGAGGCTGTTCTCTGTGACACAATGATGGTGGTAACATCCCCATCCATTTCCCTGATTGAGGCCCTGAGCGCAGCATCAGTCGCGTAATCAAGTGCCGAAGCACTATCGTCCAGAATCAGAATCTCAGGTTGTTTCACAAGCGCACGGGCAATCGTTAGTCGTTGCCTCTGACCTCCGGATAGGTTTCCGCCGCCCTGAGTAATACTATAATCCAACACGCCCTGCTTATTTTCAACAAACTCCCTGGCCTGAGCCATGGTTATGGCTCTCATGATATCCTCATCATCGGCATTTTCATTGCCTATTTTCATATTCTCCCTGATACTGCCGTTGAAAAGAACCGCCTGTTGCAGAACAATTCCCACCTTGTTCCTTATTGTTTCCTTAGGGTATTCCTTAACATCCACGCCATCGATAAGAACATTTCCCTTTGTCGCATCATAAAATCTTGGAATAAGATGCACCAGGGAAGATTTACCTGAACCCGTTCCCCCGATAATTCCGATGGTTTCGCCCCTCTTTATTTTGAGATTGATATCGGAAAGTGTCTCCGCACCCGCTCCCTTGTAGGTCAGTTCGACATCATTGAATTCAATTGCATAAGGGCTTTCCGTCTTTGCAGGTTCTTTTTCCGGATACTGCATTGATATCTCAAGTTCAAAAACCTCCTGAATTCTGTTGCCGGAAGCAATGGACTTGGTCACCTGGATAATGAGATTGGCAAGCTTGACAAGCTCAACCAGAATCTGTGACATATAGTTGACCAGGGCGATTACCTTACCCTGTGTGAGCACTCCTGCATCAACCTTAATTGCACCGCTGTAGATAAGCGCAATCATAGCGCCGTTAATAATAATAAATGTAAGTGGGTTCATAAGCGCAGTTATCCTGCCGGCAATCAGAGAAAGTCTGGTAAGCCTTGCATTTTCTTCACCAAAATTATCAATCTCGCTCTGTTCTTTGTTAAAAGCCCGAACCACTCTGGTTCCCGTAAGATTTTCCCTTGTATTCTTGAGCACCTTGTCCAAACTTCCTTGTACCTTGCGGTACATTGGTATTGATGCCAGCATAATGGAAAATACGGTTATTGACAAAAGAACAACCGCGATGCAGAAAATAAGCGCGCTCTTCACATTGATGGTGAATGCCATAATAACTGAACCGAATACGATAAACGGAGATCTCAAAAACAATCGGATTACCATGTTAACACAGCCCTGAACAGCATTGACATCACTGGTCATTCTGTTGATAAACTGGGCAGTTCCGATAGTATCGATTTCAGTAAAAGACAATTTCTGTATATGTGAAAAAAGAGCATGTCTTAGTTCAGTCGCAAAGCCAACTGCCGCTTTTGCCGCAAAATACTGGGCGGTAAGTGCGCAAACCAGTCCCACAATTCCCAACAGTACCATAATAAGTACTCTCGTTACAATGTATCCCTTATCCTGATTGGCAATGCCCACGTCAATAATGGATGCCACCACCAATGGAATTATCAGCTCAAAAGAAGCCTCCAAAAGCTTGAACAAAGGTCCCAAAACGGTTTCTTTTTTATAATTCTTAAGATAAATCAATAGTTTTTTCATAGTTTTCACCATCCTGCCAAATGATTATACAATGAAATGCAATATTTTCCAACATAAAACAGCAAGAATTTTCAAGGCAAAACAAAGGAGCAGATACTATCAATAGCTTGACAATATCTGCTCAAATTATTCCTCTTACTGTTCCTGTTCCCATGGTAAAAGCGGAACAAGCAAATCAGCTTCCTTCAATCTCTTTTCAATCAAATCCAGTCTTTCATAGTTCGCAGCTTCCACCAGATGATAATGGTATCCTGATGTAGCATTGCCAAGAAGTGTAGAAGGACTGTTATCTATCCTTTCCAGAAATTCACAGACATCCTGTCTTGAACTGATATCCATCTCCGCAGTAATACGGCCGTATATTCTATGGCTTATACTTACATTCTTAATTATTCCGCCACAGTCAACTATCAGATTCAATTCCTCTGCCACGCGATTCTCGCCATGTTTCACCTTAAATTCCCTTGAACATATTTTATCCGTCTGAATCACATAACCGCGATTAGTAGAAATAATGCCAGGCACAGAGGCCCTGATAACAGCCAGGTCCTGCACAATCACCTGTCTGCTCACGGAGTATTTGGCAGCCAAGTCCTTCGCCGCAATCGGTCCGTCAGCCTTGCGAAGCATATTTAATATGTTGTCTCTGCGTTCTTTCGTCTTCAAATCTCTGCTCCTTCTTAACTATTAGCTTCAATTATATAGAAAAGACGGAGTTTGCGCAACTAATTACTGTTATTATTGTTACTATTCTGTCTGAAATATTTTGTTTCAGTTGGATTACCGCAATAATCGCCGATAATTCTGATTAACATTGAATTGAGATATTCACTCTCATATTCATCCTCTTTTATCGGAATTGTATGGCTTTCGCCAACTCCGCTGTTATCATCAAGGAAGGTAAATGTTCCGCCCGTAAGCAAAGCATATGCTCGAAGTATCTGCTGCGTTTCCTCATCCGCGCCGCTGGCTGCAACAGGTATAATTCTGATTCCCTGTGAGGCTGCTTTACTCATAAGTTCAGCAATCTGAGCCTTAATTGAATCATCATCATGAGGAGGTGCATCCAAAACAAGGAACATAAGCTTGATGCTGTCCTCCTCCCACACATGCTGATTAATCGCATTGTCGATGGCTGTATGGACTGCTTCCGGAAAATCTCCGCCGCCGGCAGCTTCCTCAGCATCAATCAACTTGCAGGCCTCATCAATATCTTTTCTGAAATCATAATATTTTACAATATATTCATCAGTGGTATCCCTGTAAAAATTAACGCTTGTTCTAATATCGGCACCGGTGTCCTTATTAACTGTAGTTACAACATTTTTGAGCTCTTCTTTAAGGTAATTCAGTTCATCATCCATTGAACCGGTGGTATCCACCATAAACATTAAATCAAGTTTTAATTTTGGGTTACTGCCTTCTAATTCAATATCTGCCCTGTTACCGGAATCAATGATTTCTGACAGCTTGTAGCTTTCAACAGTCCCGTCCGGACATGTTATTTCAATAGTATCGCAATCCTTTATTGTCACCTGATTAAAGGTATAAAGATACGCATTACCCTTAATATCCGTAATTGCAGTATATACTGTTTCCTGATTGCGGTATAATACTACCTTGCAGTTGAGCAAAGGAGTATCTCCATTATGAACATATACACTTAATCTGTCATTGATAGCAAGCTTCCAGTTTGCCAGAACTTCCTTATCCTGATAGTTAAGCCAGTTGTCCCAATTGACATTATCCCTGATTTCACCACCGGTCAGGGTTCCTGCCTGAGCATCCACTCCATTTACAGCCATATCTTTAGTTTCTTCAAAATCCATAACCCCTTCTGCGTATTCAAATTCTCCCTTGATAAAACCGGAATTGACATCCCCCTCAATAACTCCGTCCGTGCCCACAGCACTGTTTTGCGAAATCTGTCCAAATCTGTCGCCGGACACATTACCTCTGTTTGCATTCAGGCAGATTACAAGGGCGGCAATGCCTGCAATTGCTACTCCCGCTCCGGAGTACACCCATTTCATATATGCTCTGTATTTTGCAGGTTTTTTAACTTCCTTCACCTGTTCTTCCATCTGTGCGATTACATCCTCAGGTAAAACCCTGGATATTTCAGGTATTTGCAATTCTTCACTGTATTTTTTGATTTTTCTTTTTATTCTCATATCTGTCCTCCGTGCTATTTCAAATAGTCCTTAAGTCTTCTGAGCAACCTCTGATATTTCTTCTGGCATGCTTCAACTGACATATTCAATACATTTGCGATGTCCCTATGTGAAAACCCCATGGTGGTCTTCATAAGAACTATCTGTCTCTCATCTTCGGACAATTGATTGAGAGCATTTTGAACATCCATCGACAATTCACTTTTGTCTGATACTGTGTATTCCTGCATATATGGCGCAAAATCCTCCGTAGGAACCTCGTGGTTTCTATGGCGCAAAACATCCAATGCCTTATTGCGGACAATCATAATCAGCCATGCATGCGCAGCTTTGGTATCGTTAAGCGTGCCGGCTTTTTCATAAATTGTAATCAGACTCTCCTGAATCACATCCTCGGACAGCTGATAATCTCCCAGCACATTATAGGCAACTACATACATCTGTCGTCCAACTGCATTGTACAGTGACGCAAGGGCTGTTTTACTGCCGTTCGCAAGCTCTTTGATTATTTTCTCACATTGTCGATTTAAGTTCATTATTTTCTCTCCTTTATGTCCTACATATATAAGACGCAATAAGAAATAGAAATTGGACAATAATATTTTATGAACCTGTACCTGAATATTTTTTTGCTCCGTAAAGCCATACCCTGTATGACAAATAGAAAAATACTATGCCATAGAGCGGTGAAAACCAGGTAAGTAAAGGAATATTATCCGGTCTCAGCAAAATCTGGCTTGGATAATACGCCACGAAGGCAATCGGTATAATGAATGTAAAAACAAATTTGAAAACTGATGTAAAAATTGTAACCGGATATTTTGCATAGTCACGGAATTTGTGCATTGTAACCATTACATATCCTGAATTCTGCATGAAAAAACAAGTTGCCGCTGCAAGGTTCATAATAGCAATCATAAATAATGATGCCGAAATAAGTGCAATGACAAATCCCAGGATTATCAAAGGTGAAACTGCAATACCCAGCTTATTCCATGCAAAAACAACGGTTCCGAGTCCCACAAACAGTTGTCCGAGTCCCTTAATATCAAATACTTCCGAAGTAAAATAGAAGAAAATATTGATTGGCCGGAAACAATATTTTATAAATTCACCTTCATATACATATCGTCTCAGATTCCAGTTGTTATCAAAAAGGCACTGCAAAGGTGTCAATGCCATCAACGAGAATCCGTAGAGAAACAGCATTTCGTGGTAGTTCCAGCCACACACACTCGGAAAATTGAGGAACATTATGTAAAATGCAAGCAGTTCAACCGCATCCGTCATAATCATCCCCAGCGTCGAAATGATAAAATCCGCTCTGTAGCTCATTTTACTCTTAATATCCTGAGCAATTATTTTAAAATATATTTTGATATAATAACTTAGCTTCTTCATAATCAACCTCCGTTAACCGTGATAATCCTTTCTGATGCTTTCCAGAAAAGCTTTGCACCGGCATACATTACGATAAGCCAGATAAGCTGCTGGCCTATCATCCACCATGCCTCCCCCGTAGTAAGGCTTGTGTTGGTAAGAAACTGTAATGGAGTATCGTATATCGCATGGAAAGGAAGGAATTTTGCCACCTTATACAGTCCCTCCGGAAAAAATGCCAGCGGTACCGTTGCCCCTGAGAAAAATAATACAATCACCTGTTTCATGATATTGATTCCCCAGATTGACTGTGTATACAGGCACACCGTTCCAACAAAGAAATCAATAACAAAATTAATCAGCGAGCCGATAAGGGCGGCTATCAGATAGTACAAAATATTGATTCCGATATGTATTACACCGTGGGTAATTACCTGCACCACAATAAATGTTGGTATAAAGGTTACAAAAAACGCACAGAGGTTGCCGCCGAATATGGAAAACAAAAGGTAGCTGTCATAGGATATCGGTTTCAGTAAATCAAGTACAATTTTACCACTCTGTATAGAACGGCCCATATCCCACACCAGATATGCTTCCATGAATGTAAACTGTGCCGTAGCAAGCACCAGATAAATCATTGTGTCGTTAAAACTCATTCCGTTGATAACGGCTCCATCTACAGATGCATAGATGGCATTCCACAAATTATATATAACAATAAGGTAAATCAGATTACCCAAAAGCATGACAAAAGCGCTCATTCTGAACTGAAGAAATTCTATTACAGAGGCTCTTGTCAGCGTAAAATATGCTTTTATTTTCATATTCCCACCTACTTATTCTTTTTCATTTCTTCTGCTTCTTCATATATCTTCTTAATTACGCTCTCCGTCGTAATTTCTTCAAGATGAACATCATAGATTTTTCTGTCCTCCTGAAGGGAATTTAACACCTTCATAAGTGGAATCTGAGCTTCGTCAATAAGAATTGTAATCCAGCCCTCATCCGTGCCAAAAGAAAAGTCCGCCTGAGGAAATTTTGCGCACACATGGCTTTCAATTTCTTTAAGCTGCTCCTTCAGGGTATTTTCATCGATTTCTTCAGGATGCTTATTAATCTTGAGTTTGAGTGTTCTGTATGCACCAAAAAAACTTCTCAGGTGTTCAATGTCATTGTCATATAACATTGTACCCTTATCAATGATTACAATCCTCTCACAGAGAGCATCCACATCACCCATATCATGAGTAGTAAGAATTACAGTTGTATTCTTTTCCTTATTGAGCGCCTTGATGAGATTTCTTATTTTAGCCTTCATTGCTACATCCAGGCCGATGGTCGGTTCGTCCAGGAATACCACCGGCGGATTATGCAAAAAGGCAGCAAGAATGTCGCTTAATGTTCTCTGTCCAAGAGACATCTGTCTTACCGGTTTTGAGTAAAGTTCCTTGATATCAATAAGGCTTTCATACAAATCAAGCATTTCCCTGTACTGTTCATCCGGAATCCTGTATATCGATTTGAGTATCTTAAAGGATTCAATGAGCGGGAGCGACCACCACAGCTGACTTCTCTGTCCAAATACAACTCCGATATTCTGGGCATTTTCAGTTCTGTTCTTATATGGTCTTTTTCCGTTAACAGTTATTTCACCTCTGGTAGGCTGCAAGACTCCGGTCATCATTTTGATGGTCGTAGATTTCCCTGCTCCGTTTGGTCCTAGATACCCCACTATCTCGCCCGGCTTGATTTCCATCGATACACCATTGACCGCCTTTACAATTTTATAATCACGGGAGAACAAATCGCGAAAGCTTCCTTTCAATCCTTCGCGTCTGTTCAGTACCTTAAACTCCTTATCCACATTTTTCAATTCAATAACATTTTCCATATGTCATCCCCCTTGTCTTTATGAATTTATTACAGTATAATTGAAAAAAACAAAGGAAAAAACTACCAAAATTCCGCAAATTTATAACAATATTACACAAGAGGGGGATTCATAATGATTGAACAATGCAGGGGGTTAATCAGAAAGAGGACCAACGGTTCAGAACTGGTTAACTACAACATACCAAATTTTCCGTCCTATGTACATCGAGGCTGGATACTGCCGAATGTTACTTGGGAAAAAGTAACCCACTACCACGAAGACATTGAACTTCTGTATGTCCTTTCCGGTAAAATGGCCTACAATGTCCATGGTGAAATAATACATCTTGATACAGGGGAAGGAATTCTTGTCAATGCCAACCAGATTCACTACACCATTGCAACGCAGGAAACTCCTGCCACCTACCTAATTGCGGTAATACATCCAAGAATTCTGTATTCCAGCGATGAAATCAGGACAAAATATGTTGAACCTATCACCGGCAATCCCGATATCACAAGTCTTGTTTTCAGAAAGGGAGATAACGATACATTGGAATTGGCAAGAATTATGCACCAACTATTTGAGCATAAAGAAGATGAATTTAATCTGACCAGAGATTTTTTTGATTTGTGGAGTCTGACAATGAATAAATGCTCCACCGTTCCGAAATCGAACGCAAATATTACCTCCGACTCGCAATCCGAGGCATTTAAACTGATGATTACATTTATTCAAAACGAATACAGCCGCCCGATATCTCTTGAGGATATCGCACGGGCCGGTAATGTTAGCAAAACATTTTGTAATACTCTTTTTCACAAATTCACCAAGGAGCCCCCACTGGAAAGCCTCAACCGGTATAGAACCGGCAAGGTCTCCGAGCTTATTTTCAGCACCTCCCTCTCAATGGGAAATATTGCCGAAAAAGTGGGCTATTCAAGTGCCAGCTATATGGCTGAAATGTTCAAAAAATATTACGGTGAATCGCCTACCAAATACAAGAAGGAAAAGCTTGAATTGTACAGACAGATTAATTCGTCAATATAGATACTGCATTCCTTCATGGTCGATTTTGTACTTACTCTTATATATCAGCCGGGATATGGGAACAATCTCATATCCCTTTTCTTTTAGTCCCACAATAACCCTCTCAAGTGCATCCTTGGTATATTTTGCACCGTTATGCATCAGAATGATTGCACCCGGGCGCAGATACTTGTGGTTAAGCACTTTATTCACAATACTGTCCGCGCCGTAATCCTTCCAGTCCAGAGAATCCACGCTCCATTGAATAGGATAATATCCGCATTCCTCAACACAATCTATAAGCATATTGTTATAATCCCCGTATGGCGGCCTGAAGAGGCACATCTCCTTCCCCGTCAGTTCCTTAACCATATTATGTACTTCCGCAATCTCCTTCTTACATTTTTCTCTGGAGATTTTGCTCATCTGCAGATGACTCATACTGTGATTACCCAGATCATGCCCCTTTTCGGATATCTTTTTTACATCCTCGGGATATTTTTTTACCCATCCCCCTGTCATAAAGAATGTAACCTTGACATTATGTTTTTCCAGTATTCTTAACAATATTTCCGTATCATCATTGCCCCATGCTGCATCAAAGGATAATGCAACCTGTTTTTTCTCCGTACTGACACCATAAATCGGTAGCCGCTTCTCCATATAGGTCTGTCTTGCTGCTGAAATCAATTTATTACCCACTTTATTTTTAAAAATAATGGCCGCAAATGCAAAAATGAATACTGCACTCAAGAAAATAATGTATTTTGTCCTGTTCTTCATACATAACCCTTTTTTATAGATTATATTCAGCACAATTCCATTCTATTATCAATAGATATTGTATATTCCCTGTGTTTCTTATATAATATCTGTGTATGATTTCAATAAAATTATCTCAACATTATGACATAATATAACACAGATTCAGAAAGGAATATTGTATGATACTTGATTGGAAAAAATACGATAAAACTGCTGCATTGATGTCAGCCGAAGGCATTGTTATGCTTACCAACAATAATGCGTTGCCTCTTAGTGAGGGATGTGAGATTGCTCTGTTCGGAAGAATTCAGAGTCATTATTACCGAAGTGGCACAGGTTCCGGAGGAATGGTTAATGTTCCGTATACCATAGGAATACCTGAGGCATTGGAAAGCAAGGGCATCAAGCTCAATGAAACTCTTAAACAGAAATACAATGACTGGGAAGCGTCTAACCCATATGATCTTGGTGCAGGATGGGGCGGAACTCCCTGGAGTCAGGTTGAAATGCCTCTGGAAGACGATTTTGTCGCTTCAATAGCTGCAAGGAACGAAATCGCGTTGGTTGTTATCGGCAGAACAGCCGGTGAAGAGCAGGATAATAAAACCGCCGGCGGTTCATATTTTCTTTCAGATGGCGAGAAAAGTATGCTTCGCACAGTGCGCAGACATTTTGCCAAGGTTATTGTATTGCTCAATGTAGGTAATATCATTGATATGAATTTCTTTGACGAATGCGTTCCTGATGCTCTCCTCTATGTATGGCAGGGTGGAATGGTTGGCGGTCTCGGAGCAGCAATGGTGCTTACAGGTGAGGTCAGTCCATGCGGCAAGCTTCCGGACACCATCGCATTCAATGTTGAGGACTACCCTTCCGACAAATATTTTGGTGGCGAATTTAACGATTATTATGTCGAAGATATATTTGTGGGATATCGCTATTTTGAAACCTTTGCAAAGAATAGGGTAAAATATCCTTTCGGTTTTGGTATGAGCTATACAAGCTTTGAAATCAGTCCTTCGGGAATAGCAGAATCAGAAAACGATATCGTATTCAAGATAAATGTAACCAATACCGGCAATTATGCCGGCAAGGAAGTTGTACAGCTCTATTATGAAGCTCCGCAGGGCAAATTGGGCAAGCCATCACGCGCGCTCTGTGGTTTTGAAAAAACATCCGCTCTTGAGCCGGGCGCTTCCGAGGAGCTCATCCTGTCCGTGAAAAAGAATATGCTTGCCTCATATGATGACAACGGATGCACAGGCAATCCATTCAGCTATGTGCTGGAAGCAGGACAATACAATTTCTATGTAGGTTCTGATGTAAGAAGTGCAAGCCTCACTCACAGTTTTGTTCTCAGGGAAACCGTGGTGGTTGAAAAGCTTAATCAGTTTATGGCACCGGTTCAGGCTTTTGACAGAATGAAAGCCGTTGAAAGCAATGGTTCCTTAAGCATCACTATGGAAAAAGTCAATCTACTTTCCTCAGATGAAGATGCTCACAGAAAAGCAGCTCTTCCTCAGGATATCAAAATGACAGGAAATAAGGGCTACAAGCTTAAGGATGTCTATGACGGCAAAATAGATATGGACACTTTCATTGCCCAGCTGAATGTAAACGAACTGAACAGTCTGGTGCGTGGCGAAGGAATGGGCAGTCCAAGGGTAACTGCCGGAACTGCATCAGCATTTGGCGGAGTATCCAAAGATCTTTCTGAATATGGAATTCCTTGTGCCTGCTGTGCCGATGGTCCGTCAGGTCTCAGACTTGATTGCGGAACACATGCCTTCAGTCTCCCTAACGGAACCCTAATCGCATCCAGCTTTAACAAACAACTGGCTGAGGATTTATTCCATTTTCTTGGAATGGAAATGGCCAACAATCAGATTGACTGTCTGCTCGGTCCCGGTATGAATATTCACAGACATCCGCTTAACGGACGTAATTTTGAATATTTTTCCGAAGATCCATTCCTTACCGGCAATATGGCGGCCGCCGAACTAAAAGGTCTTAAAAATGCGGGGTCACACGGAACAGCAAAGCATTTCTGCGCTAACAATCAGGAAACCAACCGTCACATTTTAGACTCAATCGTGTCTGAAAGAGCACTTCGAGAAATATACCTCAAGGGCTTTGAAATTGCAGTACGCAGCGGGTACTGTGACTCGGTAATGACCACTTACGGAAAAGTCAACGGTTTATGGACTGCCGGTCATTATGACCTCAACACCTCCATACTCCGCGGAGAATGGAACTTCAAGGGAATCGTTATGACAGACTGGTGGGCTGATATCAATGAAAGAACCAATCCGGAAGCATCAAGGACAAATTTCGCTGCAATGGTTGCCGCACAAAATGACCTCTATATGGTATGTGCAAGCGGAGAAAGCAACAATGATAATGTCGCTGAATCCATAAATTCAGGCAAGCTTACTCTCGGAGAATTGCAGCGCTCGGCAAAAAATATATGCGAATTCCTTTTGAACACCACTGCAATGAGAAGACTTATCGGAACTTCTGAGGAGGTTGAGCTAATCAATATGCCTGCCAACACATCCGCCGACCAGCAGCCGGTTGTATTCTATGACCTTGATGAATACCTTGAAGTTGACTTAAGTGAGGTCAATGCCATTCAGGGCACAAGCTACAGTTTTGCCCTCAATGTCATGAATATGGGTTACTATGATATGGAAATAATCGCAAGCAGTACACAAAGTGAGCTGGCGCAGATACCTATGACTGTATTTGTTATGGGAACTGCTGCAGGTACATTCACCTGGAACGGCACCAACGGAAAAGATGTTACACATTCAACAGAAATCACTCTTTTCTCAAAATATACAACCATCAGAATGTATTTTGCGCAAACCGGATTAAACCTTAAAAAGGTCAGAATAAAGCTTAATCGAACAGCTGCATTATCAGGACACAAAGAAGAATAATTCAATGTCGAATAATTCGCTATTTTTGTCTATAACAATAATTTGACGATAAAATGAGGGTGTAATAAAATGTGTTTGTAGGAAGTTTTCTTCCTACGCAACCCCCCTCTTATTCAGAGTTTAGGCTCTGATATTAACCCACATATATCCTTAAGATGCCGTTACCAATCCCCTGGTGACGGCTTTCTTAATGTCATGCTTTATTCAAAGACGAGCTTCGCTCGCACTGATTAGCGGTCGTCAAATGGGCACTCGTGCAAGCACGGTGCCCATTTTCCTCGTCGCCTTGCAGGATCTTCGCTTCGCTCGCTCTGATTAGCGGTCGTCTAATGGGCACTCGTGCAAGCACGGTGCCCATTTTCCTCGTCGCCATAACAAATCACTCGGCACCGCTTAGGTGCCGAGCATAATATATTATGTATTTAAATTACTGTTCCGACAGATTTTTTCATTCTGCCGTAAATCATATTGTTGTACACAACACAATTTCTTCCGTTCGCTTTTGCCTGATACAATGCTTTATCTGCATTCTCATATAATTTTTCAAAAGAATCTCCATATGACGGATTGGCGACCGATATGCCCATACTGACAGTAACATATTTTGATATGCTTGCGACTGCATGAGGTATCTGCAATTCTGCAACCGCTTTTCTTATATTCATACAGAAATCAATCAAGGCCTCCTCAGACATATCCTGAACTATTACAATAAACTCCTCTCCGCCCGTTCTTGCAATGACATCCGTATATCTTCTTGCCGTATTCCCGAGAGCTGAGGCGATAAGTCTCAAGCACTCATCACCGGCAGGATGTCCGAATTTGTCATTATATTTTTTGAAATAATCTATGTCTATTTCAATTGCTGCAAGACTGATACCGGTTCGATTACAATATGGCCAGAGCGTGGTCGCCCTGTTCTCCAGTCCTCTCCGATTCAGCAATCCCGTAAGAGGATCCTTCTCCGATGTAATTGTCTTAAGTTTGAGACAAATATTAAGATGCTCATTCCTAATGACAGTATCGTGAACAATCGAACATACCGCATAATCAACTATTATGGCAATAACCACTTCCATAATAGCCGTACTGCTATGGGACACCGCAAGCACTGTTACAAAAACACTTACAAAGGTAAATCCAAGATAAACCTTTCTCTCCATGCCTCCAAGAATTGGAACCATTGCAAAATATGCGATGAGTAAAACCTGATACATAATACTCTGGTTATATCTGTAACCATATCCGCACAACAAAGACAGAAAAACAAGCTGGACCGTCAAGGACACTCTCGAATAATCCTTAAACCAGCCGACTTCATTATGACTCAGCACATAATACCCCGCACAGGTTAATGCTAAAAAGCTAATTTCAAATATGATTGCCCAGATTTTAAAACTGTTAAAATAATTTCCCAGAAAACCTGAAAACCTGGAAAATAGTAACAGACATGGAATTGCAAAAACAAAAACTGCCGATGCAATCAATGTTCTCACAGCATTCCTGCGCTCAATAACCTCGCAAACCTCTTTCTTGTTCGAAAGCAGAGTTTTAGCGTTCTCTTTCATTATCAATTCCTCCAACCAAATCATATTATATCATTTTGAATAATACGGTTCAACAAGAAATTGATGTTTTTTGACAAAATGTGCCTCAAAAATACAATATATTGTAGTCTTTCCAAATCCGAACTGTTGATATTTCACATAGTCCGGCATTATGCATAGATTATACTATACTAATAATATGATGGAGATGAATAAAATATGAATCCATATGTTCAAAGGAATGTGCAGAATTGCACATCAATCAATTCATCGCCCTGTTCCTTAGCTGTAGCAAGCGTTGTCTGTCAATCACCGCAAAGTCCTATGTACAGCTTAGAGCAGGCGTTCATTGCAGGAACAATCTACAAGGAATTAGACAAACCATTCTGTGCGAAAGGCGGTGTCAATCGATGAATAAAACATCCTGTCCAATACCAAAAACTATCCTTTTGCGCAAAATTTCCGAATACAGTTTTGCGCTGGTTGATCTCGGATTGTATCTGGACACACATCCGAAGGATCAGAATGCAATAAAGAACTACATGCAGCTCAGTGACACCTATAAACAGTATGTCAATGAGTATGCCGATAATTACGGTCCTTTATGTTCGCATCAGGTAAATTGTGAAAACTATTACAGCTGGGTGGCTGAACCATGGCCATGGGAAGGAGAATGTTGATATGTGGAATTATGAAAAGAGATTACAGTTTCCGGTAAACATCAAAAAAGCGGACCCAAAGATGGCCCAGCTAATCATCTCACAGTACGGTGGACCGGACGGGGAATCCGCTGCCAGCATGCGCTACCTCTCCCAACGCTACAGTATGCCTGACAAAAAAGTTGCAGGACTTCTGACGGACATCGGCACAGAGGAACTCGCACATCTGGAAATGATTGCCGCAATGGTTCATCAGCTTACCAGAAACCTTACACCTGAACAAATCGAATGTTCCGGCTTTGCTCCGTACTATGTTGATCATACTCTGGGCGTATGGCCGCAGGCAGCAGGAGGAATTCCGTTCAATGCCTGCGAATTTCAGGTAAAAGGTGATCCAATATGCGACCTGACAGAGGATATGGCAGCAGAACAAAAAGCAAGAGTCGTCTATGATAATCTACTCAGATTGATTGATGACCCTGATATTATCGCTCCTCTCAGATTCCTGCGGGAACGCGAAATTGTTCATTTCCAGAGATTTGGTGAAGCCCTGAATCTCACCCAGGAAAAGCTTGATTCAAAAAATGTATATGCCGTTAATCCTGCTTTTGACAGAATATGTAAAAAATAATGCATCCCGGGAACACAGAAGGAAGGTTCTGACCTTCCTTCTCAAATGTTCCTATTCTACCCTCATATTTTCTATTGTATTATACAGATTCACTTCGCCATACCCCCATTCTCTGTTCGGATATGATAAACCCTGTTTTCTGATGCAACCTGCAATTGTCATATTTTTGATTTCGGAAGTCTTGTAGTATTCAGGCTCTGTCTTTTCTGCTCCGTATTGCAAAATGAGTGCTGCCATCCCGGAAAAGAACGCCGCAGCAATGCTGGAGCCTGAAGCATCAACATAGTCATTGCCAAAATTATCCGGAACGATTATATCAACTCCGGGTGCCACAAAATCAGGTTTCACGAGCCCCATCGAATTGTAGCCCCTGCTTCCGTCAAGAGCTATACTGTTTTCACGGTGATTATATGCGCCCACGCAGGTACATTGACTGATATTTGCAGGATTCAATATTGTCATTTCAGGAGTTGAGGTGAGAATGTATGTATTTCCCTCGAGAAATTCCCTATTGATAACCCATACATTATACTTTCCGCTGTAAATATCTCTTGAATATACATTAAACCGCCATACACCGGCCGCCGGTCTGTTCATCCTGACAGCAATCAGATTCTGTCCATATATAGCTTCATTTTGAAGATAATATACCTCAATTTCTGTATTTTCAAAAATAAAATTGATAACAGTACTTTTTCCCGAACGGGCAGGAAGCTTATTGACAATCTGTCCGCTTGGTGAGATTATTTCCAGCAGATATACCTCCGGCGAAGAAGACCATATTTCAAAAGCAAGACCTTTCTCATTATTGTCCACTCTTAGTTCAAAATAATCATTTTCCTTATTTCCCACAAAGCCTTCATAGTGGAGTCTCGCATTGCCTTCATTACCTGCCGCTAACGTTACGCATCTTCCGGAAATCTCACTTTCATCCTTAAGCATATCCCCCAGAGGCGAACCGCCGGAATGATAACCAAGACTGGTCCCTATCCCAAGCACAAAGGAGGAAAGCAACGCATTGTCCGTCACATATCGGGATGCCCATGCCAGTGCAAGCATGATATCAACCTCGGAATAAGCCGTTGCACCATCCTTTAGATAATATATCTCCCTAAGATACTGTTTTGCAGGCATCAGCTTAACCACAATCAAATCTGCACGGTACGCAACTCCGGAGAACAAAGCTTCGCGGTCAACATTTCCTGCCGCAATCCCTGCCATAGCGGTTCCGTGACCGATTTCATCACCGGGAATATCTGCATTTTCTTCAGTCAGTGCTTTCGTAATATCCTCACGGGTATAAATTTTATCATTTTCCTGATCGTACAATGCTCTTATCCGGCTGCGACCGTCACGCCCGATAAATGTGCTGTGTCTCCAGTTGATGCCCGTGTCAATAATTACCACACAGGTATTTTGTCCGCTCAAATTCAAAACGGGCTGTTCTCTCGTCGTCAAAATGCCTGAAGCATTGTTGGCCGACAAATCACACAGCCCGTACAATTTCGGTAAGTAACCTAATTTAAGATTTTCATATGTAAAATTTCCAACATTTTTTACTCTGAAGGAACCGATAACCCATTTGGAATTAACCGGATATATGCAGTAGTCTTCTTCCTTTTCAAGGTTTTTTCTTGTAAATGGACCTTCTCTGAAAATGTATTCGACATATTCATTTGAACTAAGTGTTTTACCGCAATTACTCATTTTATTTTTAGTATATGCAATTACTGCCCGATAAGTGCACCTCTGGCTTCAATAATAGGACCGCCCTTTTTCTCAATGAAGTCCTCGGTAATTGTCACTTTGCCTATATTGCTGTCCTTTGGAATCTCATACATGATATCAAGCATGAAATCTTCAATAATCGAACGCAAGCCTCTGGCTCCGGTCTTCTTTTCAAGTGCCTTCTTTGCAATTGCACGGTATGCACCCTCTTCAAATTCAAGATCAACCTCGTCTATCTCAAGCAGTTTTTTATACTGTTTCAAAATAGCATTCTTTGGCTCCTTAAGAATTCTCACAAGCATATCCTCCGTGAGTTCCTCAAGTGAATATATTACAGGAAGTCTTCCCAAAAATTCAGGTATCATTCCGAATTCTCTCAAATCTTCAAGTGTAACTTTTTCAAGAATTGTAGGATCATTGTCATATTTATCCTTAAGATCTGCAGAAAATCCGATAGACGCCTGCTTGTTAAGTCGTTCCTTGACAATATCTCCCAAATCCGGAAAAGCTCCGCCGCAGATAAAAAGAATATTGCGGGTATTAACCGTTGTAAGCGGAACCATTGCATTTTTGCTGTTGGCACCCACCGGAACCTCTACTTCACTGCCTTCAAGGATTCTTAATAGTCCCTGCTGAACAGACTCTCCGCTTACATCCCTGCTTCTTGTCTCCTTCTTCTTGGCAATCTTATCTATTTCATCAATAAAAATAATACCGCGTTCAGCTTTTTCAACATCATTGTCAGCTGCCGCCAGGAGTTTTGACACAACGCTCTCTATATCATCACCGATATATCCGGCCTCAGTAAGTGATGTTGCATCCGTAATAGCAAGAGGAACATCTAACAGCCTTGCAAGAGTCTGAACCAGATATGTCTTTCCTGAACCTGTGGGTCCTATCATAAGCATGTTGGATTTCTGAATCTCAATGGAATCCATTGTATTAGTTGCAACACGCTTGTAGTGATTATATACTGCAACAGAAATGACTTTTTTCGCCCTTTCCTGACCAATAACATATTCATCCAGCATTGCCTTAATCTGATGTGGTGCAGGTATTGCCTTTAAATCGATTGGCGGCAATGGTTTTTTCTTCTTTTTCTTAATCTTTTTGGCAGATGCCATCTCTCCAAAATCGGACAAATTCATAAAATGAATGCCCGGCATTCCTGAAAACTTCATTAAGTCATCATAATTTGTACTGTTCATTGAATCCAGTGTTTTCTGCATACAGTCAGTACAAACCGTCATATTTTGCGGCATCTCAATCATCTTGCCGGCTATGCTTTCCGGTCTGTGACAGAGGTAACATATTTTCTCATATTCATCATTATTATCGTCGGTATCTTCAATTTCCTCAACTTCAGCCATATCGTCATCAAGGATTTCATCATCTATATTATCTAACATGGGTAAACCTCCTCATACGTTCATATCCTACCATATATGAATTCATAATTCAATGGTAAGAGTTTCAATATTTGCCGAATATTTTTGGAAAAAAAAGCATTTCACACTGAAAACAGATTATCCCCGGAGATACTTCCGGGGATATGAAGGGAATGGTTTCAATCTATGTGGTAGGTTTTTCACCTAATTTAATCGTGTCAGTATATTTTTTAAATGTACCGTTTCTTTGTATTCTGTAATACTCAATCTCGACCGAATCTCCCACCTTGTGATAGCTGAGTGCTTCAGTCAGTTTGTCAAAGCTGTCTATACCTATACCGTCAAAAGAGGTAATAATGTCATTTTCTTCGAGATTTATCTCTGCCGCACCACTTCCGTCACTGACGGAATTGATTAAAACACCAACAGGATAGCCGTATGTTGATGCAATATCAGAAGTGATACTGTACCCGGTTATTCCGATATAGCCTCTCTGATCCTCAGGAACAACATTTTTCTTCTCTGCAACTGCAATCTTGTTGATAATATCGCTTACTGAGTCGATGGAAATGGCATATCCCATGTTATCTGCCACAGCTGAACTGACTGTCACGGAGTTAATTCCGATAACCTCACCCTTTGAATTGAACATTGGACCGCCGCTGTTACCGTGATTAATTGATGCCTCGGTCTGAATAAGATGTTCATACACAGTGCCTTCAACATTTAACGACTTGTCAAGTGCGCTGATACAGCCCGTTGTAACCGATATACCATAACCCAGCGCATTGCCGATAACTATGGCACTTTCGCCCACCTTTGCGTCTGTTGAACTTCCGATAGTTGCAACTGAATAGTTGGTTCCGGAAGGAAGCTCAGATGGTTCTATTGTCAGAACAGCCACATCTATTTCGGATTTTGAACCCTTGACCTTGGCCTTTACACTGTTTCCGTCGTTAAAGGTTACTAAAATTTCTTTTGCAGAATCAATTACATGCTGATTGGTTACGATAAGCATCTCTTCATCACCTGAAGCAACAATAAAACCTGATCCGCTGCTGGTTCCTGTCGTACTCTGTCCAAAAGCAGTTGATGCTTTAACCTTGCAGGAAATTGTAACAACGGAACTTATTACATTGTTGACAATATCCGAATAATCCGGAATCGTAGCTGTAATGTCCTTATTGACAATCACATTTCCTGTCTGGCTTGCTGAAAGACCTATCGGTGTACTGACTGTTTTATTGTCACTTGTTGTCTTATCAAATGGAAAAAGTTTGTACCCGGCATAACATACGCCGTAGCAGGCGCCACCTGCCACTATTCCGAATACAGCTGCTCCCAGTAGCCATGCAACGATTTTGCTGCCTGTGCTATGTTTTTTTACGCCGTCTTCATCATATTTTGCGGCTTTCTTTTCAGCTTTTTTCGCTTTCTTAAGTGCCTTTCTATTCTCTTTTTCCTGTCTCTTCCTGTCCTCAGCCGGATTGGTAAAAGGCTGTGACGGAGGAGGCGTCATTGATGATGAAGGAGCCGGTTCCCCGTAAAATACAAAATTGGGCTGATTATTTATGCCCTCGTCAGGGACAATTGTCTGATTATTATTCACATCGTTCAATCTATTATCATCGTACATATGAGTTCCTCCTAACAACGTATTATTCATCCTATGTATGAGAGTATACTTGGCAAATGTGTCTTTTTTGTGTAGAAAAACGTACAATTTTGTGTAAAAAGCCTTCGCATTTTGATATATTCCCTCCTTGCCGGATTGCCCGGTAGTGGGACACATATCAGTTCTGCGAAGGCTCAATATTATTTACTATTTTACCAATTCCATCATATCGTTCTTAAGTGTTTCAAGTTTGTTTGTTGCATCTTCAAAATCTGAACCCTTAACACCCATATAGAATTTAACCTTTGGTTCGGTTCCTGATGGTCTTGCACAACACCATGCATTATCTTCAAGCTCGAAATACAATACATTTGATTTTGGCAATCCTGTATCTGCCTTTGTTCCGTCAGCAAATGTTGTAACTCTGTTGCCGTAATCCCTGAATGAAAGAACCTTGTAGCCACCGATTTCCTTTGGCGGATTCTTTCTGAGTTTGTCAAGCATATCTCTGATTTCCTTGATACCGGTTACTCCCTTTTTCTCTATTGATACAAGAGTCTCCTTAAAGTATCCGTATTTCTCGTAGATGTTAAGCATCTGATCCCAGAGCGTAAGTCCTTTTTTCTTATAATATGCAGCTGCTTCGCAAAGCATTAATACTGCAACGATGGCATCCTTATCTCTTGCATGAGTTCCCACAAGACAACCATAGCTTTCTTCAAATCCAAACATATATTCATATGTATTGTTTTCTTCAAACCATTTAATCTGCTCACCGATGTATTTAAATCCGGTCAGCACCTCAATCAATTTAAGGTTGTAGTTGTCTGCAATAACATCTGCGAGGTTGGTTGATACAATAGTCTTAACCAATGCGCCGTTTGAAGGAATTGCATTTTTCTCCTGTTTCTGGGAAAGAATGTATTCCGCAATGAGCATTCCTGACATATTACCGGTAAATGCCATGTATTCGCCGGTCTTTGAATCCTTGGCATACACACCAAGTCTGTCCGCATCAGGGTCCGTAGCGAGAACAAGATCAGCATCTTTTTCTTTTCCAAGTGCCAATGCAAGAGCAAAAGCTTTCGCATCTTCCGGATTAGGATATCCCACTGTTGGGAAATTGCCATCCGGCATCTCCTGCTCAGGCACAACATAAATCTTGTTGAAGCCAACCTCCTTGAGAACACGTCTTGCAGGGATGTTACCTGTTCCGTGTAAAGGAGTATATACAGCAACAAGATTATCGCCCATTTCCTTAATAACATCAGGATTGATAACCTGCTTCTTGAGTGCTGCGATATATTTATCATCAATATCAGAGCCCACTACATTGTAAAGCCCTGCCTTGGAAGCCTCTTCCTTATCCATTGTCTTAACGACATTGTAGTCAGTTATTGCTCTAACTTCCGCAATAATCTCAACATCCTTTGGATATGTTACCTGAGCACCATCCTCCCAGTATACCTTATAGCCATTGTATTCAGGTGGATTATGGCTGGCAGTTACAACAATACCTGCAATACAGCCCAGCTCTCTGACTGCAAAAGACAACTCAGGTGTAGGTCTTAAGGATGGGAAAACATACGCCTTGATTCCGTTAGCGCAAAGGCAAAGTGCAGCCTCATCAGCAAATTCCGGTGACATTCTACGCGAATCATAAGCAATTGCAACACCCTTTTCCTGACCATTTTCCTTAATAATGAAGTTAGCAAGTCCCTGTGTAGCCTTTCTAACTGTATAAATATTCATTCTGTTTGTACCATTTCCAATGACACCGCGCAGACCGCCTGTACCGAACTCAAGTTCTTTATAGAATCTGTCCTCGATTTCCTTGTCATTGTCTTTGATTGATTTAAGTTCCTCTCTAGTTTCCTCTGTGAAATACAAATTTTCACACCATTCATTATAAGTCTCTAAATATGACATATTTCAAACCTTCCTTTAACTTAAATGTATATTATATATTTTTCTGCAAAAATTAGTCATCGCGTCAATATTAACACGAAAATATGATATTGTCATCAAAAAAATGAGAATTTAATAAAACTTTAACTTATAAAGCCAACTTAAACCATATCTCCATAAACATTTCAAAATAAAGTAAATACATTGTGAAAATAAGTACGGCACCAATATCCTTTTTGACAACCAGTGTCTTATTCTTAAACACCATCAAAACCGGAAACAACAGAGGGAGAAAATATCTTCCCTGCAAGCCGATTACTGCGCCCTCGCCCATTGGCGTATAGAACAGCCACATTGACAAAACAACCAAAGCTGCGGAGCACAGCGCTCCCACAATTGAAATCGTTTTCTGTTTTCTGCTATAACACAATTCTTCGCCATTGGTATTCATAACGGCCAGAAGCATCACTACCACAAACGCTCCCACCAATATTGAGGAGCTGGGTATCTGGAGATAACCTGCATTACCTGCAGTAAGCTCGGTAAACCTTAGCGGGCCGTGCAAAAGCCAGGTTGCGACAAGCACTCCGCAGGATTCCTTTGGATGGGATATAATGTGCCCCAGGCTGTATCCCTTCGCTTCCGTATAATATAAATCAGTATTGTTGCCCACCACATCGCCAAGGAGGGACGGATTGGACAATACAAACAATATTCCTGTCAAAATAACAGCTCCGGCAACTATCACCGGATATTTAATTTTATTTCCGAAATTCTTCTTTGGAATAATGAAGAGCGTCAGCAACAGAGGAATGTATGCGCCTCCCTTTCCAAAGGTTACCAGCGCGCCGCAGATTCCCATGGTTACTGCTTCGCTCACCTTGATTGTTCTGTCTGTAAATGCCGCATTGACAACATATGCCATAAACAGGAACAATGCGCCGTCAATCACTGCCTCCTCGGATACAAAACCCGCTCTCATAAGTGAGGATGGCAAAAGCATTATCACCATCAGAAGATTTTTTCCTGTCGGAATTTTTCTGATTGCAAGATAACAGAGGGTTGCATATACGGCAAGCATCAATATACGGCAGATGAATACCATCATTGTAGTACTTACTCCGATGAGCCTGCTAAACATAACGCCCACAACAGCCGGAAGATAAATAACTATCTTTGCACCGGTCATATTGACATGTGCACCCTCGTCAATTACTATTTTTTTACCATTCTCGTCAGGACGTGTAAATAAATCTTTTGCTACTTTTATATAATTTTTTGCGCTCATATCGTGATTGGTTCCATATTCCGCATCACAGGCGCGTTTGTAATACAGATTATTCTCCGTTCCGGCATCACCCACACCGGTAATCATATTGGCATAATAGCTTGCTACATTCAGATGAGTGTCCTCATCCGCTGATGCAAAGGGCGGTATGAGCACCATAACAAAGGTTCCTACGGAAAGAATCGCCGCCAGCAAAATATTGTGAAGCTTTGACTTTCTAATAAATACCATATAGTATAGAACTGTTGCGGCTATCAGCGCAATAATGAGAATTACCAGATAATATTTTTTCAGATAAATCGCATCATTTCCATATAATTCCACCACCTGTGAATAATTGCGGTGTCTGATTCCAAGCCCCAGGGCTACAAGGAACAACATCATAATCACATAAGGGATTATCTTCCATTTTTTAATAAATTCCCAAGCTTTCACGCTTACTTTCCTCCAAGACGTTTTAATGTATATTTGTACAAATCCTTCTGAACGGATACATATCTGGCATTTTTATATCTTACACGCTTAATTTTTTCGTAATTGGTAATTCCGGAATATATGCCTTTTGCATATGCACCAAGAAGCCCCTTCTCCGCAAAAAATGCTGCCTTCACGGCTATTCCGCAGGCAACGGGAATGCAGTTCAGTGCGAGCTGCCACGGCGCAAAATTTTTATACATAAGAAAAATATTATTTCTTGCAGCAAGGCTTACCTTGAATTCATTGTATTTTGAACCGGAGGTAGCGCTTCCGATGTGGAGTACTTTGGCCTTTGGTGCAATAACATTGTCATATCCGTACAGTTTTGCGCGGTATCCGATATCCACATCTTCGAGATAAGCAAAAAAATCCTCGTCAAAATACCCAATTCTCTCAAATATTTTCTTTCTGTATATAGCTGCACCTGCGCAGCTGGAGAATATCTGTCCCATTTCGCTGTATTCACCGGCAGGTCTGTCCTTGCCCTGTGAAAATTCGTATCCGATTGCACAGTAAAAATCCCCTGCAGTGTCAATCCTGTTGCGGTTATTATATTGCAGAATCAATGCCTGCGCGGAAAATATTTTTTCATCGGATTCTATAGCCGTAACCAGTTCTTCAACAAAATGTTTTCCCACCTTGGTATCATTGTTGAGCAAAATAACATATTCACCTTTGCTGGCCTTTATTCCCATATTGACTGCTTTTGCAAAACCGTAATTGGCATTATTTACAATATATTGAATATCAAGAGGTTTCGCATTTTCTCTGGTCATTTGAAGACTATTGTCCTCTGAAGCATTATCCACGAAAATAACATCAAAATCCCTGAAGGTCTGTCTCTTCAATGAATTTATGCAGCCGAGAATGTATTTTTCACCATTATAATTAGGAATAATCACCGATACTTTTTTCATTTCTTTTCTCCCATCAGTCCATTCGGATTCTGTCCAGAACCTTATATTCGTACTTACCTCTCAAATCGCATTCAGTGGATAAAAGTGTCAGGTTTACATTGTAGAACGGGTCACCTTTATCGTAATACTCTGCCCATTTATCAACCATATACCGCGACTCTCTTCTGAATCGTTCCTTTTTCTCGGGAGTATCATCCTGACCGCGGCTTTTCGATTCGTAATGGTAAAGCACTGCATAGGGATTATATACCACCTTATATTTCTTTTCCCTGACTTTAAGGCAAAAGTCCACATCATTGTATGCTACCTTGAGTTCCTCCTCAAGTCCGTGCACTTCTTCATACACTGATTTTTTTACCAGCAGACAGGCAGCCGTGACTGCGCTGTATTCCATTGGAATAAGATTGTGCGCATAATATATCGGAAGTTTTGAGCTGGCCCCGGCAAAAATATGCCCTGCAACTCCACCCATACCGATTACAACTCCCGCATGCTGAATGGAATTGTCGCTGTACAAAAGCTTTGCGCCAACAATTCCCACATCTTCACGAATTCCGAAGCTCACAAGACTTGAAAGGCATTTTTCATCAATCATCTCAGTATCATTGTTGAGGAGAAGATAGTATTCTCCTTTTGCTTCCTTTGCACCAAAATTGTTGATGCGTGAGTAGTTGAAATCCCCCTCGTAATATATAACTCTCACCTTATCGTAACGCTTTACCAGTTCATCATAATATTCAAAAGTTTTGCTTTCTTCGCTGTTATTTTCAACTACAATAATCTCATAATTATCATAATCCTGCTTTTCAACAATGGATTTGAGGCAGATGTCAAGATCATCCGTATGATCCTTATTCGGAATAATTATTGATACAAGCGGTGTTTGAGTCAGACCGTATTCAACATCATAAATGCAGGCGTTGGAGCTGTCCGTAACCTTTGCAGTTATTCCCGCTCTTTTGAAATGGTCAATAAGAGCATTTCTGCCCGCCGTTATTACATAATCCTTGGTTATGGAGCTTGCCGCAGTTGACCGGTCATGAATCCTCCAGCTGTAAAGTACCTTTGGAATATGGCTGATATGATTTGCTTTTTCAGTATAACGCAAAATCAAATCATAATCCTGCGCACCATCATATTCGCTTCTGAATCCTCCGCATTCCTCATACAAAGTCCTACTAAACATGGTAAGATGACAGATATAATTATTACTTCTAAGCAAATCCAGATTAAAGTCAGGTTTAAAATGGGGTCCGACTCTTCTCCTTGTTTTGCTCTCATATTTATCCTCATCAGAATATATGAAATCAATATCCGGATTGTCATTTAATGCTTTCACAAACTCAAACAATGCATTCGGTCTGATAATGTCATCATGGTCACCTAACGCAATATAATCTCCTGTTGCCATACCAAGTGCCATATTAGTATTTCCGGATATGCCAAGATTTTCCTCTAACCTCATATATTTTATCCTGGCATCATCAGCAAATTTCTTCTGCATATAGCTGTCAACATAATTGCCCTCACCGCTTCCATCGGCAAGACACAATTCCCAATTACCGTAGGTCTGTGCAAGAACGGAGTCAATCATATCTTTAAAATAATCAGGCACAGGACAGAATACAGGAACCACAATTGAAATCAGCGGATTGTATTCAAACTGAACTTTTTTCTGTTCTTCAAGCTCCTCACTTATCGGTTCACGTCCGGAAATCCACTTGTCATATCTGGTTGCTTTATCATTATTAATTCTTGTTTTAACTTTTGAACATGTCGCAAGAATTCCATTTTTTTTCAAATAGGACATACCTGCTTTAATCAATTTCAAACCTTGCTTACGCCCTGCGGAAAACTCCTTCATGGGAACAGTGATTTCCTCAATCGAATCGGCGGAAGTAAGACGTAACAACACATCGGAATACTCCGCTCTGTCGAATACAATGCTAAATCCCGGCTCAGTTATATTTCCTGCCTCAACAAGATAATCGTCAATATCATTCCTTGTTTTTCTTGTAATACTGCATTCTACGGGCTTTCCCTCGCTGAAGACTTCAATATTAACCGGCATGGAATCAACACACCAGCCTGAAATCTCCGCTTTTTGTCCAAAGAAGGCAACTCTGTCAATGTGGTGAGCAATCTTCTCGTCTATAAATTCTATATCTTTTCTCTTAATTACATATTTTTTGCTGAAATTATTATGCTTTTCGCCAAACAGGAATGTTATTTTGATATTATTGAAGATTTCAGGCACAATCACCTTGACCTGATATTCGCAATTGAAGCCCTCATTTTCACTCTTATACATATTACGGGCACTTGATGAATCAACCACCTTTGTAGAAAAATCCGCAGAAATACCATCAATTGTAACCTTGGTACAAATATCCTTTGTGTAGACCTCATAGGTTCCAAAGCACAATATTACTTCATTTTTTCTATCAAGACCGACTCTGCTGCTTCCAAAGCAAATGACACTTCTGTTTGCCAATTCATTTTCCTACTTTCTGAAAAGTTTTTGTAATACCACTATAAATGCAACCAGAAACAGTGCGAGGAAATCAAATACTATCATTGTTTCCAAGCTCCATGTTCTGTAGCCGTACCGGATTGCCCATTTATCACCCACCGGTTCCGTGCATATTCTGACATCCGTTGGTGCACAATCCGTGGTGACTCTGATAATATAATCCTTTCCCTTGCTGTCTTCTATTGTATCAAAATCAAGCGAGGTAAATTTTCCGCTTTTTATCTTATTTGCTTTGATGCTTCCCTTTGCCAGCTCACTGCCGTCCTTAGCAAGCAATGTATAGTCCAGACTGTGATTTTTAAGGTCACCCTTGGTAATCGCAAAAATCCATATACTGCTCAGTTTGGAATGTTCGCATGTAAAACAGTATTCAACACTTTTTCCCGGTTCTGTATTCACATTTGGCTGTAATTGCTGATTTTCAAATCCGGTATTGTAAAGCGCATGCTTTTTCTCAACATTTGCATAAAAATATCCGCCAACCAGAATAGCTATCAATACGACAGTCAGACAAAATATCCTTTTCTTCTTCATTTTTTTAACCTTCTATGAATTCTGATATTTATCACAAATTTCTCCTGCATCTCCGCACATCTTGAGATGTCCTCCCTCAAGCCAGACCACCTTGTTGCATATATCCCTAACCTGTTCAATGCTGTGGGACACAAATAGAATCGTAGTTCCTTCAGCAATTAATGAATTTATTTTATTAATGCATTTTTCCTGAAATCTGAAATCCCCGACAGCAAGTACCTCATCCACTATCAGTATGTCCGCTTTTCCTGAGGTAGCGATGGCAAAACCCAGTCGTGAAAGCATTCCTGAGGAATAATTTTTGACCGGTACATCCATAAATTCCGCCATTTCGGAAAATTTTACTATATCATCATATACCTCATTCATCTCCTGACGCGACCTTCCCAGGAGGGCACCATTCAAAAACACATTTTCTCGCCCGGTCAGTTCCATATCAAAGCCGGCTCCCAGTTCAATAAGCGGTGCAACATTTCCATTTACCGCCACCGAGCCGCAGGTTGGTTTAAGAACTCCGGCGATTACCTTGAGCATAGTACTTTTTCCGCTGCCGTTAAGCCCGATTAGCCCCACGGAATCACCTTTTTTAACTTCAAAGGACACATCCGTAAGCGCATAGAACTCATCGACCTTTATTTTTCTTTTGATTTTCTTTATGACATATTCCTTGATGTTATCCACTCTTTCTCTCGCAAGATTAAAACGCATGGACACATTTTTTATTGAAATTATACTATCCATATCCGCACGCTCCTACACATAAAGAATGAATTCGTCCTGATTCCTGTAAAAAACAATGAGTCCGACAAGCAGGAACAGTATACTCGGAACCGTTGCCATCAGAACAATCGGCCATTCCGGCATCGTTCCGTACATCATAAAATCCCTGAACATTATCAATATGCTTGTTATCGGATTGGCCATAACAACCTTTTTTACCCACAGGGGCAGGCTTTCCATAGGATAAATCACCGGTGTTAAATACATCAATGCCGTAGTAAACACAGAATACAGATGCATTATATCCCTGAATTTCACTACGCATGTAGCAAGAATCAGACTTACACCCAGGGACAAAATAATAAGCGATACCAAAGGCAGAACAGAGAGTATCGCTGTATAATGTAACTCTGCCCTTGTAAATAGCATAACAATAATCAGTGCCGCCAGTGATGCCAGAAGATTTATCGCACCTGAGATTGTCCTCGAAAGGACAAACATATATTTTGGCACATAGACCTTCTTAATCAGAGGCGCATTGTCGATTATCGTACTCATGCACATTGTTGTAGACAGCGAAAAAAAGTTAAAAATCACCTGTCCGCTCAATAAATATATAGGATAATTGTCAATATCAAACTTAAAAAGATGCGAAAATACAATAGACAGAACAATCATCATTAAAAGCGGATTAAGTATTGTCCACAACACTCCCAGAACAGAGCGCCTGTATTTAGTTTTGACATCCCTCACTACCAATTCACTGAGCAAGGGAGTGAAACGCTTAAACTTTGCAAGTATATTTCTCATTATTTGCAACCTTCAACATATTCTCTAAATGATGCCCAGTACTGATCCTTATCGGAAAGAACTATATCAACATTCTTCTCAAAAGGCCATTCAATTCCCACATCAGGGTCGTCGTATTTAATACCTCCCTCATCATCCGGATGATAATAATCCGAGCATTTATATGCAAATTCAGCATAATCAGACAGCACCAGATATCCATGTGCAAATCCTTCAGGAATAAAGAACTGCTTCTTATTCTCATCGGAAAGAAGTGCTCCAACCCATTTTCCAAAGGTATCTGAATTCTTGCGCAGATCGACTGCCACATCATATACTGTTCCTTTAAGTACTCTGACAAGCTTTGCCTGCGGGAATTCTTTCTGAAAATGAAGTCCCCTTAGAACTCCTCTTCTTGAACCGGCCTGATTATCCTGTACGAAATCACACTCAATTCCGGCCTCTTTATAATCTCTAAGTGTATATGATTCAAAAAAGTATCCTCTTGAATCACCATATACCTGCGGAGTGATTATTTTGATACCTTCTATTTCGCATTCCTCAACACTAATCTTTCCCATAGAACACCTCCGTCATTATTGTCCGTTTGCAACGTCAATCAAGTATTTACCATATTCAGTTTTAAGCAGAGGCTGTGCAAGTTTAACCAGTTGTTCTCTGCCAATATATCCTCTCTTGTATGCAATTTCCTCGATACAGGAAATGTATAATCCCTGTCTTTTCTGAAATGTTGAGACAAAATCTGAGGCATCATGAAGTGCATCATGATTGCCGGTATCAAGCCATGCAAAGCCTCTTCCCAGAGTCTCAACATACAGCTTACCTCTTTTCAAGTACTCATTGTTAACACTTGTTATCTCAAGCTCTCCCCTGCGTGACGGTCTAATGTTTCTTGAAATTTCAACTACATCATTATCATAGAAATAGAGACCCGGAACTGCATAATTGGATTTTGGCACATCAGGTTTTTCTTCGATTGATACCACCCTGTTTTCTGAATCAAATTCAACAACACCGTATTCTTTCGGATTCTTAACATAATATCCGAAAATGGTTGCCGCATCCTCTCTTTCAACAGCTCGTTCCAACACACGTGAAAAATAACTTCCGTAGAAAATGTTGTCTCCCAATACCAGAGCCACTCTGTCATTTCCGATGAAATCCGCACCTATGATAAAAGCATCTGCAAGGCCTCTTGGTTCTTTCTGCACTGCATATACAAAACTCATTCCAAGCTGCGATCCATCTCCTAAAAGATCATAGAATAATGGCAAATCCCTTTCCGTTGAAATAATCATTATCTCCCTGATTCCTGCCAGCATAAGTGTTGACAATGGATAATATATCATTGGTTTATCATACACCGGCAAAAGCTGTTTTGATACAGCCTTTGTAATCGGATATAATCTTGTTCCTGTTCCCCCTGCTAAAATAATACCTTTCATATAATCAGTCTCCTTATCATATTAACGAATAAGACGGCGTCATCCATATGGCGCCACCTTGTGTCTATTTATACATGTCATTATAGTATTTCTGATACTCACCGCTTGTAACGTTCTTCATCCATTTCTCATTTTCAAAATACCATTTGATTGTGAGCTTTATTCCGTCCTTAAACATAGTCTCAGGATACCATCCGATATCCTTACTTATCTTGTCGGGAGCAATTGCATATCTGCGGTCATGTCCTTTTCTGTCTTCAACATAGGTTATCAAATCCCTGTTGATATGTGCCTTGCGAGGGTCGGAATCATCCAGCATTTCCTTCAGTGTATCAAGAATAATCTCAATTATTTCGATATTCTGTTTCTCATTATGTCCGCCCACATTATATCTTTCACCAATGCGCCCCTTCTCAATAACCATGTCAATTGCCTTCGCATGATCATCAACATACAGCCAGTCCCTTACATTCTTACCATCTCCGTATACCGGAAGCTTTTTGCCCTGCAGAGCATTATTGATAATCAATGGTATCAGCTTCTCAGGGAACTGATAAGGACCGTAATTGTTACTGCAATTTGTAATATTTGCAGGAAAATGATAGGTGTCCATATATGCCTTAACCAGCATATCGGACGATGCTTTACTGGCTGAATACGGACTGTGAGGATCAATAGGTGAAGTCTCATAGAAAAATGCGTTATTGTCATCCGGCAATGAGCCGTAAACCTCATCCGTTGACACATGCAAAAATTTCTTGCCTTCCTTAAAGCCACCGTCAGGAAGTTCCCAGGCTTTCTTCGCAGCATTGAGCATTACTGCCGTGCCAAGAACATTGGTCTGCACAAAAATCTCCGGATTACGGATACTTCTGTCCACATGGCTTTCTGCCGCAAAATGAACCACAACATCCACATCGTTCTCGTCAAAAATATGTTCAATTGCCTCTCTGTCGCAGATATCAGCCTTCACAAAGGAATAATTTTCCCTGTCCTCCACACTTCTCAGGTTCTCAAGATTCCCCGCATATGTGAGACAGTCAACATTGATTATTCTGATATCATTATCGTATTTTCTATACATATAATGAATAAAGTTTGAACCGATAAATCCGGCTCCTCCTGTTACTAAATATGTTTTCATTATTACCTCCAGAAATTTACATTGAAAATTTTAGCATAATGCAAATCATTATTCAATATTTTAATCAAAATACTCCGATAATGCCGTCTTCCAGTCCGCAAATTTGTAACCGCCGATAAGCCTTAACATATAGTTATCAAGAACGGAATAAGCAGGACGCTTCGCTGAATTCGGATACATCCTTGCATAATCTTCGCTGGTAATATAATTGACCTTCGTTGATTTTCCTGCAAGTCTGAATATTTCCGTTGCAAAATCAGCCCAGGAGCACATACCCTCACAGGTTCCGTGATAGGTTCCGTAATTTGATGTATCAATAAGGTAATATATGGCTTTCGCAAGTTCTTTTGCACTTGTAGGCGAACCAACCTGATCACATACAACGCTTACTTCCGGCATTTTTTCCGCAAGTGAAAGCATTGTTCTGACAAAGTTTTTCCCCTCGCCGTACAACCATGCAGTTCGGATAATGAAGTGTTTTCGGCAAAATTCTTTAACAAATTTTTCTCCCTGCCACTTGCTTTTCCCATACATACTCACAGGTGATGGTTCATCGAATTCCGTATATGGTTCTTTTGCATCCCCTGCAAATACATAATCGGTCGAAATATGAACCAGCTTTGCTCCTGTTTTTTCTGCTGCAATAGCCAGATTTCTTGGTCCTACAGCATTCACTTTGTATGCGGCATCAATTTCTTTTTCGCAGCCGTCGACTGCCGTCATGGCAGCGCAGTTGATTATTGCATATGGATTAACAGCTTCAACAAATCCCAACACTTTCTCTATACAGGTAATGTCAAGCTTATCAACATCCGTATTAATTATTTCAAATTCCGGATTGTTTTCGTATTCCCTGTTAACAGCCCTTCCAAGCTGACCGTTACAACCTGTAACAATTATTCTTTTCACAGATTATTCCTCCCCGTTCGAATGATCTTCATTTGGCTTCTTGTTATAGATTTCTTCTTTTTCATCGTCATCATAGGTAGTATATTTAAAGTCTGCCATCTCACGGCTGATTTCCTGGACCGTATAACTTGGAGAATAATCATTCACATCAAACAGGTATTTGTGAAGCTGGCTTACATTGTAACTCAGATTATTCGCAAGCACGGGGTCGACCAGCTGCAGGCCCGTAATATTGGCAATTCCGTCAATTGTCTCAAACGGAAACCCGCCGGTTTTTGTAAGCTGATATTTCGGAGCATCCATTGCAAGGGATATCAAATCAGAGTTACTTATACTGGTAAGAATATTGCTGCACACTGCATCAAGTACTTTGTTAATCTGACTCGGACTGAATTTCTTAACCTTTTCAAAAATCTTTGTTATAACAGTTCTCTGTCTTTCAGTACGTCTGTAATCCCATCCCTGGGTAGCTCTTATTCTGCAGTAGGCTGTCGCCTGAAGACCATTTAAGTGAACCGAACCTGTCTCCTCAACAAGAGGATAATCCATGTCGCGGCCTGTGTTTTTGGCGGTATCAGCCATGTATTGGTTAATCCAGTAACGCTCTTCCTCATCGATAACAACACCGTCGATTCCGCCCACTGCGTCCACAAGCTGAATCACAGCTTCCCAGTTGACCAGAACATAGTCAGTTATATCCAAATCCAGATTGGTATTCAACATATTGATGGTGGATTCTGCTCCGTAATAGTACATCGCCTCGGTTGCTTTATTGTAGCAAACCTTGTTATTATTCTCATCAATCGGAATTCTCATAATCATATCACGGTATACGGATACAAGTCTGGTCTCCTTGGTATTGACATTTATACTGAGAATCAGCATTGCATCAGTGTGATTTTCCTCTGTCTTGCCCAATTCTTCAACATTACTGTTTCTGGCGTCCGACCCAAGCAAAAGAATATTTTTGTAACCACTCAGGATTTCCTTGGTGTTATCATCGATATTGTTAATCATTATTGCATCTCTGTCGATTGGGTCATGTTCAATTTTTTCAAGTTTACTTGTCAGATACCATACTCCCAAAAGCACTATCGCGAGAAGGAATTCAACCACAAACATCACCGCAATCAGTTTACGGCGTTTCCTTTTCTTTTTATTTGCAGGACGTTTTGGCCTTCTTATATAAGGATCCTCTTCCTCATACTCTTCCTCGTAATATTCATAATTGCGCCGTTTTGTGTAAGCATAGATGGGTTCATCATCACTCACATAACGGGATTTATGAATATATGGGGGTTCTTCCTCTTCCACATATCTGGAGCTACGTCTGTAAGGTGTTTCCTCATATTCCTCTTCATATTCATAATCGTCATCAAAGTCTTTATATCTGGACATTTCGTACCTCTGTTTAGTATGCATTTTTATTGATAAATCCTTTGAAAACAGTGAGAACCATTATTTTCAAATCAAATAAAAATGACCAGTTTTCAATATAATATAAATCAAATTCAATTCTCTTCCTGATATCCGTATCCCCTCTGTATCCGTTAACCTGAGCCCAACCGGTCATCCCCGGACGCACCTGATGTTTTATCATATATCTGGGAATTTCTTCCTTGAACTGTTCCACGAAGTATCTTCTTTCCGGGCGCGGACCAATAAGACTCATATCACCCTTAAGTACATTGATAAGCTGTGGAAGCTCGTCGATACTGGTCTTTCGGATTATTTTTCCGATTCCGGTAACTCTCGGATCGTCATTTGTAGTCCACTTCTTTGTATCGCTTCCGTCGTTTTCCACTCTCATTGAACGGAATTTGTACATTTCAAATTCCTTATTATGGAGCCCCACTCTTTTCTGCTTATAGATAACCGGTCCCTTTGATGTAACCTTGATTAATATCATTACAATAAACATTACGGGAAGTGCAATTATCAAAGCAATGAAGCCAAGCACAATATCCAGAATTCTTTTTGCAAATTTATTAAAGCCGTCACTGAGAGGCACATGCCTGATATTGATTACCGGAAGTCCTTCAACATCTTCAATATACGGAATTGTCGGAATAATGTTATTGTAATCCGGAATGAACTTGGTATGCACACCTGATTTTTCACAGATTGATACGATTTCCTCAAGCTTATCATACTCGCCAAGACCCAGGGTTATTGTCATTTCATCAATATCATTTTCATTGAGAATGTCTTTAATATCGGACACTCTACCGATAACCTTCTCATTGCGGTAGGATGTTCCCACCTCCACATTATCATCAAGAATACCCACAATACGGTATCCCCATTGCGGAAAAGATTTTATCCTGTCAATATATCCTTCTGCTGCTCTCGAATATCCAACCAGCACAATATGCTTCTGGTTAAAGCCTTTTTTTCTCATCTTGCGGAGAAGTCTCCTCAGGCAGAAGCGAGCTGAATACTCATATACAATATTCAGTCCGTAAAATATAAGCATCATCGAACGGGAAAAGTCAATCTGCTTAACAATATACAGAACAAGTATGAACAAAATAACGCCTATTGTATTCGCCTCAATGATTGCAAAAAGCTCATTCCGACGGGCCTGAACCCTTTTGGGCGTATATAAATGAAAAACAGCATACAAAATCAGATACAGGGGTACAAGGATAACCAGACCGTAAAGGTATGTTCTGATACTGAGACGGCCTTCGGCTTCGTTACCCAGAACCGACTTAAATTTGATAAGCCAGGCTGACAAATATGCTGCAACAATAATTATTGCGTCCATTAGAATTTGCAGTTTGTTCAGATATCCCTGATTTCTTCTAATCACTGTTCTTATCTCCCTGATAAGTGCCTCCAGAATTCAGCGTTGGAGGTATATTTCAAAATAGTTTTGTTCTTAAGTTTCCTGTACTTAAGTCCTTTTTTGTATCCCAGATACTTGTATGCGCTTGAAACAAAAAGGTACGGAATCTCATACCAGT
The DNA here is from genome assembly GCA_016297265.1 of Butyrivibrio sp. Classification (GTDB taxonomy): domain Bacteria; phylum Bacillota; class Clostridia; order Lachnospirales; family Lachnospiraceae; genus Eshraghiella. Next base: position 142,504 of record JAEDHB010000002.1, read on the forward strand.
GCCCATTTTTGCAAAGGTATTTTGCCGTATTGATTACCAGCTTCATCCCTTCACTTTCGGAGCTGACATTACCAAATACTTCCGGGTGCATCGCCTGGGACACTCCCATATCAAAATTACGTTTAAACAACTCTGCACAGGAATAATTGTGAGAATGTCTTACCTTCGCTTCCGCACAGTAGCGGATGCTGTAGCCTGTATTAACTGCTTTTGCAGCATATACCATATCCTCATTGAAAATTGCGGGAGCCTCAAAGCCACCGTTTTTCAAATATATCTCCCTGTCATACATCGCGCAGACATCGGAACAGAAATATGTCTTTATACCCAGTTTTGCAAGAGAATCAATATTCTTCGTCATACTCTCCTCCGGGTAATTGAATTTTCTTGTATATTTTTCCTGCATTCTGCAATCCTTGCGAGGCAGCTGTCTGGCATAAGCGACAGCAATTGTTTCACCGGAACCGGCAAAACAATCCACCAGCCTTTCCACCAGCTTATCGCTTGCAGGCATTGCATCCATTGTCATGAAAAGAACATATTTTGCATCGGACATTCTTATTGCCATATCTCTTGTTGCCGCATGGTCAAAATCTTTTTTGTCTATGTGATGCACCTCGATTTTGTCCGATATCAAAAATAATCGTTCGTCAAAATATTTTTGCTCTGTATTAATCAGTATTATCCTGTTGACCGGATAGCTCTGCTTAATTAATCTTTCGAGCAAATCCAGAAATTCTTCGCGTGGCCTGTATATTGGAATAATAATATCCACGCTGTCATTTGACATACTATTCACCTATATTTACCTCAATGAGAGCGGCAAGTTTTTTTGCCTCAGTCTCAATATATTCCTGATCATCGCCCTCAATCATTACTCTGACCAATGGCTCCGTTCCCGACGGGCGTATCAATACACGACCTGCTCCGTCAAATTTAGTTTCCAAATCTCTGATTGCACCTGCAATCACCGGATTTTCCATATAGTATTCTTTCTTCAGATTGGACACATGTGCATTGACCAGCGCCTGTGGAAGAACCTTCATAACAGATGCAAGGTCGGAAAGTCTGCGTCCGGTTGTCACCAGCACCTCAAGCAGATGAAGAGCACTAAGCAGTCCGTCTCCGGTAGTATTTTCATCGAGGAAAATAATATGTCCGGACTGTTCACCTCCAAGATTGCAGTCATTGGCCAGCATGTATTCCAGAACATACCTGTCTCCAACCTTTGTCTGTGTTATTTCAAGATTTTCCCTTGCTCCCATCTGAAAGAAGCCAAGGTTGCTCATTACTGTTGCAACAATTGTATTCTTTTTGAGTTTGCCCTTGTTTTTCAAAAACAAGCCGCAAATTGCCATAATCTGGTCGCCGTCGACAATCTTCCCGTTCTCATCAACTGCAAGCATTCTGTCCGCATCACCATCAAATGCAATACCAATATCCGCTCCTTCAGCCACCACCCTTGCCATAAGCTCTTCCATATGTGTCGAGCCGCAGTTTTTGTTAATATTAATACCATCAGGGTTATTGTGGATAACAACGGGGTTACCATTAAGCTTCTTTATCGCTGCCTCGGCAGTATAATAGGATGCCCCATCAGCACAATCCAACACGATTTTCAGGCCTGACAAATCCAAATCAATAACTGATGCCGCAAAGTCAATATATTTCTCCTTTAAATCCTCAGCATATACTATTTTTCCAACTTCATCGCCAAGAGGCATCGGTAATTCGGATGAATTGGTATGTAACATCTCTTCAATTTCATCCTCCAGCATATCGGACAATTTGTATCCGGTTTTGCTGAAAAATTTAATGCCGTTGTATTCCGCAGGATTATGCGATGCGGATATTACCACTCCTGCATCATATCCGAGTGTTCTCGTCAGGTAGGCAATGGCCGGTGTCGGTAAAACTCCGGCATATACGGCATCCGCTCCCACGGAACATATGCCGGCCATAAGTGCATTTGCAAGCATTCCTCCGGAGAGTCTTGTGTCACAGCCCACCAGTATTGTTGGTTTATGTGCGTTTTCCTTGGTGAGCACATATGCGCCCGCTTTCCCGAGATTCATTGCCAATTCAACAGTAAGTTCCTTATTGGCAACACCTCTGACTCCGTCAGTACCAAATATTCTTGCCATAATTATCTCCCTTAATCATATCGATATATTCATCCGTATGTTGCTCCGTCCGGATACAATCAGGTGGTTTCCTCCACCGATGTTGTTGTTTCCTCCGTTGGCGGTTCCACTTCTTTGTTCTTAATCTCTACAGTAACATAATGGCTTCCGCTGACAACATAATCATCACTTGATGCAAATTCAATTTTGATGGTATGTGTGCCCTCTGTTTTACCGGACAGATTAATTGAAGGAGCAAGCTCACTCTTGCTAATGGACTTAACATTGCTTTCAAGTCCGTTAATCGTGACAGCAATATCCTGTGCTTTAATCTCATATTCATAGCTGTCGGATGTGCCCTTCATATTGATATCTCCCGTATTCAGAGCAACCGTCATGTCAATGTATTTACTAACCTTCGCCGTCAGTGTAAATGTAGCTGATGGCTTAACAATCTTGACATAGGAAGGAAGAAGCTCATATAATTCCACTTCAAAAACCTTATCTTCCTTGAGGTCTGTAATATCCAGAATTCCATCCGGAATTGTCACCGATTCAATTTCTCTTAAGATATTGCCCGGTGCTGCTATGGTAATTTCCTCTGTGTTCGCTATAAGGCTGGTGCATCTGAAACCCTCCGCCGCAGTGCCCGCAACCGTATAGTTTATCGGTATTGTTTTGCTTGGAAAGATTTCAATCGAAAGCTTTATTGTATTACGACTCAGTTTCAGATTGGAAACATCTATTTCCTTACCGCTGTCATCATAAAATATAGGTGACACCAAATCCTCCACATCGGAATTCATATTATCTATACTGTATACAATTTTTACATTTTTGATGCTGTTGATTACACCGGAAGCGCCGGAAACCTTTATCGAAGTAGGTGAAGCCAGATAATTGCCCATTACATACCCCTTTGCAGGAGTTCCCGTAATCTCAGTGTCAACAGAAAATTCCTTGCTGATTTCCGTATCAATGGAAAGCGTAACATAGTCAGATTTCTGATTCACGATGGTAATACTGTCAACCAGTTCTTCCTTAAGACATTGTATATGAATCCTTGCTTTTTTATGCTCAACGGAAGCCTCACTAAGATCCGCATAGGCATAAAAATCCGATGCGCTCAGCTCATCCACTATTTCCTTAGGCGCCTTTACTACAACGGATACAGTTGCACCATCTTCAACCTGATAGATATATCCGCTTTCCTCGACACTTTCTTCATTGAGAAGTTCCACTTCAATTCCTGATATTGTCTTTCTCTCGGAAGGATTATCTACATTTACAATAACAATCCATATAACAATCGCAAGAATGACGGCAATAATTTTCAGGCCAAAATTTTTGAGAATAAGTTCTTTCCACTTTATGTCTTTAAGCTTTTTCATTCTTATGGCCTCCCTTCTTCCAGATGCGGAATCTCTTTACGTCGATGGTTTTTTTCTGGAGGAAAACCAATTTACTCTTCAGATAATCCTGGTCCACATCTCTGAATAGCTCGCCGCCGATTGCAATGGATACTGCACCGGTTTCTTCGGACACCACAAGTGTAAGGGTGTCGGTAACCTCGGAAATACCCACTGCTGCACGATGTCTGGTTCCCAGCTCTTTGCTGAGTCTCATATTATCAGACAACGGGAGATAGCAGGTTGCGGAGACAATTCTGTCTCCACGCACAATAACAGCTCCGTCGTGAAGCGGAGTGTTATGTTCAAAAATATTGATTAACAGCTGGCTTGATACAAGGGCATCTATCTGAATACCTGTTTTCTCATAATCCGTCAGCAGAATTTCCTGTTCAATAACAATCAAAGCACCCGTTTTAGTTTTTGACAACTCAAAACAGGTCCTGACAAGCTCATTAACCGTATTATCACTGAATCGTTCTCTCTTATCCTTCTTGTCATTAAAAGGCATAAAGGTGGATACAAATCTCTTGCGCCCCAGTTTTTCAAGAGCCTTTCTAAGCTCCGGCTGGAATATTACCAGCAATGCAATAATCGCAAAATTCAGTATTTTGGCACCAATCCACAGGATTGTTGAGAAGTTGAAAATATATGCAAGAAACCAGAAAATAACCACAACAATAATACCCTTTAGCAAAGCAAAGGCTCTTGTGGTTTTAATCCATGCAATAAATTCATATATCAGAAATGCCAAAATAATGATTTCAAATACATTTGATACATGCAAAGATTTCGGAATATAAAAATTGGATAAATACTCGTCAAAAAAATCTCTAATTTGCTGCATATTCCACTCCATCCTAAAGTGTTGTCAAATTAAGGTTTCAATCCCATTCTGTTGTCAACATTCAATACCATGTTCACACCGGGGATAAGGTTACTCATCTATTTCTTCATCATCAAAACTCTCTGTGTGAATCTTACCCTTTGTTCCGTTGATTTTGTTGATATGTTTTACCCTTACATTAGGTTCAGCCATCTTAATCTTAGGCACCGCCTTAACATAATAGTAATAATCGTCATCTTCAAACTGAACATATTCCGTTGAATTGTAATCAACTGAGAATATAAAGAAATTAATCAGAATTCCGCCGCCTATTGCCACAATATGTCCGATAATCATAAGCGGTATGCTGTATTCCACGGACATCACCGCGAAGCTGATAATCTGAATAAGCATATCCAAAATACAACCTGACACAATGGCAATGGTCCATGCATTTTTGCAGGACATTCTCTTTAACATATAAATTAATACAATTGTCATTGAGAAGGATACCACAACTACAACCAATTCCTTGTTGGTTAGAATATTATTAAAAATAAAAGTTATATTCTGCAAAGCATTATCAGCATCCATCGTTGTAATCACACTCGAATTGGCCGCCGCGAACTGCACAAGATAGTAGATAAAACAACCGCACACCGTAGGTACGATACCTGTCAGACCCACCGTCAGTGCCACAACCACAGGCATGAGATAAGGTATCTTCAAGCAGAAAAATAATGGCGTAAGCAAAAGAATAATTCCTGTTTTAGGCGCAAATCTGAAATATAGAAGATATACCACAAGAATAACAGCAGTGGCGATTATCGCCAGTTCCAGTGAAACGCTGAACATATTGATAATAATATAAATCGTCGAAACGATAACAGTTACATTGATAGGGAAAAAAGCACATACTAAAGCAATTGCCACACAAACAAGCGGATTGGCAATCAGCGAATGACTCCCCACTGCCCTTGATACAATAAAAAGTGAAAAGAATGCAAGAAGGAAGGTCAGAATATGTCTGATATATATACCTGATTTTGCATATATGTCCTTTAATTTCTCTCTTATTTCTATGAGTTTAGTCATTGGGTCTTACCACCTTTTCTTTTTTGGTCAGCCTTATTCATGGCAAGAATCTTTTGCAGTCTGTTCTGATATACTTTAATACCATGTTCAGCCACAACATATTTGTACGAATATATAAAATATGCAGCAAGCAAAAATATGGTCTCCATCACAAGATATCCCATCAGAATCAGGATTCCCACAACCGAATACTTCATATCTGTAAGGTGATTAATAATATATTCAAAATTGCAGGCAGCAACAAGCATAATAATTATAATATATGCGGCAGTCACCGCAATGGCAGTCAGCCACATATGCAGCCCGACATAATCATTTTTGTAATATTTAGCTTTTGGCAAATCAGCAGAACATTCATGTCTTTCATACATGGCAGTTCTGGTCATGAGTCTAACTTTTCGTTTGTTAATCATCAAAGCCTCCATTACGCATCATTATCTTATCTATTATATCACTATTGCTGTTGTTTTTCAATAAATCTGATGTGTGTTTAGTAATAAATAATCAACTGGGAATGACTTCCGTTGACCGGTGCCACCATCGTAATTTTTCTGCCGTCGGCGCTGATTGTTCTGTCCTTTGAAATCGTTGAGAACTGACTATATACATTATCGTACTCCTCAGGCAGCAGAACCGAAATTACGTTTTTGACAGCACTGTCAAGTCCGCTGGTTCTCATGCTCACATATATCTGGACAAATTTGTCACCTACGATGATTTCTCCGAGATAATTGTCGTCCTCCTGCAATACATATATTCCGCTCGAATATTGCCTGAAGGAAGTATTGCCGATCGCACTGATTATTTCTTTTTTCCAATTAACCTTATTTGCCGTAGTCTCCTCAGGCACAACCGCTGCGGTTTCTGAAGGTGTTTCCTCCTTGGACGCAGATGGTTTCTCGCCCTTGATCTCCCCGGTTGTCTCATCCGGTTGCCTGCCGTCTTCACCTGCAGCAGTCTGAATCACAACCAGCTTTCCCTCCTGCACATCATAAATCGGGAGTTCGCTTCTTACATTATCGTCATCCATGCGTCGTTCAATACCATTAATCACAACAGAATCACTTAAAACTCCGCAGGTTGCCGTCACCGCTGCCGCGCCAACAGCCTTGACAAGAATATTGCCCCTGGCATCCACCGTAACCACTGAGGTATCACTGCTTTTCCAAATTACCTGATCTGCAAGGTCTTCCGGATTGGAAGTGCAGGCAAGTGCAATCTTCGTACCCACATAGAGATTACAGTCCTCCAGACTTATATTGATAAACTCACCTTCATTCACAAGTTCCTCGGGATTAACAGTACCCTCCACAGGTGTCCCGCCATTATTTTTATTATTACTGCAGCTCTTAACAATATTCATTATTACCAGTACCACAAGTACAATTATTACCACTAAAACAGCAGAAGCTCCCGCTACTCTTCCCTTGCGCAGTCTGTATTTTTTCCTTGGTGTATTCTCAGCCACCGTCATTACCTCTCAATCCATATGTACATTGATTATATACGCAATAATAGGGCTTTATTATATCATAAAGCCCTATCACATTCAACTGCATCGGTCTATACTGCCGCATCAAAATTTGCTCCCAAAAGGATGCTGCCCTCAGCACTCTTCAGGTTCTTCCGGTATGGATTATCTTCTTTATCGTATTTTATCACGGTATCCGTTGTTCCGCCCGACACATAAGTAGTTCCGCATTCAGGACAGACCGCAGTATGTATGGATACGGATGCTCTCACAACCTTACCGTTATTCTCAGCTGCCTTACTGTATGCATTGGCAACATGTTCGCCCTCATGTGCTCTTACTGCACCCGCCGCTGCTCTTGGGGAAATATAGGTCGCCGCCTTAAAAGAAACATTCTCATTGGAGCCGTCCTGATACTTGCGTTCCCTACAGGTCTTACATTCAGCAGGTGACGACCTACGACCCGGATTGACACCGGCAACATCCTCTGCATTGTCCGTTCTTCCTACCCCGACAGTGCCGTAATTACCGCTGTAATTGCCGATTCCAAAATTATTGTATGAGCTGTAGCCCTGAATTCCGCCTATCATAGGACAACCTCCTTTCGATTACTATTTATGTAAAATAACATCTATTTTGATAACTTTGTCTTCACTGTCTTTGTCAAGACGGGCCATGCACTGCCCCTCCATCTTGAGCATAAGCTTCCGGCAGATATAGAGACCAAGTCCGCTTCCCGGACGCTTCCCCACATTACTGCCCCTGAAAAAGCTGTCAAACATATGCGGCATCTCATTCTCCGCCATATCGCATCCTGTATTGCAGATTGAAATGCAGACGCCCTCGGAGTCCTCATTACATTCAATCCATATCTTCTTGCCGTCGCCGTATTTAATAGCGTTCTCAATTATATTTTGCAACACTTCTATAGTTCTGTCAATATTTCCGAACACCAAAATATCAGGATATCTGCATATTTTGAAATCTATCATAGTGATACGCATTTTTTCAGTATAATAATCCTCAAGATAGTCAAATACCTCCCTGAGGTAGAACATTCCGTTTTCAAACTGAAAATCAATGAATTCCTCGTTGGATGCCGTGGTAATTTGTGAAATATAGGTTTCTATTTCGTTGACATTCTTTTCAATTCCTTCCGCCACCTGTTGCCTCTTTTCCTCGGTTTTGTACAGGTTCTTTTTAAGCGCCGACGAATAGAGCTTTATTACACTCAGAGGCGTTTTCAAATCATGTGCCAATGACAAAAGAAGCACCTTCTTCTCCCGAATCAGCTCAAGCTGCCTGCGGTTGCTTTCCTCAATATTATCCCTCAGCATATCCATTCCCCATATGTATTTCTTGAATAATTTGCTCTTAACCTGTATCACGGGCATCGCAAGATTTCCCTTTGCAAGCTGGTACGGCAACTCGACAAGTCCGTCAAAGGGTTGGATAATCGTTCTTTTTATGTAATACAAAACACACATACATACTGCAAATGCAAAAGAAATCACTGCAATAATGACATACAGCACATACCTGTTGTCGTCCTTTTCCCGAAGGTATTCCACCGAATAATATCCGTATCTTCCTTTGTACACAAAGACATTTCCGTCTTCGGCGCTGAGCCTTTTATTAATCTCATCATCACTCATCGAATTGCCAAGATATGTATAACAGGTCACAAAATCTGCCAGCGCACCATTGGAAAACTCGTCCGTGCTCCTGCAGGGCTGTCGATATTGATTTTCGTAGCGCTGAATCTCATGTTTTATTCTGTTTATGGAAACATTATACTGTCTGTCAGTTTTCTTGCGGATAACGGGAAAATACAACGCAACGGCCCCAACAAGCAGCAATATAAACACAATAATAACATTGATTATTATTTTGTTAATCTTATGCTTCATAACGATAACCTATTCCCCAAACTGTCGTGATTCTGGTTGGCTGCTTTGGATTTTTCTCAATCTTATCGCGCAGCCACTTGATGTGCACAGTAAGTGTCTGCATCTCACTTTCACTGTCTCCGCCCCAAATCTTCTCAAACAAGTCATTCTTGTTAAGCACCTTACCTCTGTTTTCCATCATATATGACAGAATTTCAAATTCCTTGACATTGATATCACATTCTTTTCCGTCAACCCAGAGTCTTCTCGATTCCCTGTCAAGTTTCAGATTGCCGTCAATTACCATCCTTCCGCCATAACGTCTGTTCATGATTCCGTTAATCTTGGCAATCAGAATATCTATATCATACGGTTTCTCAAGATAGTCATCCGCCCCCAGGATAAGACCGTTAAGCTTGTCCTCCTTGGTGCCTCTGGCACTTACTATAATAATCGGAGTATTATTCTTTTCCCTAATGCGCCTGCACACCTCAAATCCGTCAATTCCCGGCAACATCACATCAAGGACGAAAAGCTTTGCGCCCTCGTCCTCGAATACTGCCAGTGCCTCCTCCCCGTTGTCAGAAAAATATACATCATACCCTTCCGACTCCAGAAAATCCATCAGCACAGTGCCTATTTCTTCATTATCTTCAACAACAATAATGTCTACCATCCCATATCCTCTAACCAGCGGTTAGCCTTTCGCTCACGTTCTCTGGCATTATCGTTATCCGTAAATTTGCCAAGTTCCAATTCACCTTTGATATTGCCATCTTCGATATATAATATTCTACTACTTTTCGAAGCAACTTTCAAATCATGTGTTACCATCATAATGGTGGTTCCCTCAGCATTTATTTTTACCATTTCGTTCAAAACATCATCCGAAGTACTTCTGTTAAGTGCGCCCGTAGGTTCATCCGCAAAAAGAATATCCGGATTGTTTATCATACTTCTGCAGATACATGCTCTCTGAAGCTGACCGCCTGATACTTCGTTGATATCCTTCTCCGCGCAGTCCTCAATTCCAAGTTTTCTCATAAGCGTCCTGCATGCTTCAACAATTTCAGTCCTGCTTCTTGTTGTCTCCTCCGACTGGAACGCAGGTAAAAGAATATTGTCCATGATATTAAGATTTCTGAGCATGTGCATTTGCTGGAACACAAATCCCATCTGATTAAGTCTGACTCTTGCAAGCTTCTTTTCGCCCAGTTCGGTAATATTTTCACCCTTGAGCAAAACCGTTCCCGAGGTAGGAACATCCATTCCTGAAACGCTGTACAAAAGTGTGGATTTGCCCGAGCCTGATGGTCCCATGATTGCAACCATTTCTCCTTCCTCTATGTCAAAATTCACATTTTTGAGCACATGGTTCTGTCTGCCGTTACTAATATATGTTTTACATAAATCTTTTACTTCTAAAGCCTTCATACTGATACCTCACTATTCTACATTATTCATTTCCTGTACGTTTATCTTCCTTACCTTCAACATTGAAAGCATACAGAACAACATTGTTATTACAAATATTACAATCGGATACATCACAAATACTTCAAGCGGTTTAATTACAAATTTAATTGACTGCACTCCCATTATTTTGAATACCTGACCGGCTGTCAGCTTTGAAAACGGAGTTGCCGTCGCGCCGCCTATTATCATTCCTACCAGCAATACCAGCGCAATTCTTTTTGCCTGCCATATAACAATCTGTCTGTTAGAAAATCCAATGGATTTCAACATGCCGATTGTACCCTGTTCCCTGATAAAGAACATTTTCTGCATAAGTGTTACCACCAGAACATTAATGATGAGAACCATTACAAAAATAAGTATCTTGGTCGCAACAAGAGTGTCCGAAACACTTTTACCTATCATTGAAGTAACATATTCATTGTAATCCTGAACGGTGATATCATCCAAAGTCTCCTCCGTAATCCTCATATATTCAGAAACCTTATTGGGATCCGTGCCCTCCTTCAGCACAACCTGTGCAGAAAAACAACCGGAAACTGCCGAATAGTCAATCTTCGTATTCTCATTGAATCTGAGTCCCTCACCCATGTTGGTCATACTCTCATAGATTCCGGTAACGACAAAACTTTTCTTTTCATTGAACATTATAATGTTGATTGTATCTCCGATACCCGCATCAATTTCCTTTGATACTACGGTTGAGATAGCAACCTCATTGTCCAGCATCGGCGCATCGCCTTTACAGTAATCGTAGTTTTCGGCCTTCGTATTAATTCCCTGTGAAGCCAGTGATTTGAAATTCTTATCCCCGTGTGACACAGAGTATTTATTCATAACCTCAATCATCATCTTCTCAACCGGAATACCTGCATTGACAAGTTTTTTCTTAATATTATCAAGATATTCGACATATGCATTTCTGTCCTTCTTGACAAGACATTCGGTATTGCCCACCTCATCGCTGATAAAATAATCACACCTCTGAACTCCGAACAATCCCGACATTGATTCAGAGGTAAGCGTATTGACCGTATTGATTGGCATAATAAGAAGCCAGATACCTACAATACTTGTAATGAGCAGTGCAATATATTTTTTCTTATCCTTCAAAACATCATTTATAGCCATGTAGGTTGTTGGTCTGAGTTTGGATTTTCTAAGGAAAAATCTCTTGCTCTTGCGGTAATTCTCTCCGTCGCTACCGCTCCTTATTGCATCCATCGGTGTCATCTTCTTGACCTTGTTGGTTGCAAGATATGCAAAAAGAATAATAACAGCCGCAACTACCAGACTTGTAAGAAGCTGGAAAAGAATTATTATATTACTGCTGTCCTCAATAATCATAAAGTCAGTAACATTTTTAAGTAACACATTTCCAAAAGGTAGTCCGGCGCAAAATCCGATTAGTGAACCAATAATGGCAATCACTGCATATTTTACGATATTCAGGATCCTTATGGATTTATTCTGAAGTCCGATTGCCTTCATAATACCAATTTCGTGGTAGTTTTCTTTCAGGCTGAATTTGATTATGAAGCGCAACATCGCGATGGATATCAGAATCAGACATACGCTCACAATGAGTAAAACACCGGCAACCACCATGTTCATCATATATGTAGTTTTTACCACTGATTTATCCCCACCGAATACAACTGCAAATCCGGCTTTGTAATATGCATCAGTAAAGGAATCCACATCATCCGAATTGATTGAATAAATATAACCGGCAGGCAGTCCGCTTTTATTACAAAGTGCATCAAAATCCTTATCCGAAATAACAAAACGCTTTGTACCCATCAATTCCGAACCAAGGAAACAATCCTTGATTCCACCCTGCAGCTCATACTCCTTTACGAAACCATTGTCCGTTTTAATCTTTATTTTATCGCCCTTGCTGAGGTTTTCGCTTTTCATGATGGACAGCGGCATAAGAATTTTGCCATCCTCCAGCGTATCAATAATCTCATTGTTTTCGTCGAAAAACTCCTGTTGCTTTATGCTGATGGAATTAATAATCATCGTATTAGAATTACTAATCGGGTCTCCATCCGGCATAATCACATTCTTCTTAGCCAGATATAAAATATCATCCTTCTCGCAGGTTTGGTATGTATCCCTGTTTTCCGCCAGAAATTCCTCAATATATCTGTCATTATCTTCCTTTTCTTCGTATTTTTCCCTCATTGTCAAAAATATGTAATCAGCAAGCTTGGCCTTTTCAATAAAATTGTCCAATCCCCCGAGAATTACTGTCATATTTTTGATACTGCTTGAAATGAACATCGAAGACAAAATAACAAATATCAGTAAAATAATATTTGTTGATTTCTTTCTTTTAAAATCCTTTTTCAAAATCTTAAAGTTCATAAAATATATCCTTTCATGCTTGATGAGATTATACTACAATACAAATTATTAAAAAATCCTTAAACACTCCCAAACGCAGCAATAGAGGCCATATCAGCCTCTATTACACTATTTGTTATTTACTTTTCATCTTTTCCTCAATCTTGTCTATAGCATTCTTGCCCATCGCCGCTGCCATCGGAATTCCTCCCGGATACCTCAGCCAGTGGCTCGCAAGAAAAACATTTCCCAGTCCCTTAATATCCGACGGAAGAAATGCAATTCTGCTGGTAAATGTGGTAATAAATCTCATGTATGCTCCCATATGGCAGTTGTTTCTGTTGGCATATGTCTCCGGCGTCCACACATCAAGCAACGTAAGTTTACCCTCATATTCAGGGAAGCGTTTTTCAATTCTTGTTTTTACTGCCTCTGCAACATTCTTTTTGGCAATAGCATAGGATTCCGGCATTTTCTTGAGATTATGCCAGTATTTGTAATCATCTCCGTACTGTACTATACTGACCTGCACCACGGTTTTGCCGGGTGGTGCAATATAATCGCCATAGCATCTGTAGTTTTTGATTTCCAGTCTGTCAAAAATATGTACGCCCACATCCAGTGGCTCGCATGGAAAATTAATTGTATCATTTACCTCTTCCATCAAGCCATCCACCGCAAATGCCATTTGAAAAGAACTGTATATAGGAATCTTCTTTCTGTCAGAGCAGCTTCTCTTGAATTTCCCTTTGAGATAATGCTTTGGCAACAGCTTGCTGAAGGTGTGATGTATATCACAGGCGCAAATCACATAATCTGCGTCCACAAATTTATCATCTTCAAGAATTATTCCTGAAGCATTTCTTGTTTTAATATTTTTAATTTTATAAAGCACATCTGATTTTCTGTCATAAATCTTGGTAGCAACCTTCTTTTCTTCCTCACCAACGCACACCTGCTTAACCGGAGAATTAAGAAACAGCTTACCGCCAAGCGATTTATATCTTTTTACCATCCTTGAGACAATTCCCATGGAACCGCCCTCCGGAATGTCGCCATTCTCAGTTATAAAAAAGGAATATGCAAAAACCAGCCAATAGGATTCATACTCTTTTGCCATAAAATCGGTAAAGAGTTTCTGCAACAGCGGATGCTTAAATCGGGATGCCAGTTTTTCAAGACTCATTCCAAAATATTGAATGATTATTTTGGTCATCTTAAACCTTGACACTTCCAAATCCATTGCCAGAAAAGTGGTCAGCATTCCGGAATTCTCCATCTGTTGCTGTAATGCAATTGCAAATCTTGTATATTCAATAAACCTGTTTATCTCTACGGCATCTTCAGGCGCAATGGCAATCATTTCATCCCTTGTTCGGTTGATATCACGCCACAGTGTAATGGTCTGCCCCTCGAATTCACAACTGAAAAAAGACTCTCTTTTGACTATTACTACATTGTCATTGAGCGCTCCTGTATCAATCCATATCTTGTGTTGCGGTGTATTTTCCTTGGTTCCTATCATCCAGTGAATACAATTATCGATAGTGTATTCTCCTCTTTTCCAATAAGAACAATTGCCCCCCGGAGTCTTGTTTTTCTCATATATCTCCGTATCAAAGCCTGCTAATCTGGCATAGATTCCTGCTGTAAGTCCGGCAATTCCACCACCTACAATTACAACTTTGTACAACGCCTTATTATCTCCCAACAGCCCATATGCCATCTGGAGAAATTCTTTTTTCATCTTGAATACATCTTTTCTGCCAAAATCAGGCACTGACTTAAGCTCAGGAGCAACTATATTCTGCGTTCCGTCAAGCATTTTGTTGAGTTCATTATACAGCATATCATCATCAATCTGTTTGACTTCTTTCAGTTCTTCCTCCCTCAAATCAGCGAGCCCGTATTTTTCCCAGATTTTATCCATTATCCTGTCTTCATACACTTTGTATTCGCTAATCTGTTCTTTAACAGGCCGGATAATATCGGAAATATATGCTTCACTTGCATCATGAAGAAGGCATGCCAATACTATTCTGTCTGACAATCCGCGAGCCTTGGCTTCGTTGGCGCAGTTTACAGAATGCTGACCCACTGAATAGAAATTGCGCAAATGCCCTCCTCCTCTGCAAATCATGCAAAGTGCATGTGCAATATCCTCCATGGATATATCATTCAATTCAATTTGAAGGGGATCAAATTGTTTGCCGGAATAAGTAGTCATATTAGGCATAGCCCACACTCCCTTATAAAAGTCGAAATTATAATAATTATATACCTTTTTTTGCCATTTTTCAATATTTCCATAATAACGTCAATCCTGTGAATTGATTCGGACAGATATGTCGGCTATTCTAATTTTTCAAAAACCTCTTCGCAGGACTGCCCAAGTGCCTGACATATTGAAAGAGCATCTATTAATGCCGGACTTATTTGGCCTTTTCTAATTCGCAAAAGCTGACATTCTTCAATATGGTTGTCTATGGAAAGCTGCTTAACAGTTATATTTTTTCTTTTACAAATCTCATCAATGTGGTTGATTACAACCGCTTGTCCCATAGGCAAGTACCTCCTCATTCCGTATTATTGCATTCCTTATAATATTCACACGCCGGGCAGAAGCTTTTACAGTTGTATGACTTCTTTCTTCGTAGCCAGAACAAAAATTTTCTAAAAACTAATTTCATCGTCTTCCTTCTCAAACTTACATATCACGCCATCGTCAAGGACATACAAAACACGACCGTAAGCATTATCCTCAAACTTATCATAAAGTCTTCCTGCGCTATAACACTCACCGATTCTAGTTCTATATCCAGCAGCAACATAGCCAATCTGACCAACGCCAGGCATCTCTACCTTAATAGCTTCTGAATCCATCTTATTATCTGGTTCTTTAGCCAATTTAACTCTCATTCCTTCTTTAAGAAATTCTGATCCATGCCAATGATTGGTTCCTGCAATTGTAAAATAAATAGTATTCATGATAAAAGTCCTCCTTGTTCATCCTTGTTCATCTGATGATCTGATGATACAAGTCTAACTCTTTAGGTGTCCCATATATAGGACGCAGAAATAGGCAGCCCCCAAAAAGTTTGGAAGCTGCCTATTTCTGTCCCGTAATGTGAATTCTTAATTTCTATACCGTATTCAGAATTATGTTCTGCAAACTGCTGATTAATAATCTGATATGCACCCTGAATACTTCCGTCCGCTTTTTCAAAATGAACGACAAAGGTATCCCTGTTAAGCCTTTCTCCAACGGAAAAAGCAACTATTCTTCCATTCTGCCTTATTGCACCGCCCGATAGTCCTAATTCCGTAAAATGTTCAAACGCAAACCGGATGGCTTCACATTCGCAGATAAGTGACTGTTTATCTTCATTAGGCTGGCTTAAAATCCATGCATATTCAAGCTTAATACATTCATCAATATTATTTTTATCAATTACTTCATATTCCCAATTTCCTTTTTCATTGAACCGGTGAATATGGTTCCGCTTTGCCGCTAATTTGGAGCCCGGAAGCAGTTCAAGTCGTTTCCTTTCATACACATAATCAAATCCGTCCCTGAATGCGTCTATCTCGAATAATCCTCTGAATTCAGATAATAATTCTTTTTTGATTTTTTCGGTGATGAGTGTGAACTTTAAATTGATTCCCTCCTTATCACATAATTCAATAAGCATTTTCACACAGTTTATACGTTTACAACTATCCGCACTCATGGGATATGCAAACATCATTTCCCCGTTTACGGAATACTTTATCAGAAGACAGTCGTAAAGATATGCCACTTCCGTATGGTAACAGTCTGCCCACATAATATTATTTGCAAATGTATAGTCGCAGGCTTCTATATATATATCTGATACCGTCTTGTCAAAACGTTCCTTATCATCCAATGTAATCTTATGAAATAAACTATTTAAATCATCCATCATATCAAAAAAGAGAATGTAAAAAAGTCTTCACATCCCCTTTGTCCTACCTTATTTTATTTAATTATATTGGCAGGATATTTGCCTGCAATTGCCATAATACACATTATGGCTCCCATAAGAAAAATCACGCCTGCCATCGCATGACCCACAACTCCCGGCTGGAACTTATTATAGTCAACTCCGCCGTTTTTATTCTTTTTCCTAATGTCCATAAGCCCTGTTACCATTGAAACAATAAGAATAACCAGATTTACGGCACCCATAACTTTACTATGTGATGCATAGTGGCAAAGTGTTGTAAGCAATCCGAGAACAGCTGTAATTAAAGAAAAAAA
>JAEDHB010000009.1 GCA_016297265.1 Butyrivibrio sp.
CCCCTTATTCCATAAGGGGTTTGAGAGGTGCTTGCACCTCTCTTTGCTCAAAAAAGGTGGTCCCTTTCACCAAATAACTTTCATAGTTATCAAGCAAACAGGGACCACCTTTTGAGCAAAAAAATAGAGCGCGAGACGGGGATCGAACCCGCGACCTTCTCCTTGGCAAGGAGACGCTCCACCACTGAGCCACTCGCGCATAAAAATCACTTTTAATTGTCAACCACAAGTGATAATATACTATATGGGAGCTGCATTGTCAAGCACTTTTTCAATTTATTTTTTGGAGCAAAATTATGCAAATAAAATACTATCCGGAACCTGAAAATATTATGGCTGTAAAGGAGCTGATTGCTCAATGCGCATTGACCGATAATATACAATATGATATCTCACCTGACAATATCGACGAGCCTGATTTCGTCTGCATTGTTGTCCTTAACGAGGATAACTCTGCAAATGCCTTTGCCATCGCATATATCATGGATTCCGAAATTGAAATAACCGGACTGGTTCATCCCGAATTTCGACGACAGGGGATTTTTTCATCAATAATAGATTCCATCCGTGCAAAATACTTAAAGCCGGTTGTATTATTCGGTAAAAAAAATTACCCAAACTTTAATGAATTCTGCTCTGCTCTGGGATTCAATTCGTTGGAAGAAGAATGTCTAATGAAATATGAAGGACAGCTTCCGCAGGATTTTGAGGAAATGTATTTTGAAACAGAGGGTGATGCCAGCTACACGGCATATTTTTACAATGAAAACGATGAACATGTTGGATATCTGAATGTATCCGAATCGGGAAACTGCTCAACAATACATGATGTCTTCATATTTGATGAGCTGCGTGGTAAGGGATATGGAAAAAGAATGATGCAGACCATTCTGTCCGACATTGCAAAACGTAATAAATATGCTATTTTGCATGTTTCAAAATCCAACAAAATCGCTTATCATATATATAAAAGCCTGGGGATGAACGAGATTAGCTCGATTATATACCGCAAAACCGGAGATTGATTATGAAAAATATTTTTTCCCGCAACAATAAAATGGAAATTAAATCGATAAACTACAGAAAGTATATTATTGCATTCGCAATAATGACAGGGGCAATCGTACTGCTCAATGTTATGTTCAGAGTGAGCCCGACTTTTTCAACCAACTACTGCCGAACAATATTTGCCAGTGTTTCCAAAATATTTGGAGCATTCTGGGGACTTTTTCCATTTTCTGTAATAGAGATAATTCTGTACTTATGCGCGGGAATCGTAGCATATTGCATTATCCGGCTGGTAGTCAGACTGATAAAATATCACCGCAAAAGCAATATCTGTTTTTTTACATATAAGCTCAAACGATATCTGTTAAACCTTGTATGTATTATACTTGCGGCACTTATTATTTTGACATTGAATGATATATCCCTTTATAACCGACTCAGTTTTTCTGAAGCAGCTGCCATCAATACATCTGCACGCAGCACGGAGGAACTGATAAAAGTATTTGAGATTCTGAGGAATGATATCAATGAGAATGCCTCCAAGGTTAATCGCAACGAGGACGGCATCTTTACTATTTCTGACACTGACATTTCAAAGGACACTCCGATAGCAATGAGTACTCTCAAAGAAGATTATCCATTTATGCCGAATTACTATCCGCGTCCGAAGAAAATTCTTTCTTCCAAACTAATGTCCCATACAAGGCTTCAGGGAATATATTCACCATACACTCTGGAAGCCAATTACAATAATGATATGCCGGATGCTGAAAAACTGCATACCGCATGTCACGAACTGGCACACCTTGCAGGCTTCATTCATGAGGATGAGGCAAATTTCATAGGTTATCTTGCATGTGTAAAATCGGATAATCCTGAATTTGTATATAGCGGAAGTCTTTCTATAATATCATATTTTTTACCTGAGCTTCGTCGCAATGTAAGCAATGAGCGATATGTGGAGCTTGTGAAAAGCATTGATATCAACGCCCGCAAAGATATGATATTCATAGATGAATACTGGTCCCGGTTTGATACCAAGGTTGCAAAAGTTTCCGGCAAGATTAACAATGCCTTCATAATATCCAATGGTGATAAGGAAGGTGAACGACGATACAGTATGGTTGTCGATTTAGTATTGGCACATTATTTGGAGTAAAAAACATCGGTCTCCAACTGTCAGCAAATTAAGCCGACTTCGGAGACCGACGTTTTATTCTTCATTATTTTCTTCAACAATACTTCCTTTATCTTCAATTGCTTTGCTATCTTTCTTACCGCAATTGGAAATTATTCGTATGGCATTCTCAATTACAGTGATTTCCACACGCTGATGTGCGTCGCCGTTTTCACCATCCAATGTCCATGTAATTGATTCTTCACTTTCAATCAGAATCCTATTCGTCTTGAATCTCTCAATCATATTACTCTTCTGACTCTTTGAAAACATACCTGCAACTATCTGTTGCAATTCAATTGGCGTTTTGGGGCTCTTTACCAGCGTCACCTCAAAAAGTCCGTCATTGAGGTCCACAGTCCTACCGGTAATACCCTTAAAACCTCCCACACGGTCCGTATTGGAAATCATTCCGAAAATATATTCTCCTGAAAAGGTCATATCGTTACTGGTAACTGTCATATTGTAATTCTTGATTCTCGTAAGACTCTTAATGCTTTCCAGAATATATGCCTGATGCCCGAGTACATTTTTTACATTCTGAGGTGTGGAATATGACACCTCTGTAAACAGACCGAATGCTGCAATGTAATTGAAATAGCGCCCATTCATTCTACCCATATCACAGGATATTATATTGCCTTCGGCAATCACCTCTGCCGCCTTAATCAAATTCTTTGGCAATCCCAATGTTCTGGCATAGTCGTTAGTTGAGCCGGCAGGAATATAGCCAATCGGAGTTTTTCCGTGAATATGTGTCATTGTTGCAGACAGAATCTCGTTGAGTGTTCCATCGCCGCCACTGCATACGATTAAATCATATTGTCCGTCTGCCGCACATACTATGTCATATCCATCCAATGCTCTCTGCGTAGGATATATCGTTACAAAATATCCTGCTTTTGTCAATATTTCTACTATTGTCCCTATTTTTCCTACAATCTGCCCTTTTCCCGAGTGAGGATTATAGACAAAAAGAAGTTTCTTCATTAATATTACCCACCTGTATTCTTAAATAATTAGCACTAATTCTAGCACTAAAAAGCCACAAATTCAACCACTATCGTTCCCATTTATCACAAAGCGAATTAATCTGATCCGCAAACTTGGCCAAATCCTTATTGGCACCACCCTCATTATGTTTGATTACAGAAATAAGGCGCTTGCCGGCTGCCATAAGCCGTTCAAATACATCGGAAGCTTTTCTGTTCGGATTAACGGTAACTCTTGGTATTTTATTCTTAACACCTTCCACAAGGCACTTATTAGTGGCCAGATCGTACACTGCCCCTGAATAAGGCGCTACACTGTTAAGTCCCAGTTCATCATGAACACATTTGGCAAAATCATCGCATACAGTATCCTCACCATGCACAACAAAGACTCTCTGTGGTTTCTTTTCGTATGCACCTATCCACTTTAACAGACCTGCTTTGTCAGCATGACCGCTCACGCCCTCAAGTTTGACTATCTTAGCTTCAACATCGATGGTTTCACCAAAAAGTTTTACTTCCGTCATTCCGTCAAGAAGCGCACGTCCCAGAGTTCCCCCAGCCTGGTATCCAACAAATACAATTGTACTGTCCTTTCTCCAAAGATTGTGTTTGAGATGATGTCTGATTCTGCCGGCCTCACACATTCCCGACGCAGAAATGATTACCTTTGGCTTACTGTCAAAGTTAATTGCCTTTGATTCATTACTGGTTACTGCCAATGTAAGTCCTTTAAAGTGCAGAGGATTGATTCCTCTCTCTACAAGATTCATGGACTCTTCGTCAAAACAACATTCCTTGTTCTTATTGAATACCTGCGTTGCCTCAATAGCCAGCGGACTGTCAACATATACCTGAAAATCATCATGATTCTTAATAAGATTCTCCTCTTTGATTTTACGATAGTAAAACAGCATCTCCTGAGTTCTTCCGACAGCAAATGCCGGGATTACTACATTTCCGCCTCTGTCAAAAGTCTCCTGGGTTATCTTGGCAAGTTCCTGCACATAATCAACCTCGGCGTTATGATATCTGTCACCATATGTGGATTCCATAACTACATAATCTGCCTCGGTAATATATTTCGGATTTTTGATAATTGGTCTGTCAATATTACCGATATCCCCTGAAAATACTATTTTCTTATTGTGAGGGCCTTCACTAATCCACAATTCAATACTTGAAGAGCCTAACAAATGTCCTGCATCGGAAAATCTCATCGTGATTCCGTCACAGAGCTGGATTTTTTCCTCATAATAACATGGTACAAAATGCTCACTTACTCCCAACGCATCATCAATATCATAGAGAGGAACATATTCTTCCTTGCCTGCTCTCTTTGCTTTACGATTCTTCCATTCTGCTTCAGCCATCTGAATATGTGCTGAATCCTTGAGCATTATTTTACTCAGGTCGACCGTGGCTTCCGTTGCAAAAATCTGGCCTCTGAAGCCTCTTGCATACATCAATGGCAATAAGCCCGAATGATCAATATGGGCATGTGTAAGAAGTACATAATCTATGTCCGGTATGTTGACCGGCAGTTCCTGATTCTCGTATATATCGAGACCCTGTTCCATTCCGCAGTCTATGAGAATATTCTTGTCACATGCAGTAATTACGTGACAGCTTCCTGTAACCTCATGATCCGCTCCGATAAATGTTATTTTCATGATTGACACCCCATTTCAAACAGAATACAGTCAGTCGGATGACTGTACAAATTATAATCTTATTCTACCATATTTTCATAAAAAGGAATAGACAATTTGTATTATTATGAAGTATTATATTATTACACTTATTCAGAAAGGGAATAGTTATGGATTTTTTGTATAATCTACAGCAGATAAGGAATCCAGTGTTAGATGAAATTTTTTCTTTCTTCACCTTGTTTGGCGAGGAATTGCTGGTAATCGGCGTCTTGTGTCTTACTTACTGGTGTATTAATAAGAAACTTGCGTACAAGGTCTGCTTCACATATTTCATATCCGGGCTTATGGTTCAGGGACTTAAGGTCGGATGCAGAATCGAAAGACCATGGGTACGTGACAACAGACTTACCATTGTTGAAAGCGCAAGGGATACGGCAACCGGTTATTCCTTCCCAAGCGGGCATACCCAGGGATGTACAGGACTTTTCAGCATTCTTTCTTTTCATATTAAGAGAGCCGCCGGATATGTTATCTCATTTACGATTATTGCACTTTTAATTTTCTCCAGAATGTATCTCGGATGTCATTCACCGGCTGATGTTTTTACTTCATTCGGAATAACTCTTGTGGTAGCTCTTGCGGTAAATTATGCTTTTGACAATTTAACTTCAAGCAGGCTCACGGATATTCTTGTTTTTGTAGCGATTGAGCTCATTTCAATGGGACTAATTGTTTTTTCATATTACAATGTTGTCAACGGCAAGACCACTGAGGTGCTTACGATGGATGCTTTCAAGTCCGCCGGAGCAGGTATCGGCTTTGGAATAGGCTGGTTTATTGAGAAAAGATATATAGATTACAATCCAAATAATACAAGTTCCATATGGTTGCAATTATTGAAATTCATTATTGGAATTGGCACTGCTCTCCTTTTGAAATCAGGTCCTAAGATAATTTTCGGAGACATTCTTGTGGTTAATATTATTCGATATGCAGTTGCAGTTATCTGGATTGTTGCAGGATATCCTGCACTTATCAAAAAGTTTACACGCTGATTTCAATCGGCAGGTCGCATTCCTTTTCAATGATTGCCCTGCCGTTTGTTATCTCTGTTATCTGACGGCAGAATTCTTCCCCCGATTCTTTTTTTATCAGGATTGAAATAATTACTTTGTCCGTATATTCCGTGTCGGTAATTTCAGCATCACTCTTTTCAACTGCGTATTGTATTTTGCTGATGCTATTGTAATCCGTGGTAACAAGATATTTTACACCCTCCACCAGAACTGCAAGCTCGCTGTTTTCCAATGCTTCCTTCGCTGACTGGGTATAGGCTCTGACCAGACCTCCCGTTCCCAGAAGAGTTCCTCCGAAATACCTTGTTACAACCAGCAGGCAGTTGTGAACGCCTGCATTGCATATCACCTCAAGAATCGGCTTGCCCGCTGTTCCTGACGGTTCCCTGTCATCACTGCAACGGGTGGTCTCGTTATTTTCCCCGATTACAAATGCGTAACAATTATGTCTTGCATCCCAGTATTTTTTCCTTATTTCTTCTATGTAAGCAGATGCTTCCGCCTCCGAATTTACAGAAAAAACCTTCCCGAGAAATCTGGATTTTTTCTCCTCGTATTCGCTTTCTCCGCCTTTTTTTACAATAATATGCTCTGACATAACTGCTGCTCCTGTACCAGATATTTTATATTATTATGTATCACTCCGCATGGTTTGGCAAATACTTTTTACATAGTAATTTCACAATTGCCATTCTTGAATTGGCACTGTTTTTTTGATATAATAATATCCTGATTTGAGCATCCTATATATTCGGGAGGAGTTATATGAACTACAGTTCAAACGGAATTAAGAAAAAACTTAATGAAATACGTTCTCATAAGTCCAAAATAGAAATGACCGTACTTGTATATGTTTTCAAAGGATTTATTCTTTTGTGCTTATTCGGTTCGGTTGCTCTTTGTTGTCTGGGCGCCGGCTCACTCAGAGCCATAATTGACACAGCACCAAAGATTACGCTGAATGATGTTACCCCATCACAGTACAAGACCACCATATATGATTCAGCGGGCAAACCAATCGAGACACTTGTTGCCTCCGGTGCCAACCGTATATATGCAACCATTGACGAAATACCGGTGGACCTTCAACACGCTTTTATCGCCATCGAGGATGAGCGTTTCTATCAGCACAACGGTATTGATGCAAAGGGTATTATGAGAGCCGCCTATATCGGTATCTCAAGCGGTTTCAATTTTACACAGGGCGCAAGTACCCTTACACAGCAGCTTATAAAGAACAGTGTTTTTTCGGTAGAAAATGAAAACAGTCTGGGAGACAGACTTAAGCGTAAAATTCAGGAGCAGTACCTGGCAGTCAATCTGGAAAAAGATGTCAATGATAAGCAGCTTATTTTGGAAAATTATCTCAATATAATCAACCTTGGCAACAATAACCTTGGTGTGCAGTCTGCAGCAAGAAATTATTTTAATAAGGATGTTTCACAGTTGAATATTTCGGAATGTGCAGTAATCGCAGCTATTACGCAGAATCCGTCCTACTACAACCCTGTAAGATATCCTGAGCATAACAAGGAACGTCGCCAGCTTGTTCTTGACAACATGTTGGAGCAGAATTACATCACAAAAGAGCAGCATGAAGAAGCTGTTGCGGATGATGTATATGCCCGTATCCAGAATGTTCACAACAGTAAAGGTTCAAGTGTATATTCATACTACACGGATGCCCTGATTCCTGAAATTATGGATGACCTTATGACCCAAAAGGGATATTCCTATACACAGGCATACAACCTCGTATATCGCGGTGGGCTTTCCATCTATTCCTGTGAGGATTCCAAGCTCCAGAAATATGCAGAAAGTCTGGTTAATGATCCGGAACGTTGGAATAATGAATATGAAATTTTAGTATCCTACCATTTCCAAATCAGAGATGATCACGGAACGCTTTCATCCTATAATGAAAATGGTATGCTTGAATATATGAAGAAAACAAAAGGCGATAGCGCAAGTCTTATTTTCACCTCAGACGAGGCGGCTGATGAGGCCTGCGAGAAATACAAGAACTATGTTCTGAAAAAAACCGGTGGTACTGTCGTTGAAGGCAGCGAAAAGAAAAATTATGCTTTACAACCTCAAATATCAATGGTTGTTACCGAACATGGAACCGGAATGGTAAGGGTCATCATCGGAGGCCGAGGCGATAAAGAAGAAAGTATGGCCCTCAACCGTGCAACAAGCTCACTCAGACAGCCGGGTTCAACCATCAAACCAATTGGCGTATACGGTCCGGCACTTGACTCATGCGGATTAAATCTGGCTACCGTATTTGATGATGCACCATTTTATTATGACAACGGGCAGCTGGTTAACAATTACGATTTCCGATTTAAAGGATATCTGACAATTCGTCAGTCCCTTGCGGAATCCCGTAACATCGGTGCTTTGAAAACGCTTCAGACCATCGGTATTAATACTGCAATAAGCTACCTTGAAAACCTTGGTATTTCAACTCTTACTGAAAAGGACTATTACCTGCCGCTTGCATTGGGAACATGCAATGCCACTAATCTTGAGATGAATGCAGCATATTGTGCGATAGCCAACAAGGGGCAATATATCAAACCAAGGCTTTATACCAAGGTGGTGGACCATGACGGAAATATCATTCTGGACAATACGGTCCCTGAGACAAAGCAGGTTTTCAAAGAAACCACTGCATACCTTATTTCCAGTGCAATGCATTCAGTTACCACCATCGGTGCATTAAAGAATCAGGATTTTGGTGATATGTATGTATGTGCCAAAACCGGTACAACACAGAACGATTACGATAAATGGGGAATTGGTTTCTCAGCGAAATGTACTGTATCAATCTGGTCCGGCTACGACCTTAACAAAGTATATAACCATTCAAAATATGGTACTCCATACTGGTCTATGTGGCGAAACGTACTTATTAAAGCTAACGAAGGGGCTGACTGCAGCGAACCGGAACCACCTGCAGGAATTGTAAAATGCACCATTTGTAAGGATTCAGGGCTCCTTGCTGTCGACGGTCTTTGCAATGCCGACCCACGAGGCGACCGTGTTACAACAGAATATTTTGCGGAAGGACAGCAGCCTACTTCAGCCTGCAAAGTCCACACTAAGGTAAAAATCTGTAACTCAACTCATCTGGTTGCAGGCGAGGGATGTCCTCATTCAAAATCAACCGTGATAAGAATTATTAAGGATAAACCGAGCTACAATACCAAAAAATTCGATGTTGAAGATTCTTACCTTGCAATCACAAAAGAAGAATTAAACAACAAATGTAACTAATGTCCATAACAATGGATTGAAAAAAGAGGAAGGGCAACAACTTGTCCTTCCTCTTTAATTACATAAATGATTTAAATAATTCCATATCCGTCTCCGTAAGCTTCACATTGGTGGTTATCTTTCTTCCGTCGGGAGCAGTAATTGATATATCAATGATTGTTCCCTCAGAAATCATTCCCTGTGATGCTGCCTGCATAAATGCCGGAAACTTTGGGTGGTTGGCAACAAATTTCTGCCATGCACCTTTTATTTTAAACATACTTGCCGGATTCATTATTCAATAACCTCGATCCATCCCTTAGGTGCTTCAATGCGTCCCATCTGAATTCCTGTCAATGTGTCATAAAGTTTCTTGGTTGTAGGTCCCATCTGTTCCATTCCGCTTGGAAGACAGAATTCCTTGCCATGATCAACAATCTTACCGATTGGAGAAATAACTGCAGCAGTTCCGCAGAGTCCTGCCTCAGCAAAGTCTTTTACTTCTTCAAAAAGAACTTCTCTCTCTTCAACCTCAAGTCCTAAGTAATCCTTAGCAACCTGTACCAATGAACGACGGGTGATTGAAGGAAGAATACTTGGAGATTTTGGAACTACAAGCTTATTATCCTTCGTAACAAATATAAAATTCGCTCCACCTGTTTCTTCGACCTTTGTTCTTGTCGAAGGGTCGAGGTACATATTTTCATCAAAGCCTTCCTTATGTGCAGTAACGATTGCATGAAGACTCATTGCATAATTAAGTCCTGCTTTAATATGACCTGTACCGTGTGGTGCTGCTCTGTCAAAATCAGAAACCTTAATTGTAATAGGCTTTGCGCCGCCCTTAAAATATGGACCAACAGGTGTTGAAAAAATTCTGAACTGATAATCATCAGCAGGCTTAACCCCAATAACCGGATTGATTCCGAACATATATGGTCGAAGATAAAGAGTTGCTCCTGTTCCGTAAGGTGGAACATAGGCACTGTTTGCTTTAACTACCTGCTTAACAGCATCAACAAATTTATCCTTAGGGAATACCGGCATCTCAAGTCGTAAAGCTGACTGCTCAAGTCTCTCGGCATTAAGGTCTGGTCTGAACACGACAATATTTCCCTTCTCAGTTGTATATGCTTTAAGTCCTTCAAAGACTGTCTGCGCGTACTGTAAAACACCTGCACACTCGCTCATGACAATCATATCGTCCTCGATAAGCGCACCTTCGTCCCAAGCTCCGTTTGTAAAATTTGCAACAAATCTCTTGTCTGTCTTAACATATCCAAAACCAAGATTTGCCCAATCAATGTTTTTCTTTTCCATGGATTATTCCCTTTCTCGTATCTACGGTATTTTTTAATTACCATATATACTACTACAATAACGGAATAATTTCCACATTTTTTTTAATTTTTCATTTTCGGGTTGCAGATAAGCGATGCAATATACCCAAATACAAGGGCTGCACATATTCCTGCCGCGCCGGCTTTGAATCCGCCAA
Source organism: Butyrivibrio sp. (assembly GCA_016297265.1). Lineage (GTDB taxonomy): Bacteria > Bacillota > Clostridia > Lachnospirales > Lachnospiraceae > Eshraghiella. Next base: position 10,668 of record JAEDHB010000009.1, read on the forward strand.
GGAACACTCCGATAAAACCATCCTTATCCACCGCTTCCCTGACGCCTTCAAACAGAATATTTCCAAAACCAATCAGTGGAACGCTCGCTCCCGCTTTTGCAAAATCGAGAAAAGGTTCAAATATGCCACAGGCGGACAGAATAGTTCCCAGAACAACCAGGCACACCATAATCCTTCCCGGCATCATCTTTGTTTTTTCCATAAGAAGCTGGCACAGGGCGCAGATTGCCCCACCTACAGCGAATGCAATAATATAATCCATATCAGTTCATCCTTTCCAAAATAACACCATGGGCAATTCCCGGAACGCTTTTTCCCTCGTTGAAGCTTGTTGTTGAAAGCAATGCTCCCGTGGGAACAAACAACACGCGGTTCAATTCTCCCATCTCAAGTTTTTTGATGATACGTGAGCACAGGGTTACGGCGCTGCATCCGCATCCGCTTCCGCCGGAATAGGTTCCCTGACGCTCATTATCAAATATCTCTATTCCGCAGTCGTGGTGAACGCTTGTGATATCCACACCGCGTTCCAAAAGCAAATCAATCAATATTGTCTGTCCGACTTTTCCCAAATCTCCGGTATAAATTGCATCATAGAAATCAGGTTTTATCTCAAAATCCGCCAGGTTCTGATAGATTAAATCACAGGCCGCAGGCGCCATTGCCGCTCCCATATTCATTGAATCCGTAACGCCGTAATCTATAATTCTTCCTGTGGTTATGCCGCGAATTGCAACATTGCTCTTTTCGCTGCTGATTATCACTCCTCCTGAACCGGTCACTGTCCATGTCGAGGACAAAGGCCGCTGACTTCCATAATCAAGAGGAAAACGAAACTGCTTTTCCGCACTGGCAAAATGACTGGAGGTCATAGCCACAACATTGTCTGCATAGCCTGCGGACACAACTATTGATGCTAGCGACATTGCCTCACCCATGGTTGAACATGCACCATACAGACCGAACAACGGCACTCTGTAATCTTCCACCGCAAAAGAAGTGGCAATTATCTGTCCAAGAAGGTCCCCTGCAAAAATATATCGCAACGATTTACGACTTACGCCCCCTTTTTCCAGAAGAATTTCCAACATCTGACGCTGCAGCTCGCTTTCGGCCTCCTCCCAGCAATTCTGACCGGCCTCCGGTTTTTCAATTATTTTATCAATGTCGGGACCCAACGGACCTTCTCCCTCCTTTTTACCGGCGACACAGGCAGAAGCTTTAATATATGGTTTCTTTTCAAATTCCAGACTGGCACATCCTATTTTTCCCATAAAAAAAAATCCTTTCACTTTTTGTTATTATGTGAAAGGATTCTTATTTTATTCATAAATGACTTCATACCTGCTGACATTTTTGAGAACTTCTCCGTCCATCTGCAGCGAGCATGGTTTACTAAATTCAACTACAATATTGTGTCCTGTATGGAAGTCCACCATCTTAGTATATTTTGCATGTTTACCTTTTATTATTGATGAAAATCTGGCGGCAAGCATAAGTCTTGAAGAGCTATGTAAAACAACACAGGTAACCGTGTGATTCGAATTGAAGCGGCTCTGCCTAGGTGCCACGCAGATTCCGCCGCCATAGTATTTGCCGAACATGGTCGAAGCACACCAGGCCTTCTTATACTCCTTTGTAACGCCGTCAATCGTTACTTTTGCCGAACATGGTTTGTATCCAAAAAGTACTCCCGTAACTGCCTGCTTCGTATATTTGTTTTTGATAATATTTTTCTGGCGGGCTATGTCAATATTCTCGCAGGTATAACCGTCAAGTCCGAAGCCGACGCCGTTAATAAATCTGTATTTCTTGTCGTTGATAATAACTGTCGGAAGTTTCTGGATATATTTATTAATCTTAATGCGGTTCACCCTGTTCTCAGGGTCAACATCCCTCTTAAAATCATTGCCCGTTCCTGCAGAGTAAAAATAGACTTCGCAGGCAATTGCCAGGGTATTCATATCATTGATGAATCGATTAAGTGTTCCGTCCCCGCCAACCAGATATATCGTATCATCAGGTTTAACATTCTTAAGAATGTCCTTGTAATCCTCATAATCCGTAAGATTGTACTCCCTGATTTGCTGTGATTGCAACGCCTTATGAATCATAGCCAAATCTTCAGCAGTTTTGGCGTTTTTTGCTTTTGGATTAAATAAAAGATAATTCATTTTACTCTCCCATAATCATATGTGAAAATATATCATCACAGTATAATAACAGAAGTATTATATTACAAAAACTGTTTTTTTTCAATACAATACTTGTGGTACATTATGTCAGGGCGATAAGATAGTTTTGCTTTTCGTATCCCCTCATTTCCCATATCATCCTCCCTGTTGACATAGGTATATTTCCCCAGTTCGTTGGTTGTAAAAATCTGATTGATGGCCTGATATATTCCGCAATATCCATCAAGTCCTTTTTCCACATGGGTAACAAAGGTATCCTCGCTCATCTTTTCTCCCAGCGTAATTGCCGCCACCTTACCGTCAACCCTTAAAAGACCTCCCGTAATGTCAAATCTTTCCATATTATCAAGGATATAATCAATTATTTCCGACTCCTCGTTAAGGGATTCATCACATTTTCTTGATGCCATCCATTCATTCTTCATTGCCTTACATTCTTCTATATTGGAGTTGGTTATTTTTTCATATTCATAATTATAGCTTTTGATAAACCTGTTAAGCATATTCTTTTTGCTGTGCAGCTTGCTGCCTGACAGGCTTATCATCCGGTCAACGCGGTAAATATAGTCTGACCATTCCCGTTCAAAGGTCACACTATATTGCGAATCCTCCATATATCTTTTCGCTACAGTCTCCGAAACATTGGTAATCATTAACTGTTTGCCGTTTTCCCTTGCATCCTCTTCCAGTATTTCAAAAATTCTGTCCGAGTCAAAATCCTCACTTACAACGGAATATATCGCATAATCAGAATTAATCAACCTATATACAAGAAGGCCCTCCGCAAATCCATACATGAGTTCATCGGTGTCATTCCAGCCAAATACATTCACAAGCGCGAACTCACAATTCCTCGTATTTGCCAATAGTGTATATTTTTTAATAATATCAGTATCACTTTCAGTAATTCTGTTAAAAACCATAAACGCTCCGCCTTAATATGGAATAAATCCGGAAAATTCCTCTGCACTGCAATTATATCCCAGTGCATACCGCTCAACTTTTTTCTCAGGACGTACAATATTGTAATTTGCTTCACTCATTCCATATTGCTTAATTTTATTCCCCTCCGCAATATAATACCCTCCTCCCCCGGAAGTTATTTCATAAAACATCATACCATCATTCGCTTCCTCAGCGAGGACATAATCCATCACATTCTCACCAAACTCTGTCAGAATACTGCTTCTGTCCCAGACTTCTGAAGAAAGTTCTCTTATTCTGTTCACATCGGTAATGCAACAGTCCACTCCTTCATTGGCAAATTCATAGGAATATACCGGAATCCGGTTTGAAAAACCTCTGTCTTCATAGTACCGGAAAAGCAATTCCTCTTCCGGAATAAGCCAACAACCTTTGTCCTTACCGTTTTTTTCAATAAAATATCTGATAAGCCCGCTCATGATTCCCCGGCCCCTGTATCCGGTAGCTGTCGCCAGGGCATACAGATACATATCATTTGACTGAGGCAAAGAATAAAGAGCCCCGACAATATCTTTTCCGTAACGGTATATCAATGTGTTTTCCCGGGAAAATATTTTCTCAAAAAAAATGTCAACATTCTCCCTGGAATCCTCCTCGAAGGATTCCAGCCACAGTTTTTTTAACATCTCAATATCATTATCAGTCGCGAGCTCAATCATAATTCAATATCCTATTCAAATAGCGGAGTGGAAAAATATCGCTCCGCAGTATCCGGCAATACTGTTACCACGGTTTTACCTGCTCCAAGCTTCTCGGCAAGTTTCAACGCTGCTGCCACATTAGTTCCGCTGGATATACCGCACATAAGTCCTTCCTTGCTTGCAAGTTCCTTGGCTGTCCTTATGGCATCCTCATCAGATATAATGCATATATCATCATAAATATTCTGGTTGAGAATCTCCGGAATAAGGCCGTCCCCGATTCCCATCTGCAAATGAGTACCGATTGAACCGCCGGAAAGAATTGCGGCATCCTCAGGCTCAACTGCCCAGATTGTAATATCCGGATTCTGTGCCCTCAACACCTCGCCGATGCCTGTTATTGTTCCGCCGGTGCCGATGCCGGAGCAGAAGCCATCTATTTTACCGGCAACCTGTTCAAGAATCTCAAGGCCTGTATGATGTCTGTGCACCATTGGATTTGCCTGATTCTCAAATTGCTGCGGAACATACACATTAGGGTCTTCCTCTGCCATCCTAAGTGCAGTTTTAAGACATTCATCAATGCATTCGCCGATATTGCCGGCATCATGAATTAGTATTACCTCCGCGCCGTAGTGTTCAACTAATTTGCGTCTTTCCTCGCTCACGGAATCAGGCATAACAATAATTGTTCTGTAGCCTCTTACTGCACCCACCAGTGCAAGACCTATACCCTGATTACCGCTTGTAGGTTCAACAATAATAGTATTTTCATTGATAAGTCCGGCTTTTTCCGCCTCAATTATCATATTGTAGGCTGTTCTGCTCTTAATTGAACCGCCTACATTCAGACCTTCAAATTTAACAAGCACTTCCGCATTGCCCGGCTTGTTCATTCTGTTGAGTCTGATAATCGGGGTATGCCCCATTGCATCAAGTACATTATTATATATCATAGTATTTCTCTTTTCATTATTATCACTTAGTATAATATACTCTCGTTACATTTTAGTGTCAACTAATAAAGCATCTGTATATCCAATATAATATTCCAAGAAGCCAGCTGCTGAATATTCCGTACAAAATAACGGGACCTGCAATAACAAATATTTTGCAGCCAACACCAAACACCTGTCCTTCCTTCTTAAATTCAATAGCTGAGGATGCCACGGAATTTGCAAATCCCGTAATCGGAACAAGCATGCCTGCACCTCCGAATTTTGTCAACATCGGGTACCAGCCCATTGCCGTAAGTATAACGGATACAAAAATAAGACTTAGGGAGCACCAGGTTGATGCCATATCCTTTGCCATTCCGAAATACTCGATGAAAATATCCGTTAATCCCTGCCCTGCTGCACAGATAAGACCACCTGTCACAAAAGCCTTTAGCATCTGTATTCCGAGATTATGAGTGGGAGTTACCGCTTCAACATAATCCTTATACATCGTCTTTTCTTTTTTATCCATAAAAACCTCCTGACTATCTGATACAAATATTGTCTCAAATAATCAGGAGGTTATTCAATCAGTGTCTATTTATTGCGTCTGGAACCGATATATTCCGAACACGAAAGAATGAACTCTGTATTAGTCGGTTTTTTTCTATTTCTGTTAAAAATCTCAAAAAACAGTTTCTCGTATTTGGATTCGGGAGCCTTGAGCCAGGTTGCCTCAATAACATATCTTATATTACGTTCGACATTTCCTGATGAAGTACCGTAATTTGAAGCAATTTCAGGATAGATACTCTTGGTAATCGACATGATTGCGTCAGCGCTGTTTGTGGATATCGAAATCGCATCCCTGAGGTATTTGTATCCCACCATTTTGATTGGAACGCCAATGTTCTTAAGGAGCTCCACAATATCATTCTCCAAGGTTGCGGCAGCATTCTCCTCCGAATCACATACAGCCCTGATTCTGTCAATAATGGCCGCACCGTCAAAAGGCTTCATAATAAAATACGAAGCACCGCGATTAAGCGCTTCACTGACAATCGATTCCTTGCCGACGGCGGATACCACAATAAATTCAGGCTTTCGCTCAAGAGTTGTATCGCCATCCACTATTTTGAGGACATTAATTCCATCCACATTCGGCATGACCAAATCCAGCAGAACCACATCCGGTACCAATTCCTTAATAGCATCGACTGCCTCTCTTCCGTCACAGGCTTCCCCGATTACCTCGATATCAGGAGCATCGGAAAGCATATCCAGAATCATATGTCTCATAATATCATTGTCATCACATACGAGGCATTTTATCATTTTGCTCATTTTTCCCCATCCTTATCCACATAGACAACAATTATCTACAATTATCTACAATCATTCTACCATATATTCGACAAAATGGTAGTATAATTTTGTATTTTTTGTAATATTTTTACATATCAAAATAAAACAGACTTCCTGCCAGTTTTCCTATGGCCAGTATAAGCAGAATTATTCCAAACCCTCTCTTAATTCTGCTTCTTCTTGCAAACACGGGAAAGCCCTTGACCATCTCCGCCAAAGATATCAGAAAACATCCGATAAATACACCCATTCCCAACACTGCAAGGCACATTATGGCTGTTCCCAATTCAATTTTTACCCGGAAAATAAAGAGAATATTGCCGATTATTGCTCCGGCAATCATAAATGATTCATATAGCCTGACTTTCTTTGCCGTGTGCGATAATTGTGCAAATCTAGGCACTATCGACAATGTTGAAAAGACGGCAAAGTATCCGCCGGCTGTTATTACTCCGGCAAAAAGAGCAAAAATAATACATAATACCATTATCTGCTTTCCTTTTCACTATTGTTGATTATCGTTGTATTAACATCATCCTCATACAGCTTCATGCCAATTTCCATAGGAGTTGGATCCTTTTCTTTTTTTCTTGAGGCCAGATGATTATAGAATATAATTACCCCCAGGGAAATGCCTACACAATAACATATTTTCATTGCGAGAACCGAATTATCCCTGCCACCCACAAAATTGCTGAAATGCTCAAATATGCCCTCCACATCAACATCATTTCCGTATGCCGTTATTGCAAATGCTCCTCCGAAGAATACAATCATGCAGATAACAAATACCTTTATATTGGTCCACCATCTTTTCTCCGCTTCATCCTTTTTGTAAGATATTACAAAATCCGGCTCACCAAGTGCATTGACATCCACACCTTCCACCTGCTGCTGTATTATTTTGATTATGTCTATGGCGCTGAACACATATCTCCTGCTTTTGACATCGGGGGCATTGGCAATGAGTAGTGCTCTTACTTTGGCGGTCACATTTTTGTCGGAACACCATACATCTGCAATGCTTCCGATTGTAATTCTGCTGTCCGTTACAATAGTGTTTTTGTTAAAGCTGATATAAACTGTCTCTTTCATATTAGGTCTCCATTCGTTTGCGCATACGCAAAAGTATTCTTTTCTCCAATCTGGATACCTGAACCTGGGATATACCCATTATTTTCGCAATATCCGTCTGTGTCATATCTTCGTAGTATCTCATCCGTATCAATTCCCTCTCGTCCTCCTTAAGTTCCTTGATTCCTTCATTTATCATTATTTTGTTGAGAACGGATTCATTTTCAGTTTCGCTTGCGGATGCGGCGAGCTTATCCACAATATAATTTGAGCTTCCGTCGCCCTGGTATATCTCTCGATAAATTGAGTCAACTTCCCTGTCAGCGATTCCTGCTACGACTACATCTTCAATACTTAGCCCCGTAGCCTGCGCAATTTCTTCCACCGTAGCCTCATGTCCCTTTGTGTTGCTGATTTTTTCTGCCGCTGCTTTAATTTTCCAATTGTTCTCCTTGATGGAACGGGATATTTTTATTAGACCGTCATCCCGAATAAATCTCTTTATTTCTCCCATAATCATAGGCACGGCATAAGTTGAAAACATCAGTTCGAGGCTTAAGTCAAACTTGTCTATGGCTTTAATCAGTCCAATTGTTCCAATCTGGTTGATATCCTCCATATCGTATCCTCGTCCGCGAAATCTTTTTGATATGCTGTACACAAGTCCCATATTCTCCAGAACCAGCATGTCGCGGGCTTCCCTGCTTCCGTTATGTGCCAGTTCAATTAATTCTTTGGTATGATCCATAATCACACCTCCAAATTAATTATTTCCAACTCCTATTGTTTTACTCATTCTAATTACGGTTCCGTGATTTTCTATGGATTCAACCTTGAGTTCATCCATAAATACTTCCATAAAGGTAAATCCCATTCCGGAGCGCTCACTGTCACTTCCCGTTGTGTAAAACGGTTCCATCGCCTGCCTTATATCACGAATTCCCCTGCCAAAATCGGTTACTGTTACAGTCAGGGTGTTTTCCTCCACCAGTATGTCCAGAATAATGCTTCCGCCTTTTTCGTCATAACCGTGAATAACTGCATTGGTGACCGCCTCGGATACCGCTGTTTTAATATCATTTATTTCCTCTAAGGTCGGATTGAGTTCCGTTGCCACGGCTGCAACGCATACCCTTGCCAGACTTTCGTTTTCGGACCGTGCTTCAAATTCCATTTTTACTCTATTCATATGTAACCTCCTCGTTAATCAATTTATCAATTTCTTCATTCTGCTCGGTAATTTCCTGCAGACCAAAAATTCTGAATATCCTCTGCATCTGGGAATTCAAATTGCAGGCATATACCACGCCTCCCGTGGGATGGATTTTTTTGTATCTTCCCATGATAAGACCTATTCCAGAACTATCCATAAAATTGACCTTTCTGAAATCAAATGCCAGGGACCTTATGCTTGTCTCCATTATTTTTCTGTCTATTTCTTCCCTAATCCTCTGTGCAATGTGATGATCCAAATCGCTATCCAGCCGAATCACCAGTAAATTATTGGTAACACTGCATACTTCCTTCATAAAAACCTCCAAAAATAAAATAGGAGCAATTGAAATCAATTGCTCCTACGACATACATAATATGTGTGGTTTATTCTTAAGTACGTCCTGCCAGGTATTCATCAAGCTTTTGTGCCAATGCCGTTCCTGAATACTTATCATGAATAATATCAATGTACTGTTGTGCTTTTTCATCCTCGCTGAGATTGAGATATGTCATTGCAAGGTAGTATAATGTCTCAACATTGCTACTGTCCAGCTTATATGCTCTCAGAAGGTAAATCTCTGCCTGAACATAGTTTTTCTGTTTGAATGCTTCAACACCTGATGTATAAAATACCTTCGGTCCACCCTGACATTTTTCTGATACAAATGTGAACAGACTCTTTGCATTCTCTGACGGAAGCTGGGTTACATCAAGTTCTGCCAGAATAAGTGCTGCCTCATCCAGATTATTGTTCTCATATGCATATATTGCATTTACGAGCTTTGTATAAAGAGCGGCATCACTGTCATCGCCCTTGAGACCGTTTAATTCCTTATTTGCAATGTCAAGCTTAGTCTTGAGTTCCTTAATCTCGGATTCTTTTGCAGTAAGTTCCAGGGATACGGAAGATATTTTTTCACTGTATTCCTTGATTGTAGTACTGTTTTCATACTGCTCCTTCTGCAATTTTGACGGAAGGATGAGGAACCACATTATTGCGATACCAATAACTATTCCCAGTATGATATATATTACCGTCAAAACACCACTGGCAGGTTCCTTGTAGGAATTACGCGGAACGATAATATCATTGCCCGAAAGTGATTTGAGTTTTTTACCATTGAGAGCCGGGTCATCATCTTTGTCCTCCTGGTGGATGAGATTACCCGTCATCGCATCCCTGTATCTCAATGCCAGCGTATTATTGCGGTCAATTTTGAGAACGCGGTTTAACATCTTGGCGGCTCTGTCCGTCTCACCCTTTTTGAGATACAACAATGCAAGCAACAACAATGCCTTTACAAACTTTGTATTGGTTGAGATAACTTTTTTGAGCTGGATGATTGCTACATCCTCCCCGCCTTCCTTAGCGGTTGTCAATGCGATATTGTATTTTTTGATTGACTGGTTGATATCCTCCAGTCTGTTAGGACTTGATTTTATTTTGCGGATATATGCTTCGGCAACATTTTTCTCTTTCTTGAAATTGAGGCTTATAACCCATTCCGAAAGTGCTAAAGCCACCTCTCCCATCTCATAATATACAAGACCCAGAAGATTTCTTGCTTTAATATTCTTTTTATTTAAATCAAGACTGTTCTTCAAGGCTACAATAGCCCCTGATAAATCCCTTACCTGCGCCTTGGCCAAACCTGCATTGTAGTAGGTATTGGAGGCCTTAACAACCACCTTATATACTGACACATCTGCGCCGCACTTAAGACAGTAGTCATTATCAGTGAGAACATTATTACATTTGTAACATCTCATGGTGCGTCTCCGATCTATTTTTCTGTGATTTCCTTAACAATTCTATCAATAACTGCTGTAACATCAGTTGTATCAATATTGTAGATTGCATCTTCAGCCTCATCCACTTCGATACTTGGCTGAAATTTCTTGATTTCATCATCGAAATTGATCATGTTATTCCTCCTTCTGGACTAATCCTGTCTGTGATAATATCTCACCGACAAGATAAAGAGAACCGGCAGCATATACTGTTTTCCCCTGTTCAATATACACTAATGCCCTGTCACAGGCATCCGATACTTTTTCAATAATCTCAATATGCTCCCTGCACTCGCCTGTAAAGCATGCTTTCATCATACCTGTATCGAGTCCCCGCCGATCGGCAAGCCTTGTCAGAATAAAGCAGTCAAAAAGCTTTGCGTTACAAATTTTCTGTATTACTGATTCGTAATCCTTGTCACTTACACAGGAAAAAATCAATGCTCTTGATTCCCTGCCGTCTCTTGCTACGGATTCCAGGAAATTATCGATTCCGTCGTCATTATGCGCTCCGTCAATAATGAAATTCCGGCGGATTGTCTGCATCCTTCCAATCCAGTGCATTTTCATAAGTCCGGCCCGGAGAACATCCATATCACGAACGCCTAAACACGCCGCTGCAACCAACGCTGTTGATGCATTATATATCTGATAAACTGCCCTATTGGCTATTGAAAAACATACACTATCATAATAACTATTTTTCAGGCAAAAATCAATCCTTTTATCACTGATATCGCATATCCTGATATCGTTCCTTTCTATCCGGTAAACCGGTGCCTGCCTCTGCTTCGCAATCCCTTCTATTACAGAGGCTGCCGTTTCATCATTGGCAAAAACAACACATGGCACTCCTTGTTTCAGGATTCCTGCCTTTTCGTATGCTATTTTATCAATCGAATCACCAAGAATATCCGTGTGGTCAAGGCTTATTGATGTGATAATTGTCAGCTCCGGCCCGGAGAACACATTGGTTGCATCAAGCCTTCCTCCAAGTCCCGTCTCCAGTATGATGTAATCGGGATTTCGTCTTTTGAAAATATACATTGCCATCCCGAAGAGAAATTCAAAAAATGAAGGATGTGACAGACCATCCGAAACCATATCTTCAGATACATTTCTGACTATCTCAAAGGTCTTTTCAAATTCCTCGTCGCCAACTGAGGCTCCGTCAATCGCGATTCGCTCGTTGAGTCTGACAAGATGGGGAGATGTAAATATCCCGACGCTGTAGCCTGCCTCTCTGAGAATACTTCCAAGATATGCGCAGGTAGAACCCTTTCCGTTAGTTCCCGCTATGTGTATTATTTTGCTGTCAATATCCGCGCAATCCAGTCTGCGAAGCATCTCCTTCGTATTATCCGCGGATGACTTTTTATTAAATTTGGGAATGTCGTATATATATTTCGTTTCTTTTGTCATCTTTGAAGTTCTCCCTTTGAGTAATATAATTGAAAAAGGCGATAATATCAAGTAAAAATAAAGCACAAAAAAAGACATCTTTCGTTACAATACAACAAACAAAAGATGCCCGTTTATCTGTTATTCTTGCATATTTCTTCCACCTGTCTTGACGCATCTTCATAGGACTTAAATACCACTCCGTTAATCCCCAATGAGCGTGCAGCTTCAATATTGCGTTCCAGGTCATCAATGAATATGGCATTCTGAGGAACAATATCATACATTCTGATAAGGCGCTCATATATTGATATCTCAGGCTTAATTTCTTTTACCCTGTAGGATACCACTGCACCCTCGACATATTTAAGAAAATCAAAATTATCTTCGCATGCTTCAAATGCTGCTTTAGAAAAATTGGATAGAATATATGTGTGAAAGCCCCTGTCGCGATAATACTTTATCCATTCGGAGGAGTAATCACATACCTCAACTATCTTATCAAGATTACTAAATATTTTTCTGATATCCTCTTCATAATCCGGTGCACCCGCAACAAATTGTTCCACAATGTCGTTGTCCGGAATACTTCCCCTGTCAAATTCGTGCCACAATGGATTGCGCACTGTCGCATCCGCCACAGCCTCAAATCTGTCCGCAGGTACGCCCATTCTCTCAAATACCTTTGGCCAATCTGCAATTGCAAGAACATTTCCAATATCAAAAATAATTGTATCTATCATCAGTATCCTCCGCAACCGCAACATAACATCTGTGCAAGGCACTCACAGCACATCATTCTGGCACAGCAGTTACCCATATCATCAACAGGTCCATAGTTGCTGCTCATATTCTGATACCATCCGTTCTGATTAACCAGTCTGTTATATAATGCCTGATATTCCTGATTGCCCGGCTCCATATTAGCAGCCATTTCAGCATCCTGTCTGGCGTTAATCATATTGCCCATTCCTATATTGCAGTAAGCATGTACATAATACCAGCTTGCATCACGCTCCTGCATGGTCATGCTCTCCAAAACATTATATGCCTCGGCATAATGTCCTGAATTAACATAATTGATTGCGGAACGAATTTTAGCATTATTGCCCGAATAACCGCCGGCCTGTCCATATCCCCCTGCCTGCTGGCCGTAGCCGTAACCATAGCCGCCGGCCTGTCCATAACTGCCGCTCTGACCGTAACCATAGGAAGATGAACCCCCATGTTCACGCTCATCTACAATTCTGTTATAGGCTTCCTGTATCTGCTTAAATTTTTCCTCCGCCTGCTCCCTGTTAGGATTGTTAACATTGGCGTCCGGATGATACATCCTGCTAAGCTTTCTGTATGCTTTTTTTATCTCATCCATGCTAGCGTTTCTTGATACACCTAACACTGAATATGGATCCATCGCCGTTCCTCCCGGTATGTAATAATGACATCTGCTTAATCCTGCTTATTTCGTTTGTCACAAATCTGATTAAACCTACACCAAATACCAACATATAATATATTTCTTAGTATATCTGAATTTTCCAAAATTGGCAAACTTTCAAAAGCTCTTGCACTCTGTGAAGCAATCAGGGTCAAATCATCACGAAAGCTTTTTTCAAATCCCTCTTTATCATATTCTGCGACAAGCGGATTATAATTATTTTTCTTGATATCCTTTTCGATGTCATCAAATGCATCCATCATATATATAAATTTGCCCAGATAGAATCCGAATCTTCTCATAGGTTGCTGCCACTCATCTTCCCTGAACACAAATAATTCTCCAAGCATTTTACCGGTTGGAGTTGCCGCAATATCGATTGATTTCTCGTTGTTTTTTTCTATTTCATGCTGACTCTTAATATATTCCTCAATTGCCCTTGCCTGGCGCGGATATTGTTTATTTGCTTTCTTAAATGCACGCTTAAGGAGACCGGACAAAGCATTTTTCTTGAGGCTTCCCTCATCTTCCCAGTCATCCTTTAGCTTGTAATATGTGAGCATTACATTCATTGCTGCCGCATAATCCGTATATTGATTGGATCTCGCTTCATGCGTTTTAACAGGATGAGGTATACAGCGCCTCTTAACTGCTTCCGGATTATCCTCATACAATGCTGATAAAACAATTGCCAGAAATGTCATATCATACGACAGTGTCATCCTTCCGGACATACCAAAATTCTCACCCAGGCTGTGACATAATCCGCAATAATATGATTTGTACATATTGTAATCTTTTATTTTCAATTCATCTTTGAAAATAGTAATATATCCAAACATATGTCTCCTAATCAGGTTTTCTTAATAAATTCAATTCTGCATTGAGGACACTTGATACTGATTCTGCCCTTATGTCTTGGCACCCTTATCTTCTGCCTGCAATTCGGGCATTTGAAAATGCAGTGGGTTCTCTTGTCCAACGCCTTCTTCTGCCTGTTGCTCATCTCATGGGTGTAATTGCCGTATGCTCTGCTGTTATTCCTCTTAAACACCCTGCAGAACCATGCATTTTCTGCAGCACGCCTGGCATGGTTTCTGGAAAACATCCTGAAATACTGATATACCATAAGCGCAACGGCTACAAACCACAGATAATTTATAGGAGGCCAGAATCTGGTCACTATTATCATTATAAGCAAAATAACAATATTGACAATATTCAATGCTCTTCCAAATTCGTCAACGCCATATCTTCCAATCATAAAATTAGCAAGTCTATTTCTAAATCCTGACATACACACCTCCACAGTCGGATAATATAAATATTTTACACAAAGCTAATTTGTAATACAATTAAAAATAAATAACATTTATTAAAAAACACTAAATTATCTGGGTTTTTCCAATTACTTCCAAATACATTTCCACTGAGTCCCTGACCTCTTTTTCCAAGTCGTCAATATTCCTATTAGCCGGTGTCGGTGACGGCATCCAGTACACACTTGGGCTGTTTTCCCTGTAAAGGTTATGAAACAGCAATGTTTTATCCTCAATATATTTTACGCTGAATCCCTCCGGCAGCTCCGGGAATGCAAGTTTTGCCTTAAATTCCCATATTCTGCCTTCGAAAATATCGACATTTTCATCATCCTTTATCCCATTGGAGAATTCCATCTCGGTAAAAACCTGGGCTGCCCTGAATTCAATTCCCCTGTATCTGCCGCCAAACTCCCTGGAATTAACTATTCCCTGCCAGTCGGTATCAAGTTCTTTATCGGAATATGCATATTTATTGCTGAATTCCGGCTCTTCAAAGTAATCCTTAAGCCATTCCGTAAGAAAATATCTTGTGTATAGCAGGTCCGGATTCACTGTATTGTTGCGGGCTCTGTGGGTAGTAACCGTCATTAACAGAATCCCTGTTGCAATAAAACCCAGCCCGACATATCTGTTAAATGCTATTATTGAGCATCCTGACAGAATCAATACAAAGGCTGCTATCACACTGACTGTGAGTCTGCGTTCCTGATTAAAACAGTTGCATATTGTTTCCCAGGCTTTTTCCTGTGTCATCTGTACTTCTCCAAAAGTTCAAAAAGTCTTTCCATCTGCTCGTCGGTTCCGATTGTGATTCTCAAGAAGTCATTGATTCGCTCGTCGTCAAAATGTCTTACATAGACCCCTTCCCGCTTCAATTCCTCAAAAAGAGTCTTTCCTGCAATACTCTTATGTCTTGCAAATACAAAGTTTGCCTTAGAATCAAGACATTCAAAGCCCAATTCCGCAAGTCTCTTAACCGTTCTTTCCCTTGTGGCAATTACCTTTTGCGCCACCTCATCATAATAGTCATTGTTCTCTATCGCAACTGCTCCCAATTCAATCGATGGCATATTCATGGTATATGAATTGATTGAATATTTCACATCATTCATTGCCTTTATCAATGTCTCTGATGCAATGGCATATCCGATTCTGATTCCTGCCATTGACTTCGATTTGGAATAAGTTCTGACAATAACAAGATTCTCATATTCATCGAGAAGCGTCAACGCAGAAACTCCTCCAAAATCAATGTACGCCTCATCCACAATTACGATTGAATCCTGATTATGATCAAGAATATCCCTGATAAAATCCAGATTTCTGTAAATTGCCGTAGGTGCATTAGGATTGGCAATAACAACGCCACCGTTCTCCCTGTAATAATCCTCTGCCACTATATTGAAATTCTCATCAAGCGCAGGTGTCTCGTATGGAATTCTGTATACAGCCGCCCACACCTTATAGAAGGAATATGTTATATCCGGAAAAAGAACGGGCTTATCTGAATTAAAGAAAGTTAAAAATGCAATGGAAAGCACATCATCAGAGCCCACTCCCGGAAAAATCTGTGTTGGCTTAACTCCGTGGAATTTGGCCAGTGCTTCCACAAGTCGTGATGCCGTAGGGTCCGGATATAATTTAAGTCTGTTCATATCAATATTTTGGGCAGTCTCCACTACTGCCGGAGCCGGCGGATATGGATTTTCGTTGGTATTCAATTTAATTATATTTTGCAATTTAGGCTGTTCTCCCGGAACATATGGTTCAACAACCCTGATATTTTTTTGCCAAGTACTCATTCTGTATCACCTCTATAATCCTAATTCTTTTGCCAATTCTCGAAATCCCGGCAGCGAATTAACAATTGTATCGTATGCAACGCAATATGCTATTCTTACGTAACCTGGGCATGCAAAGGTACTTCCCGGAACAACAAGAATGTTGTATTTCTTCGCCATCGCCGCAAATTCTGTATCATCCACCGGTGTTTTAACAAACATGTAGAATGCCCCCTCCGGTTTTACGCACTCAAAGCCTGCCTCCGTAAGTCCGCTAAACAACGCTTCTCTATTGCGATTGTATATTGCCACATTCTCTGAAACATCAATATCCACACATTCTGCAGCCACCTTTTGCATAAGGGAAGGCGCATTGACAAATCCAAGGATTCTGGTTGCAACATTGCATGCACTGATAATATTTTCAGCATCATCCATCTCACCCGGCAAAACCAGATAACCTATTCTTTCTCCCGGCAGTGAGAGGGATTTGCTGTAGGAATATCCCACCACCGTATTCTTATAATATTTTGTAACATACGGAACAACGGCATTATCATATGCCAGTTCTCTGTATGGCTCATCCGAGAAAAGAATAATCTCACTGCCGTATTCCTGCTGTTTTCTTTCAAGTATCTGTGCCATTGCACCAAGAGTTGCTTCTGAATAGATTACTCCTGTCGGATTATTTGGCGTATTGATAATAACCGCTCTTGTCTTTGGAGTAATCAGTTTTTCAAAATTATCCAAATCCGGCTGAAAATCCGGTATATGAGGAGGTACAACAACAAGCTTCGCATCGACATTGTCAGCATAGGCCCTGTATTCTCCAAAATACGGTGCAAATGCTATTATCTCATCTCCCGGATTAATTATTGCCTTAAAAAGAACATTGATTCCTCCTGCGGCACCCACTGTCATCACAATATTGTCCGTTGAAAAATTTGTTCCGAATCTTCTGTTGACGGAAGCAGCAATTCTGTGCCTTACATCTTCAAAACCGGCATTGCTCATATATCCGTGAATGGTAGTCGATTCCTCTTCATCAACAATATGTCGTATAGCATCATTAACTGCTGCCGGTGCCGGCACATTCGGATTCCCAAGGCTGAAATCAAATACATTCTCTGGGCCGTAAATTCCTGCAAGTCTCTTTCCTTCTTCAAACATGGCTCTTATTACTGAGCTGTTGTTAACAAGTGCTGTCATTTTTTTTGAGATCATTTTGCTACCATCCTTTCCCATTACTTATGTTCAATAGTATATTCCTATGGGATTTATAATACAAGAGAAAATTATCAATCGTATTCATACATCGCAACAAAAAAGGATTTGTATCCTGCTACAGATACAAATCCTGATATCACTGTATTATTCAGTAATCTCTTTGATTCCTCTGATTGTAATATTGTATTTTTCAGTAACTTTATCAAAAAGACTCATATCTGCCGGCTCGGTGCCGTCTCTCAACTGTTCTGTAAGCGGATTCACTGCTTCGAACAATGCAGTGAAGCTAAGGTTCTGGCAAATACCCTTAAGCGTATGTGCTGCCCTGAAGGCCTCAGAATAATTCTTTTCGCTGAGAGATTTCTTAAGTTCCCCATAGCTTGGGTCCTCAACAAATCTTACAACACATCTCTTAATCAGATTAGGTTCCTGGATTCTGTCCATAACCTCAGCATAATCTCCTCCAATATACCCATAACACTGTTCTACTGTCATCTATTTCCTCCCGAGTAAAATACTAAGCTTCAAATATAGTCATATTCTATCACATCTTACCTGCAAAGTCATTATAAACTTAAATACTTTTCTTCAAATTCATTAACAGGTATTGGTCTGGAATAATAATATCCCTGATACATATCACACTTCATTTCCTTAAGATATGACAACTGTTCATCCGTCTCAACACCCTCAATAATAATCGGCATCCCCAATGCCTTTGACATATCAATTATTGATTTGAGAATCTTTCTGCTTCGAATTTTGTTCTCGGTTTCCCTGAGGAAAAGCATATCGATTTTCAGCACATCTGCCCTGATGTCTTTAAGCATATTAAGTGAAGAATAGCCGCTTCCGAAATCATCAATTTCAATTTTGAAACCGTAATTCTTGAGTTGATCGATGGTTGCAATATTTTCTTCATAATTCTTCATCAATGCAGATTCAGTAATCTCCAGATTAATCAGATTAACATCTATGTCATATTTTTCCACAAGTCCTGTGAGCACCTTATATATGTCAATATGGTAAAAATCGTTGGTTGAAATATTGACCGAAATTTGCATATCATTAATACCCAATACTTTCCAGTCCGCAATCTTTTTGATTGCTTTTTCCCAGATATACATATCCAGCTTATGAACAAGACCTGTCTTCTCAAGTATAGGAATGTATTTTCCCGGAGGAATCAATCCGTTAGTCGGATGAGCCCACCTTACCAGTGCCTCTGCACTGTTGATTTTTCCGTCATCATGCACCTGTGGCTGAAGATACATACAAAACTGTCCGCACTCAAGTGCATTCTCAAATTCACTCATGACCGTCTTTTCATATATCAGTTCTTCTCTGAGTTTGCCGTCATAGTAGGCAATATGGGTATTATAATCACCCTTAATCGACTCGATTGCAATACGAGCTTTATCGCACATAGTCTGTACATTCTCCGTTGCATCAAGTATCTCATATACACCCACATATATATGCATCTTGTACATGCTTCCGTCCGTAAGTGCCTGCATCCTGACAATGTTTCTCATTATCAAATCATGGTCAAATCTGTCTTCCGGAATAACCAATGCAAATTTATCACCTGTAATTCTGCTTGCCAGCAGTTCATCATCGGTACTCTCACTTTTCATCAGCTGTACTTGTTTTCGAAGTACCGCATCTCCGACCTCAACTCCGAACAAATCATTAATCAGCTTAAAATCCTTGATATCCGAACATATCAGATACCGTCTCGTGTCCGGGTCCTCTTCCAGAATTTCCTTAACCTTCGTAAAAAATGTTTCCCTGTTATATAAGCCTGTCAGACTGTCGTGAGTTGCCTTGTAAAGCTCTCTTTGTCTTGCGGCAATTTCCTCGGTCTGGTCGACAATTTCAAAAAATGAACCGACAAACATATCCTTTTTATCCCTGATGGATACTAAAGACTGCTTCAGATAAATTGTTTTACCATTCACATCATACTGTCTGTCACATTCAAGCGACTCTCCGTTGTTACGGGTAATTGCTTCAGGAAAAAGTTTTTTGACATCCTCAGCGTTCTTGTAGGTGGCATGGATTCTGTTCATTATCTCTCTAAAGCTGCTGTTACAGAAAGCGTTCTGCCCATCGTTATCAAAACAGCATATTCCCGAATTCATATGTGCAATCACATTGGATACTGTATTATTGCGAATTTTTCTTGGAATAATATATATACTGAATATTATGATTAGCATTGATGCAATCGTATATTGAAGAATGGATAAATCAATAGGAAATTTCAACAGATAACATACTGCATTCAGCAAAATTCCTAACGAAAAGGCTATTGCAACCGTATGATATCTGCTCCTGTATAATGAAGAAACTTTTTTCGTTTTCCATAGGAGAATTACTATTGAAAACATCATATGAATATAGCATATACCGGCATGAATGAAATATGGCCACAACCATTTAACAAGCCATACATGTCCTGTATATTCTGTATTTACCGTAACATTAATAAGATTACCGGCAGCATTAGTTGCAATCATCATAATACAATCCAATGTGGTAACCACAATTGGCAATGCCGGTATAAGCGGTTTATATTTTTCAGAATTCGCCTTACAGTATTCCATGGAAAACACAACTGCCTGAAATGTCAGCCAGTCAAGTCCGATAAAATACAGAACACCGCACCATTTGGCAACACTTTCATTCCTGACAATCAGAAATACAAAATATGTAATTGATGTTACAATCGCAATGAGAAGCAATCGCAAAAGAGATTTGTAGAAATATGGTTTTTTCCTGCATGTCAACACACATTGTGCTATTAGCAATACTTCAAGCACTGCCATCACAATCAGATAACCAAATACCAAACCGTTCATTGTATCCACTCCAAATATTAGTTATCCGAATTATACCATATTATGACAGTGCTTGTATATAAAATAAGTATATTGTCTAAATTTGTAGATAAGGACAAAAAACGATGTATATTAGCCCTCTTCCTGCATCTTTGCCAGTTTTGCAGCCTGGTCCGCTGCAATACATGCATCAATTATTTCCTGAATATCCCCGTTAAGGATTTTATCAAGCTTATAGAGTGTAAGACCGATTCTGTGGTCTGTAACACGTCCCTGTGGGAAGTTGTAGGTACGAATCTTCTCTGAACGGTCACCGGTACCAATCTGGCTTCGTCTTGCATCTGCTTCTGCATCATGAGCTTTCTGACACTCAAGATCATATAATTTTGCACGGAGAAGCGCAAATGCTTTTTCCTTGTTCTGAATCTGTGATTTCTCTGTCTGGCTGTAGATAACGATGCCTGTTGGGTAGTGAGTAAGACGAACTGCCGAATCAGTTGTATTGACACACTGTCCACCATTACCGGAAGCACGCATTACATCAATTCGAATATCTTTTTCATCGATGGTTACTTCCACATCCTCAGCCTCTGCCATAACCGCAACCGAAGCAGTTGATGTATGAATTCTTCCGCCGGATTCAGTTTCAGGAACACGTTGTACGCGGTGAACACCGCTTTCGTATTTGAGCACTGAATATGCGCCCTGACCGGTAACCATAAATTCAACTTCCTTCATACCGCCAATACCCGTCTCGTCCGCATTGACAACCTCTACCTTCCATCTTCTTGCCTCTGCATAATGTGTATACATTCTGAATAATTCTGCGGCAAAAAGAGCAGCTTCATCACCGCCTGCACCGGCACGGATTTCCACAATAACATTCTTGTCATCGTTAGGGTCTTTAGGCAAAAGTAATATTTTGAGCTTATCCTCAAGCTCCGTTACCGCCTGCTTGGCACTGCTAAGTTCTTCCTTAAGCATTTCGCGCATTTCTTCGTCATTTTCTTCTTCCAACATCTCGAGGCTGTCTGCAATGTCCTGTTTTGCCTTCTTATATGCAGTATATGTTTCCACAAGAGGAGTGAGGTCACTCTGCTCCTTCATGAGTTTTCTGAATCTATACTGGTCCGAAGTCACATCAGGGCTTGCAAGCTCCGCATTAATATCTTCATACTTAATGAGTACTTCATCCAAATTTTCAAACATTACATCCTCCGTCCGCAGACTACACGGTCAAGGCCTGCGAGGTCCTTAATCACGCGCACATCCGCAAATTTATTATTTTCAAGAAGGGATTTTACATCCTCAGCCTGATTATATCCTATTTCCAAAAAAATACTTCCGCCGCATTTCAAATATTTTGCACCCTTATTTGCAAGAATTCTATAGAATTTTAACCCGTCTTTGCTTCCGTCCAAAGCAGATACCGGCTCCGAATTCCTGACCTCCGGCTCAAGCGAATCAATATCCCCCGTAGGAATATATGGCGGATTGCTGACAATTATATCATATGTTTCGTCAATATTGGAAAACATATCCGAATCAATTATTTTTATATTGTTAAGTCCCAGTCTTTTCCTATTATCTTCAGCAACCTTAAGAGCAGCCGGCGATATATCTGCCAAATCGACATCGCAATGCTTTATTGCGGCAACAGAAAGACCAATGCAGCCGGAACCGGTACACATATCAAGAAGCTTTGTTGTTGATGTAGCGGCCTTAAGTACCTCCTCCACCAGTACCTCCGTATCAAAGCGGGGGATCAGCACGGAATTATTAACCACAAATTCAAAGCCCATAAAATATGCTTTACCTGTAATATATTGCAGAGGCTCTCTTTGAGCCCTTCGCTCAATCATTGCATTATATTTTGCAATGGTATCCAAATCCAATTCCTCATTGCTTCCGATAAGATAATCGCTGCGACTCATTCCGGTTAATTCAGAAAACAGAAGCCATGCATCATTTTCATACTCGGTAATTCCTGCATCACACAGTCGTGTCGCCGCTGTCCTGATTGCTGTCCTTACATTCATCTTTTCTGTCCTCAAAATTCTCACTGATATATTTTTTCCAGTCAAATACCGCCTCAACCGAAGCGATTCCCACTTCAATCATTTTTTCATCGGGTTCCTTGGTTGTCAGCCCCTGAAGCCATAACCCCGGTCTGCTGATGATATTAATAAATTTGTTATCATGGGTACCTGCAAAGCGCAGAAATTCATATGAAAAACCTGCAATTACAGGAATAAGCGCCAGTCTTGCAAGCATTCTGAGCCATCTGGAATCGAATCGAATAAGCATAAGCAAAAGAATTGAAAAACACATTACGATGAGCATAAAGCTTGTACCGCATCTCTTATGCTCCTTTGAACTCTTTTTCACATTCTCTACCGTCAAATCAAGCCCATGCTCAATGCAGTTAATACATTTGTGCTCAGCGCCGTGATACATATACACTCTTTTGATATCCTTCATCAGAGAAATCAATGAAACATATCCAATAAACATTGCAAGTCGCAAAATACCCTCAAGGAGTGTCCTGACCGTAAGCGAATCGATAAATCTGGTAAAAACATAATCTGATATTAGCCATGGAACTACCACAAAAATGCCGATAGCCATCACTACTGCAATAATTATGGTTATCACACCGGCAATTTTATCATTCTTTTCCTTCTTGGCAGCATCCACTTCCTTACCGTCTTCTTCCTCCTCATAAAAGGATGAGGAATATGATAAAGTTGACATTCCTAAAACCAAGGAATCAATGAAATTCACAACGCCCCTGATTATCGGAAATCTGAATAATTTGGATTTGTCTGCAACACCCTTGTATTCATCTGTCTTTATTTCGATTTCTCCGTCGGGTTTTCTGACTGCCACTGCATATTTGTCCTTATTCTTCATCATGACACCTTCAATAACAGCCTGTCCGCCAATTCCTGAATACTTCATCAATAAATCTCCTATATAATCGCAAAATGGGTTGAGATATAAATCTCAACCCTATTCTTCCGCATATAAATATTAGTCGTTCTGTGATACGCCGTATTTTCTGTTGAATTTATCAATACGACCACGAGCAGCAGCTGCTTTCTGCTGACCAGTGTAGAATGGATGACATTTTGAACAAATTTCAACGTGGATATCTTCCTTGGTTGAACCTGTCACGAACTCATTACCACAGTTGCAAACAACCTTTGCCTGATAGTAATCTGGATGGATTCCTTCTTTCATTTCTTTCACCTCACTATTATAAAACACACTATGGCTGCCCCAAGGCCTGTCGCCATAATAGCAATTTTATCAGATTTGCTGATGCCGCCATTTCCCAGCACAGCAAATTGATTGTATCATACAATATTTTCTATTGCAAGATATTTTTATACAAGTTTTGTTTTCAAAATATAATGGCACGCTTCCTTGTTAGTCTTGGTTTTGGCGAATATCTCAAGTATTCTCTCAACCGCCTCATCGGAACGCATTCCATTCATTGCTTTTCTCATGACATTTACTGCTTCCAGCTCCTCAGCGTTAAGAAGCAAATCCTCACGTCTTGTTCCTGATTTTGTAATATCAATCGCCGGAAAAATACGACGCTCGGAAAGTTTTCTGTCAAGAACAAGCTCCATATTACCTGTTCCCTTGAATTCTTCGAATACCACATCATCCATCTTACTTCCTGTTTCAACCAAGGCTGTTGCAAGAATTGTAAGGGAACCACCCTCCCTCATATTACGGGCAGCTCCGAAAAACTTCTTAGGAAAATGAAGTGATGCAGGATCAAGACCGCCGGACAGCGTTCTTCCGCTTGGCTGGCATACAAGGTTATACGCTCTTGTAAGTCTTGTGATACTGTCCAAAAGAATACATACATCCCTTCCATGTTCAACAAGTCTCTTTGCTCTCTCTATAACCATCTCGGACACGCGTTTGTGATGCTCCGGAGTCTCATCAAAGGTAGAATATATTACTTCAACATTATTGCCCTCAATTGATTCCTTGATATCAGTTACTTCCTCCGGACGTTCATCAATCAGAAGGATAATGAGATGCATATTTTTGTGATTGGTGGTAATTGCCTTCGCAACCTGCTTTAATAAGGTTGTTTTACCCGCCTTCGGCTGGGACACAATCATTCCACGCTGACCCTTGCCGATAGGTGAAATCAAATCAACTATTCTCATTGCAGGACTGCTGTTATTGACTTCAAGATGAATTCTCTCATCAGGAAAAATAGGAGTAAGTTTCTCAAAGGCTTTTCTCCTTGCAGTTTCCTCCAGTGAATAGCCGTTGACGGATTTTATATACAAAAGTGCGCTGAATTTTTCACCCTGATTCTTGATTCTTTTTGCCCCAAGGATAATGTCTCCGGTCTTAAGTCCGAATCTCTTAATTACCTGCGGTGCAACATATACGTCCGCTTCTCCGGGCATAAAATTATCACATCTTATAAAGCCATAGCCCTCGGACATTACCTCCAGAATACCATTGGCATCCCCGGACGAAGTATCAACCATTGCAGGGTCATAGTCCTGTCTAAAAGGATTGTAATCCCTCTGCGGACTTTTTTCCTGAGTTCTGTCCTCACTGCGTTGTGGTCTGTTCTGTGACTTTTCCTGTGGTTTGTCCGGTGACTTGTCCTGTGGTTTGTCCAGTGACTTTTCCTGTGGTTTGTCTTCGGAATAATTGTTTGCCTTAAGAATAGCTTCGATAAGATCACTCTTTTTCATCTTGGATATATGCTTGATTTTCTTATCCTTCGCCATTTCGCGCAATAAATCCATTGACAGTGTCGCAAGTTTTTCTCTCATAATAATAGTCTCCTTAAAGGGTTCCTTGGACTGAAATGTCCGGATACACTCATCTGAATAGTTAAATCAGCTACAAATAGAATAATAATACTTATGCACTTGATATTACCCTATTTTCCCTTAACTGTCAATGTATAATCTTTACTTAAAATAGCAATCGTGCTACAATGTATCTTGTTCACGATAAATATGAAAGTATAGAGGTTTTAACAATGACAAATAGTGAAAAAGCATTAAAGTTACACGAAGAATGGGGCGGCAAGCTGGAAACTGCTTCAAAATGTGCAATCAAAACACGTGAAGATTTGGCACTGGCTTACACTCCCGGAGTTGCAGAACCATGTAAAGTAATTGCAGAAGACAAGGATGCTGCTTACAAATATACAATCAAAGCCAATACCGTTGCTGTTGTGTCTGACGGAAGTGCCGTTCTCGGTCTTGGCAATATCGGTCCATATGCAGGAATGCCGGTTATGGAAGGAAAGGCCGTTCTTTTCAAAGAATTCGGAGGAGTCAATGCGGTTCCTATTTGTCTTGACACACAGGATACAGAAGAAATCATTAAGACTGTAGCTGCGATTGCCCCTGCATTCGGCGGCATCAATCTTGAAGATATATCAGCTCCAAGATGCTTTGAAATCGAAGAAAGACTTAAGGAAATGTTAAATATTCCTGTTTTCCATGACGACCAGCACGGAACAGCCATTGTCGTTCTCGCAGGAATTATCAATGCACTGAAGGTTACCGGCAAAAAGAAGGAAGAATGCAAGGTTGTTGTCAACGGTGCAGGTTCTGCAGGCGTTGCAATCACAAAGCTGCTTCTTACATATGGTTTTCCAAATATAACAATGTGCGATAAATCAGGAATCCTCGCATCAGACAGCGAGGGGCTCAACTGGATGCAGGAGAAAATGGTTAAAGTTACCAACCTTTCAAATGCGCATGGTTCACTGTCATATGCCCTTAAGGGTGCAGATATTTTTGTTGGCGTTTCAGCACCGGGAATTGTATCTGCAGAAATGGTTGCTTCAATGAACAAGGATGCAATCCTCTTTGCAATGGCCAATCCGGTCCCTGAAATTATGCCGGATGTCGCAAAAGCAGCCGGTGCCAGAATTGTCGGAACAGGAAGAAGCGATTTTCCTAATCAGGTTAACAATGTTGTTGCTTTCCCGGGAATCTTCAAGGGTGCTCTCGAAGGAAGAGCCACACAGATTACTGAGGATATGAAGCTTGCTGCTGCTTATGCAATTGCAGGGCTTGTAGCAGACGAGGACCTCAATGAAAACAACATCCTTCCTGAAGCATTTGACCCAAGAGTTGCCGATGTTGTGAGCAATGCAGTCAAGGAACATATTGTAAAATAATGAATAACAAACCCTACTATTCAGCCAATGAATATTATAAAGAATTGTATGGAGAGAAAGTGTACAAAATCTCTCTTAACGGCGGAATGAGCTGCCCAAACCGAGATGGTACAATCGGTTTGGGTGGTTGTATTTTCTGCAGCGAAGGCGGTTCAGGTGATTTTGCAGCGGCTCCCACGCTGTCAATTACAGAGCAGATTGATGAGGCAATTGGCAGGATTCGGTCAAAGTACAGCGGCAGCAAATTCATCGCATATTTTCAGGCTTTTACCAATACCTACGCATCTGTGGATTATCTGGAAAAAATATTTTCCGAGGCGATTAACAATCCCGCTGTTGCAGGTTTGTCCATTGCAACCAGACCCGATTGTCTGGAACAGAACAAAATAGACCTGCTCGCAAAGCTCAATTTGACAAAGCCTGTCTGGGTAGAGCTTGGTTTACAGACCGCCAACGAGCGTACCGCTGTATTGATTAAACGCGGATATACCAATGATATTTTTGAGGATGCCGTTGACCGACTTCATCGTGCCGGCCTTAAGGTGATTACACATATGATTATCGGACTTCCGGGGGAAAGCCTGTGTGATTACGAGAATACGGTAAAATATATCGCAAATCTAAATATACACGGAGTCAAGCTTCAGCTTTTGCATGTTCTGAAAAACACTGCGCTATGTGAAATGTATTACCGCGGAGAGTTTTCAACACTTGACCAAAATGAATATATTGATATAATAGTGAAATTAGTGGAGCTTCTTCCTCCACATACCGTAATATACCGTCTTACAGGGGATGGTCCCAGATCTATTCTGATTGCGCCGGAATGGAGTACTGATAAAAAGAACACCCTCAATATGATTAAACGAAGATTTGCTGAGAGGGAAGCGTACCAAGGAAAGGAATGGAGAAAATGGCAATAGAATCGATTACTCTATACAAGTTAATAGTGTTGTACATGCTTGACAGAGTGGATTTTCCTCTTTCCAATGCAACAATTACCGGCTTTATTCTCGAAAGCGGTTATACGGATTTTGCCACGATCCAGCAGGTAATCGGCATTATTCAGGACGATGGACTGATTGATGTTGAAAGCAACCGGAGCAATACCAGCTATACTCTGACCGAATGCGGTGCTGAGATGCTTCAGTATTTTGGCAACAAGATTTCTGATGACATCAAGAACGAAATTAATTCTTACCTTAAGAAAAATAAATATGAGCTCAAGCAGGCGGCTAATGTAATATCGGAGTATTACAAAAATACATCAGGGGAATATTCAGTTCACTGCTGTATCACGGAAAACAATGTCACTCTCATTGATTTGACGCTTTCCGTTCCGGACGAAAAACTCGCAGATGACATGTGCGGAAAATGGAAGGATAAGAGTCAGGATATATACGATTTTGTCATTAAATCACTTATGTAAATTTCAATATATGACAGAGACGAACTTCTCCCGCTCTGATTAGCGGTCGTCATAACAAAGCAACACCCGGCATTTGAACCGGGTGTTATTTTATGCACTAATTATGTTTTCTATCTCTTCCCATATTTTATCGAGCCCCTGCTTTGTCTGGGCTGAAAAAGGAATAATCGTTCCGTCCGAAGGCATTCCCAATCCCTCACGTACTATTTTTACCTGTTTTTGAATCTGACTTCTATTGATTTTATCAAGCTTTGTCGCAATTATGATAGGAGAATAACCCTGAGCTATAATCCATTCGTACATTAGTCTGTCATTTTCTGATGGTTTGTGACGGATATCAATCAACAGAAACACCTGTCGCAGCTGTTTTGAAACACGAAGGTATTTTTCAATCATCTTGCCCCACTTCTGTCTGATTTCAATTGAAGTTTTTGCATATCCGTACCCCGGCAAATCCACACAGTAAAACACATCATTGATATTATAGAAATTGATTGTCTGTGTTTTACCCGGCTGGGACGAGGTTTTTGCATAGGATTTTCTGTTCATCAACGCATTAATCATAGAAGACTTGCCAACATTTGATTTACCTGCAAATGCAATTTCAGGAAGCATATTTTCCGGCAGGGTGCTGGTAATTCCGCAAACCGTTTCAAGATTAACTTTCTTAATTACCATAACTACCTCTCCTTCAGCGCGTATTTAATTACATCCTGCATGGTTTTGACAGGAACAATCTCTACCATGTCAAGAATTTCCTGTTCGATTTCTGCAAGGTCTTTTGTGTTGTCATTAGGTATAAGCACTTTCTTAATGCCAATTGTACCGGCAGCAAGAAGCTTTTCCTTGAGTCCTCCTATCGGAAGAACTTTGCCGTGAAGCGTTACTTCCCCGGTCATGGCGATATTGCAATCAACCTTTCTGCCCGTAACAGCCGAAAGAATTGCAAGGGAAATAGTAATACCTGCCGATGGCCCATCCTTTGGAACTGCTCCCTCAGGAAAATGAATATTAAAATCGTTCTTTTCAAAAACTTCCGGTTTTACACCATATTTTGAAGCGATGGACCGTACATATGCAAATGCCACTTTTGAGGATTCCATCATTACATCACCCAGTTTTCCTGTGATTGTAAGGACTCCCTTTCCCGGCATCAATATTGCTTCGACATCCAGACTGGTTCCGCCGACACTTGTCCACGCAAGCCCCTTAACCAGACCAACCTGGTCAGTATTTGATTTGTTTTCCGGTATGTATTTGACACTTTCAAGATAATTCTCAAGGTTTCTGACTGTTATTCTGTGCGTTAGCTGCTCTCCGCTCACAACTGCTTTTGCAACTCTGCGGCAAACTGCACCAATCATTCTCTCAAGCTCACGGACGCCGGCTTCCCGTGTGTAGCTGTTGATTATTTTTCTGATAGCATCATCAGTAAAACTAATCTGCTTTCTCTTAAGACCGGTATTTTCCATTTGCTTTTTGACAAGATAATTTTTGGCAATATGGAATTTCTCGGTTGCTGTATAGCTGTTGATTTCTATAACCTCCATTCTGTCCAGCAAAGGCTTTGGAATGGTGGAAATATCGTTAGCCGTAGCCATAAACAGCACATGGGAAAGGTTTACCGGCATTTCGATATAATGATCCCTGAACGCAGAATTCTGTTCTCCGTCAAGAACTTCAAGAAGAGCTGATGCCGTATCGCCTCTTGAATCACTACCCACCTTGTCAATTTCATCTAACAGCATAAGAGGATTTCCGGTTCCCGCCTGTTTGAGGCCTTCAATAATTCTTCCCGGCATTGCGCCAACATAGGTTTTTCTATGTCCTCGGATTTCTGCCTCATCCCTTACTCCGCCAAGACATATTCTTACATATTTTCTGTCAATTGCCTTTGCAACGGATTTAACAATGGACGTCTTACCTGTTCCCGGAGGACCCACAAGGCATACAATCGGACTGTTTGTATCCTCGGTAAGTGCACGTACTGCAAGGAATTCAACCATTCTTTGCTTGACCTTTGCAAGTCCGTAATGATCCTCTTCGAGAATCTGCTCCGCCCTGTCGATATCCGTACAGTCAACGGAGTACTTGTCCCAAGGTAACTCCAACATTGTTTCAATATAATTTCTTACCACATTTGACTCAGAAGAATTTGAAGACATATTTTCATATCTTCGGATTTCCCTGAGAATCTTGTCTTTGACCTCTTCGGCAGCCTCAAGCTCATTGGTGGCTTTTCTGAATTCTTCAATCTCATCCTCAACATTATCATCACCAAGTTCTTCCTTGATTGCCTGAATCTGTTCTCTGAGAAAATACTCTTTCTGATTCTGGTCAACTCTTTTTCTGACACTTTCAGTCAGTTTTTTCTTAATATCAATCTCTTCGATTTTGTCACATACTATATCGCAAACTGCGTCAAAACGCTCAATTATATCTTCAATATTAAGAACATCCTGCCTTTCCACATAATCCGTGGTACATTCGGAAAGCGAGGTATATGTAATCTCATTGAGACTGCAGATTGCCTTGAGTCTGGCAATATTGTCACCCTGATTTCTGGCTGTATCAATATAGTATCGCTTCATCATGTCCTTCAAAAGTGATACTCTGGCATCCCTCTCTGCGCCGGGAATTAAATTTTCCTCATCCTCAAAGGTTATGACATCACCCATCAAAGGACCTTCAAGGCTGGTAAAATCATCCAATACCGCCCTTTCAAGGCCCCTAACCAGCACTCTGATTAAACCGCCGGGCATCTTGACCAGCTGTTTAATCTCGCAGATGGTTCCTACATCATAAACATCTTTTCTCTCCGGATTAATGGTATCCGGATACAACTGGGCAACAAGAAAAATCTTCTGACCGTTTTTCATTGCATATTCCAGGCTTTTGATTGATTTTTTTCTACTTACATCAAAATGAATGACCATATATGGTAGTATGGTCATTCCTCTCAGTGCAATTATTGGTAAATTCGTACTTACACTCATGCGCTTTCCCCGTCTCTATTTTCTTTGGCGTTTGCATTTTTTTCGCCAATTTTCTTGTCCCTGTATTCCAATATAGGCGCTGAACCGTTCAAAATCGTATCCTCTGTTACAATACATTTTGAGACATTATCATCTGAAGGAACAGTAAACATTACATCCATCATTGCTTTCTCAATGATGGACCTGAGTCCTCTCGCACCTGTTTTGCGCTCAAGGCTCTTCTTGGCTATTGCTCTTATTGCGTCATCGGTTATCTCAAGTTCAACCTCGTCAAATTCGAGAAGTTTTTTGTACTGCTTAGCCAAAGCATTCTTTGGTTTTGTCAAAATATTGACAAGAG
The DNA here is from genome assembly GCA_016297265.1 of Butyrivibrio sp. GTDB lineage: Bacteria > Bacillota > Clostridia > Lachnospirales > Lachnospiraceae > Eshraghiella. Next base: position 41,835 of record JAEDHB010000009.1, read on the forward strand.
CATCCTCATCCAGCGGAGCCAGTGCTACAGTTACAGGAACTCGGCCGATAATTTCCGGAATAAGTCCGAATTTGACAAAATCCTGTGGCAGAGCCTGGGAAAAGAGCTCACCGATGTTCTTTTCATCCTTGCTTCCTATCTCTGCATTAAATCCGATGGCCTTCTGGTCCAGTCTGGCATCAATGATTTTTTCAAGTCCGTCAAATGCACCACCACAGATGAATAAAATATCGGTGGTGTCAATCGGTATCAGTTCCTGCTGCGGATGCTTTCTTCCTCCTTGTGGCGGAACGGTAGCAACTGTACCCTCAAGTATCTTCAAGAGTGCCTGCTGTACGCCCTCACCGGATACATCACGCGTAATGGATGCATTCTCCGACTTCCTTGTAATCTTGTCTATTTCGTCAATGTATATGATACCTTTCTCTGCTCTGTCAACATCATAATCAGCTGACTGAATAAGCTTCAAAAGTATATTTTCAACATCATCGCCAACATATCCTGCCTCGGTCAGGGTTGTTGCGTCTGCGATTGCAAACGGAACATTGAGAATTCTGGCAAGGGTTTGTGCAAGGTATGTTTTACCTGAACCTGTTGGTCCGAGCATAAGTATATTACTCTTTTGAAGTTCAACATCATCATTGGACGCACGATTAGTTTTTGAGAATATTCTCTTGTAATGGTTGTATACGGAAACTGCAAGTGCTTTTTTTGCCTCATCCTGACCTACAACATACTCATCGAGAAGCTCTTTTATCTTCATAGGCTTGTAGAGATTAATTCCATCAACTGCCTCGCCCACATAATCGTCAAAATCCTCCTCCAGGAGTTCATTACATAATTCAATACACTCATCACAGATATATGAATTTTCATTAGGACTTGATATAAGTTTTCTTACTTTATCAGATGGTTTTCCACAGAAAGAGCAATAGCATCTCTCTTCGTCGTTATTAATTCTTCCAGTCAATACCATTTCCTCCGCTATTAAGAATTTATAGCCCCCGAATGCTCTCCGGGGGCTTGTGTGTTACGATCTTTTCTCAACTACCTGATCGATAATTCCATATTCAACCGCCTCAGCTGCTGTCATATAATTATCTCTGTCAGTATCTCTCTCGACCTCTTCAATCGATTTACCTGTATTTTCGGCAAGAATTTTGTTCAATGTCGCTTTTGTTTTAAGAATCTGATCTGCTACTATCTTCATATCAGATGCCATACCTTTTGAACCGCCGCTTGGCTGATGAATCATTACTTCTGCATTAGGAAGAGCATATCTCTTTCCCTTTGCGCCGCCTGCAAGAAGAAATGCACCCATACTTGCAGCAAGGCCTATACATGTTGTTGATACATCACATTTGATATACTGCATTGTATCGTAAATTGCCATTCCGGCCGTTACAGAACCACCCGGACTATTGATATAAATACTGATATCTTTGTTAGGATCCTCTGATTCAAGGAAAAGTAACTGGGCAACAATTGTGCTTGCCAATGCATCAGTAACCTCTTCTCCTAAAAAGATAATTCTGTCCTTGAGTAATCTTGAATAAATATCGTAGGATCTTTCTCCCCTACTGGTCTGTTCAATGACATAAGGTATCAAGCTCATAATACAAACCTCCTAATAATCTCTAATATGGCAGAAATTATTCAGCGTCCTTCTCTTCCTTGGCAGGTGCAACTTCAACTGCCTTGGATGCGATGAGGTCAGCAGCCTTCTGAATGGCAATATCCTTCTTAATCTGCTCTGTCTCATCCTCGCCAATCATTTCTTTAATCTTGTCAACTTCCATGCTGTACATAGAAGCCATCTTGTTGAGTTCTTCCTCAAAATCCGCATCGGAAACAGTAATCTTCTCAGCCTCAACTACTGCATCAAGAACAAGGCTGTTCTTAATTCTGAGAAGTGCTTCAGGTCTGAGGGACATCATAAACTGCTGTGGTTCTGTTCCCATATACTGCATGTACTGCTCAAGTGATACTCCCTGCATCTGTAATCTCTGAGCCATCTCAGTTACCATTGACTGCACCTGTGATTTTACCATTGGTTCAGGGATATCCATTGTAGCATTTTCAACTACTTTTTCAACAGCTTTTGCTTTCTTAATCTTAGCTGCTTCATCCTTTTTCTTCTCTGTAAGTGTCTTCTTAAGGTCTGCCTTGTACTCAGCAAGAGTATCAAATTCAGATACATCCTTAGCAAAATCATCATTTGCAGCCGGAAGTTCTTTTTCCTTAATTGACTTAACTGTTACTTTGAACATAGCAGGTTTACCTGCAAGGTTGTCTGCCTGATAATCCTCAGGGAATGTAACATTAACTTCGATTTCATCACCGATGTTAGCACCGATAATCTGATCTTCAAATGTATCAATGAAGCTGTGTGAACCGATAGTGAGAGGATAATTCTCACCCTTACCACCGTCAAATGCAACTCCATCAATGAAACCTTCAAAATCAATAACTGTCTGGTCGCCTGATTTTACGGCTCTGTCAGTTACATCAACAATTCTTGCATTCTGCTCTCTGATTCTGTCAAGCTCTGCATTGACATCAGCAGCAAGAACTTTAGTCTCCGTCTTCTCAACTTCGACACCGAGATATTTACCGAGTGTTACCTCAGGCTTAACTGCTACAGTTGCAGTGAAAATGAAATCCTTGCCCTTTTCAACCTGTGTTACATCAATCTCAGGCTGTGAAACGATATCAATTTCACACTCATCAGCTGCTTTTTCATAAGCATCCGGAATAACGATATTTGCAGCATCTTCATAGAAAATGCCTGCGCCATATATTTTCTCAATCATAGCACGAGGAGCTTTTCCTTTTCTGAAACCATTGAGAGTGATTTTGCCTTTCTGCTTCTCATATGCTTTCTGAAGTGCCTTCTCAAATTCATCTGCAGGTACTTCGATAGTAAGCTTTGCCATGTTCTTTTCCAAATTTTCTACTGTAAAACTCATTTCAAAAATCCTCCTAATATTCAAAACCGCATGTCATTCCATCGCACGGTCACACAAAGAGTATTATACATAAGTATTTTCGTGATGTCAATAAATACCTTTGCAGCAACATAAGATTGCAGGTTTTACCTGTCTGTGCTAAAATTTTCTTATATTATTGAGCAAAAGGGGAATACTATGGCAACTTTTTCAGTTGAGGGAATCAGCAAAAAATATGGTCGTAATACAATTTTGAATAATGTCTCTTTTGAAGCAAACGAGGGCGACTGCATCGGCATTGTAGGCGGCAACGGCTGTGGAAAATCAACTCTCGTAAAAATTCTTTCCAATGCCTTTAATCCTGATTCGGGAAAAATATTTTACAACAATGAGGATGTGACCGGCAATAACCGTTTATTAAGCAGACTCGTCGGGTATGTGCCTCAGGACAATCCTCTTTTTGACAATCTGTCGGTCAAGGACAATCTCAGACTCCGCTATTGTGATTCGACTCACAGTCTAAAGAAAGATATCAAGAACGGTTTAGTCAGCAGTTTCGGATTAACTAAATACATTCATTATCCCGTGCGCAAGCTTTCCGGCGGTATGAAAAAGCGTCTGAGTATTGTGTGTGCGCTCGCCAAGGACCCCAAAATCCTCATTCTTGACGAACCGGGTGCTTCTTTGGATATTCAGTGCAAGGAAGACATAAAGACCCATATGAAAGATTTTATTGCAAAGGGAGGTCTTATCATAATTGTCAGCCATGAAGAAACCGAATTAAGCATTTGCAATCATATAATGCTTATGAAGGACGGAGGCCTTGAAGAGCTTCCGACTACCGATATCACTTATCTGCTCGAAAGGTTGGGCAGCGACAATGATTAGGAAGAGACTGTTACTATTATTATTTCAAATCAAAATATATTTGAAATCAATACCGGTTCTCCTTCTTAGCGCTGCTGTTTTTTCCCTGATTGTGGGGGCAATCGGTTTTGCCGGCAACAGAAGGCTCAACAATGCCCATACAGTAATCAATCTTAGAATTGCCGTTGTCATACAGGAGAATGACCCCACCACCAACGGAATGGTGGAAATACTGGAGAATACGAACAGCATTTCGGATATGTGTTCTTTCACAAAGCTGCATGATGAAAAGGAAGCGTTACAACTGCTTGAGAATGGCGAAGCTGCTGCCGTAATGATATTTCCCTTCGATTTTTACCATGTACTTGACAGCGGTGAAAACACTCCCGTCAAAATAGTAATACCGGATAATCCAAGTGTGGATTCCCTGTATTTTTGTACCACACTCAGTTCGGGAGCGACAACGCTCGCCAATTCGGAATCGATAATGTATGCAGCATATGATGCGTTTTCAAATACATCCTCCATTAACCAGAATAAGGTCCACGAGGAATTATACAACCAGATGCTTAACAACATTCTTGGTCGTTCAGAATTATTCAGCATATCAACCCTAACCGCAACGGGCAACACTTCACTTCAGGGTTTTTACATTGTTACCGGGATAGTGCTGCTGATAACACTGTGTATGATAGCCCTGATTCACACCTTTAGGACGTATCCTGTTTCACTTACCGATGTGTTACACCAAAGCAAAATATCCGTAACCTACATACGGTTCTGCCAGATAATGGGAATCGCAGTAATGTTTTTTGTACTTTTCTGCCCCGCATTCATCATCGCCGCCAAAACTGTTGCAGGAGATTATCTTACAATTAACGCCGCATCTGTTTTCACCATGCTGTTGATTATTATTGCCCTGTCCTGCTATGTATTATTCTTTTGCTGCCTTGGAGACAGCGGATTAATCAGCTCGATACTGGTATTCTTTTCTATGGCATTCCTTATGTATGCAGCAGGGCGAATAGTGCCGGAAGCATTTCTTCCCGGCAAAATATCGGCTTTTGGGCAGTACAGTCCCTTCGCTTATTTATGCCGCACCTGCGAAGCTTTGCTTACAGGTAAAATAAATACAAAAGCATTACTTGGAGTTGCAGCCTATTCAGTGTTTTTCTTCGTTTCAAGTTCTGCAATAACATATTTTAAATGGAGGAAAAGCCGATGAAAAAATCACTGACCTGGTTCCTTCTCCTGTGCAAAAGGCAAATTAAAAACCCTGTTTTATACATACTGTTTGTTCTGGTAACAGGATTATCCGTTGTTTTTTCAATAATGCCTAAAACTGCCTCCACGAATATGACTAATGTGGGCATCCTGATTTCGGAGGACACGGATATCACGAGAACGCTTAAGGCTGAGTTGTCAAAAGCACACGATACCTACAAATTCATATTTTACAATGATGAAGAAAAGATGTTCAGGGACATAAGAAACGAAACCCTTGAATGTGGATATACCATTCCCGAGAATGTTACAATCCGGTTGACTAACAGTTCAATCGGCTCCATCAAAATATACAACCGCGGCTTCACATCCATTCAGGGTTCCATTGATGAATATATCTATTGCCGCCTCATAAAGGCCTGCCGCAACCAGATAATTCAAAATTGTGTGACCACTGCCAAGGGTGAAGATTTTGACATCAGTGATGTTTTGTCCGATTTTAATGAAGCATACAAAAAATACGAAGACGGCGTGGATGTTTTTCACCTTGATATTATGACTCGCAGTGCTGAAAAAATAAATATCAGACCCGGCGGAGATACGGTAATTCTGTTCCCTTCAAGGGGAATTCTCAGCATTATTGTGTTTATGTCCGCACTGTTGGGCTGTATAACCTATATGCAGGATAAGGAAAAAGAAATTTTTGTCACCATTCCGGCATTACAGCGGGGCATGTGTAAGATGATTTACTGTTTTGTACCTGCTGTACTTCTTGCACTGCTTTCGATGGTCAGTCTTGCAATCACCGGAGATTTTCAGAGCCTCGGAAAAGAATTAGGTGCGATGTCGATTCTCGTGATTATGTCCGTTATTTTTGCAATGTTAGTCAGTCTCCCTCTAAAGAGGAGCCGGATAATGGCTGCAATAATACCATTTCTTCTACTGGGCTGTCTGATTGTATGTCCGATTTTCATAAAAGCATCCGGCTACATACCATTATTAAAATATGTGGAAAAGCTGTTTGTCCCATACTATTATCTGAGCATTTTCTGAACAGCGGTCGTCAAATGGGCACCTATGCAAGCACGGTGCCCATTTGCCTCGCCGCCATGACAGGAAAAATCCCGTTAAGAGATTACTCCTAACGGGATTTTGGGATTTTCAACTATCTTGCCATCTGATCCTTCTGATTTTTAATCATCTTCTTAACCATCTCGCCACCGATTGAACCTGCTTCTCTTGAAGATAAGTCTCCGTTATATCCTTCCTTAAGAGAAACACCGAGTTCTGAAGCTACTTCCATTTTGAATTTGTCCATTGCACCTTTGGCATTGGCACTTGACTTGTTTGAATTGCTATTATTTGCCATAATAAAAACACCTCCATTAATTCAACAACCAGCTGTTGTACTATTATTGTGTTCATAAGTCATCAAAATATTATGGCAATATATTCTAATTAGTACTGGATTTTTTTCTTAATTAAATCGGAAGTTTCCTGATTTGTAAATTCCGCCAACATTAGCAGTCCCATGTCAACAGTCTTACCCATTCCGCGTCCGGTAATTATTTTTCCATCCTTCTCAACACCGTTGCCTGTAACTGTGGCTCCGTACAAATCTTCAATATATTCCGGAAAACAGGTTGCTTTCTTACCCTGCAAAATGTTGTGATGCCCTAGGATTCTTGGAGCTGCACAAATTGCCGTGAGATATTTTCCTTCTTCGTAATAACGGTCAATGAGCCGGGATAATCCTTCATGCGCCTCAAGGTTGTCCGTTCCCGGCAGTCCACCCGGCAAAAACAGCGCATCTCCGTCGCTAAAATCACATTCCTCAAACAATTTATCAGCCATGACAGGAACGCCGTGAGAGGTTGTAACCATTCTGTCCTTCATAATCGAAACAGTCACAACATCAACCTTTCCCCTTCTCAAAATATCAATAACTCCCAGCGCTTCAACTGTCTCAAATCCTTCAGCTAAAAATGCGTATACCTTCATATTATATTCCTTTCAGTAGAAAAAAATTTGTATATATGATATTCTATACTTAATGGAGGAAATGTTCAATGGAAATAGAAAGAAAATTTCTGGTTAAAAAGCTCCCCGAATCACTCGGCCAATATAAAAAGAGAGAAATCGAACAGGCATATCTCTGCAACGATCCTGTAGTCAGAGTCCGCAGGGATAATGACGAATACTATCTCACTTACAAATCCAAGGGTTTTATTGCACGCGAGGAATATAATCTTCCTCTTACCAAGGAAGCATACGAGCATCTCCTTGCAAAAGCAGATGGACTTATTATCACAAAAAACCGTTATGAAATTCCTGATGGAAATGGTCTTACCATTGAACTGGATATTTTTGAAAGGGATTATGAAGGTCTGGTTATCGCCGAGGTGGAATTTGATTCCCTGGAGCAGGCAGATAGCTATACTCCTCCTGCATGGTTTGGCGCAGATGTGAGTAAGGATGGCAGATATCACAACAATAAGATGTCCCAGAAGAAAATTGAATTCTGATTCTACTCCCTAATTGCAATGATAATTTCCACCACTTCTAAGTATTCAATTCATTATTAGCAGCTATAAAACAATAATACTCCTGCCCATATTTTGATGAGCAGGAGTTATTCTAATTATCATACATCGTTAGTTCTTTGAATTGGTTAATATATTCTTCAAATTTGTCCTTGTCGCTTGCGCTGTTTTCCACTGCATAGCTGCCATTCTTAAGTGACGCAAGCACCGTATATCTTATTCCGTCACTTCCGATTTCAAGCTTGCAGAGCTGTCTTTCCTTGTCATTGTATCCCTCAACAAGTCCGCCCTCTCTTATTCTGACAGTGGTAAATGAATCCTGTGCATATACCGAATAGAGATATACTTTGCCGGAATAATACCTGAAAACCATAACATGCGCTTTGCCTTCCGAATCCATAACAGAAAACATCAGCTCATCAGTTCCATCATTGTTGATGTCAGCTGTAGTGTATCTGTACCATCCGATTCCCTTTATCTCATCCAATCGAATTTCCTTATTGCCAACAACGCACTTTTTCTGATTCTTGAACACTTCACATATATGTGATTCAACACCCAGATTCTTCAATTTATCAGAACAATATTTGTAATGATACTGCTCTGACTTATCTGCCGGCATCTCTTCCGTACTCTTAAAATCCCTGGACTTCAATGTGAATTTTAATCCTACATTATCTCCCACATTGTCCTTGATAACTTCTGCCTCGACAATATTATCCTTCTTCTTCCACTTTGTCTTACATTCCCATATCAGATTCTTCTCAAGCGGGTAGGATGACATATCATAAATCTTAAGATTCTTGCCATTAATTACTTCAACATCAATGTCAAAAGTTTCTCCTCCCACAACAATAACCTGCTCCGGTCTGAATGCCGTAGTTGAAAATACCAATTCAGGATTCTCCGAATACCATACAACCTTCTGTTGGTCAAAGCTCTCCTTACCGCATCCTGTCATACACAATGCCACAGCTAACACCGCTGCCAATAACAATAATAATTTCTTCATTATGCCCCCAACACGATATGTGTTATGCGTTGAAGGTACTTCTGACAATCTCCATATTGCCATTAAGAATCACACTGCTGCCACCTGCAATTATTATATGATCGCCCTTATGTACCCTATTACCATTTACCAAACCTTCTCCGGCAACTATGCTGAGATTCATAAAATATCGAATCTCCGGCAATTTGGCACTTCCGCTGATTCGCATAATGCCCACCTCATAAAAATCATTGCTGTATACAAATTCTTTCTTACCTGTGGTATCAAATATGCAATCAGCCGCATCCCTAGCCGGTACTCTAATTGTATCAATACTTTGTGATAAATGCAACTCTCTTAATGGTTTTCTGTCATAATCATATAACCTGTATGTGATATTGCTGTTTTGCTGCGTCTCAAGTATCAGACAGCCTGCAGTTATCGCATGCACGGTTCCTGCATCAATCTGTATAAAATCACCCTTTTTTACAGGTACACGGCGAATAAGCTTCTCCCACTTTCCTTCGCTAATCATGCTTTTCAATTCGTCTTTGGACTTTGCATTATGTCCAACGATAAGCTCTGCATTCTGCGGACAGTCAATGATATACCAGCATTCGGTTTTTCCGCTTGCACCATTCTCGTGAATTGCAGCATATTCATCATCAGGATGAACCTGAATGCTCAGATTGTCTCTTGCATCGATTATTTTTGTCAGAAGCGGAAATTCCTCCTGTGGGCAGTTTCCGAAAAACTCCGGACAATCCGCATACATTTGAGACAATGTTTTTCCACTGAACATACCATTTGTAATCACCGAATCCCCTGCAGGATGTGCAGAAATCCCCCAACACTCACCAATATCTTCTCCGGGCTCGTCATATCCGAAATCCGTCCTGATTCTTGTGCCTCCCCACACAGTGTGCGAAAATGCAGGTTTAAGAAAAATTATTTTATCCATATACTAAATGCTTTCCACTATATTTTTTACAAATTCTGCAATGTATTTTGGACTTTCTGTGCCATACTGTGCACAGAGCTTTACAATTGCCGAACCAACAATTACTCCGTCAGAAACCTTTGCCATCTTTGCTGCCTGTTCAGGTCCCGAAATACCAAAACCGACTGCGCATGGAATATCATTTACAGCTTTAACAAGCTTTATCATCTCTCCAACATCTGTTTTTATCTCACTTCTCATACCCGTCACTCCAAGGGATGATACGCAGTAGACAAATCCCTCTGCCTCCTTTGCAATCATGGCAATCCTATCGTGTGATGTAGGGGCAATCAGAGAAATCATGTCAAGGTCATACCTGCCAAGAACAGTTGAAAACTCTTCCTTCTCTTCATAAGGCACATCAGGCAAAATAACACCGTCCATGCCAACCTCTTTTGCCCTTGCCGCAAATCTCTCCACTCCATATGAAAAAAGAACATTGGCATATGTCATGAATACCATTGGAATTTTTACTGTCTTTCTGAGGCGTGCAACCATATCAAAAATCTTATCCGTTGTCACTCCTCCCGCTAATGCACGGACATTTGCTTCCTGAATCACCGGTCCCTCCGCTGTCGGATCAGAAAACGGAATTCCTAATTCAATCAGGTTTGCGCCGGCTTTCTCCATCTCAATAACAATCTGTTCTGTAATCTCCAAAGACGGATCTCCGCAGGTGATAAATGGAATAAATGCTTTTCCGTCAGAAAAAGCTTCGCTAATTCTACTCATGAATATCCTCCCCTCTGTAACGGGCCATCGCAGCGCAATCCTTGTCGCCGCGTCCTGAAATATTTACAACTATTATTTTATCCTTGTCCATTGTTGGCGCAAGCTTCATCGCATATGCTATTGCATGTGCACTTTCTATTGCCGGAATGATTCCTTCAATTTTTGAAAGATATTCAAAGGCATCCACTGCCTCCTCGTCCGTAATTGGAACATACTCTGCTCTGCCTGTGTCATAAAGATTTGCATGTTCCGGTCCGATTCCCGGATAATCAAGTCCTGCGGAAATTGAATAAACAGGTGCTATCTGACCATATTCATCCTGGCAAAAATATGATTTCATACCATGGAAAATACCAAGTTTGCCGGTTGCAATTGTCGCTGCCGTATCAGCTGTATTGATACCTCTGCCCGCAGCCTCGCAGCCTATAAGTCTGACATCTTTATCCTGAATAAAATTGTAAAATGCCCCCATCGCATTTGAGCCTCCGCCCACGCAGGCAAGCACTGCGTCCGGAAGTCTTCCCTCCTTTTCTAACATCTGCTCTTTGATTTCCTTTGAAATCACAGCCTGAAAATCACGAACAATCGTTGGAAAAGGATGTGGTCCCATTACCGAACCGAGCACATAATGAGTATCATCAATTCTGTTAGTCCATTCTCTCATTGCCTCCGAAACTGCATCCTTGAGAGTTGCCGTTCCTGTTTTCACAGGGTGAACCTTTGCTCCCAGAAGCTTCATTCTGTACACATTGAGGGCCTGTCGGATTGTATCCTCCTCCCCCATGAATACTTCACATTCCATATTCATAAGTGCAGCGGCTGTTGCGGTTGCCACTCCGTGCTGACCTGCACCTGTCTCTGCTATTACTCTTGTTTTGCCCATTTTTTTTGCAAGCAGGACCTGCCCAAGAACATTATTGATTTTGTGGGAGCCTGTATGATTCAGGTCCTCTCTTTTCAGGTAAATCTTGGCTCCGCCGAGATCCTTTGTCATTCTCTCTGCATAGTACAAAAGTGAAGGTCTTCCGGCATAATTGTTGAATAACTCTGTTAATTCCCTGTTAAATTCAGGGTCATCCTTGTATTTGTCATATGCTTCTTCAAGTTCAATTATTGCATTCATAAGTGTTTCAGGTATGTACTGACCACCATGTTTTCCAAATCTTCCTCTAGAATTTGTCATTGCCATTTCTCGCTTTCTATATATTTTTTCCTCTGAGTCTGTTAATCATTTCTTTTTTGTCATCCGCCTTCATAAGGGTTTCTCCTATCAAAACAGCATCTGTTCCATTGGCGTATAATGCCTCAACATCCTCCGGTTTGGATATCCCGCTCTCCGATACATATATATAATCATCAGGCACGAGCTTTCTTAACTTCAACCCTGTTGTGATATCAACTTTGAAAGTTTTCAAATCGCGGTTGTTAACGCCTATTATTGTACCACCTGATTTCAAAGCTCTCAACACCTCTTCCTCAGTATGTGCCTCGATAAGTGCGGACAAGCCAAGAGAGTGTGCCACTTCAAGGTATTTCACCAACTCTTCATCAGTAAGTATTGCACATATGAGCAGTACTGCGGAAGCGCCAAGTATTTTTGCTTCGTATATCATGTATTCATCAACCACAAAATCTTTTCTCAACACCGGTATGTTCACATTTGCAGCTATTTCTCTAAGATATTCATCACAGCCTTTAAAATAGTATGGCTCTGTCAGGCAGGATATTGCACTTGCACCTGCAGCTTCATATTCTTTTGCAATCTGAAGATAAGGAAACTGCTCAGCGATTATTCCCTTTGACGGGGATGCTTTTTTTACTTCACATATAAATGACATTCCCGGCTTTTTGAGGGCTTTTTCAAACGGAAAGCCTGTGTCCGGATTCATTTTTAATGCCTCTTGCTTTATCTGCTCAAGGGGTTTTATTTCCTTAGCTGCCTCAATTCGTTCCCGGGTCTTTGTTGCTATTTCATCTAAAATCATAATGTCAGCCTCCCTGAATGTTTAAGAAATTCTCTATTATTTTTTTACCATCGGGAGTTAGTACCGATTCAGGGTGAAACTGTAATCCGTATACTCTGTAATCCCTGTGTTCGACTGCCATAATTTCCCCATCGTCAGTCTTTGAAATTATTCTCAGGCAATCCGGCATTGTATTCTCAACGGCTGACAGGGAATGATATCTCGCCACCTGTATTTTTTCCGGCATTCCCTTAAATATAAGACTGCTTCTGTCCAGAGTTGCCAGGGAAGTTTTGCCGTGCATAAGTTCTTTTGCATAGGAAACTGTAGCTCCAAAGGTCGCACAGATTGACTGATGGCCAAGGCATACCCCAAGGATCGGTATCCTGCCTGCAAAATATTTTGCAACTTCCATACATACCCCTGCGTCCTCCGGTCTCTTAGGTCCGGGCGAAAGAAAAATATATTCCGGATTGAGGTCTTCTATTTCTTTTACGGTCATCTCATCATTTCTTATTACTTTAATATCGTCCCTGATGCTACCGATAAGCTGGTAAAGATTATATGAAAAACTATCATAATTATCAATTAACAAAATCATTCATCCAGTCCTCCTTCTGCCATATTTAAGGCATTCATAACTGCCGCAGCCTTGTTAATGCATTCCTGATACTCTCTTTCCGGAACACTGTCTGCCACAATTCCTGCGCCGGATCTGATAAATACTTTGCCATTTTTACTGAATGCAAGTCTGATTGCGATGCAGGTGTCAAGATTTCCGGTAAAATCAATGTATCCGACGGCTCCGCCGTAAATACCTCTTTTATTGTTTTCAAGTTCACAAATAATTTCGCAAGCACGAAGCTTTGGTGCCCCGGAAAGAGTTCCGGCAGGCAGAATGGAATCCACTGCATCCAATGCATCTTTATCTTCCCTGATGATTCCCCTCACGGTTGAACCAATATGCATTACATGGGAATATCTTTCAATGCCCATATATTTTTCAACTTCTACGGTTCCTATTCTGCTAATTCTGCCGATATCATTTCTTCCGAGGTCCACAAGCATATTGTGCTCTGCAAGTTCTTTTTCGTCAGCCAGCAGTTCTTTTTCCAATTGTAAATCCTCTTCATCCGTAGCTCCCCTTGGTCTGGTTCCTGCTAACGGGAATGTGTGTAGTTCATCTTTTTCCAGCTTCACAAGGGTCTCCGGAGAAGCACCTGCAATTTCCACATCATCACTTGAAAAGTAAAACATGTAGGGTGACGGATTGGTCATTCTCAAAGCTCTGTAGGTATCAAAAAGACTTCCTTCAATATCTGCTTCCACTCTGTTGGAAAGCACCACCTGAAAAATATCACCTTCGTGAATATATTTTTTGCCTTTTTCAACCATATCGCAATACTCTTCCTTGCTGAAGAGATACCTGTAATCACTCTTTAATTTCAGTGGCGGATTTTCGGCAAGCTCGCCTTCGGTGAGGATTTTTTTCATGGTCTCAAGTTCGACCTTCCCTTTGTTGTAGGCAGTTTCGATTTCTTCAGTTGTTATATTGGCAATGATAATAACTTTTTGTCTGTAATTATCGAAAACGATTACCTTATCAAAAAGCATCAGGTCAACATCTTTAAATGATTCTTCATCCGCAGCATCCATCTTCAATGTTGGCTCTGAATATTTAATATAGTCATAGGAAAAATATCCAACAAGTCCGCCCGTAAATGGGGGCATATCTTCAATAACCGGTGCCTTATTATCTGCGATGATTTTTCTGATTGCATCTCCCGGATGGCTGGTTGTATTTTCAACAGTAATTCCACTCTTTATTTTGAGATTTCCATCCTGACATGTAATTTCCAGTATCGGGTCATATCCCAGAAATGTATACCTGCCCCATTTTTTGGTAGCCTCTGCACTCTCAAGCATAAAGCAATGCCTGCTGATTTTTTTGAGTTTTCTGACTGCCATTACCGGTGTAATCATATCAGCGCTCAATTCAAGCTTAATTGGAATTCTCTTATATTCTCCGGAACCGGCAATCCTTTTTACTTCCGAAAGAGATGGATAAATCATGTTTTATACCTCCATTGTCCTAATTTTTCTGCGTATCTTAGGCATCCGTCAAAGATAAAAAAAGTCCCTGACAATAGCTGCGCTATTGTCAAGGACGAATATACAAAAATATAATCCGCGGTACCACCTTGTTTCACTAAACAGTGCCCTTAGCAAGATACTAACATATCTCCGACATATAACGTCTGTCCAAACGTCATAGAATACTCAGCCATCAGGCCTTTGACTATGCCCTCAGTGATCCATTTGAAAATCTGCGTTCAACCCGGCTCTCAGCACCCCGGGCTCTCTGTGTGTGCACAATTAACGTTATCTTCACGTCAACGGTTTATTAAATATGTTATTGAAAATATATACCAATGCAATGTATTTGTCAAGGGCTATTTTACTACAATTGTTTTTGCAGGTTAACTATATTTTATCTGCTTTGATGCAATATATGCAGACACATGACTTGAATTATATGCCCTCACACAATACTGGTATGTTGTTCCTTTTTTTACCGCTTTATCCGCATATCCCAATGCTGTTGTAGTTGCAATTCTTGTCCATGCTC
>JAEDHB010000030.1 GCA_016297265.1 Butyrivibrio sp.
AACATCCTGTGCATCTGCTGTAGTTCCTGCGCCATCGCCGGCTCCGTCATTTGCACCTGCTCCGTCATTGTTGCCTGCTCCGTCGTTGTTGCCTGCTCCGTCATTGTCGCCTGCTCCATCGTTGTCGTTAAGTCCGGCGCCATTTGAAGGATTGCTCGTTTTATTGAGTGATTTTAACTTCTCATCTCTGATATTATCAAAATCTGTATCTCCATCTGTCAATTCCTTGAAATCATCCTTGACAAGATTAAACTTATCTGCATCTGCTGCAATAAGTGCATTGAGTGCTGCAAGCTCTGCTGCGCTAATCTTTGTAGCCTCATTGCTGTCAATCTCTTCGCCAAGTGCATCAACAGATTCTTCTGCCTTAGCTACATCCGCAAGCGCTTTCTCAGCTTTTTTGATTGCATCTGAATAGTCAGCAGTTGCTTTAGCCTTCTTAAGAAGATCCTCTGCATCCTTCTCCTCACCATAGAGTTTGTCGAGGTCTTCAATAATTACATCAAGCTCTTTCTTCGCATCTTCTGCTGCTTTAACTTTCTCAGCAGCAAGTACTTTCTCGTCCTCAAGCTTTCCTGTGAGCTCAACAACTTTTTCATCTGCGGCTTTCTTATTCTTTACTGCTTCCTCGTATGCATCCTTGCTGCGTTTTCCTCCGTCAAGGAATTCTCTGAAATCCGCATCGCCGAATTCATAGAAGCAGTCCTCGTTTGCAAAGTATTTGTCATTGTGATATACCTTCTTGGTTACTGCAGGAATTTCATCAACATATTCAAGCACTGCTGCACTCTGAAGTTCCTTCTTGATAATGACATTCTTCTCTACCTTGACATTCTTTTTATCATAAGTTGCAGTGTAACCATATTTTGTATCGGTAAGTTTATTACTGTTCTGTTTCTCGCTCTTGATTGCATATCCGATTGAGAAATCCGCATTCTTGGTCCATCCCATTTTGGAGAGGATTTCTGTCTTACGCTGTGCTTCTCTGGCACTGTCTCCAAGCATTGATTTAGTTGAAATGAGAGCATTATCTTTTGCCTCACCCGCTGTTTCGCCCTTACCCTCGGCAGTTACTGTTTTACCGTCGCTTACAACTACGTCAGCTGTTCTAAGATTCCAGTTGAGGGATTCAAAATCAACATCAACCTTACCTTCTGCTAAAAGCTTAGTCTGAATTGCTTTCTGGATTTTATTCTTGTTGAAAATATCAGTGATATCATTCCAAGCTGAATATTTCACTTCTTCCTTGATTCTTGAATACTCCACAGTGAGTGTTCCTGAGGTGTAAGTATATTCATCATTGAAAAGAAAAATGTCCTTGGTTTTCTTTGCATTTGCATTCTCGCAGGTAATCTTGACATCATCGCAGTAATCTGAAAGTCTGTCTTCAAAATCATCAATAATATCAGTATAGTCTTTCCATTTGTCGGAACGCTTAACAACATATCCATTAAGGTCAACAGTCAGTTTATATTTTGCAGTGTATGATACGCTGACATTTGATGTATACTCTTTGGTCTCCGAATAACTTACATCAAGATTCTTATCACCATCGGAAAGCTTGCTCTCGGCATCAGCCTTAGCTTCTTCCTTCGTATCAAATACATTGCCCTCTGATTCTATTGATTCATTGCTGAAGGTTGTGGTTGAAACTGTACCTGTGGTAACAGCAGTCTTACCGTCAGCACTATACTCATAAGATACCTTTTCATCAGTAATTTCCTGATTGTCGGCCTTGTCATATGAGAAAGTGGTTGATTTGTCTGATAACAGGTAGTAGCTCTTGCCGTCTTTCACATATATTGCTCCGTCAGCAAGTGCCTTATTATACTGCTCCTCGCTAAGTTCAATCCTGGTGTTTTCTCCGACTGTAACATATTTTGCAGGAACTGCAGGTGTTACAACCTCATCATATTCTGTCTTTTCGAAAATAACGAGTTCACGTGTTGTTTTATTAACTACATAATTGTAGAAATACTCTTTTCCGTCAATTTTGAATACATAATAATTCAGCTCATCCTTAGGGAATTTTACAAAGCTCTTTGTATATTCAATCTTGCTGTCCTTTGCAGGCTTAATAATATATGGAACATAATAGTTCTTAAATATTGCAAAAAAGAGTTTGTCACATTTGTCATAATCAATCTTGTTGGCATCCTTAACAGCCTGTTCCTTCTCAAGGATGTCAAGTGCGATTGCATTGGCATTCATCTTTGCCTTTGCTGCTTCAACTGCCTCTGCTGCATCTTCTGCTGCGGCCTCTGCATCGTCAAGATCTTTCTCTGCCTGTTTAACTGCCTCTGCCTGTTTGTTGGAAGCTTCAACAGCATCATCCCAAGCCTTGTCAGCTGCTTCTTTAGCTGCTTCTTTTGCCTTAATCTTTGCCTGAACCTCGGCAAGTTTTTCTTCGTATGATTTGATGAGTGCATCCCTGTCAGTCTGAGCTGCTTTAAGAGCCTCAATCAATGCTTCAACATTGTCTGCTGCAACAGTCAGGGCATCGAGAGCGTCATCGATTTTTGTCTTGGCTACTTCAAGCTCTTCGAGATATCTTGCATCTGACTCAGTTGCTGTCTCAATTATTGAACTGTATTTTGCCACTAATGCATCATAATTCACTCCGGCTTCAGCCATCTCGCCTTTAGCCAGATTAATTGCAGCTACAAGAGCAGCATATGCATCCTCTGCCTCTTTGACAGTCTTTGCATTCTTGAGTGAATCAAGATTAGTATTGATTGCATCCTTAAGTGCAGTATTAATTGCATCTGATTTGTTGACAAGGTCAACAACCTCTGTCTCTGTATCAGCTGCTGCGTCCATATTGTCAGCAACAGTATCTGCAAAATCCTGCGCATTCCCGATATTATCGGAAACATCCCCCAGTGAAATCTCGCCCTGCTCTGTCAAAGTCGCCTTTGCCTTTGCAACATTTTCAGCAACGTCGTCAAGCACTTCCACTGCATTGATTGCAGCCTCAATTGATGCAACTGCATCATCAACTGAATTGTTGGCATCAGCAACAGTTGATTCCTGCGCTACGGATGACTTCAATTCCTCCTGAACATCGGAAACGCCTGAGCCGCTTCCCTCTGTTCCATCTGCCATAACATTGAATGGAAGCATGGTTGCCACGGTCACAGCCGAAGCACTTACTGTAAATGTTTTTGCAAGTCCCTTTTTGATTTCTTTCTTCATTATTTTCCTCCTCACCTAAATAGAATGTACATAATTTTATTCATTCTAAATTATACTATTTCAAGTATCGGCATTTGTCAACATAAATTCAACCAAAATGTGGATAATATTGTTTTTTTCAAATACAATCTAAAAAAAACAATAATTCTATACAAATATACTTTAATCCGAATAGAATTTACCTATTTATAATAAGTATCTCACCACTTTATTTTTGTCCTCTTCTGATGTATAATTAGTTAGGTTTTATTATTTTGAAAATAAGGAGTATCTTATGTCACATCGACGAAAGTATATTCTCCGGTGTATAAAATTATTACCGCTTTTTGCCGTGTTATTTTTCACAGGTTGCAAAAACAGCGGCAATTCTCCTTCAACCTCTGCCCCGGTGGAGGTGAATAAGGCTTCCTCTACCCGAATGAAGGATAAATATGGAAGTCTTCCCGTTACATCCGCCCCCGGGACCAGTACGCTTGGCAATGATCGGGTATCGATTGATGTATCCAACGTGTCCGAAGGTTATTTTTACATACACTATCAGGGAGATAATCCTAAGGTTAAGATGCAGCTTACCGGTCCTGACAGCATAACCTATACCTACAATATTAATAGTGAGCCGGCCTGCATAGCAGTAACTGCAGGCAGTGGCAGTTATCAGGTGCGTGTCTTTGAACACATAAGCGGCAAGAATTATTCCGTAGCTTTTTCCGACAACTTTGATGTATCGGTTACGGATGAGCTCAAGCCATACCTGTATCCGAATATGTATGTTAACTATTCCGGAACATCAAAGGCTGTATCCATTGCCAATGACCTGGCTGCCTCAGCAAACAGCGATTTGGAAACTGTTGCTTCCGTATATCATTATGTTGCTGACAATATCGCCTATGACGAGGCTAAGGCATCAAATGTCGAATCGAATTATCTGCCGGATATCGACAAGGTTCTGCAGGCCGGCAAGGGAATATGCTTTGACTACGCCGCCCTCATGGCAGCAATGCTTAGAAGTCAGGGAATTCCGACCCGCCTGGAAATCGGTTATTCCAAGGATGCCTACCATGCATGGGTTAGTGTTTACATAGAAGATATAGGCTGGATTGACAGTATCATCAAATTTGACGGTAATAAATGGACTTTGATGGACCCGACACTTGCGGCAAATGCCAACAGTTCATCAAAAGTGAAGGAATATATTGGTGACGGTTCAAATTACCGTACCATGTACTCGTATTAGTAAGGAGGCTATTATAATGAAGAAAAAAATGTTGTCAAATAAAGAACTTTCCATGTTCTGTGACCATATGTCAATGGCTCTCAAGGCAGGTATGACCCCTGCAACGGGAATCGATCTGATGTTAAGCGATGTGGAATCGGAGGCAGGCAGAAAAATCCTTGAACCCATCGCACAAAAATGTAACGAAGGTTATTCTTTTTCAGAAGCAATCAATGCTTCAGGTGTTTTTCCGCATTACGCCTGCCACATGATAGAAATAGGCAATGCCTCAGGAAAGCTAGAAGAGGTGATGGATTCACTGGTTTTCCATTATGAAAGGGAAGAAGCCATCGCCGAGAGCATCAAAAGCGCGGTTACATATCCCTTCCTTATCATATCAATGATGATTGCCGTAATCATTGTTCTTATCGTTAAGGTCGTTCCAATATTCGATAAAGTATTCAAACAGCTGGGTTCGGAGATGTCCGGTGTATCCAAAAGCCTTCTCAACATCGGCAACACCATGACAAAATACTCCGTGGTATTCATTGTGATTTTTGCATTGCTTGCAATATTGTTTGTATTATTTACAAAGACCTCCGTGGGTAAAAAAGCATTTGCGCGCCTTGCCTCCGGTTTTGTGCTTACGCGCAAATTCTACGACCGAGTAGCCGCCGGCCGCTTCGCTTCAGGTATGGCAATGACAATCGCTGCCGGCCTTGATACGGACGAGAGTCTGGAGCTTGTCGAGAAACTTGTGGATAACAAGCATATGAGCAGCAAAATCAACAAGGCCCGCGAGCTCATGGCAGGTGATGCGGAGAATGCACCATTAAGCTTTGCCAATGCGCTTTCCCGATCCATGATATTTTCAAATATGTATTCAAAAATGATAAGTATCGGTGTATCCACAGGTTCCGTTGATTCTGTTTTGAAAAAAATAGCAACAAGCTGCGATGATGAGATTGAAAAAAGCATGAATCACACGATTTCCATACTTGAGCCAACGCTTGTAATTATTCTTTCAGCAATTGTATGTCTGATTCTGCTTTCCGTAATAATGCCTTTACTTGGCATCATGTCAGGAATCAGCTAAAGGAGGGGATATTATGAACAGATTTGCTCCCGTACGCAAACGCCTGATGGCAGTCAGAAAATTTCCGATTGCACCCGTTATTTTTATTCTGATTATGGGAGCCTTCATCTACGGCGTTTCAACCGTTTCCAAAAGCAAGGTGATGAACGAAAAAGAGCTTCTTGAAGACGCCCTGCAAAGAGATATCGTGCACTGCTATGCAGTCGAGGGCATGTATCCGCCTTCAATCCGGTATATCGAGGAACACTATGGCCTAATATATGACAAGGAAAAATTCATTATCAATTACGTCAATGAAGGTGATAATATTGCCCCTTCCGTCATTATCATAGAGAGGTAGCAGTATGAAATTTACCAAACGCAACAAATCAACCATTGATACATTATTTTTGTTCGCTTTATTAGGGGTATTTCTTGTAAGTGTTCTCTTTGTCATACTCTTCGGCGCAAAAATATACAAAAAAACCAATGCCGTTGCCGACCGCAATTTTGATGTCCGAACTTCGGCAGCATATATCACTGAGAAAATACGAAAGGCAGGCAGTGACAATATCGCTGTTTCCCGGGACAACCGCCTGGAGATATACGAGACTGCAGGGGACAGCACCTACATCACCTACCTGTATTTTGACGAGAATAAAATAAAAGAAGTTACCATGCTTGATAGTGATGCTTTTTCGCCGGATTACGGCACTGCAATAATTTCAGCAGAGGACTTTACTGTCAACAAAGTCGGAAAAGATCTTATCAAATTTTCCATAACCACGGCGGATGATACGGAGACTGTTTTCTATGTATCAGCATCCGGAAAAGGAGGTAGCGGCAATGAATAATAACCACTCCAGGACCTCTGTTTTCCTAATAGAATTTACAATATCCCTGCTGCTGTTTTCATTAGCGACGGCGGTATGTGTGCAGTTTTTTGTGAGAGCTCACCTCAAGAGTAAGGATTCGGAATACCTGACTCATGCCGTCATAGAGACACAGAATGTGGCAGAAATATTCAGAAGCAACAGCACCGGCAAAACAGATGAAACCATCGCAGCCCTGCAAAAACAGTATCCCGAGCTGGAAAAACAGGGGGCCCTCGAATTGACAATTTACTACAACAGCAAATTTAAGCATTGTCCAAAATCTGACAAGCATTTTATGACAACAATTATTTTTTCCAGAGATAACGATTTTCTGTCAGCGGATATCCGCTTTTGGGATACCGTGGACGACAAAGAAATTTATTCTCTTCCGATTAAACTATACATTGGAGGGCAGGAATAATGGCGAACAAGGATAATAAGAAAAAAAGAAAAAGCATCAATGTCGGCACCTCGCTGGTTCTTGTCACCTTTGTTATACTTTGTCTGGTGGCCTTTGCCGCATTGTCCTATTCTTCCTCGGAAGCGGACTTTCTCAAAACCAGTCAGACTGCACAACGAAACAGCGACTACTATACCGCACTCAACGCCGCACATGACAGTCATAAAACCTACTCGGACTATTTTCGCAAAGCGGCTGCCGGTTCCAAAAACATTGATGAATATTATGACAAAATCAATAAAGAGTTTTCTGACACAGCAATTTCAATCACCAAAGATGGAAAGCGCATTTTGCTAAGCTATCTTACAAAGATTAATGACAGTTCTTCCCTGCAGACCACAATTTCGACCACCTGCAATAACGGGAAAGCATTCTTTGAGCTGATATCAGAAAAAACCGTGAATATGGAGGATTAGAATATGAACGCAACTGAAATGCTAAGCAAAATAACAAACCGGGGAGCCTCCGACATATTTATTGTTGCAGGTCTTCCTCTTTCCTACAAGATTAGCAACAAATTTTACTCCGACAGCGATGATAAAATGATGCCTTCCGACACGACAGCAATGATTGAACAGATATATGAGCTGGCCGGAAAAAGAAATATCGAAAAGCTCAACACTAACGGCGATGACGATTTTTCTTTTGCAATCAGCGGCATTGCCCGTTTCCGAATCAATGTATACAAGCAGAGGGGTTCTCTTTCCGCAGTTATCCGTGTAATTAATTTTGATATTCCGAAGGCGGAGGATTTGAATTTTTCCCCTGAAATGATTAAAACTTTACACAATCTCTCGGATTTGAAGAAGGGAATGGTATTGATTACCGGTCCTGCCGGAAGCGGTAAATCCACCACTCTGGCCTGCATGATTGACCACATCAACTCCACAAGGCAGTCCCATATAATCACTCTGGAAGACCCTTTGGAATATCTTCATATCCACAAAAAAAGCATCGTATCGCAGCGCGAAATCGTAACCGACACCGAAAGCTATATTTCGGCATTGAGAGCCTCCCTGAGGCAGAGTCCCGATGTTATTCTTCTTGGTGAGATGAGAGATTATGAAACAATCAGCGTTGCAATGACGGCAGCTGAAACAGGACATTTAATGTTATCAACCCTGCATACAATAGGTGCATCCAACACAATCGACAGGATTATTGATGCATTTCCGCCTAACCAACAGCATCAGATTGCAGTACAGCTTTCAATGGTATTACAGGCTGTAATTTCGCAACAATTAGTACCTACTGTTGACGGTAAGCTTGTTCCTGTATTCGAAGTAATGCTATTGAATCCTGCCATCAAGACAATGATTCGGGAATCCAAAATTCATCAGATAGACGGTGTAATATCACAGTCCCGCGGAGAGGGCATGATAACAATGGACGCAAGTCTTCTCGACCTGGTACAGAAGGGAATAATATCTGAAAGTACCGCCATCGAATTTGCACAGGATTCGGATATGCTCCAAAAACGAATCAGAGCAACAATGGCAAAATAACATAGCACCATATAAAAAAAGCTGCGATTTCTCGCAGCTTGATTTATTTCTCACGCTTTGCAATTATATCAAGAACATAATTGGGAACATTCTCCCTGTCTATATTCAGACTGTATGCAAATTCCTGGTCCACTCTGTTGCGGGCTTCGCTCAAAATTCTATCATCCGTAACCGAGAATTTCTTGCCCTGTTCTTCCAGCTCCGTCTTGCGAGTCGTAAGACAACGAATCAATGCCACCAGCTGACTGGTTGTCCCCTTACGCAAAAGCTCCGTGTAAGTTGTCTTGCGAAGATTGTTATTGTCAATCCATTCTATTTTCTCATCCTCGCCTTTCAAAATAACATGGTCAATTTCGCTCGGCGTATAAAGCGCTCTGAGCAGACCACCCCTGTCCTCAATAGGTAAATACAGTATTGAACTACTTTTCTCAAAAATAGGATGCATAACATAATACATCTGTGATTCGCCTGTTAAGTTTTCTTCCCTGATATCCTCAATTCTACATACGCCGTTTATCTTGTGTAAAACGACTTTACCTACCTCGTACATGTAGCACTCCTTTCCTATTTCTGATTTTAACACTAATTTTGTATTAATGTAAGTACAAAATTATTAAGAAA
The DNA here is from genome assembly GCA_016297265.1 of Butyrivibrio sp. Classification (GTDB taxonomy): domain Bacteria; phylum Bacillota; class Clostridia; order Lachnospirales; family Lachnospiraceae; genus Eshraghiella. The sequence continues at coordinate 8,945 of JAEDHB010000030.1, forward strand.
CTGTTAATTTTTCCCTGTGATACCCTTTTTATTCATAATAATTACTGCAAGGATACATACCAGAACGGACAGCAGCGAACCGATTGGTGCCGCACAGCCCATTGGAAACAGAGTGTCTTTGTAATATATTGATGCGAGATATGACAACGGTATTCTCGCACATAAAATCGAAATCATATTGTGTAGAAAAGAAATCGAGGACAGTCCATATGCGCAAAAATATCCGCTGAAGCAAAAATGCATTCCTGCCAGCAGGCAGTCCACGGAATAGCTCCTAAGATACAGATATCCTGCCTCCACAACTTCTTTTTCATCCCTGAAAAATCCGACAGCCGCCCTTCCTGCAAATTGCATTGCAACACTTACAATTATTCCGTAAACAGCAACAATCCACAGCGAATATCCAAGAATCAATTTTGCCCTGTCGTGCCTGCCTGCTCCGATATTTTGCGCGCACAGTGCCGACACAGTGGAAAGCATGGAGGAGGGAACGAGAAAGAGAATTCCTATTATCTTCTCGACGACACCCACAGCTGTTGCATCAGTAAGTCCGCGTTTGTTGGCAAAAACAGTAATAACAATGAAGGAAATCTGAATAAATCCATCCTGCAGTGCAACAGGTACTCCCACTCCAAGTATTTTTCCGATTATTGAACCCTTGAGCGCAAAATCAGATTTACGGATTCCGGGAATCATCTTTCGGTAAATGATAAAAAACAATGATACTGCTACACTTATGGTCTGAGCTATTGTTGTTCCAAGTGCTGCGCCCATTGCGCCCATTCTAAATACTCCGACAAACAGATAGTCAAGTCCTATATTGAACACACAGGCTACTGCAATAAAATACATCGGACTCTTTGAGTCCCCCATCCCCCTGAAAATGGCACTGATAATATTGTATGCTACTATAAAAGGAATTCCGATAAAGCAGACTCTCAAATATCCAATTGTGCCCTCCACCGACTCCTGCGGAGTTGACATAACTTTTACTATCTGTTTTACAAAAATCAGAAGCACAGCCATTATCACCAGGGACAAAATTCCAAAAAACGCAGCAGTATTACCGATGCAGTTTCCGGCTTCTTCGTGCTTTTTTGCTCCTACTGCCCTTCCAACAGATACAGTTGTTCCCATGGCAAGTCCAACAATCATCACCGTAATCATGTGCATAACCTGACTGCCTATGGATACTGCGTTGGTTGCTTCCATACCGTTAAATTTTCCTATGATATACAAATCTGCCATTCCATACAGTGTCTGTAGAAAATATGATAAAAAAAAAGGAATGGAAAATTTGAGTATTGTTTTATATACCTTATCTTCCGTTAGTGAATTTTTCATATTATTACTTCATCCTGCCAAGATATTCTTCCGGATTATTTGTGATTATATCCGTGGCACCAAGCCATGCGCATTTTTCCAAATGAAGGTGCCTGTATTTTCTGTTTTGTCCGTAAAATGGTTCATCAGTATTCCATACGCGCACAGTCATTCCGGATAGCTTTCCGCGAAATTCCTTTTTGAGGGACAAACCCTTATTGCACGGATGCAGTGCATCCGCATTATACTTGCCGGCATATTTGTAGCAATCACGAATATTGTATTTGAGTATTCCGGTCTGTGCTTTCGGTTCAATATCCTTAATCATTCCCATGGATTCCGGTCTGAAGGAAGAATATATTACATAATCGGACAGGCCGTACTCCTTTGCCAGATCAACTATCTTTTTCTCCATTCCCTCATATCTGTTCATGTTGTTTTTCAGTTCAATATTAATCAAAAGACCGTTTCGGATGCAGTAGGGCTTAAGCAAATCAAAAACCTCCCTCATAGTGGGAACTCCGAATCTGCCAAGTTCCTCCGCTGTATAATCCATAACATTGCCTCCGGCAGAGGTAGTTCTGTCAAGAGTCTCATCATGAATAACAACAATTTCCCCATCCAGAGACAAATGTATGTCAAGCTCTATCCCTGTCAGTCCGCTTAGCTTTGCTGCTGCTTCAAATGCCTGCAGTGTATTTTCCGGATATTGCATGCTGCAGCCCCTGTGAGCCCATATTTTGACATTCTTCCCCGTGGAAGGGTGCAGTCTGATTAATATGCCCTTAATGCATCTCCTCAATTTCATATATACCTACTCACCTTCCTGTGCCCAGATAAGAGCACATTTTACAGCTCTTTTCCAGCCCTTCTTAAGGCCGTTTCTATGTTCATCGGATATATCCGGGCAAAAAGCGGTGTCAAGCTGCCAATTAGCCTTTATCTCTTCGCGGCTCTTGTAGTAGCCGGTTGCAAGACCGGCTAGATAAGCCGCTCCCAACGCAGTTGTTTCTATGCATTTTGGACGATTTACTTTTTCGCCGGTTATGTCCGCCTGGAACTGCATCAGAAAATCATTTGCACTGGCGCCGCCATCCACCTTAAGGCTGTTCAGAGGCACTTTTGCATCCTCCTGCATTGCTGTGATTAAATCATCCGTCTGATATGCTATAGACTCAAGCGTTGCCCTGACAAAATGCTCCTTACTGCAGCCCCTTGTTATTCCGACAACCGTTCCTCTCGCATAAGGATTCCAATAAGGTGCTCCCATTCCTGCAAAAGCAGGTACTATGTACATTCCGTTGCTGTCCTCCACAGCAGTTGCGTATTCCAGGGATTGTCCAGCACTCTTTATCATTCTAAGTCCGTCCCTCAGCCATTGGACGGATGCTCCGCCCACAAAAACACTTCCTTCAAGGGCATATTCCACATCATGCTTTTCACCTGCCGCAATAGTTGTCAGCAGTCCGTTTTTGGAATTGATTGCCGTATAACCCGTGTTCATAAGAAGAAAACAACCTGTGCCGTAAGTATTTTTTACATCCCCCGGTTCAAAACAACACTGCCCAAACAAAGCCGCCTGCTGGTCGCCCGCCACTCCGGCAATAAGTATCTCGCCACCCAGCACATTGCTGTCCGTGATTCCATAAACATAGCTGGAAGGATACGCCTTAGGAAGCATATTTACAGGGATTTTGAAATAATCCAGTATTTCCTTATCCCAGCAAAGCTTATGAATGTCAAACAGCATGGTTCTGGAAGCATTGGTATAATCCGTTGCGTGAACCTTTCCTCCTGTCAGCTTATATATTAGCCATGTGTCCACCGTTCCGAACAGGAGCTCGCCCCTGTCCGCTTTTTCACGCACACCCTCAACATTTTCAAGAATCCATGCAATTTTACTGGCAGAAAAATATGCATCCGGTATGAGACCTGTTTTTTGCCTTATCCTGTCAGATAATGGTGTATTTTTCAATATATCAATCATATCCGCAGTTCGCCTGCACTGCCACACAATGGCATTGTACACAGGCTCACCCGTGTTGCGGTCCCAGATTATTGTGGTTTCCCTCTGGTTGGTTATTCCGATGCTGTCGATATCATTGGCATTGATTCCAAGCTTTGCCATTGCTTCCATTGCCACCGACAGCTGGGAGGACCAGATTTCCATCGGATTGTGTTCAACCCATCCTGCCACAGGATATATCTGGGTATATTCCTTTTGCGCCATTGAGCAGATATTGCCGCCTTTATCAAAAATGATGCAGCGGGAGCTTGTCGTTCCCTGGTCCAGCGCCATAATATATTCTTTCATAGAAACACCTCACACACTTTCTACATTCTGTGTTGCAACAATATTAACGCCTGTTCCCAACACATTTTCTATAATAACATCACCGATATTAACCGGCGCATCAATTTCAATCCGTGAAAGTTCAGCGATACAGTCAAAAATAAGTTTTTTGGGAATGTCCGCCTGTGTTTTTACCGAGACAACCGGAAGGTTGCCTCCCTTCACTCTGACCGTACTGGTCACTATTCTCCTCGGGTCGGTAATCTCCTTTTGTGCATACTGCGGACCGATATTGCAGGTATTTCCGGTGACCTTAATGTCCGTACCATCCCCGTATTCAACTGTAAGTGTGCAGCCCATAGGGCAACCTATGCAAGTCAGTTCTCTAGTCATTCTGCACCTCCACTCCGATGACAATTTCATTACAATTCTCAATCTCTGTCAGCTTATTCTTAAGCAAAATAACCTGTTCCATTTCTCCCGGTGCCACTATTTTCTTCGAAATGGACATAAGAACGGTATCTGCTGCCTTTACGACAATTTTCACATTCTTATACACTGCTCCGACCCTAAAACGTACAGTGAGGCGCTCATCCATATTATCAATACAGATTGAAGACGGAACTGTATACCTCACGCCGTTCACTCCCCGGATTGGAATATATTTTGCAGTACCCGTTGTTTTGCCGGCAATGTACTTTGCGGCATTATATCCGGCCTGCGTCGCTTCACCGGATACATAATCCACCAAATCATGCACATGCAAAACATTACCGCATGCAAAAACTCCGCTGATATTCGTCTCAAGGCTTTCGTTGACAAAAGGTCCGTTGGTGACAGGATTCAATTCAACACCCAGCTGCTGGGATAATTCATTTTCCGGAATAAGTCCGCAGGATAATAAAAGAGTATCGCAGCTGATATATTCTTCCGTTCCCTCAACAGGCTTTCCCTTGCTGTCAACCTCTGCAATGGTAACGCCTTCAACTCTGTCCTTTCCGTGAATATTGATTACCGTATGACTGAGTTTGAGCGGAATATCAAAATCGTTAAGGCATTGGACTATATTCCTCTTAAGTCCGCCGGAATACGGCATCAGCTCTGCAACCAGCCTGACCCTGGCTCCCTCGATCGTCATTCTTTTTGCCATAATAAGCCCTATATCCCCGGAGCCAAGAATCACTACCTCTTTGCCGGGCATTCTTCCAAGCACATTAACAAAATACTGTGCTGTTCCGGCAGAATAAATTCCTGCCGGTCTGTAACCCGGAATATTGAGTGCTCCCCTTGGCCGCTCTCTGCAACCCATTGCAAGAATAACAGCATCCGCTTCAAGGGTAAAAAGACCCTGTTCTTCATTCATTGCAGTGACTATTTTGCGGGCATCCGACATAGCAATATCAATTACCATGGTATTCAGTATATATGGAATACCTGCTTCTTCAATTCTACTAATAAAACGCGCTGCATATTCCGGACCCGTAAGTTCTTCCTTAAATGTATGGAGTCCGAAGCCGTTATGGATACATTGGTTAAGGATTCCTCCCAGCCTTCTGTCTCTTTCGATAATCAGAATGTCCGTGATTCCTTTTTCCCTCGCTCCGAGAGCAGCTGCCAGTCCTGCAGGACCGCCGCCGATAATAATCAAATCATGCTTCATCAGCGTGCACCTCCCTTGTTATATCCGATGAGAAAGCCGCTGTCCTCACCACATTTCGTTATCTCCGATATATCCTTATCCAGTTCTTTTGCAAGTATCTCGAGTACCTTTGGGCTGCAGAAACCGGACTGACATCTTCCCATTCCGGCTCTGGTCCTTCTCTTGATTCCGTCAAGGGTTTTCGCTCCGAGGGGTCTGTGAATCGCAGCCTTTATCTCTCCCTCAGTAACTAATTCACATCTGCAAACCACTTTCGCAAAGGATGAATCTGCGGCAATAAGTGCTTCTCTTTCTTCCTTTGTCGCTGTATTGATATGCGGAATACCTTTTCTCTCCGCCACATAATCACATCTTGACACAGCATTAAGCTTTGCGGCAACAAGCCCGGCAATGTATTCTCCGATTGCCGGAGCACAGGAAAGTCCCGGAGAAGCGATTCCTGCGGCGTCAAAGAATCCGTCCGCCTTCTCACCCAGCACAAAATCCCCACTGTCCTCATGGGCTCTCAGGCCTGCAAAGCTTGTAATAACCTGACGGTTCGGAAAAGAACTGACACTTCTTGCGCCCTCCTTCAGTACCTTTGCAAGGCCTTCCCCGGTGGTATATACACCTTCCCTGTCATCCTCGTCCGTTGCTGTCGGTCCCACCAGAAGATTGCCATGCACCGTAGGCGTGACAAGTATTCCTTTACCAAATTTGCCCGGCAATTGAAAAAGAGTATGGGATACAAGGGCCCCTGCATTTTTGTCCATAAGGCAGTATTCTCCCCTTCTTGGGGTTATGTGTATTTTCTCTTCACAAACCATATTGTGAATCACATCAGCATATACTCCTGCTGCATTTACCACAATCTTTGCCTGCATATTCCCGGCACTTGTGGATATATCAAAATATCCCGATTCTCTCCTGATTCCCGTGACTTCCCTGTTAAAATAATACTTTGCTCCGTTCATAACCGAGTTTTCAGCAAAGGCAATTGTCATCTCAAAAGGACATACTATTCCGGCTGTAGGAGCATATAAAACCGCCACAACCTCATCCGACAAGGAGGGTTCTATCTGTACCGCTTCCTGTCTCGACAGTATTTGTAAGCCTTCTATGCCATTTTCCATGCCTCGTCTCTTAAGCTCTTCCAGTTCCGATATTCTTTTCTCATCAAAACACAGCACCATGGAGCCGTCCCTCTTAAATGGAATATCAAGCCGTTTGCTAAGCTCAGTCATCATGGCGTTGCCTTTTGCATTAAATCGGGCCTTAAGGGTTCCCGGTATGGCATCATATCCGGCATGAATTATGGCACTGTTAGCCTTACTTGTTCCCTCGCAGACATCGCTTTCCCGTTCCACAACAGCGATATCACACTGATATTTTGACAGTTCCCTGGCAATTGCACATCCTATGACTCCGGCTCCGATAATCAGCACATCATACATATTGCCACACCTCCGCTATTTTTAAATAATTGTATCATAATTATGGTATTTTTTCTATGGAATTATGCAAAAACAGGGAGCTGTTTGCACAGCTCCCATAAGGAATTTCTGATATCTTTATCTGGTTGTTTTAAGTGTTTTTCCTGAACTCCATGCTGAGTAGTATTTTACTCCGCTTACTGTCCTGTATGCCCTTACATATACCTTAACTGTTGAGCGCTTCTTGATTGAAGTGATTACTCTTGCAAGGGTTGCATTGGAGGTGATTGTAACATCTTTGTAGCTTGAACCAAT
>JAEDHB010000031.1 GCA_016297265.1 Butyrivibrio sp.
AAAGTCCTTATTTTACTAGGGCTCGGGACTCCACTCCCGATTCGATCCCCGTCTCGCGCTTCTTTTTTTGAGCAAAGAGAGGTGCAAGCACCTCTCAAACCCCTTATGGAATAAGGGGTTCGTCTCACTGTCTCGTCCTCCTAAAGTCGGACTCGGTCGTTTCAGCGGAGAAAAGGTCCACCGGACCTTTTCTTACATCCGCTTCAACCTAAAGTCGCCGTCGGTCGGTTCGACGGGAAAAAGGTCCACTGGACCTTTTTCTGAATCCGTCTCACCCCGTCTCGTCCTCCTTCTTTCGAAAATCGTGTTAATGATTTTTTGAAAAGTCATAATTCCAAAGCAAAACTATCAATTGGATATGGAATGACGGAAGTAGCGGCAACGGTTGTTACTGAAAGCCCGAATATCTATAAGCAGGGAACGGTAGGAGTGCCTCTTCCAGGTACTATTATTAAAATAGTTTCGCCTGAAACAACGGATGAAATAGGATATAACGAAGTTGGTGAGATATGCTTTCATACTCCGACAATGATGATGGGGTATTTTAATAAGCCGGATGAAACCAACTTAATGAAGAAGTTACATGCTGATGGCATAGAATGGATTCACTCGGGTGATTTGGGAAAGGTTGATACTGAAGGATTTCTGACTGTTGTAGGTCGCATTAAAAGAATAATTGAAATTCGTCAGGATGGTATATATCATAAAGTTTTTCCTAAACTCTTAGAGGATGAGCTTGAAAAAACAGAAGGTGTTGATGCTATTGCGATAGTGGGACGTAAAAAACCTGAAATAATTAATGAATTAGTAGCTTTTGTTGTAAAAAAAGATGACTGTGAAGAAATTAAAATTGAGATGGCATTGGGCGAATTATCAGAGCACCTGCTAGCTGCGTGGGAACAACCTGTTGAATATAGATTTATTGAAGAATTCCCTCGAACTACAATAGGTAAAGTTGATTATAGAAAATTGGAAGATATTGTAAATAATATTTAATGCAAAAGCAAAAACTTTAAAAATGGCATATAATGCTGCAATTACAGAAAACAATTATGCTTTATGCGATGAAATAACTAATTATGCCTCAGCTTGTGGTATTGATTTATCAAAGGTAAGTGGTTATGATGTTTAATTCCTAGCAAGAAAAAATTTGGTTGCATATTTGTAGAATGATTTTGACATTTTCAATAAAAAGATGTATTATAATACTCAAGAAGGGTGCTACCGATGACGGTTCGCCTGATATAATGATTAGTTTAATAACCGCTCAAAGTTGTTCAGGCTAGGGGCGGTTATTTGCTTGTCTTGGAATCATGCTTTCCCAACATAAACCCAAAACTAAAAAAAGTCGCGCACAGCCCAATGACTGCGATTAGTTCATTAATGGTAAGCATAAGCTTCAACTCCTTTCCAAGATTTCCCGAGGGATTTCTATGTAATCGGAGCTATTAACTCTCCGCAAAAAGCGAACCGCCATCGTCAATATGATAGCACCCATGAGGAATTAACCTCATATCTATTATACCATTGGTTACGAATAAATTCAATTAAAAATCGAACAAATGTTTGAAAAAGACAAAAACGGAAGTTGCGGTGGAGTAAGCGGTGGAGTTACAAAAGATGTGCTTGAAAAGTCCTTATTTTACTAGGGCTCGGGACTCCACTCCCGATTCGATCCCCGTCTCACTGTCTCGTCCTCCTAAAGTCGGACTCGGTCGTTTCAGCGGAGAAAAGGTCCACCGGACCTTTTTCTATTTCCACCTCACCCCCGTCTCGCACTCTATTTTTTGCAAAAGAGAGGTGCAAGCATTTTTCAAACTCCTTATTCCATAAGGGGGTCGTCGGGAACAAGGCATTTATTGTGATTTAGTGAAAATTATTGTATAATAAAGAAAAATTCACTATTACACAAGGAGAAAACAAGTTTGAAAAAGTACATTAATTATTCATTTGTCTATGCAATTCTAGCATTAATTTCAGGTGTGTTTTTTCGCGAATATACCAAGATGAACAACTTTGCGGGAAAAACCCAATTGTCATTTGCTCATGTTCATTTATTTGCGCTGGGAACGATATTTATTATATTAGTCGGTCTGCTTGCATTATTTAGTAATGTCGAAGAAAAGAAGACATTCAGGGTATTTTGGAGACTTTACAATTTATCGCTGCCTTTTATGTGTGTAATGTTTGTTGTAAGAGGCGTACTTGAGGTATCGGGCAAAAGTCTTTCAAAAGCTGCTAATTCTTCAATATCGGGAATTGCAGGCATAACACATATGTTGATGGCAATTTCTCTTGTAATGCTTTTCTTTGGATTAAAGAAAGCTAAATTTAAGGGTAGGATGGAGTAATTTTTGATAGGAAAAACTTTGATTTCCAGAGAAAACGATGAAGAAAGTGGGTAAAATGAATAGAATACAGGATAATGCAAAATGGCGATATTAATGAGGTTTTGTTTGTTTTGTGCAGCAATGCATCTGCACAGGAGTTTTATGAGCATATCGGTTGGAGAGAAGAATCAATTGTTAAGACATATACAAAAATATTGAATCAGTGATTGTATAATAATAATGGAGAAGGAGCATTAAGTTTGAAATATATTAATTTGAGAGAAATACCTGATATAAAAGATGAGGCAGCAGAATGGTTTCACAGCAAATGGGGAGTTCCGAAAGAAGCTTATCTGGAATGCATGGAGAATTACCTGAATAATGAAACAGAATTCGGATGGTATCTTTGCCTTGACGAAGACAGGATTGCAGGAGGTTTGGGCGTTATTGATAATGACTTCCACGAGCGGAAAGATTTGTCACCAAATATATGTGCTGTATACACGGAAGAAGAATATCGTTGTAAAGGAATCGCAGGGCAGCTTCTTGATTTGGCTGTAAATGATTTGAAGACAAAGGGGGTTACACCTGTATATCTTATTACCGACCATACAAGTTTTTATGAACGTTATGGTTGGGAATTTTTTTGTATGGTTAATGAGGAAAATAATAGCAAAACAACAAGAATGTATATTCATCGATGATTCGTATTATTTATTATTTAATCTACCTTTAAAATATAAAATGGTGTATAATATATATATCTTAGGAAAGGAAAATGTATATGATTCTCACTATGAGTTCGATATGCAAGCAAAAGATATGAACAGATTAAAGGACAAAGTAATAATTGTTACCGGTTCAACAAGTGGTATTGGTATTGGCATAGCAAAGCTTTGCGCAAAGGAATCCGCATATGTTGTTATCACGGGGCGTAATGTGGAACGTGGACAGAAGGTTGTTGATGAAATTACGGCAGAGGGCGGAACTGCGTGGTTCCATGCGTTTGATTTATCAGACAAAGAATCCATGCACAACCTTATTGCGGATGTGGCTGATAAATATGGACATATTGATGTACTTATCAATAATGCTGCGGGTATGGGAATGAAAGACGGACGCGTAGATGAAATCAGCCTTGAAGAGTTCAATTCAGTTATTGCGGCTGATTTGGGCGGAACCTTCAATATGATTAAGGAAGTATTGCCATATCTTTTAAAAAATGAGAAGGGCGGCAATATTATTAATATTGGTTCAATGGCAAGTGCCGGAGGAGACCTTGGTACAATAGCATATGCATGTGCCAAAGCAGGTGTGGATAAACTTACGGAATATGTTGCCTGTATGTATGGACCAAGCGGAATACGTTGCAATTGTGTTCGTCCGGGACTTATTGTTACTCCACAGAATGAGGCACGAATACCGGATGCGTTAAAAGATATTTTCCTTTCAAATATTCTTGGAAAACGATACGGCCAACCGGAAGATATCGGAAATTTGTGTGTATATCTTGCCAGCGATGAAGCAGAGTATATGAATGGACAGATACTTACATGTGACGGAGGCTTGAATTCCCACACTCCGACTGTTGCGCAGTTTAGACAAATGTCCTCACGCACATGGTAGATATTTTGTGCAAAATATTTTTTTGAGGTGACTTACAATATGAAAATACTGGTTACTGGCGGGGCCGGTTACATAGGAAGCCATACCTGTGTTGAACTTTTGGAAGCTGGCTATGAGGTGGTAATTGTTGATAATTTTTGCAATTCAAATCCAAAGGTAATTGAACGAATCAGACTTATTACAGGAAAGAAACCAAACTTTTACGAGGCTGATATCGCTGACGAAAAGAGTATGACAGCACTGTTTGAAAAAGAACAGAATATCGAATGTGTAATTCATTTTGCCGGATTGAAGGCGGTGGGAGAGTCCGTAGCTAAGCCGCTTGAATACTATAGTAACAATATCGGAGGAACTCTTACTTTACTCAAGGTAATGAAAGAGCATGGAGTTAAGAATATTGTTTTTTCATCAAGTTCTACTGTTTATGGCGAGCCAACGGTTGTTCCGATTACGGAGGACTGTCAGAAAGCACCATGCACTAATCCTTATGCTTGGACGAAAAATATGCAGGAACAGATTCTTACGGATATGAATACTTCCGATAGTGAATGGAATGTAATTCTTCTGCGCTATTTTAATCCGATTGGAGCGCATAAGAGCGGACTGATTGGTGAAGATCCGAGAGGTATTCCGAATAATCTTTTGCCATACGTTGCGCAGGTGGCTGTCGGTAAACTGGAATGCCTGGGTGTGTTTGGCAATGATTATGATACCCCGGACGGAACCGGCGTGAGAGATTATATTCATGTTGTAGACCTTGCAGTGGGACATGTTGCGGCTATTAACATGATTAAGACTAATCCCGGAGTTAAGATATACAATCTCGGAACGGGTAAGGGATACAGTGTACTTGAGGTGGTTGATGCTTTTTCTAAGGCATGCGGAAAAGATATTCCTTATGAGATAAAGCCTCGAAGACCGGGGGATATTGCTCTGTGTTATTCAGATGCAAGTCTTGCCCGAAGGGAACTTGGCTGGGAAGCCCGGTACGGAATTGATGAAATGTGTGAAGATTCCTGGAGATGGCAATCAATGAATCCGAATGGATATGAAGATGATGCAGAATAATAATTTGGACCGGAGGCCTGACGTGAATCTCCCAAAAATATTTGGGACTCATATCGATTCCTCCGGTCCTTTCTAATGTTTGTATCTTATTGCGACATCTTCAGCAATAATGCTTTTGTCATCCGATGTGTTGTCTGCTTTTTACAGTAAGAAGGGAGCGGGACCGGTTCACATCTGATGAGCCCCTTTCAGTTTTTAAGGATAATCCTTTATCATAGCTTTTATTGATATTGTGGCGGTGTCGTGGTAAAATACAGATGAACAGAATAAGAAGGATTAGCAATGAGCGAATTAGAAGATAATATTAGCAGACAGGAAAGAGCGGAAGCCAGTATTCAGAAAAAATTTCATAAAGAATTGTTTTCCAGATTTGCAAAGGCATGCAAGAGCTATGAACTGATACAGGAGGGCGACAAAATCGCCGTATGTATCTCCGGAGGAAAGGATTCAATGCTCATGGCGAAGCTTTTTCAGGAATTGCAAAAACACAGACAGGTACAATTTGATTTGGTATTTCTTGTCATGGATCCGGGTTACAATATTGAGAACCGAAGACTCATTGAGAAGAATGCGGCGGAATTGGGAATACCGATTACAATCTATGAGAGTGATATTTTTGATGCGGTGGATACCATTGACAGAAATCCATGCTATCTTTGTGCAAGAATGAGAAGGGGGCATTTGTACAGCAAGGCCGGGGAACTCGGATGCAATAAGATTGCGTTGGGACATCATTATGATGATGTTATTGAGACAATACTTATGGGGATGCTTCACAGCGGTCAGATACAGACAATGATGCCAAAGCTTCACAGCACAAATTTCCCGGGAATGGAGCTGATAAGGCCAATGTATCTTATCCGGGAGGAAGATATCTGCAAATGGCGGGATTACAATGAATTGCACTTTCTTCAGTGCGCCTGTCATTTTACGGAGACTTGCAGTACCGTTAATGAGGACGGCTCGTCCGCTTCGAAACGGCTTGAGACCAAGCAGCTGATTGCAAAGATGAAAGAGACAAATCCGTATGTGGACAGTAATATTTTCAGAAGTGTTGAAAATGTATGCCTTGATACGGTTATCACCTATAAGAAAAAAGGTGTTAGATATAATTTTTTAGACGAATACTAATATGCGGAGGATTGTTATGGAATTTTTAGGAAAATGGAAAATTAACTCAATAATGATGTATGATGCGAATTATACATGTGTATATGTTACACCGGAGAAATATGTGGAATTAATCCCATCATATATTGACAGCGCTGATGAGGCAGCAGTTGCAAAGGAAAAACTTCAGAGAAGAATGAACATGGATACAATTATTTCTATAGAGGATAACAATAGAATTAATTATCTTGTTCCGGATACGGAAGAATACAGAGCCCTCATTGGTGAAACAGACGCGAACAAGGTGGCTGACGGATATATTATCGTCGACAGTATTGAATGGAAATTAGTTGAAGGCGAGCTGTACTATGATACTCAGCTTGGGATGATGGCCAATCCTTTTAAGAAGGCTTTTGATGAGAAGGGCAGACTTAACATTAACGATACGGAATATGTAAGAATATAGGAGAATTTTTATGAATTCATCAGGCAAGAACAAAATGTCTTTTGAACTGGATTTTAAAGGTGGAAAAATATGGTGCGAACATCTTGATTCCATGGGAAGTCATGAAGATGAAGTTATAGAAAAATTTCAGAAGGACAGTGTTACTTTTTTCAGACCTTCGATTTCTTCTTTTATGATTATCAGCCTTCAGAATACCGTTCTTACGCCCAAAATTGCGGAATGTATATCCGACACAATTATCGGTGGTAAAAAAAGATTTATGAGAATATCCTTCCACGGTGTTGAATATGCCAATCGCAAGATTCTAAAGAAAATAAAAAAACAGTGCAATACCATTATTGGTTTTCACTCTGATTTTGAGAAAGCCAAGAAATGGGTGTTGGATTGACAGAAGGAGGTACGCTATGGAATTAATTCCAAGCTTTCAGGTAGATCATACTAAACTTGTACCGGGAATATATGTATCCCGGATTGATACAATAGGACAGGAATATGCAACAACTTTTGATATCAGAATGAAGACGCCGAATGTTGAACCTGCGATTCATCCCAATGCGATGCATTCCATTGAGCATGTAATTGCAACTTTTCTGCGCAATGATGAGGAATGGAAGGACAGCGTAATATATTGGGGTCCGATGGGCTGTCTTACAGGAAGCTATCTTATTATGAAGGGAAGACCTGCACCACAGGATATTTTGCCCCTTATGATTCGGGCGTTTGAATATCTGAGGGATTATGATGATGTGATTCCGGGCGCATTGCCGGTCAATTGCGGCAATTATCTTTTGCATGACCTTAATATTGCAAAATACGAGGCAAAGCTGTTTGTTGACAATCTCAAAAACAAACCATGCTTTGAATATCCTCAGGCGGAAAGAATCAATACGGAAAAGGGACTGACCTTCTTCGATTCATAACTATCAGCCAACGGACGCTGATGATGTGAGAGGTATACATGGATATAGATTATTCATCATTGAAAAATAATATATTTGATGTTGTTGCGGAGGGGCAGATTAAGCTGGGATATCACCGTGAGGAGATAAGGATGTATTATCCGCTTACTTCACTTAACAATTTTTTGCATACCCGGTTTAATGATGAAGAGATGTATCGGGAGCTGCAGAACTTTGCCGGGTATATGGGTGACTGTGCCGGTAAAATCAGCATATCACGGAATAAAAGCAGATTTTGCTTTAATCTGTCCGCAGATTTAGTGGAATATGTTCACACCAATGTTGAACAAAGTGAATTTCTTGTGGAATTTATTAATACAATCGCAAAGCATCATATAGTTATTGAGGATTTGCTGGCTGTTTTTCGTAAATATTCGGATAAGATATATTTTGAAAAAATAGAGGGCAGCGAATTCGATTATCTGATATATTTTGTTGACGGCAAACCGGATAATTACAGATACTGTATTACGGATGAGGGCTGTCATATGACATATCACAGATTTACTGAAGACGATTTCCGGGAGATAGTTAGTTAACCGGTTAAAAGTATAAAGCGCTAAGGTCACACAGGTGTACATTTGACAACCGCTAATCAGAGCGGATGAAGCTATGTTATGGGAGAGGTGTTATGAAATTATTTCATTTGTCAGATTTGCATATTGGAAGACAGTTGCAGATGTACAGTCTGGTTGAGGCGCAAAAAAATGTTTTTGACCAGATTTTGAGAGCAATCACGGATGAAAAGCCGGATGCGGTACTTATCGCGGGGGATGTATATGATAAATCAGTCCCATCCTCTGAAGCCTTTGATTTGCTCAATGAATTGCTGGTTCAATTATCAGAAATCGAACCGGCAGTGCCGGTTCTTATCATTTCGGGCAATCATGACAACAATCTCAGACTCAATTATGCAAGCCATTTTATGGAAAAAAATAAAATTTTCATAGCAGCAAATCCACCACAGAAAAAGGACGAGCATCTTAAGAAGGTCACATTGCAGGATGAATACGGTGAAGTGAATATATATCTTCTTCCATTTACGAGACCGGCGGATGTCAGAAATCTGTATGGGGATGAAAGGGAAATCAGAGATTTTAATGACGCAGTGGCGGCACTTATCGAACGGGAAAATATAGACTATTCAGAGCGCAATATTCTGGTGTCCCATCAATTCTATGTTGCGGCCGGAAAGGAACCGGAGAGAAGGGATTCCGAGATGAGATATATATCCGTGGGCGGACTGGACAGTGTCGATATAAGCCATGTTGAAAAATTCGACTATGTGGCCCTGGGGCATATTCATTCAGCCCAGAAGGTGGGTATGGAACACATTAGGTATTGCGGCACTCCAATTAAGTATTCCGTAAGTGAAGCAGGAGACAATAAGTCAATTACTATTGTAGAACTCCGCGAAAAAAATACGGAGCCGTTTATCAGCTATCTGTCATTGGCAATGAAGCCGGATGTTGTGAAGCTTCGCGGCACACTTCAGGAAGTAATTGATATGGCAGATGCCGAGCTGAAAAAAAGCTATGTTCACATTACCCTGACGGATGAGGAATGCGGATTCAGACCAAAGGACAGCCTGATGGAATATTTTGACAATATAATTGAGGTGGTAATAGACAACAGGCGCACAAGGGCAGAGTTAAGCAATGATATGGAAGCAACTGAGAATATCAGTCCGGAAACCGCATTTGTGAATTTTTATCAGGAAATGAACGGACAGCCGATGAGTGAAGCTGAAAAGAAATTGCTTATGGATGTAATAAGTACAATATCCGGGAAGGAAAAAGAGGACAGCATATGAAGCCGTTACATATTAGAATGGAATCCTTTGGTTCCTACAAGCATGAGAATATAGATTTTGCGAAGGTTGACCATGGTATTTTTCTAATAACGGGT
The DNA here is from genome assembly GCA_016297265.1 of Butyrivibrio sp. GTDB lineage: Bacteria > Bacillota > Clostridia > Lachnospirales > Lachnospiraceae > Eshraghiella. The sequence continues at coordinate 9,468 of JAEDHB010000031.1, forward strand.
GATACGGGCGCCGGTAAAACAACTATTTTTGATGCCATTACCTATGCGTTGTACGGGGATTCCAGCGGCGGAAAACGAAATGCCGGTATGATGATTAGCCAGTATGCTGCACCGGGCGAATATACGGAAGTAGAATTCTGTTTTAAAATCGGCGAAGCAAAGTATACCATTATCCGCTCTCCCGAACAGAAAAAATATAAGGTCAAGAAGGACGAAAACGGCCAAAATATCTATGAAATGCTGAAGACGTCAGAGCCGGCAAAGGTAAAACTGATACTGCCTGACGGCACTGAATTTGCAGGGAAAAAAGGAGAGACGGACAATAAGATTATAGATATTCTTGGAGTTGACAGAAATCAGTTTACCCAGATAGCCATGCTGGCGCAGGGAGACTTTGTCAGACTTCTTCATGCTGATTCCAATGAGAGAGCAAAGATTTTTGCAAAAATATTTGACACCTCCCTGTATGGTCTTATAGAGCAGGAGCTTGAAACCAGATATAAGGATATCAGGGGCAGGCTGGATAACAATGAGAATGAAATTACCGGAATGTTAAGGGATATCACGTTGTCCGAGGAATCTGATTATGCCGAAGAATGGGATAAGCTTGGAGGCTTCAGCGAAACAAAGTCCAATGAATTGATGGCTCTTATTGCAGCTATCAATAAGGAATTGGAATGTAAAAATGCGGAATACGATGCACTGATATGCGGATTAGACAAGGAAAGAACAGATATTGAAAAGCAGCTTGAGGCCGCCAATGAGATTAATGGGGTGTTCGACAAATATGACGAGGCTGTTAAGACGGCTGCTGCTCTAAATGACAGAAAAAGCAATATTGATGAAACGGAAAAAAGGATTTCAAAAGCGGAGAGGGCATTGGGAATCGAAGCCGATTACAGTCTTTTACTCAACAAAAAGAAGGATATTGAAAGCATCTCCCACAGCATCGGGAAATTGAATTCCGAGCTGGAAAAATGCAGGTTCAGTCTTGCTCGGCAAAAAGAGGAATATGAGGCGGCAGAGAAAAACTATGAACAATATGACGAACTAATCAAGCAGAGCGCCGCTTTGGAGGAGAAACTGAGTCTGTATGATGAAGTGGACAAGCTGGAGCATGAATATAAAAAGGCACAGGCTGAATCGATTCGATTGAAGGACCGCCGAAGCGCACTTGACAAGCTGCTTGATGACATAGATGACAGGGAAAAGGAATTAGCGGAATGTAGCAGAATGTCCGAGGATGCGCGCAACGACTATAACGAGAAGAATTATGCATTTATTCATAATCAGGCAGCTATCCTGCGCGGGCAGCTGATTGAGGGTGAACCATGCCCTGTTTGCGGTAGCATACATCATATTGCTGTGGAGACGGAAGAGGAAAATTTTGTAACGGAAAAAATGGTTAAAGATGCTGCAAAGACTCTGGAAACCGCTGTCAAAAATGAGAAAAAAGCAGGCGAAGTTCTTGAAATGCTTAAAAATAAGAGAATCGAAATGGAGACAGAAGTTAATGCCGGTTTTGCAGTGGCACAGAGAGATGAAGCTGACAGGAAAGCCAGACTGGAGGCTGCAAAGGCAAAGCTTAAGTACGGAAGCAGAAAGGAAGCCCTCGAGACAATAAGAAAAACCAATGAAGCCGCGGATAAACTCAAAAACGATAAGGAGACTGCGTCAAAGCTGTACAATGAAATACTTTCGCAGGCAAGCGATTTTACCGCCAAGCTTCAGTTTGCACAGGATAATCTCAAAAAACATGAGGCAGAGCTGTCAATTATCGTAACTAAATTTAATGCACAACTCGCGGCGAATAATTTTACGTCTGAAACAGATTTCGTTGAGGCATTGATACCTTCGGGTGAGATGGTTCAGTTGCGCAAATCCATTCAGGAATACCGTGAAAAAGTGATAAACAATCAGAAAGATATAGAGCATTATCATGCCAGAATAGATGGTAAATCAAGGGTTGACGTCACTGAATTCAAAAAGAATATCGCACAAATCAATATCAAAAAATCTGAAATTGAAAAACTTTGCAAGAAAATCAATACAAAGCTCAGCATTAACCGGAATGCCGGAATGCATATTGAGGAGAGTTATGCGTGCAGGGAAAAATTGAAGTCAGAATTTGTTGTAATCGAGAATGTATATAAAACTGCCTGTGGTAAGATTTCCAAAAAGCGACTCAGTTTTCAGACATATATTCAGAGGTCATATTTTATGCGCGTAATAGCAGCTGCCAACAAGAGACTTGAGAGAATGTCGGACAGTCAGTTTGTGCTACGCTGCAGAGATATGGAAAATCTGGGAACGCAGGGTTCGGTTGGACTTGACCTGGATGTGTACAGCCTTGTGAACGACAGCAGAAGGGATGTTAAATCCCTGTCCGGCGGAGAATCCTTTCAGGCAGCACTTTCAATGGCATTGGGGCTCTCGGACGTTATTCAGAATGCCGCCGGAAAAATAAGAATCGAGACAATGTTTATTGATGAAGGCTTTGGCTCTCTCAGTGATGAAACAAGAAACAAAGCTCTTGAACTGCTCAATGAATTGTCGGAAGGGAAACAGCTTATAGGCATTATTTCTCATGTGACAGAACTAAAGGCGCAGGTAGAAACCAAGCTTATTGTAAAAAAGACTGACAAAGGAAGTAAGGCATATTGGAGCATGGATTAGCACTATTCGAATAAGATCGGATTGACATACGGAATAAGCTTAAATACAAATATGAGTATAATAATCAGAGCAATGATGATTAGAACTATTTTACTCCAGGAGGTTGCCATTTTCATGGCGAAACGGTGCTTCTTCTCGCTATGCCATTTTGTTCTTTTCGAAAGAGTCTCATATAGCGCGTGATATTTTTCATTGGAAGGGTCGAGAGAGGAGGCTGTTTCTATATCAATTCTTGCCTGGGTAGTATTCTGAAGTCCAAGATTGATACAGGCATGAAGGTAATACCATCTTGCATTTCGGTTAAAAAACGGAATGCTTTCAAGCACGGCTATTGCTTCATCAAACTGTCCCGAAGATATAAAGCTTACTGCCGATTTGTATTCAGGAGTATCGTTCATTTCCTCGCCCTTGCCGTAGTCGTAACCGGGATAACGCAAATTATCATCATCATATGTATTTGAACCGGAATGTGAATTGTGTGTCCGGTGTTCTTTATAATCAGGTGAATTACGTTCCTTTTCAATTGCTTCATAGGCTTCCTGAATTCTTCGGAAATTGTTTTTCGTGTTTTCAGGATCAGGATCGTTAGGATTGGAATCGGGATGATATTTTCTGCTCAGTGTACGATATGCTTTCTTTATCTCGTCAAAAGAGGCATATTCAGAAACTCCAAGGACTCTGTATGGATTAGGCATTTGTGTCCCCCCCCTATTTTGTATGTCTGGATTATACCATAGTCATTGAATTGTTGTAAACTGTTGATAAATGGTCTACTTATGTATTATTATCTATTTATCAGCTTGCAGGAGAAAAATAATGGTTGAAATATTGATAGTTGAAGATGAAAAAGCAATATCGGATTTAATCAGAATTAATCTGAGTATGGCGGGATATTCCTGCACAACGGCATATGACGGAAAAGAGGCCGCAGATTTGCTGGAAAACAGAAATTTTGATTTGGTATTACTCGATGTGATGCTGCCGGAAATAAGCGGTTTTGAACTGATGGAATATATCAGGCCAATGTCCATCCCGGTAATATTTATTACAGCTATGGGGAGCCTGGATAACAGGGTTAAAGGACTTACATCCGGAGCTGAGGACTATATTGTTAAGCCATTTGAAATTGCAGAGCTTATGGCGAGGGTTAATATTGTTTTACGAAGATACAAAAAGACGGATAAACAACTCGAATTCAGGGATATTGTCATTGATGTTGAGAACCAAATGGTTACAAAGAACGGTGAACAGATTGAGCTTACACCAAAGGAATTTGAACTCATTACACTTTTAGTCAGAAATGTGGGAATCACTCTTGTCAGAGATAAGATATACGAAGAAATATGGGGCATGGAATATTCGGTGGAGACAAGAACTCTGGACTTACATATACAAAGGCTGCGTAAGAAGCTTGACCTTAATACTTCGCTCAAAACAGTGTTCAAAGTAGGATACAGATTGGAATAAAATAATGAAATTCAGATACAAAATTGTTGTCGGCAATCTGATTCTGATATCCATAGGACTTGGACTTATAGGATATCTTATGATTCGCAAGAATTTTAATCTTGCCAGGGAATCCATTTTTCAGACTGCGGTGACGGAGAATAATCTTGTGAAATCATCAATTGAATATGAAGTAATGCAAAAGATTTTTGCAGGCGGCGAAAACAGTGTTCTGATTTCCCTGCCTTCCTTCGGTAGCAAATTTGCCAACAGTATTATGATGGAGGATTCGGATTTTTACATAATTTACGGTAAATCCACAGTATTTTCCACGGATGACAACATGAGTTATAACAATGAAGCCCTGCTGGAAAATGCAACAAAAGGCGATGTCAAATATATGTGGACGGAGGATGGGGGAAAACATTATATTGAGGTTGTTTCTTTTGACGGAATTAAGGAAATGCCGCTCTATTTTGTTACCAGAAAGGATGTATCAAGCATATATGAGATGCTTGATACCCAGATAAAATATTTTCGTATCGCGATGGCTGCATTGACGATTATTTTGTCCATACTAAGCTATTCTCTTAGTTATCTGCTCATCAGACCTTTGGAGAAGCTGAGAAAACTTACCACGCATATAAGCGAGGGAAATTATCATGAGCGCGTTGTGATAAAATCACATGATGAAATAGGCAACCTGGCACAAAATTTCAATATGATGTCAGGGGCTGTTGAGAAGCGTGTGGAAGAACTGGATGAGATGGTACATAAGAGGGAGCAGTTTATTATGGACTTTACCCATGAGATAAAAACACCAATGACTTCCATCATCGGCTATGCGGATACCATGAGGTCGGTGGAGCTTGACCGCGAAAACCGGCTTATAGCGCTGAATTATATTTTCAGTGAAGGAAAACGACTGGAAAATATGTCGCATAAGCTGTTAGATTTGCTGTATCTGAGACAAAAAGAGGTGAGCGGCGAGGTGGCTGACGCCGAAGCTGTCGGCAGGGAGGCCGTGGAATCCCTCCGCCCTTCTATGGACAAGAAATCCATCAATCTGGTCAGTGATTTTGATAAGGAAATTATCCCGGGAGAAAAGGAATTGCTGGTTACAGTATTTATCAATCTCCTTGACAATGCGAGAAAAGCATCCGAGGAAAACAGCACCATTATTTTCAGCGGGAAAATAATCGACGGAAAATATGTATTCAAAGTGGCTGATAATGGAATCGGTATGACTGTGGAACAGACGAAAAGAATGTGCGACGAATTCTATATGGCGGACAAGTCCAGGTCAAGAAAGGAAGGCGGCGCGGGCATCGGAATGTCCATTGTTGCCACAATACTTAAGCTGTACGGGGCGGACCTTGAGGTTGACAGTGAAATAGGCAAAGGTACGACAATGACGGTGAGCTTTAATCCGGCAGAAGGAGGGGTGGCAGATAATGAAGGCTAGAAGAATTATTTTGTATGTGACTACCATACTTATGGTTTTATTGTGTACGGCAGCGGGACTTGTTCTGCCCGGAATAATTGCAACGGCAAAAAGCAATAAGGACAACTCAGTCGTACAGCATGTTCCTGAAAAATATTATGAAATGAAGAGCATAGAGCTTGCCAAGAAGGCCTCCGACGGCCTGACAAGCGATCAGAAGAAAAGGCTTGTGACCGGTGAGTGGGACAGTGTATTGACAGTGGCTTCCGCTTCCGAAATGGAAAAAACAGGCTATGAAATGTATATAACAGCCAAGAAAGCAATACATTCTCTGAAGGAACAGGGCAGAATAAGCTTTGATGTCGAATCCGAGTTTGGACAATGGTATTACTGGGAGGCAAGACCCTACAAGGCGGTGGAAAAAATATTCAATACATATGTAGCGGTATTCTGGCAGATAATTTTTACCAGATCCGATAATAAGGAACATCATACCATTACCCTTCTTGAAGATGGAACAATTGTATATTTGTATTAAGTAGTAAAAATTCGATAACGAGGGATTCGTTATCGAATTTTTATTTTTTTGATACATGTTAGATACAAATTGTAGTTATACTCATAATTAATCAAGTAGAAT
>JAEDHB010000032.1 GCA_016297265.1 Butyrivibrio sp.
TAGCAAGTTTGTATGATATTAAATATTTATCAGTGGTGGTATGCTTTGTTGCATTTCTTTTCAATGATATCTACGGATTTGTGAGTTGGTGTAAGATAAAAGAAAGACAAATGAATGGACTGTAGAAGGGTGTTCAGACAAAATAATGTGAAATTGTCTCATAGAAAGTATATATCATAAAAGCATGTGTAATGACAATGTATTGACGCATGGTGAAAGAAGTTTTATGATGTAGAAAAGTGGAGGTATGTCTTATGGATACAAATTTGAATGTTGCTATTGCACCAAAGGATTCAACGTTTCAAGTAAGAATAAATTCAGAAATCAAAAGAGCGGTCGAGGATATTTATGCAAAAACCGGAATGACATTGACAGATGCATTTAACACCTTTATACAGCAGTCTTTAAATGTTGAAGGTCTTCCTTTTATTGTTACCAAGAATAGCAAAGAAGCGTTGAGGGAACAAGCGGTTGCCATGCTGATGCTTGATTTGAAGCGAGCTGAGGAACGAGCTGAAATGGAAGGTTGGATTGATGCAGATGATTTGGAACGGGAATTGGGGGTAATTGATTGAAAAAGATAAAATATACTCCTGATGCAGCGGATAAACTACGTGCATTAAAATCGGCAATATCTGGGGAATATGGCGAGGATAAAGCAAAGAAAATTATCAAAAGCATTACAGATACAATAAGAGGGCTTTGTGATTATGAAGAGAAGGGTTCTGAGGTATCGAAAATGCTTGATGTGGTGTCAGATTATCGGTACATATTTGTGTCTGGAAATTATGTATTTTATAGGATAGAAGATAAATACATTCGAATAATTAATCTTTATCATGAGAAAGAGGATTTTATGTGGCAGTTGTTTGGAATTGATACTACACCTCGAGATACGATAGATTATTGGGATGAATAGAACAGAAGATTTGAAGTTGTGGAGGATTATAAAGATGAAAAAGAAGTATTGTATTATTGCACAGATGATTCTGTTGCTATGGTTTTTTCTTGACATGATAGGAATACATTTTGGTGACAAGTGCCTTGTTACAAGGTCGTATAAAGAAGATGGAATATTCTTTTTGATTTATTTGATAGCAGTGGTTTTATTTATCATAGAGGAAAAGTTTGGAAAGTGGTTTGTGATTTGTTGGATGTCAATGTGGTTTGTGATACAATTTTTATGTCATGAGTGGTACACCATTTTCAATAGTGGATTTATGGGTACATTGGAAGGAAAGATTGAATATTTTTCTGGAACAATACAATGGCTACAGATTGATGGTAGATATATACCAGATGTATATCATACCATTTTACATATCCTTATAATAATTTCTTTAACTGTTACAATAATATATTCCGCAAAAAGTAAGAAAAAAGGCTAAGATATAAATACTTAAAACTTCAATTTAAGTCTTGCGGAGAGATTGAAAGCAACAGAAGATTTGAATTTGTGCATGAGTTACTATGTGTAATCTTGAGTATATATGAAGAAGATTGGAGGCATCCATGGTGAAGGAGTTGAAAGCGAGAGAATATAAACGCTTTGAGGATATAAAGCAAATCAGAGCAGACGGAACTGAGTTTTGGTCTGCTAGAGAACTTGCACCGGCATTAGAATATACAAAATGGGAAAATTTTCAAAATGTAATTAAACGTGCAATGATAGCGTGTGAAAATAGTGGAAGAAGTGTAGAGGAATGTTTTCCCGAGGTCAGGAAAACATCAAATATGCCTAAAGGTGGCACAAAGCCGATGGTTGATTATGAATTAACCAGATATGCATGCTATCTGATTATGCAAAATGGTGATCCGAGAAAAGAAGTAATTGCATTAGGGCAAACATATTTTGCAATCCAAACATATAGGCAAGAAGTGGCAGATCATTTCAATGAATTAGATGAAGATAGGAGGCGTTTGGTTGTACGCGGAGATATTAAACAGTGGAATCAAATGCTTGCGGAAACTGCACATAATGCCGGGGTAATTACGAATGAAGAATTTGCAATCTTCCAGAATGCGGGTTATATGGGATTGTATGGCGGATTAGATGTTGATGATATTCACAAAAAAAAGAATCTTGAGGTTGGTCAGAAGATACTTGACTATATGGGCAGTACGGAATTGATTGCGAATCTTTTTCGTATTTCACAGACAGAAGAAAAGCTGAGGAAGGACGAAGTAGATAATGCAAAAACAGCCACTTCCATTCACTATTCTGTTGGTAAAGAAGTACGTAGTGCTATAGAAAAAATAGGGGGCACTATGCCCGAGGATTTACCGACACCTGAGAAAAGCATACAAGAAATCGAAAAGGAACAGATGGCTCAGTTAAAGGCAAAAGCGAAAGCAGGAAAACTGATGCTTGATGAGTAGATGAATTTGAATTTTCTGTTGAAATATAGGTGGAAAGGATGTGTGGCATGAATCGTATATATTGGGATATAGATAAGATTTCAATGTTGACAGACCATTTGGATGCGTCCGCACATAGTCATGGCATGATACAGTTTTTTCTATGTTTGGAAGATGAGTTAGAAATTAGAGTAGGCAAAGAAAAGATTATGTGTTCTTGTATTCTGGTAAATAAGAATGTCAGACATTCTTTCAAAGCTAATAGTAAAATTCATTTTACATGTGTGATAGAACCAGTATCCGATATCGGGATAAAACTGAATTGTATATTGCAAGACAAAGACTATTGTATTGTGGATGATAGTAAATCAAATGAACTAAAGAAGATAGCAATGGATATGAAAGATACATTTGATACAGAAACATATAGAAAGTTTATGGCTGAAATGTACGAATGCTTTGATATTCCATATTTGAATAAACAATTTGATGATAGAATTTTAGTCTTCCTTAAGATGCTTGAACAATGTAGTTGTGAAGAGCATTCGATAGAGGAATATGCCGGAAAATTGTGTATTTCAGCAAGCCGATTATCTCATTTATTTAGTGAACAGGTAGGGATAACGCTTAAAAAATATTTAACACTGCATCAGTTAGAAAGAGCATTTCAAGATTTATTAGCTGGGAAACGGATAACAGAAGCCGCATTAAACGCAGGATTTGATTCACCATCACATTTTGCATCTACAGTAAAAAGGATGATGGGGCTTCCGGCGAGAAGTACAGTAAAAGATAGCGAATTTTTGAAAGTTTATTAGAGGTTTGTTTTCTATAATAGAGCCATAAGAAGAAAGAGAGGCGATATTATGGAGAAGAAATATCTTGAAATGACTAAAATGCTAAATTTTGATGTAGAGAGTATACAGTCTCTTATAAAAAATCGTAAATGGATAGAATTAGATGAATATAACAAAATAGCTGCCATTTATGATTTCGTAAGAAACGAGATATTGTTTGGATATAACAGTTCAGACTTATTATCTGCAGAAGAAGTGTTAAAAGATGGATACGGGCAATGTAATACAAAGGCAACTTTACTTATGGCGTTGCTACGAAGTGTAGGAATACCTTGCAGATTGCATGGCTCTGAAGTAAGTAAATATTTTCAGCGAGGAGCTACATCATGGTTAATTTCCGTATTGGCGCCGGAACGTATCGTGCATACTTGGGTAGAAGTTCTATACTTGGGTAATTGGATTGCACTTGAAGGTGTGATTACAGATGAAAGTTATGTGAGTGCGATAAAGGATAAGCATAAAAATGTTAGAGGAGCTTTTGCTAAATATGCGGTGGCTGTATCTAATTTAGAAAGGCTTAATCTTAATTGGCATGGAGAGGATACGTTTGTACAAAATAATGCTGTAGTTGTGGATTATGGAGTATATGATAATCCAGATAGCTTCTTTGAACAACATCGCCAAACATGGAGTAAATTGAAAAATTTTGCTTATGTGCATTATGGAAGAAAAGTAATGAATAGAAATGTCGATAAAATACGGAAAAGAATATAAGTATGCACACCCAAATTTCAGGGTCAAATGAAAAACTAAATTTTAGTTTAGAATGATTTGGAAAGTGCCCCAAAGATGTGAAAGTGCTTTATATTCCAACTGCTGGAATTGAAGCAGATGGTGCAAGAGAGGGAATTGCAATATGTTTTCACGAACTCTTTTCAATGGGAATTCATTATGAAAATATATTAGTGTACAATCTGGCTTTGATAGAATCCTCTATGATGCACTAGGTAATGGACTTGTATATGTCGGAATCAGTGCAGGCAGTATGTATGCCGCAGGAAATTTAGCAGATGGATTACATGTTATTGACAATCCTATTATCCCCCATTGGAATAGTTCTGAAACAACAGCAATGCCGAATGGCAACGATGAGATTAAGCTTGCGGATGGAAAAGCTGTTTATGTAGAGGATAATTACATAAGTGTAATATGATGCACATGTAGGGATTGTCAAATCCCAATTTCGAACACACGAAACTTTCAGTTAGTAGGTGTATCGCCATGCCGACACTCACAAGCTTGCTTTAATATAACATTTAAGGTCTTTTATGATAAAATATAAATCATAATGGAGGGCGTAGAATGATAGCTTTTGAAAAGGACGAACAAAATGATAGCTAATGTGATAACCTGTAGCAGAATCGTAATAAGCCTGTTGCTGATTTTTTTCCCGGTATTTTCACTGGGATTCTATATCTGCTATCTGACTGCAGGTATTTCCGATATGATTGACGGAACAATAGCACGAAAGCTTGGTACAAGTAGTGAGTTTGGGGAAAAATTGGATACTATAGCTGATTTCGTTTTTGTTGCAATAGCATTGATTAAGCTTTTACCGGTAGTGAAAATTAGTAAGGTTATTTGGATTTGGATAGGGCTAATTGCAGTAATTAAGCTGATAAATATTATTTCAGGATTAGTAGTGCAGAAGAGGTTTGTGCCGGTTCATTCTCCGGCGAATAAAATAACAGGTGCGGTATTATTCGTTTTACCGCTTACTTTGTCATTGATTGACATTTCATATTCTGCAGGTTTTGTATGTATTTTGGCAACTTTTTCCGCAATACAGGAAACAGTAATAGTCATCAGAAAACCCATTAATTGAAAGTATAGGTCTATATTCCGGCAGACGCCATCTCCACTTCCCTGCAGAACAGTTCATGAATACGTGTATCATTTGTCATTTCAGGATGAAATGCAAGACCAATCTGATTGCGGTATTTTACCCCTACAATATTGGAGTCCACACAGGTCAATATTTCAACATCAGGGGATACATCGGTAATATAAGGTGCGCGTATGAATACAAGCGGAAAATTATCCACACAGCCCACATTGCTGTTAGTCACAAAGCTTCCCAATTGTCGTCCGTAGGCATTTCTGCGGACGGTAACCGGGAGTGTGGCAAGATGTGTAACATTGTCGTTTTCAATGTTTTGAGCAAGTAAAATCAAACCGGCACATGTGGCGAGAACAGGAAGCCCGTTCTCGATTTTTTGTTTTAATTCCGTAAAAATATCGAGTTTGTTCAGCAATTTTCCCTGAACGGTACTCTCGCCACCGGGGAGAATGATTCCCTCGATGCCGTCAAGGTCTTTTTTCTGCCTGATTTCTACGCACTCGGCACCGAGTTTTTCCATTATTTTTCTATGTTCTATAAATGCACCCTGAACAGCGAGAATACCTATTTTCATATCTATTTACCTCTTTCTTCCATTATCACTTTAATTTCGCTTGGATTGATTCCTACCATTGCTTCACCCAAATCCTCCGAAAGTTCGGCAATCAGCTTAGCGTCGGTGTAATTTGTGACAGCCTGGACAATTGCAGCGGCTCTTTTTGCAGGGTCTCCGGATTTGAAAATTCCTGAGCCGACAAATACGCCTTCAGCGCCAAGCTGCATCATAAGTGCGGCATCAGCAGGGGTCGCAACACCGCCGGCAGCAAAGTTTACCACAGGAAGTTTTCCGTTGTCGTGAACATACTGCACAAGGTGGAAAGGAACCTGAAGCTGTTTTGCTTCTTCATATAATTCATCCTTGGATAGGGATACAATTTTTCTGATTTCGGAATTCATTTTTCTCATATGGCGCACAGCCTGAACAACATCGCCTGTTCCCGGTTCGCCCTTGGTTCTTATCATTGATGCCCCCTCGTTAATGCGTCGAAGTGCCTCGCCAAGGTCTCTTGCACCACATACAAATGGCACCTTAAATTCTGTTTTATCAATGTGATAGATATCATCGGCAGGGGAAAGTACCTCTGACTCATCAATGTAATCTATCTCAATTGCTTCGAGAATCTGAGCTTCCACAAAATGTCCGATACGGCATTTTGCCATAACAGGAATACTTACGGCATCCTGAATACCCTTTATCATTTTTGGGTCACTCATTCTTGAAACTCCGCCTGCTGCACGAATGTCCGCAGGGATTCTTTCCAAAGCCATAACTGCACAGGCGCCGGCTTTCTCCGCAATTCTTGCCTGTTCGGGAGTTGTTACATCCATAATAACGCCTCCCTTTAACATCTGAGCAAGACCTTTGTTTAATTCATATTGTGATTCGTTCATTGTTTTTCCTCCTTGAAATCTGTTTGCAAAAAGTATATACTCAAACTGGAGATATAAAAATAACCAAAATCATAATATTTTACATTCCAGAATGGAGGCAAAGCATATGCTCACATATTCTTTTGAAAATATAGACTGCCCGGTATATGAATACCTGTACAAATGTATAAAGGACGATATATTGTCGGGAACTCTCGCACCGGGTGAAAAGCTTCCCTCAAAGAGAATGTTTGCGAAAAATAACGGGACCAGTACCATTACGATTCAAAATGCATATGACCAGTTGATAAGTGAGGGCTACATATACACTCTGCCTAAAAAGGGCTATTATGTGGCTGAAATTGAAGGTATGACACCAATTAATATGTCCGCGGAGGTGCATTATGACATTCGTATTCCCAAGGAAAAAGAGTATATATGTGATTTTACGAGCAACGAAATTGATTCGGACAATTTTCCTTTTTCAGTCTGGGCCAAAATATCCAGGGAGATAATTTCAGGATATAAGGACAAGCTTATGAAGATTTCACCTGCTGCGGGTGTGTTTGAATTAAGAAAAGCCATTGCTGACCATCTGAAATCCTTTAGAGGATTGCTTGTGGACCCGGACCAGATTATTATAGGTGCCGGAACCGAATATCTGTACAGCTTCATCATTGAACTTCTGGGTAAGGATAAAATATATACTTTGGAGAACCCGGGCTACAAAAAGCTGATTCATATATACGGTCAGAAGGGAGTAGAATGTTCCTTTGCATCCATAGATGATTATGGTGTTACTGTTGAAGAACTAAGGAAATGCAATGCGGATGTGGCGCATATTTGTCCTAATCATCATTTCCCAACGGGAATCAATATGCCGGCAAGCAGGCGGTACGAACTGCTTGCGTGGGCAAACGAGAAGGAAGAGAGATATATTGTTGAGGATGATTATGACAGCGAATTCAGAATTGACGGAAAACCGATACCGCCCCTGTTCTCAATTGACGCATGTAATAAGGTAATTTATATGAATACTTTTTCCAAATCACTGACGCCAACAATCCGTGTCAGCTATATGATTTTGCCGGTGCATCTTGCCAACAAATTTTACAGAATGCTTTCATTTTATTCATGCACAGTATCAAATTTTGAGCAGTATACACTTGCAGAATTCATTGCGCAGGGATATTTTGAAAAACACATTAACAGAATGAGGCTCCATTACAGCAGGAAAAGGAAATCCATTATCAATTCCATTGAGAAAAGCAGTTTCGGCAAAAAATGCAGAATATTGGAAAATGATGCAGGGCTTCATTTTTTGATTGAAGTAAATACGGATGTGGAGGACTGCGAAATTGTCAAAAGGCTTGATGATGAAGGTATACGAATCAAAGCAATATCGGACTATTATATTAAGGATACTGACAGGAAAGAACATTGTTTTATCATTAATTATTCAAATATGGATGAAGCACGCATTGATTATGCAATGAATATTTTTGAAAAAATACTTGATAAATAGAGGAATAAATGTTATCATACTTAAAACCTAGTAAAATAGTAGGAAATGAGGTGACGGTATGAAGAGAATACTGTGTTTTGGCGATTCAAATACATGGGGATATATTCCGGAGAATGGTGAGAGGTATCCTCGGAATATCAGATGGACGGGAATTATCAGTGAACGGATGAAATGTTACAATGTCGAGATTCTTGAGGAAGGCCTGTGCGGAAGGACAACGGTATTTGAAGATTTGTACAGACCGGGAAGGAACGGAGCACTTGCATTGCCGGGAATACTATCGCAATATACAGAAATTGACGGAGCGGTTATTATGCTTGGGACCAATGACTGTAAGTCATGCTACAAAGCCTCTGCACAAGAGATTGGCGCAGGAATAGAAAAGTGTCTTGACATACTTTTGCAGAGACTGCCCGCTGACAAAATACTTCTGCTCTCCCCTATTTATCTGGGAGAGAATGTATGGAAGGAAGAATATGATCCTGAATTTGATCAACATTCGGTTAAGGTTTCAAAAGAATTGAAAAGGGTGTATGAGCATATCGCATCAGGAAAACATATTCGCTTTATTGCCGCCTCGGATTATGCATATCCAAGCAATGCGGATGAAGAGCATTTCACACCGGAGGGACATGCAGCAATTGCAAATGCAGTGTGGGAAGAACTGTGCAAATTGCTATCGGATGATATTGGACTTTCAGCATAGAGCATGAATTAAAATATTATTAATAATTGGCAGATATTATTGACATGGTATCTGCCAATCATTATTTTAGAAATAAAACTATCATCGGAAAAACACATTTTTATGGATTAATGTGATATACTGTAATAACACGATTTAGAGGAGACGATATGATGAGCAGTGAACTGATATCCAGACAGTATGATAAAATGACCAAGACGCCGATTGCCGGACTTTTGGTGTCACTATCCATACCAACAGTCATTACGATGCTGATTAGTAATCTGTATAATCTTGTTGATACAGCTTTTGTAGGAATGCTTGGTACCAGCGCCAGCGGAGCGGTTGGTATCGTATTTGGATATATGTCAATTTTACAGGCGGTTGGTTTTTTCTTTGGACAGGGCAGCGGAAGCATAATGTCCCGTGAACTGGGCGCCAAAAGAGTCCGGGACGCCAGCGAAACCGCATCAAAGGGTATAGTTCTGTCCTTTGTGACGGCAACTGTGGTGGCAATAGTGTGCGCGTTTAATATTGACTGGCTTGTGAGGGTGCTTGGCAGTACGGATACAATTGCACCATATTCCAAGACATATGTAAAATATATTCTGGCTTCGGCTCCGTTTATTGTATCTTCTTTTACAATGAACAATATTCTAAGGTATGAAGGGCGCGCCAAGCTCGGGGCGATTGCGATGCTGACGGGTGCGGTACTTAATACAGCGCTTGACCCGCTGTTCATGTTTGCCCTTGATATGGGCGTTGCAGGAGCCGGTCTGTCCACTGCAATTTCACAGGTGGTGAGCTTTTCGATTCTTCTTAGCATGTTTCTGCGCAAAAAAACTCAGACAACATTATCCCTTAAGAATGTAAAAGGGGATATTAAAAAAATATGGAATATTGCAGGAACAGGCTTTCCGAGTATGCTTAGACAATGTCTTAACAGCCTGAGCGTGGTGGTGTTAAACTATGTTTCCAAACCATACGGAGATGCGGCCATTGCGGGAATGAGTATAGTGTCACGAATAGTATTCTTCGTTTTCTCCATAGCAATAGGATTTGGGCAAGGCTTTCAGCCAATAAGCAGTTTCAACTACGGCGCACAAAAATACGGGCGCGTGCGCAAAGCATACAGAATTACTTTTATTATATCGGAGATACTGGTTTGCATTATTTCGGTGATTGCATTCATTCTGGCACCTCAACTGGTTAAGCTGTTCAGGAATGATGCTGATGTAATACTTATCGGAGTTCGTGCACTCAGGCTGCAATTGGCAGCGTTGCTGTTTTTACCGTATTGTATGGTGTCGGAAATGCTTTTGCAGACAACGGGACAGAAACTTGCTTCTTCGTTCCTGTCAGCTAGTCGTAGCGGAATATTATTTATTCCGGCATTGTATATTTTGTCAAATATCAGGGGATTGGCAGGGATTCAGGAGGCACAGCCGATTGCATTTATACTTTCCTGCATACCATCCGCAATAGTGACATGTTTATTTTTTAAAAAAATACCGAAGACAGATGTGGGATGAAGATGTATAATATGAAGTATACAGTTATCTTCGAAGGAGAATGACTATGAACGATGAAGAAAACAAAAAACAGACAGAAAACCAACTGAAGAAAAGAGAGATAATCAGAAGAATTCTTTTTGTTGTATTTTCGATAATCTTTGTAACCTCCGCAGTAATGCTGACGGTTAAGCTGGTTCAATACAGCAAAGGGAAAAAAATATACGAGGATTCAACAAAGTATATTGAGAACGAAAGTGTGATTGTAGTGCCGTCCGCGGAATCTGATTCACAGGGGGAAGCAGAGTCGCAGGAGCCGGTGGTGCTTCCTATTAAAAAATTTGACTATGACGAAATACGCAAGGAAAGCCCGGATACAATAGGCTGGATTAGCGTGCCCTACTGTGATATCAACTACCCGATTGTACAGGGAATCGATAATGACCATTATCTGGAATTTGCATATACAGGGGAATACAGTATCAGCGGCTCAATCTTTTTAGATTACAGACAGAACCCTGAGATGACGGACAAAAATTCCTTCATATATGGTCACAGTATGAAGAATGGAACGATGTTCGGAATGCTTAGAAAACTCGACGGAACGAAGTATTTTAATACAGCGGTTGAAAATAATGATATCCGATTTTTCATATATCTGAAAGATACGGTTCAGATATATGAGATGATTGCTATTGTTGATACAACTCAGGCGGATACTCCGGAATTGTTTGATGTGAACTATCCGATTGCAAATGACGAGGAGAGCGGCAGGGCCTACATTGATTTGGTTATGAGTAAAGCACACAAAACAACGGGCGTTAACCCTAAATGGGACGATAAATTTGTTACCTTGTACACCTGTCAGAATGCAACCGGACCGGAGAGGCATCTGGTTATTGGACGCCTGGTAGATACAGTTTCATCAGAAGATTTTGAAGAATAGTAGGAAGCCACTTTCGGGTGGCTTTCTTTTTTTTGCAAAAACTCAAAATACCTCTTGACTCTCCACATTAGGGGAGGGTGTAACCTTACCTCAGAAACAAACAGGAGGAAGATAAAATGACAGAGAAATTTATTGAAGTCGATGGTCTGACAAAGTCCTATGACGGAAGAAAAGTTGTTGATGATTTGAGCTTTTGTGTCAACAAGGGTGAAGTTTTCGGACTGCTTGGACACAACGGGGCAGGAAAGAGTACAACAATCGAAATGATTCTCGGACTGAAAAAACCTGATGCCGGCAGCGCGAAGCTCTTTGGAATGAATGCTTCAAAAAACAGAAAAGAGGTATTTGCCAGAGTGGGTGTGCAGCTGCAGACCTGTGCATACCAGACGGGAATAAAGGTATACGAATTATGCGAAGAGTATTCTGCATTGTACAGCAAACCTGCGGATTACAGAGAATTGCTTGACAGATTTGGACTTTGGGAATTCAGAAAATCAAATGTTATGAAACTGTCAGGAGGCGAACGACAGAAATTATCGATTGTATTATCACTTTTAGGTAATCCGGATGTTATTTTTATGGATGAGCTTACAACAGGTCTTGATGTGGAAGCAAGGCGTGAAGTATGGAAAATACTTGTGAATCTGAAGAAAAAAGGACTCACGATTCTTTTGACAACTCACTATATGGAAGAAGCAGAAAAACTTTGTGACAATATATGCATTATCAAAAAAGGCAGGATTATCACAAAAGGAAGTGTTGAAAGTGTGATTAATTCAACCCCTCATGATAATCTTGAGGACGCCTATCTGTGGTATATGAACGAGGAGGAAGAGTAATGAAAAGATTTCTTAAACTTTATTCAATTGAACAAAAACTGTTTTTTAGAACACCGGATGCATTTCTGTTTGGAATATGTATGCCCCTTGTAGCGCTTATTCTTATTGCCGTGATTGCCGGGGGGAAGACGGCCGGGAATACTGATATGACATATCTTGAGACAAGCTTTGTGGCTCTCAGCGCAGTGGGAATATGCTGCTATGCATTTATGAGTATTCCGATCGTTCTGGTGGATTACCGCGACAAAAAAATACTCAAACACCTGTATTGCAGTCCTTGCAGTCCGTTCAAGCTATTGATGGCTGATGTGATGTGCAGCGGCATAATGTCAGTTATATCAGTTATTATTCTGACATTAGTTGCGTGTCTGGGATTTGGATACAGGATGAGCGGTAATGTGTTTGCATATATCGGATGCTGGTTCCTTACACTCGTGTCTATGTTTTCCATTGGATTACTCATTGCAAGCCTTTGCAAGACTTCGAAGAGTATGGGAATTGTGACAACCATAGTATATTTTCCTATGCTTCTCTTTTCCGGAACTTCGATTCCTTATGAAGTACTTCCGGGAGGTATGCAGAAAATAGCAAACGTCCTTCCGTTAGGAGTCGGAATCCGACTCATGAAGGCGGTGAGCTCATCTGCGGGAATAGCAGGGCATGTTCATGAACTCATAATTCTCGTGGTTATCGCGGTGGTCTGCGGCGGAATTGCAGTAAAGACATTCAAATGGGAATAGTAATAATATAATTTCTGATGTATAATGACTGCAATAATGTAATTTTACTGCGAGGAAATCGGAATGTTATTAAGTACGGCTCTTGTTTTGATAGTTGGATTAGTATTGGGAGGAATTTGTAAAAAAGTAAAACTTCCGTCACTTATAGGGATGCTTGTGACAGGTATTGTCCTTGGTCCCTATGTGCTGGATATGCTTGACCCAAGCCTGCTTGCAATATCGGCGGATTTGAGAAAAATAGCATTAATCATTATTCTTACGAGAGCAGGGCTCAGTCTTGATATATCAGGACTTAGGAGAATAGGAAGGCCAGCCATTATGATGTGCTTTGTTCCGGCAACCTTTGAACTTGCCGGTATGCTTATACTGGGAACCGGATTACTTGGTTTGTCATTGCTTGAATCGGCAATCATGGGTGCGGTTTTGGCGGCGGTATCGCCTGCCGTGGTGGTGCCGAGAATGGTTAAGCTTATGGATGAGAAATACGGAACCAACAAAGGAATTCCGCAGCTGATACTTGCCGGAGCATCCGTGGATGATGTGTATGTAATCGTTCTTTTCACCACTTTCACGGGAATGATTCAGGGGGATGGGGTATCTGCAATCAGATTTGTCAATATTCCTGTTTCGATAATAGCCGGCGTTGCCGTGGGTATGGCAGCCGGGATTGTTATGTCCAAAGTATTTGAGAAAATACATATCAGGGATACCGCGAAGGTGCTTATTGTGCTGAGTATATCAATGCTTTTAGTAAAGCTTGAGGACATGATGGATACTCCGATAACATTTTCAGCGCTTATTGCAGTTATGTTCATCGGTGTTGCACTTCAGAAATTCAGGGAACCTGTGGCAAAGAGACTTTCTCAGAAATACAACAAACTATGGGTTGGAGCGGAAATTGTTTTGTTCGTGCTTGTGGGAGCCTGTGTCAATATCAACTACCTTGGAAATGTGGGTATCAAGGCTGTGATTGTTATTTTGGCAGCACTGGTATTCAGAATGCTCGGCGTGTGGGTATGTCTGCTTGGTACGAATCTGAATATGAAGGAACGTTCATTTACCATGATGGCTTATACGCCAAAAGCTACTGTACAGGCGGCAATCGGAGGAATTCCTTTGGCTCTTGGACTTGCCTGTGGAAATATTGTTTTGACCGTGGCGGTACTTGCAATTGTCATAACAGCACCACTTGGAGCTTTTGCAATAGACATAACATACAAAAAATTACTTAAAAAGGAATAAAATACTTGACTCTGACCGTAAGGGCAGAGTGTACAATCGGGATATATGATAGTAGGAGGTTATAAAATGAGAATGAACGACGAACACAAAGCCTGCACCGAGAAGCAGGAAAGGGTACTGTACAGAATCGGTTTTTTTGCACAGATGAACCATATAACGGTAAAGACTTTGCGGTTTTATGAATCCGAGGGACTTCTGATGCCGGCGTATGTGGATGACGAAAGCGGATACAGGTATTACACCATGGACCAGATGTCGGTTATACATCAGATTACTGCTTTGAAGAAGGCCGGTTTTACGCTTGAGGATATCAAAAGAATCAGAAACGGAGGAAATCAGGAAAGCTTCATCGCCAACAAAAAGGCAGAGGTTATGGAAAAGATTGCAGAACTCACAAGACAGCTTGCGATTCTGGACTCTTATTTGACTAAGAAAAACGCCACTCTGGATAATCCGGTGCTGGTAAAGACTCTGCCCGAAGTAATAGTGGCGAGTGTTGAGACAAGAATTGATACTTATGATGATCTCTTCACTGTAATGCCCGATATGGGAGCGCTTATGGAAGAAGCAGGTTGTGTATGTGCCAAGCCTGAATATTGCTTTACTCAGTATCTTGAGAGCGGATACAAGGAGGAAAAAATATTGATTCAGACTTGCGAGGCGGTTACTGAGATGAAGGAGGATCTGGATAATCTTCATTTTCAAAAATTACCTGAAGTGGAGGCGGCATGTATTTTTCATAAGGGTTCCTATGACCGCTTTCCTGAGAGCTATGCAACCATCCTGCAGTTTATTGAGGACAATGGATATGAGATAGCAGGGAATATCAGGGAAAACTATATCGACGGAATATGGAATACGGACAGCAGCGAACAATGGTTGTCTGAAATACAGATACCTGTAAGGAAGAGAGGATAATTATGTCGGATAATATTGTAATTAAAGGACTTAAAACCAATAATCTGAAAAATATATCACTTGAATTACCTAAGAATAAAATCATAGTTTTTACCGGAGTGTCGGGCTCCGGTAAATCCAGCATTGTCTTTGACACAATTGCGGCGGAAAGCCAGCGCCAGATTAACGAGACCTACTCAGCCTGGATAAGAGGACGACTTCCTAAATATGAAAAACCTGATGTGGAATACATTAACAATCTCACTGCTTCTGTAATTGTTGACCAGAGCAGGCTTGGAGGCAACGCACGTTCTACGGTGGGAACCATCAGTGATATGTACTCCGCATTGAGATTATTGTATTCAAGAATAGGGCAGCCTGCTGTGGGGACCTCATCATATTTTTCCTTCAATGACCCGAACGGAATGTGCAAAACATGTTCAGGAATCGGCAAAATATTGGATTTGAATATTGATGCAGTAATTGACAAAGACAAGTCGTGGAATGAAGGCTTTATTGCATTA
>JAEDHB010000066.1 GCA_016297265.1 Butyrivibrio sp.
ATCAAAAAATATGCCGGTATCGATTTTGATACAGTAGCAACAGATGAAGAAGCAAAGGCACTTGCAAAAGAACATCATATCGAATTTGAGCAGCGTCATACAAAGGGTGATATCATCAACCTCTTCTTCGAGGAATACTGCGAGAAGAACCTGATCCAGCCAACATTCATCATGGATCATCCGGTGGCTATTTCTCCGCTGACCAAGAAGAAACCTGATGATCCTGAGAAGGTAGAGCGTTTCGAACTCTTTATCAATACATGGGAAATGTGTAATGCTTACTCCGAGCTGAACGATCCAATCGATCAGCGCGAGCGTTTTGCACAGCAGGATGCCAATGCAGCTGCAGGTGATGAAGAAGCCCAGCATACAGATGAAGACTTCCTGAATGCACTGGAGATCGGTATGCCGCCGACAGGTGGTATCGGTTACGGCATCGACCGTCTGGTTATGCTGCTGACAGATTCCCAGGCAATCAGAGACGTGCTGCTCTTCCCGACGATGAAGAGTCTTGGCGGTTCTGATGCATCTAAAAAGGCAGAGAAACCGGCTGCAGCAGAAAAATGCTGTCCGGAAGAGGGCATTACATGCTGCTGTGAAGAGGAAAAAATTGATTTCTCCAAGGTAGAGATCGAGCCACTGTTTAAGGATGCGGTTGATTTTGAAACATTCAGTAAATCTGATTTCAGAGCCGTTAAGGTTAAAGACTGTGTTGCTGTACCGAAGTCCAAAAAGCTTCTGCAGTTTACTCTGGACGATGGCTCAGGTGAAGATCGTACGATCTTAAGCGGAATTCACGCTTATTATGAGCCGGAGGAACTGATTGGAAAGACTTGTATCGCGATTACAAATCTTCCGCCGAGAAAAATGATGGGCATTGATTCCTGTGGTATGCTGATCAGTGCCGTTCATCAGGAAGAGGGAGAGGAAAGACTTCATCTTCTGATGGTAGATGATCATATTCCGGCAGGGGCAAAGCTGTATTAAAATACAGGGGAAAAATTGCATAGTGTTTTAATTTTTGGCTCCTGAGAAGCTGTGGCTTTTCAGGAGTCTTTTTTTAAATTAATCTCCAAATTTCAAAAGGAGAGTGGTAAAAGTCGTATATCAGATAAAATATACAAAAGATGATTTGTAAGGAGATTGTTTGGTGGGTAGTTATGAGATATAATAAAAAATAAATTGAATGAAATTTTTAAACGGTGAGCAAAAATATAGAAGTGATTGTGCCAAAATTAGGAGGGACAAAATATTATGGATGACAAGACTATTGATTATGGTGAAAATGCGCCAATGATAAATTTTGTTCGGACAGATGATATTATAAAAGATCTGCGTGGTATTATTGAGTCCTCACGAGAAGCCGCATATAAAGCTGTGAATACCTCTCTTATACAACGTAACTGGTTGATTGGATGTCGCATTGCAGAAGAAGAATTTCAAGGTGAAGATAGAGCGGAATATGGTTCAGGCATAATAGTGAAGCTGTCAAAAGAACTTACATTAGAATACGGAAAAGGTTTTACCAAAACTAATTTATATAACTTTTATTTGTTTTATAAAGAGTATCCGAATATTTTCCACTCACCGAGTGGAAAATCCACACCACTTCTCTCATGGACACATTATAGAATACTATTACAGGTAAATGATAAAGAAGCTCGAGATTGGTATGAAAGAGAAGCAGTTAATCAAACTTGGAGCGTGCGAGCTTTACAACGCAATATTTCTTCTCAATATTATTATCGAATGCTTAAAACTCAGAAGAAAGATATTGTGAAACGGGA
The DNA here is from genome assembly GCA_016297265.1 of Butyrivibrio sp. Lineage (GTDB taxonomy): Bacteria > Bacillota > Clostridia > Lachnospirales > Lachnospiraceae > Eshraghiella. Next base: position 1,788 of record JAEDHB010000066.1, read on the forward strand.
AATGGAAGAATTAACAGCAGAGTATCGGAATAGTAAGCTGGAGTTCATTAAAAATCCTGTTATTGCAGAATTTTTAGGGTTTTCTTCTAATACTGATTTTACAGAAAGTGACCTTGAAAAAAGTATACTTTCCAATTTGCAGAAATTTTTGATGGAATTGGGAAAAGGCTATGCCTTTGTTGCGAGGCAACAGCACATTCATACGGAAAAGCAGGATTATTACATTGACCTTGTATTTTATAACTATATTCTTAAGTGCTTTGTGCTGATTGATTTAAAAACAGAAAAAATAACTCATCAGGATGTCGGACAGATGGATATGTATATACGTATGTACGATGAGTTGAAACGCAGTGAAGGAGATAATCCAACGATTGGTCTTGTTTTGTGTTCTGATACGGATGAGGATATTGCACGTTATTCTGTTTTGCACGGAAATGAGCAATTATTTGCTTCTAAGTATAAACTGTACTTGCCTACGGAAGAAGAACTGAAGGCGGAAATTGAAACACAAAAAATGATGTTCTATTTACAACAAGAGAGTAGTGAGAATAAATAATTTTACTCTTGCGTGAATATGGCTAAAAATCAGAGGAAGCGCTGGGTGAGAATCAAAATGGCCTGTCTGGAAAGGCTCATTTGTTGATTCGAAAGCTTCGGGATACTGGGTGGCTGGAATTGGAATATAGGACCACATTGGCACCTGACACAATAAATGTGGTAGTATGTAATAGGTAGTGTCAAGTAAGTTATGAAAAAACAGAGCTAACAAAATAGGCTCAATTGAACCTTGATAATTGCAGATATTTATTCCGATAAGCTCTCCGAGGGCTTAGGGCGCTGCCCTAAGAACCCGCAAGGGACTTGTCCCTTGACCCATTAACGGGCTCCGCCCGAACCCGTCCTCGCCGGAAGGCAGGAAAAGGGTGCAGTTGCCCCTTTTCTGTTGGATAGGATTATCCGTGAGCCTTATGTCAATAGACTTTCGCGGCATATCCTCACAGTCGGCGCCGCCGCCTGCTCCGGTATTCCACGGTTCTATTGACAACAGCTCCGCTCCTGTGTGGCAGTACCGGTTTTCTGCATGTTCAGGATGGTTTGCTGGCCAAGGAAGATGAGGAGCTGCCACTTACCGGGCATGTTGTCAGCGCCTTGCAGTATCTCCACTTCGTTGAGGACTTTGTAGTTGTTGTGTTTATGAGGACGAAGGAAGTTATAGTAAGCGACCCAGAGGGCAAGGTCATAGTTAGCACCGTCGATGTTGTCAAAGCCGTTTGTATGACGGTAAGAAGCCTTATAGGTGCGGTTGAGCCGCTCGATCATCTGTTTGAATG
>JAEDHB010000033.1 GCA_016297265.1 Butyrivibrio sp.
GGTTGGTGTATGGAGGTGTTTTGGACCGGTCTGGGTTCCGCAATCAGGAAGGACAAAAAGCTCTCCAGCAATACCTCCATATGGATGTTTCCCATCTACGCAACTGCAGTAATTATTGAACCAATGTACCGACAGCTTTGCAAACACAACAAAGGCGTAATTAACCGCGGAACGGTTTATGCACTATCAATTATTACCACTGAATATATAACCGGTTCCCTGCTGAAAATGAAGGGATGCTGCCCATGGGATTACTCCAAAGCAAAATTTAACATCAACGGTGTCATTCGATTAGATTATCTCCCTGTATGGTTTGTTGTCGGACTGATATATGAAAAAATATTGTGTTCTGATAAATCAAAATCTTCAAAATGCCGTTGTCAAAAGAAAAGCGGCGGGCGCTCGTAAGAGTACCCGCCGGTTTCCATATTTTTCATCTGATTATATTTCGTAAAGTGGATGTGCGTCTGTAAGGCTCTTAACAATTTCCATTGCCTGAGCTTTCTTTGTCTCATCATCCGTAACTGCAAGCGAGATGGCTTCCGCAACCTGAGTCATATCATCCGTGCTGAATCCTCTTGTTGTTACTGCTGCAGAACCAAGTCTGATACCACTTGTTGTAAATGGCTTCTCAGGGTCATTTGGAATAGCATTCTTGTTGCAGGTAATATTTACGGAATCAAGAAGCTTTTCGGTAGCTTTACCTGTTACGCCCTTGCTTCTTAAATCAACAAGCATAAGATGATTGTCCGTGCCGCCTGATACAAGATTGAATCCCCTGTCCAAAAGACCAGTTGCAAGTGCTGAAGCATTGTCCACAATATTCTTCGCATATACCTTAAAGCTTGGGTCAAGAGCTTCCTTGAAACATACAGCCTTTGCTGCTATAACATGCATAAGAGGTCCGCCCTGGATTCCCGGGAAAATAGCCTTGTTGAAATTGTATTTATCTGCAGCTTCCTGATTGCAAAGGATAAGTCCGCCCCTAGGTCCTCTGAGTGTTTTGTGTGTTGTTGTGGTAACAACATCTGCATATGGAATTGGGCTCATATGCTGTCCGCCTGCAACAAGGCCTGCAATGTGTGCCATATCAACCATAAGTGCTGCACCAACTTCATCAGCAATTTCCCTGAATTTCTTAAAATCTATTTTTCTTGCATAAGCCGAAGCACCTGCAAGAATCATTTTAGGTCTGCATTCTTTTGCAATTCTGAGAACTTCATCATAGTCAATGAATCCGTCATCATTAACGCCGTAAGGAACACAATTAAAATATTTTCCTGACATATTAACCGGTGAGCCATGTGAGAGATGTCCGCCATGCGCAAGGTTCATACCCATATAGGTATCGCCCGGCTCAAGCATTGCAAAAAATACTGCCATGTTTGCCTGTGCACCTGAATGAGGCTGAACATTAGCATACTCGCAGCCAAACAATTCTTTCGCTCTTTCTCTTGCAAGCTCTTCCACAATATCAACATACTGACATCCGCCATAGTATCTCTTTGCAGGATATCCTTCTGCATATTTGTTGGTAAGTGTGCTTCCCATAGCAGCCATAACCGCCTTACTAACAAAATTTTCTGAAGCAATCAACTCAATATGGTCGTTCTGTCTGCCTGTCTCAAGTCTGATTGCATTGGCAACCTCAGGATCAAATGCCTGAATTTCTTCAAATGAATACATCTCTTATTCCTCTTTCAAAATAATGTAGTTTTATTTTAAAGTCCTTCTCCAAAGACTAATCTTCTTTTATATCAACCTTGATGCTTAATTCCTCAAGCTGAACATCCTCCACCACATCAGGTGCTCCTGTTAAAAGACAGGATGCATCCTTAATCTTAGGAAATGCGATTACATCCCTGATGTTATCTGTTTTGGTCATAAGCATTACAAGTCTGTCAAGACCGTAAGCAAGACCTGCATGAGGCGGAACACCATATCTGAACGCATTGATTAAGAAACCAAACTGTTCTTCCGCTTTCTCATCGGTAAATCCAAGAATATTAAACATCTTCTTCTGAATATCATCCTGATGGATTCTGACGCTTCCACCGCCTATTTCACAACCGTTAAGAGTGATATCATATGCTTTTGCCCTTACTTTTTCAGGTGCTGTATCGAGAAGCTCAATATCCTCCTCCATCATCATGGTGAATGGATGATGCATTGCGAGAAGTCTGTTCTGCTCATCGGACCATTCAAACAATGGGAATTCGGTAATCCATACAAATTTGTACTCAGCAGGATTGCGAAGGCCCAATTCATCAGCAATTTCAAGACGAAGTGCTCCAAGAACGCTCCATACAAGTTTGGTCTGGTCCGCTGCAAAAAGAAGCAAATCGCCATTCTCTGCATCCATTCTATCAAGAATTGATTTAATCTCATCCTCAGTCATAAATTTGGTAAAAGAAGACTTCAATTCTCCGGTTTCGGAAATTGCAATATATGCAAGACCTTTTGCACCATATCCCTTTGCAAATTCTACAAGAGCATCTATTTTCTTACGAGGCATTGCGCCCTGACCCTTGGCATTGATTCCGCGAACAGAACCGCCGTTAGCCAGTGCACCGGTGAATACACCAAATCCGCAATCCTTAACAATATCTGATATATCCACAAGTTCCATTCCGAATCTGATATCCGGCTTGTCGGAACCAAATCTGTTCATTGCCTCATTCCAGGTCATTCTCTGTATTGGCAATTCAATTTCGATGTCCAGAACTTCCTTAAAAAGCTTATGCAGTAATCTCTCGTTAACATCGATTACATCATCTATATCCACAAAGGATAATTCCATATCAATCTGTGTAAATTCCGGCTGACGGTCAGCTCTCAAATCCTCATCCCTGAAGCATTTTGCCAACTGAAAATATCTGTCATATCCGGAACACATAAGCAATTGCTTGAACAACTGCGGAGACTGTGGCAACGCATAAAAGCTGCCGGGATGAACCCTGCTTGGAACAAGATAATCCCTTGCCCCCTCAGGAGTACTTTTCTGAAGAATAGGGGTCTCGATTTCCAGAAATCCCTCATCTGCCAGAAACTGTCTTGTAAGTGTTGCAATTTTACTTCTTGTAATAAGAATTCTCTGCAAATCAGGTCTTCTAAGATCAAGAAATCTGTATTTTAATCTTATATCTTCCTTGGTCTTTGAATCCTCCTCAATTGGGAATGGAGGAGTCTGTGACTCGGAAAGAATTCTTATATCGCTTGCAACTACTTCTATTTTACCGGTTGCAATATTATCATTGACTGCTCCGGCTCTGTTGCAAACCTCTCCCGTTACTGCAATAACAAATTCACTTCTAAGTGAACCTGCCTTTTCAAAGCCTTCGGCTCCGACCTTATCCTCTTCAAAAATAATCTGAAGTATTCCTGAACGGTCCCTCAAATCAACAAAGCAAATTCCGCCTTTGTTTCTGTTTTTTGCTACCCATCCCATTACCGTGACGGTTTGTCCGACATTGGTCTCATTAAGCTCCGCACATCTGCAGGTTCTCTTAAGACCTTTCATTGATTCTGCCATAATGAATTGTATCTCCTCAACTTAATGCTATTTTATAGGATTCTTGTAAAAATCCTTAAATATCTTGTATCCTTCTTTGCCAAGCTGCTCCTTCTGGAATTTCTTATTCTTATTCATTCTCACAACCAGAACAGGAGTTCCTGATTTGCGCAATGCCTGAGCTTCTTTTATAATATCACAGAGCATATCTCCTTCAATACCTTTTTCAATAAGAAATGCTGTTTTTTCATTTCCGCCGGGTATCTGAAAATCATTATCAAGAAGAATTGTAACGATTCTCTCAAAGCCTATCGAAAAACCGCATGCAGGTGTATCATTGCCTGTGAATTTTCCAACCATTTTATCATAACGTCCGCCGCCGCCGACACTTGAGCCAAATTCAGGAACTTCAATTTCAAAAATAGTACCTGTGTAATATGACATTCCACGCACAAGTGTAGGATCAAATACTACATCGAAATCATATTCCTTGGTGCTGTCAACACTTGAAATTATCTCGGAAAGACTCTCCAACACGCCATCATCAAGATAATCCGCAATTTTTTCACATACATATTGAAGTCCGTTGTCAGCTTTTTCAATTCCTTCAAAAAGCTCTGCATATTTTGCTACGCAGTCCTCTCCATAACCCTCTTTGACAAGCTCTTCTTTAACTCCGTCAAGTCCGATTTTATCCATCTTGTCAAGGATGATAAATACTGTATCAAATTCCTCCTCCGGAAATCCGCTGTATGCGGCCATCGCCTTAAGGATTCTTCTCTCGTTGATTTTTATTTTAAAATTCTTGAAGCCGATTTTGCCAAGTGTGGTAGTTGTAGCAAGAATCAGTTCAATTTCAGCAAGATTGCCCGGTTCACCGAGAATATCAATATCACACTGATAAAACTGTCTGAATCTTCCCTTCTGCGGTCTGTCCGCACGCCATACAGGTCCAATCTGAAGCGCCTTAAATGGCGAAGGCAATGATGCCGCATTATTAGAATAAAATCTAACCAGCGGAACAGTGAGGTCATATCTCAAACCGCCATCCACCAAATCAGCCTCACTCTGCGCAGTTTCCAGATTGAGTTTCTCCCCCCTCTTCATAATCTTGAAGATAAGTTTCTCATTCTCGCCGCCCTGCTTGCTGTTAAGGTTTGCAATATTTTCAACAGCCGGGGTCTCAATGGAGGTGAATCCAAAAGCAGCATAAGTCTCCTTGATAATGCCAATAAGGTAATCCCTTATTTCCATCTCTCTCGGAAGAATGTCCTTCATTCCGGTTGTTGGTTTTTTAATAAGTGCCATAGTATTTTCCTCTCTTCCCTATCCCTTACCGTATATCAGGGATGGTTACTATTTAATCAGTGTTTCAATATATTTTGTATAATCTATTTTGCTAATCAGTCTGCAGTCTTCAATAATTTCAAGTGTCTTCGGCTCATGAATCACCTTTTGAAAAGCAATGAATACTTCCATATCATAATTGCCGATTTCATCAATCATTATTTGCATTGCAGTGTCAATATCGAAGGCTTTTCTGTACGGTCTGTCTGAGATAAGGGCGGTAAAAGTATCCGCAACCCTCATAACCCTTGCGCCAAAAGGAATGTCTTCTCCCTTAAGGTTTTCCGGATATCCGGAGCCGTCATAATTCTCATGATGATAAAGCACCGACTGAAGAACAAATGAAGAAAAGTCATAATACTGAAGTATATCATAACTTAGCGTAGAATGCATCCTCATATATTTCATATTTTCCATGGAAAATGCATTTTCTGCTCTTCCATACAGGTATGAGGACAGCCTGAGCTTACCAATATCATGCACAAGTCCGGCAAGTGCGAGTTCGTAGCAGGTGCCCTCGTCCAGTTCCATCTTGCGGGCTGTCAGATACGTAAGGTTACTCACGCAGATTCCGTGAATAATATTGTCCTTAAAATCAGCCAGCAAAGTGCTATCCAATTCCTTTGATTTACTCTTCATCAAAATACTTCCTTTTTCTATCAATCATTTCGTCAATTCTCTGAATATATTCCTTGACATCCTTGACATTTTCAATTCTGTCAACCCGGTCAGGGTTGTGATATACTATTTTACTCTGTGAATTGGCTCCGGCTGCGTAAATCGAATGGAGCTCTTCCATAATCAAAATATTATAGAGTCCCTCGCATCCTTCTTTTGCATATCCAACATTTTCAAAATTTCCGGCCATATTTTTTTGCCTGTAAAGATAATATGGCGACATACCGCAGGATTTGGCAAAATCGTATGTAAGATTAATTATCCTGTCCGTGTTGACTATGTCCGCATCCCTGTATTTTTCTTTGAAAATATTAAGTGCCGCTGCCCTCTTTATTGCCAGCGAATGAACCGTAAGGCTGTCCGGATTGAGTTTTTCTATCTCTTCAAGTGTATGCCTTACATCCTCTTCCGATTCTCCCGGAAGCCCGATTATCAAATCCATATTTATATTATTAAAGCCACATTCCCTTGCGAGTCCGTAGGTATCAATAATCTGTTGCGTTGTATGACGTCTTCCGATATAATCCAATGTTTTCTGATTCATTGTCTGAGGATTAATTGAAATACGGTCAATTCCATTGTCACGAATAGACATAAGTTTATCCCTGTCAATGCTGTCGGGTCTGCCTGCCTCCAGGGTAAATTCCCTTACCTGCGACAGATCAAAATTATTTCTGATACATTTTATCAGTCTGTCCAACTGGTGCGGCAGCAAAGTGGTTGGCGTTCCTCCGCCAATATATACTGTTGCAGCTTTTTTATTACTCAGATGACCTCCAAGAAATTCAAGTTCTTTTTCGAGTGCATCAAGATATGAATCCACTTTATCCTTCCACATGCTGATTGGAAAGGAAGTAAAAGAACAATACAGACAGGTGGTTGGGCAAAATGGAATGCCCACATACAGACTGTAGGAATCCGAATAATCGATTTGCGAAATCAGTTTTCTTTCCCTTGCCGCAACCTCCATACTGAGATTGATTTTGGTATCCTTCATCAGATATTCCGCGGCAAGAAGCTGTCGGATATCTTTCTCAGCCATGCCCTTTTCCATAAGTCCGTAAGGTATCTTCGTCGGTCTGATTCCTGTAAGGGTTCCCCATGGAAGCTCAATTCCCCTTATTGAAGAATATATTCCATACAACATTCTTTTAAGCTTGTCCCTAACAGTTTTTCTATCTGTGCCCGAGGCATGCTCGTCAAGGTGGTAATTCTTACCATCTGAAACATCAATTACAATATGATTGTTTTCTACATTTACAAAGACCCGGACGAAAATATCGTCCTGTTCCTCGATTACTATTTTCTCACCCGGAAAAAATGCCAAAGTCATAACCCTGACATCATTCTCATAATCGTGAGTGTTTATTTTCATCAAAATCATATTACTGCAAATCAACGACAGAAATAGTTATGGCTGATTTCATATTCTATCGTCGTATCCTCCATATGTCCCGGATATACTTTGGTATCTCCCGGCAATACAAACAGTTTTTCGCGAATTGCCCTTACAAGAGCTGCCCCGCTGCCACCCGGGAAATCGCTTCTTCCCACGCTTTCGCAGAACAAGGTATCCCCTGAGAAAAGAACCTTCTCATCAACAAAGTGATAGCACATTCCGCCAATTGTATGCCCCGGAACCTCTATTGCCTGTATTTTGTAGCCGGCAACTTCGATAATATCGCCGTCTGCAAGGTATTCATCCGCATCCATCGTAAGTCCCGAACCCATAAACGAACCCGTAAGATTCATCTGTGGGTCATGCAAAACCTGTTCCTCTGTTTTGCCAATATATGCTTTAATTCCAAAATGCTCTCTTACCTTTGGCATTGCCATTATGTGGTCAAAATGCCCATGTGTTATCAGAATGGCTTTCGGAACAAAACCTAATGCGTTAACCTTTGCAATAATAGCATCCGCATTGTCTGCCGGATCCACTATAAGTCCCTCCCCTGTTGCATCATCATACACATAATATGTGTTGGTTGCGCACATTCCGAGGATATTATGTTCAATCTTCATCATATTTCTAACCCATTGTTCTTTCTATATCAATTACACCTTCGATCTGACGCATCTTATTCATCAAATCATTGAGCTGGTCTATTCCGGTAATCTCAAATCCCAATTCAAGAGTTGCCGTATCCTGCTTATTAACCTTGCAATTCATTGAACGGACATCGATTTTGCTTTCCGTGAGAAGTCTTGATACATCCACGATAAGTCCGGTTCTGTTGTTAGCATATATCTTAACATCAGCAACATATCTTTCAGAAAGATTTGCATAATCAAGCTGCTGCCATTCAGCATCTATAAGCCTTGCCTTGTCAATCTCGGAAACATTGATTACATTGACACAATCCGTTCTGTGAATTGAAATTCCTCTTCCTCTTGTGACGAATCCCACAATTTCATCCCCCGGAACAGGACTACAGCATTTTGAGAAACGCACAGCAACATCATCAATACCCTTGACAATAATGCCGTTCTTGCTTCCGTGAACTCTGTGTACTGATTGCTCACTTCCCGCGGTTCCTGCCAAAACTTCCGCATCCGTAACCTCTCTGCGGTGTTTTTTCTCATATTCTTCCTGCAGTTTATTGACAACCTGACTTTCCTTCAGTCCGCCGTGTCCGACTGCCGCAAGAATGGATTCCCAATCCCTGAAACCGTATTTTATTAGTGTTTTTTCCATAAACTCAGGCTTTAACAAATCGCTGAGAACAATATTCTTTGCCTTACAGTAGTTATTTACAAGTTCTTTTCCCTTGCTGATATTGTCATCCTTGAGAATATGCTTGAACCATGCATTGATTTTGGTTCTTGCCTGAGGGCTCTTAACAACATTGAGCCAGTCCATGCTGGGACCCTTTGAATTCTGGGATGTGATAATATCAATTCTGTCCCCATTCTTAATTGTATAATCAATCGGAACAAGTTTGCCGTTAACCTTTGCTCCCACCATCTTGTTGCCCACGGCAGAATGGATACTGTATGCAAAATCAATAGGTGTCGACCCTGCCGGAAGATTCTTAACATCTCCCTGCGGAGTAAAACAATATACGTTGTCCGAAAAAAGGTCAAGGTCGCTCTTAATAAGACTCAAAAATTCCCTGTTGTCCGACATATCCCTCTGCCATTCGAGGATTTGTCTAAGCCATGTAAGCTTGGCCTCTTCCCTGTCATCGCCCTTGCTTCCGTCTATGTTTTCTTTATATTTCCAGTGAGCAGCGATACCGTATTCAGCAGTTCTGTGCATCTCATAAGTTCTAATCTGAATCTCAAAAGGCTGTCCGCTTGGAGATATTAATGTTGTATGCAGGGACTGGTACATATTTGGTTTTGGCATTGCGATATAATCCTTAAATCTTCCCGGAATAGGCTTGTACATTTCATGGATAATACCTAATGCCGCATAGCAGTCCTTAACATTTTCAACAATTATTCTCACTGCAAACAAATCATAAATCTGGTCCAGTGTTTTGTCCTGATTGACCATCTTCTTATATATGCTGAACATGTGTTTAACACGCCCGTCAATTTCACATGCAATCCCGGCTTTATCAATATGAGCCTTTACTTCTGCCGCAATTTCCCTTACAAAATCTTCACGTTGCTCCTTACAAAGCTTCATCTGCCGTTCAAGATCTGCAAACACTTCCGGTTTAAGGTATCTGAGCGATAAATCATCAAGCTCAACTTTAACCTTTGAAATACCAAGTCTTTGAGCAATTGGAGAATAGATTTCCATGGTCTCGCGGGATTTTTCAATTTGTTTTTCATGGGACTGGAACATCATTGTTCTCTGGTTATGAAGTCTGTCCGCCAGTTTGATAAGAATAACTCTGATATCCTTAGCCATGGCAAGAAACATTTTACGCAGGTTCTCGGCCTGAATCTCTATTTTGTCATGTTCATAATTCAACTGTGTCAGCTTGGTAACTCCATCCACAAGAAGAAATACTTCTTCACCAAACAATTCTGTCAGTTTTTCGGGAGTGACACTGGTATCCTCAATTACATCATGAAGAAGCCCTGCCATAATAGTCTCCTTGTCAAGCTCTAACTGGGCAAGAATTATGGCAACGCACAATGGATGAATAATATAAGGTTCCCCGGATTTTCTTTTCTGGTCCTTATGTGCTTCATATGCAACATTATAAGCCTTCTCAATCAACGACAAATCCGTTGAAGGATGATAATGCAAAATACATTTTTTGAGTTCTTCAAAAAGGTCGGATGGCTCATTGCTGCTTGGTACATAAAGCGGAACCTCGTCAAGTTTTTTGCGTTGTTTAAATGTTTCTTCTTCTGTCATATTATCACCATCTTCGCTAAGCATATTATCTTTTATTTTACGGCTAAACTACAAAAAAATCAACAATTTTACCGTTATCCCTGCATGAATATATTAATTATCAAAAAAATCGCCGTAAACCCTATGTCTACAGCGATTCTGTTTCGGGGAGTTTTGCAACCCCATTATTCATATTCACATTGAGATTCCGTGCATAAATAAGATACTATTTGCCCGGATATGCTATTATTGATGCCACATCATAATCTGCAAGAAGCTTTCTTCCCTCAAGGCCCTCAAGTTCAATAAGAAACACAATCTTGACAACTTCTCCGCCAAGTTTTTCTATGAGTCTGATAATGGCGGCCATTGTTCCTCCCGTAGCCATCAAATCATCGATAATCACAACCTTCTGGCCTGGTTTGATGGCATCCTTATGTATCTCAATTGTTGCTGTTCCATACTCAAGTGCATAGGTCTCTTCCACTGTCTCGCAAGGCAATTTGCCCTTCTTTCTCGCAGGAACAAATGATTTGTGGTTCTTGTATGCTATTGGCACACCAAATATAAATCCTCTTGACTCCGGTCCCACAACCACGTCATAATCTATATCCCCGATTGCCTCGTCAATTTTGTCGATTGAAAGAGCCAGCCCGTCAGGATCCTGAATAACTGATGTTATGTCCCTGAACATAATTCCTTTCTCCGGAAAATCCGGTATGGTTCTTACATATTCCTCGATATTTTTCATCCAAAAGCCTCCATCCTGTTAATCCTCAATTCTGTAGCTTGTTATCTGTATCTGAATGGTACTGTTTCCCCTGAAAGTATTAATTTCAGGATTGTAGATACAGGAAATCCTCCTGCCTGTTTTCTCCGCCATCATCAATTCATCCGGCGGAAAAAATCCCACTGCGGGAATCTTAAAGCCATTGTCCTTAACCAGACTAAGCCTTGTATATTTGCCTTCCTTTCCAAGCGGAGTTACATAGGCAACCCTGAGATTCTTGTCCGCCAGAACCGGCTTGGTATTGGCTTTTCCGAAGGGCTCAATAAGCTGTAGCTGATTAATTAGTTCATAACTAGTATACTCTAACGGCATCGGAACATCAATCCATATTTTCTCTATCATGTCCTCCTCCGTGAGCCTGCAGTTATCATTAAGGGCTTTTCTTAGAACATCCACATTTTCTTCGGCAAGTGACAAGCCTGCTGCCATAGGATGACCACCGAATTTTGTCAGGTATTCCTTGCATTCCATAAGCCCTTCAAAAATATTGTACTGCTCCGTTGACCTTGCCGAGCCCTTTACGCCATCCTCTGATTTGGTAAGAACAATGGTCGGTTTGTAGTATTTTTCCCTTATTCGACCGGCAACGATACCGGCAATACTCTCATGACACTCAGGAAGATACACAACAAGGATTTTGTCGTCCTTAAGCGGTCCGTTATCTATTTCCTCCACAGCTCTTTCCACGGCATCCACCGTAAGCTTTTTTCGCTCGTCATTGAGTTCCTTCAAATCCGCTGCCAAAGCAAAAGCTTCGTCATCATCCGATGTCAAAAGTAACTTCAATGCCCTTTTGGCCGTATCCAGTCTGCCGCTGGCATTCATGCATGGTCCAAGAATAAATCCAATATGGTAAGCCTTAATTTCCGATTTTTCAGTTTTGCATACCTTAATCAGGTAATTAAGTCCGATATTACGGGTTTTGTGGATTAGCTTGAGGCCTTCCCTGACGATGATTCTGTTTTCGTCCAAAAGGTCCACAATATCCCCTATTGTAGCAAAGGCGGCCATTTCGAGTAATTCTTTTTTGAATTCCGGATCCACGCCGTGACTATCATACATTTCGCATATGAATTTGTATGCAATTCCTGCACCGCACAGACATTTGAAAGGATAACTACAGTCCGGCTGCTTTGGATCCACAACAGCGTCTGCATGCGGAACTTTATATATTCTTGCCCCATCCTTTTCTTCATATTGGACATCATGATGGTCCGTGACAATAACCGTCATTCCCAGGCTCTTTGCATAATCAATCTGGTCAATTGCCGCAATTCCGTTATCGCAGGTAATAATCAGCTCTCTTCCGTCATCATATGCTTTTTTTATTAAATTCTCATTGATTCCGTAACCGTCAACTATTCTGTCCGGTATGTCATAATCCACATCAGCTCCGAGTGTAGTCAACCCCTTAAATAAGATATAGATGGAAGAAATCCCATCTATATCATAATCACCAATTATTCTGATTTTAAGGTTGTCTGCAATGGCTTTAGTCATGATATCCACTGCCTTATCCATATCCTTCATAAGACGAGGATTATGAAGATCGGCAAGCGTACCATTGAGGTACATATCAATATCTTTCATCTCACAGACATCACGGTTACGGATTATTCTGGCAATCACAGGATCGATGTTGAACCGTTTGCCAATAGCTGTAAAATCAGCTCTTTTTGAATAAACCCGCCATTCCTGTTTCATATTATTTCTCTTTTCTGATAGCTCTCTTATATGATGCTTTCTTCATAACAAACCAGAGAACACCTGCAACACATGTTGACGAATAAGCACCGCATACGATACCTACCATAATAGGAGCTGCAAATTCTTTGATTGAAGAAACGCCCATAATGTACAATACAAATACCATTACGAAGGTGGTAAGCGAGGTATTAATACTTCTTGAAAGTGTTGATGTAATACTCTTATTAACAACATTTGCAAGGCTTTCCTTCTTCATAACCTTCATATTTTCTCTGATTCTGTCGAAAATAACGATTGTCGCATTGATTGAGTAACCTACGATTGTAAGCATACATGCAATAAATGTTGTACCAACATTTGTTCTTGATATTGCATAAAATCCGATTACTACCAAAACATCATGAATAAGGGCCATAATAGCACTTGTTGCAAATTTAACATCCCTGAATCTGATCCAGATGTAGAGAAGCATACATAACGTAGCAACAGCCACAGCTATAATTGCATCCCTTCTCATCTCAGAACTCATTGTTGCACTGATGTTTTCAGAGCTTACGACATCAGAATCCGCAACATCAATTCCAAACTTATCAGCCAGTGCCTTGTTAAGTTTTTCTCTTGTTTCATTCTCAAGCATCTGTGTCTTAAACACGATTGTATTTGAATTCTTTACCTTCTGCTGCTGAACTGTCTTGCTTCCGGTAGCTTCCTTAATCACAGGAATAATGTCATTTTCAATTTCTTCTGTTGTATACTCTCTGTCAAATTTAACGCTTGTAGCTGTACCGCCTGAAAATTCAAGGTCAAGATTGAATGCAGAATTGTCTTTTACCGCATGAACAACCAGGAATGCAACGCCTGTTGCAATTACCAAGCCTGAAATAGAGAAGAAAAGCTTTCTCTTTGCAACAAAGTTCATTGCCGGTCTTTCTTTGGTAACTCCATACATTCCAACCTTCTTACATCCGCAGTGATAGAAAAGCATAAGAATGAATCTTGTCACAAGAAGTGATGTAATCATTGAAAGCACGATACCAATTCCAAGAGTAATTGCAAAACCTCTTACCGGACCTGTTCCGATAATTCCCAAAACTAAAGCTGCGATAAGGGTTGTAACATTACCGTCAACAATTGCTGACAAAGCTTTCTTGAAACCAATCTTTATCGCTGAATCCAGTGAAATACCTGTCGCAAGTTCTTCTCGTATTCTCGCGAAAATAATAACATTGGCATCCACCGCCATACCGATTGACAAAACGATACCGGCAATACCCGGAAGGGTTAATGTAAGATTGAACACATTCAGTATCAGAAGCATTCCTCCGGCGTATACTGCAAGAGCAATATTAGCAGCCAGACCCGGTATTCTGTAGAATGCTATCATGAAAATAAAGAGAAGTGCAAAACCAATAGCACCTGCATATAAGCTTGTGCTGATTGCATCTTTACCAAGAGTTGCACCTACAACCTTTGAAGTAATCTCGTTAAGTTCTACAGGAAGTGCACCGATTCTGATATATGAAGCAAGGTTCTTTGCTTCTTCAAGTGAATCCATTCCTTCAATCACACCGCGTCCGCCGGTAATTTTTGAATTACATGTTGGAACACTGATGAAATGATCATCATAATATACACCGAGTCTCCAGCTGTTGTTAGCACATTTTTCAGTTGCATCCGCAAATCTCTTAGATGCATCATCGGTCAACTCAAATGCTACAACCGGCGATTTGGAATTCTGTTCATCCTCATATCTTCCCACACAATCCTTAACATCTGAACCTGTGAGAATGATTCCGCCGTCCTTCTCGATTTCATCAAGAGTTCTGGAAAGTGCGAAACCTCCGATTTCCTGATAATATCCGAAGTTAGCTGTATCTTTTTCACCGCTCTTTTCGATGATAAAATATATTGAGCCCGGTTTACCAAGCTCTTCGAGAATTGTTGTTGCATCATCAGCACCCGGAATCTCAATTGTTACTCTGTTATTACCTTCGGAATATGCCTGAGCACCATCAAATCCCTGAATACGTTGCTGCATCTTGTATACAACATCCGATAATTCCTGAGATGTAATATCTCCGTCTGCTTCGTATGTAACGCTTACACCACCGTAAAGGTCAAGACCCTGATTGATGTTTCTTGCGCTACCCTTGTGATATTTACCCCATCCACTGATTACGGTAAATCCCAATAATCCTACAATTGCTACCAAAGCAACTATAGATATTATTTTCTTCCAAGTTTTCATAAATCCTCCTAAATTCCCGGGTCACTCCTGTACCCGGATACTCTTTTTATTAGCTCGAATTATTCACTAATTCTATTTTTGGAAAAATACGCGCCGTAAAATCATATATTACTTCGCACATAACAAAGATTATAGCATATTAGTTTTAAGAATTAAAGTTTTTTCTTATAGTTTTCAAAAAATTGAAAATTTCAAAAGTTAATTCCTACCACCTTACCCCCGCCCATCTCCCCGGGGGAATGATACTCTAAAAGTTTGGCAACAAAAAAAGCCTACCACAAATGTGATAAGCTTCTCTTCTCTATTACTTTTTTAGTTTTCAACTATTTCTCTGATGTCTTAAGATTCTTTCTGCGTTTCTTTGCGGTAAGAATCAGTCCTGTTCCGGAGACTATTGTTAATATAAGCAGCCAGACACTAGGTGTATCATCACCGGCCTCAGGTGCCTCATCCTTCTTGTTGCTGTCAACCGGATTACTATTGTCATTATCATTCTGGTTATTATTACCATTATCAGAAGAATCTGCTTTGATAGTAAAGGTAGTTCTTGCAGAGCCATCCGTCCAAAGGATTTCAACTGTATGGGTTCCTTCCGAAAGTGTATTCAGGTAGGAAGCTTTCAGTGTGATAATGGTAGAGCCTTCCTTTACAGTATAGTTCTTTGCATCAACAAGAGTGCCCTCAACCTTAACTCCCACGAACTTAGAAAACGCTCCGCTTCCTCTGATGGAAAGGCTTCCGTCTGAATTCTGTTCCCAGTTACTGTTTGCACCATCTAAAATTTCATAA
>JAEDHB010000034.1 GCA_016297265.1 Butyrivibrio sp.
GACAGATGCTTTGTAAACAGATATCAAGTGAGCAATTTATGACAAGGAATTTGCACAAATTTGCTTAAAAATATTAAGCACGGTGCCCATTTTCCTCGTCGCCATGCAGGAGCTTCGCTTCGCTCGCACTGATTAGCGGTCGTCAAATGGGCACTCGTGCAAGCACGGTGCCCATTTTCCTCGTCGCCATAACACAAAATGGATATGCTGTGCATATCCATTTCATTAAGCAGGGGCAGTAGGACTTGAACCCACGACATTTGGTTTTGGAGACCAACGCTCTACCAACTGAACTATACCCCTATATAAAGGATGTCCTATCAAACATCCTTTACATTTATAACATAGAATTTGTTAAATTGCAAGAACAATTTTGAATATTTATCGATTTATTGATTACTATAAATTATTGATTCTTTGCACGCTCAATTGCTGTTCTCGCATTATCAGTAATATCCCTCTGAAAAGCAATTTCGTGTTCCATTCCTCTTGACTCATCATTTGCAACCAATGCAGCATCCAGAACTTTCTTAAGCAAATCTCCGATTTCAGCTGCTTTAGCCTGCTGTGCCAAAGAACGGTCTCTGATTTCGTTCATTGAGTCAACCATTGTATTCACGAAGGAATGAACCTCCTTAACCGTAGTTGCTATATCACTTGAAGACTTGGTTGACTGTGCAGCAAGATTACCAACCTCTTTGGCAACTACTGCAAAACCTCTTCCCTGCTCTCCGGCTCTGGCCGCCTCAATTGATGCATTAAGTGAAAGCATATTAGTCTTGGATGCAATCTTTCCAATAACAATTGCAAAATCTTCAATAAGCTTTGAGAGTTGTTCAAGTTTCTTAATGCTGTCGGCTGATTCATTGACGACCTCATTAAGGCTGTTAATATCTTCAACGATACTCTCGATATTGGTAATACCTTCTTTAACAAGATTAAGTGACGTATCCGACGAATTAATTACATCAAATGCATGTTTCTCAACCTTAAGCTGTGACTCATCCAAGTCATCGATAATCTTTGATATTGATTCAAAAAATCTGTTGTCCATAATAACCTCGCTATCTTTCCAGTAAATCTGAAATAGTTTTAATACCTCTAAGTTTTATTTTATCCTCTTTTGCAAAATATTTCAAGCATTCTTGTGGTAAAATACATTCTTCAAAGCCTAATTTTATCGCTTCGGCAACTCTTTGTTTTACCTGGCTTACACTCCTTACCTCTCCGGTAAGTCCAACCTCACCGAACACAATGGTTTTACCACTAACCGGTATGTTGCGAAAGCTTGAAACAATTGCGAGAACCATACCCAGATCCAGCGCCGGTTCGCTCACCTTAAGGCCTCCGGCAATATTCAGATAAGCATCACAGCCGGACAGCTGCAATCCCGCTTTTTTTTCCAGAACTGCCATAAGGAGATTCATTCTGTTGTAATCTGCCCCAGCCGCAGTTCTTCTTGGCATTCCGAAATTCGTATGGCAAACAAGAGCCTGAATCTCAACAAGTATCGGCCTTGTTCCCTCCATAAGACATACAACCACCGACCCGGCTTCGCCCTCCGGTCTTCCGCTAATCATATATTCTGAAGGATTCAGAACTTCCTTTAGTCCCTCCCTGCACATCTCAAAAACTCCGATTTCGTTGGTAGCTCCAAACCTGTTCTTAACTGCACGGATAATCCTGTAGGATTCACTTCGTTCACCTTCAAAATACAGAACCGTATCAACCATATGTTCAAGAACCCTCGGGCCTGCAACAGTTCCCTCCTTGGTAACGTGGCCTACAATGAATACAGTCACACCAAGTCCCTTGGCAATCTGCATAAGCGAATTAGTTGATTCCCTTACCTGGCTGACACTTCCCGGTGCCGAATCTGAGTTCTCGCTGTACATTGTCTGAATCGAATCGATTACAACAAGATCCGGAGCGGCCGTTCTTATTGCATTGTCAATAATGCCAAGATTGGTCTCGCACAGAAGCATAAAATTGTCCGGAATATTACCTATGCGATCCGCACGAAGCTTTATCTGTTTTGGGGATTCCTCACCGGATATGTAAAGTATTTTTTTATCCTTTGCAATATTGGCACACACCTGCAAAAGAATGGTTGACTTTCCGATTCCCGGATCACCGCCAACCAAAACCATGGAGCCTGCCACAATACCGCCGCCGAGCACCCTGTCAAGTTCATTAAAGCCGGAAGAATACCTGTCCTCCTTATTGATATCCACTTCACTAAGCTTTATGGGGATACTGCCGCCGGAAATAGGAGAAGACACTCCCTTAGGCGCTTTGATAACCGGCGCTTCATCAATAGAATTCCACGCATGACATGACGGGCACTGGCCCATCCATTTAGAAAATTCATTCCCACATTCCTTACAAAAGAATGCCGTTGTCTTACTTTTTGCCATAAATCCTTTCCTTATCGATGTAAGAATAGAGCTATGCAAAAGTGCATAGCTCTGTTACCGATAATAATATTAACTATAATTATACTCTTACAACCTTGACTTCTGTCTCACTATCATTGAGTGTAACACTAAAAATCAATTTACCGCTAATGTTGGTCTTCATACTTCCAATATTAACTCCGTCAACATATACCTTGTACTCAGTTGCAGGTTCAAGTTCAAGTGTAATCTGTGGATCAACATGACCTTCAACCATCATTGTAACATTACCGTCAGTCATATTAAATCTGTTAACAGCTGTGCCCGGTACGGATTCATATACAAACATACCGTTTCTCTCTAATTTTGTAATCTCGTTAAATGTTTTGACTTTATACACATCCCCATTGTGCTCAACATTATCGAGCTTAGTCTTGGTGTCCAAAAGATAATTACCAAAGCTGATTGTGCCATCATCTTCAATGCGAATTAAAGCTTCTACTACAGACATTTGCCGTTCCTCCCAATCGTATATTTACTGTAACCTCAATACATTCATTATAATATAAAACAGAATATTTTACCATACTATTTTACTGAAAAAATAAGTTTTTTGTCCTCGCAGGTAATTAAAACCGTATCACCTTCTTTTATCCTGCCTTCCAGAATCTGTTCTGCCAGTTCATC
Organism: Butyrivibrio sp.; assembly: GCA_016297265.1. Classification (GTDB taxonomy): domain Bacteria; phylum Bacillota; class Clostridia; order Lachnospirales; family Lachnospiraceae; genus Eshraghiella. The sequence continues at coordinate 3,084 of JAEDHB010000034.1, forward strand.
CTCCACTCTGCTCTGCAAAGCACGTTTAAGCGGACGGGCACCGTATTTTTCATCAAAGCCGCTTTCAATAATATCAGCCTTTGCAAGCTCATCCAGCTCAATATGCAGATTCATCTGTTCTTTGATTCTGTGATTAATTCCATCCACCATAATATCCACGATCTGTGCGATTTCATCCCTGCCAAGCATGTGGAATACAATCATTTCGTCAATTCGGTTGATAAATTCAGGTTTGAACAGTTTCTTAACCTCATCAAGAACCTTCGACTTCATGTTATTGTAATCCCTGTCAGGGTCATTGCTAGTGGCAAAACCAAGATTTTTCGGAGCGACTATGTTCTCTGCGCCCACATTGGAAGTCATGATTATCACAGTATTCTTGAAATCGATTTTACGCCCCGTGGAGTCCGTTACAACGCCATCGTCAAGTATCTGCAAAAGTACATTGAAAACATCGGGATGAGCCTTCTCTATTTCATCAAAAAGCACCACTGAATACGGATTCCTTCGCACTTTCTCGCAAAGCTGACCGCCCTCGTCAAATCCGACATATCCCGGAGGCGAACCAATGATTTTTGATACACTGTGCTTCTCCATATATTCGGACATATCTACACGAATAAGTGAGTTTTCACTGCCAAACATCGCATCCGCAAGGGCTTTTGATAATTCTGTTTTTCCTACACCTGTTGGTCCCAGAAAAAGAAAAGAACCAGTCGGACGTTTTGGATCCTTTAATCCCACTCTGCCCCTTCTAATTGCTTTTGCTATGGCAGTAACTGCCTCGGACTGACCTACAACGCGCTTATGCAGGGTTGTCTCTAACTGCATAAGTTGTTCCGACTCTCCCAGTGCCAGCTTTGTAATAGGAATTTTGGTCCAGTCAGAAACCACTTCTGCAATCTGTTCCTCATCAACGATAAGGTTTCTGCTGTCCTTAACAATTGCCCATTGACGGTTAAGTTCCTCAAGTTCCTCCATTTTGGCAATTCTCTGTTTTTTAATTTCACCGGCCTTCTCATATTCTTCATTAGTGATAGCTTCTTCTTTCTGTTTTTCAAGTTCGGCAATTGCCTCTTCTGCTTCAACAATGTTTTCAGGTTTAACATAGGTCCCCAGTCTTGTCTTGGATGAAGCTTCATCAATCAAATCAATGGCTTTATCCGGCAAAAATCTGTCATTGATATATCGCTTAGACATTTTAACAGCTGCCACCAACGCCTTGTCCGTAATTGTAACAGAGTGGTGCTGTTCATATGCCTTTCTCAGTCCTTTTAGAATCTCAACAGCCTCATCTTCGGAAGGTTCGTCAACATTGACCGGCTGGAAGCGCCTCTCAAGAGCAGCATCCTTTTCAATATATTTTCTGTATTCACTTATCGTTGTAGCGCCGATAATCTGAACCTCTCCCCTTGCGAGGGATGGCTTCAGGATGTTGGAGGCATCAATGGCACCCTCTGCTCCTCCGGCTCCAATAATAGTGTGTATCTCATCGATAAAAAGAATGATATTGCCGGCATTAATCACTTCACTGATAACCTTCTTGATTCGCTCTTCAAATTCACCCCTGTACTTCGAGCCTGCCACCATTCCTGACAAGTCCAGAGTGAGAACTCTTTTTCCCTTGATGGTGTCCGGTACATTACCCTGGGATATTTTCAAGGCAAGCCCTTCGATAATTGCGGTTTTACCAACACCTGGTTCACCCACAAGACAAGGATTATTCTTAGTTCTTCTGCTGGATATCTGAATAACTCTCTGTATTTCAGTTTCTCTGCCGATTACCGGATCAAGCTTTCCCTCCATAGCCAGTTGCGTCAAATCTCTGCTATATTGCTCCAGGGTAGTAGCTTTGGTTTTCTTTTTGTTTTTACCGAATTCATCCTTAAAATTATTGCTGTCCTCGCCCATCGAAACCATCAAATCCACATAGAGTTTCTGTATATTGATGCCAAGTGTCGCCAAAAGTCTGGTCGCAACGCTTTCCGTCTCCTTGAGCATACCAATCAGTATATGTTCCGTACCGATAAGCTTTGCCTTATATCTTTTTGCTTCCCTGCTGGCATTCTCAAGAATTCTGACTGCCCGTGGCGTATATCCGCTGGGTTCTTTCACATTTACGGAAAATCCCGGTGACATCAGCTGATTAACAATCTCTATCACCTTATCAATATCCACATCATTCTCTGTCAAAACAGTATTGGCAAGGCAATCCTCCGTTCTGAGCATTCCTATCAAAATATGTTCTGAGCCCACATTTCCATGTCCAAGTTCAAAAGCAGTTTCAGTTGCAAGTCTAAGCACTTCTTCCGCTTTCTTTGTATATCCGCTTTGCATTACTCTACCTCCAATTCCGGCATAGAATGTCTTAAATAATCTGCCCTTATTACATCCGTTTCTTCATCCGATATATCCCTTGCAGCATGAGCCTTGATAACCGTCGGCTGGATATCCTGCAATATCTGATTAATACATATTGTTTCATCCTTAGGTTTAAGAATTCCAAGACTAACTCCAAGCATAAATTCTGACAGAAGTGTCAATGAATCCCTGAGGGACATCTTTCGTGCATACCTAAGAACTCCGTAGGATTTGAATGCCATATCCTCGGATACAAATTTGTTATTTTCATATAGATATCTGCGCTGTTCCCTCTCCTGTTGAACAAGCTGTGTCACAATATCATTCAAATCCTTGATTATTTCTTTCTCCGTATGTCCCAACGTCTTCTGGTTGGATAGCTGGTACAGACATCCATAATCAACATTTTCATCGCCGTAGAGAGCCTTAACCCTGATTCCGAAACGCGAAATCTCATTGGCAATCTGGTTAAGTTTCTTGGATGAACTCAAACCCGGAAGATGAAGAGTATATCCAACTCTCATACCCGTTCCGAGATTGGTCGGATATGTTGTCTTATATCCGAATTTCTCATCGAAAGCATAATCAAAATTTCTGTCAATAAAATCATCAAGTTCATTCGCCTTATTGTAACAGGCATGCATATTCATTCCGTTGGTAAGCACCTGAATGCGGATATGGTCTTCCGCATTAATCATTACGGATGCGCTTTCGTCGGGAGATATCAAAACAGCACCGCAGGGATTCTTGATCAGATGGGAACTGATTATCCTCTGTTCTTTCATTGATGATTTAGTTATATCATTGCAATCGCTCATTCTGATTGCCCTGTAATGTTCCCCATATTCGTCTTTGAATTTGGAAATAACACTGTCAACCAGTTTATGCGAATCCTTCTCGCTCAGCTTCGGTACAAACATATAATCGGTAAAATTTCTGGCCAGCCTCAACCGGCTTGATATTACTACATCGTTGTTTTTCCCGGGCTGTGATGTCCATTTATCCATACTATTCAAGTCCTTTCTTAAGTTCAGAAATCTGATCTCTCAAATTCGCCGCCAGATCAAAATCCTCCAGCAGCACGGCTTCCTTTAATCTTTTCTGTAAAACATCTATTTCCTTACTAATTTCCATATCGCTGTCATCATCCGCATCGCCAAGGTGGGCAAAGGAATTGTCATAATTGCCGTAGATTAACGGTTTCTTGCCGGTATGCCTGTCACTTCCCTGTATTTTTCGTATTGTATCAGATATCAACGGACCAAACACATCATAGCAGTCCGGACATCCAAACACGGAATCCTCAATAAATTCAGCATATGACATTCCGCATTTCGGACAATGAACCTTGTTGGCAGGGTCATCACTGTCCACATCGTTTTCCCCGTCACTCTGGGAAGCCAGCAGTCCCGAAAGAAGTTTTTTAAATTGTGCATCATTATCAAAAAAACTAGTGTAATAACTCATATCCGTACCTACAACACATTGCTTACATAAGTGATGCTCGCTTTTTATGCCATTCACAACTTCCGTATAATGAAAAGTTGCCGTATTAATACCACATTTTTCACATAACATAGCTAATCCTCCATATTATTATGTATTATTTGTTAATTCAGCCTTCCGTAAACCTTGCAATTATTTCATCGACAATGGCATGAATTTCCTCAGGAGTAATATTTTTACTGATTGCTTTTGCAATTACCACCTTAAGCTCTTCATTCATTGCTTCCAGGGCCAGAATTCTGTCCGTATCCAGTGAAATAACCGCACCATGTCGTCTGTCCAGCTTGATATAGCCCTCCTGTCTCAATACAGAATAGGCTTTATTAACTGTATGCATGTTGATTCCGATTATTTCCGCCATCTGCCTGACTGATGGCAGGGAATCCCCGTCCCGGTATTCAGCATTGGCTATTCCAAGAATAATCTGATTGCAAAGTTGCATATAAATTGCTTCATTACTATTAAAATCGATTGTAAAAACCATTCATATTGCCCCTTTTTGTGTTCTATTTGTAGTATAACAAAAAGACGCAGAAAAATCAATTGTTCTTCTGCGTCTTTGCATATTTTTTTATCTCACCTGGAATATGGAGCCCTTACCCTCAATGTAGCTCTTTAACATGGATAAATCACTGCTTGTTATTCCCGCTGTTGAATCATCCACATTTGCTGCTTCCTTCTGAACAGTTGTACTCAGAATATTCCTGTTCATCAAATCATAATCCCTGTAATCAATTATTCCGTTACAGTCCACATCGCCATATAAAATAATATATACATTTTTGTATAAAAGTCCGTTGCCGTCATATACTGATATCTTATCGCCGTTAGCAACTAAGTCAGAATCGGATTTAAGAACATTGTCGGCACCGTACCACTTACATGTTCCGGAGAAACTGAATCTTCTCCCGGCTTCCGCAAGGGTTTCTCCCACGACAAATCCGTTAATAAATACTACCGCAGAACTCTTATCCGTTTTCTGGATATATGTATAACTCATCGTCATAGGTGTATACCTGTATATATTAAAGGTATATACCGAGGTCTTGTCCGGCAGCCCTGAACCGTCATGATGAACATACAGCTTGACCGTATTATGCCCCACATTGAGCTTGGCATTCACAACCCCTGTGGTGCAGGAAACGGCCGTTGCGCCATTGACAGAATATTTTACCGTTGCCTTTGCTGACTCCGTGGCAAAATTAAGTTTTGTTGAGCTCACGGAGTTTTCCAAAAACAGATTATAACTGTATGTATCCATATTGAAGGTCTTGGTAAAGCTTCCGACGCTGCTGGATGCGGATTTCAACCTCGTGCTTCCGTCTTTTCGCTTAATCGTAAAAGTATATGAACGCTTGTATATTCCTCCGTACGCTGAGTTGCAGGTAACGGTAAATTTATTGTTGCCCACCACAAGATTCTTTGTTCCGTCCCCGGACTTTTTCGCCGTACTGTTAACAGGATTCATATTGATTGTCACACTCTCAACTTCATATGGCACCTCAATCACTTTGCTGTAGGTCCAGTTTGAGCCAAAAACATAATCCGGTGACAGCGTTGCAAGCTTTGTTTTTCCGTTATATATGGTGATTGATTTAAGCATGCAATTAGGATTTGCAGTTGAAAAATAACTGCCCGATGGTGATTTTGGTCTTGGATTTGATGATGGCATTGAGCTGTACACAGGGATTCGGAAGGTTACAGGTCTGTTCAACAAGCCATAAGTTTCATATGTATCATAAATTGATGCACATTCCGTTAAATCAGCTGTAAGATTCTGTGCATACTGCTTCCAGTACAGATAACCCGGTTTAGCAACATTAAACATCTCAAAATAAATTGTGTCCTGACCTAAATCAATGTAAAAGTCATACACCTTCTTTGCTCCGCCGACAATTGCCTTATATGGTGATGTCCAACCATTTTCGTAAGCCTCTTTACCGCCATTATTGATAATCTCAGCGCCATCTCCGCCTGCACCAATATTAAAATAATTATAATATTTCTGCAAACCACTCTCTGAGGCATCAGGTGCATGAAAAGTAATTCCTTTGTCAGTGGTTACTACACCCTTTCCCAGCACATCATTGGAGGTACCCTTTTCAAGTCTTAATCTGGATGCAAGATGCAATGCTGACACATTATATTTTTTCGCTGCATCAGCTATGACTTTTGCATATGTATACTGCACTCCGTTGCTGTACTTAGGTGCACCGGGACATGCCTTATTGTACATAAATGTACCATTCAGAAGATTGTTGACATATTTGACTGTATTTGCATCTGAAACTGCCGAATGATAATACAATGTTTCAAAGCAATAGATAAATTTTTCTGTAAGCCAGTTTCTTGGATCCATTACATAGGCAATTGCTTCCTTGGATGCCTGAACCCATGGACCGGAATCATATCTTATATAATCGTCTGTCTTGAAATTGAAATGACTGGTGGTTGAATCCCTGACAATCATCTTCCATGCTGTAGGTGTCGAAAACCATACTGCCTTCGTTCCATCATCCAGAGTCTGTGTTGTACCCAGGCTGATTACCGGAATATATACAAGTTTTCTTTTTATTTCACATTCATTCTCCAAGGCAACCGTCCAATTATCTATCGCCTTAACCGGTACAAATTTCCAATTCTTATGTTTATCATGAAGTGCATCAAGTTTGGCAACATAGGATTTTGGGAATCCTGCATCAATCAGACTTTGCTGATAAGCCGCGTCCGCCTTTGTTTCTCTTAAGCTTATACTCCCTACAACCAAGAATGCCAACACACATGTAATAGCAGTAAGTATGTGTTTTGCAAGATTGAATATTCTATTTTCCATATGCATACCTACCTCCGATCAATTCTATGCCTCGTCAATCGCCTTACCAATGTCATTTCTCATGTATTTGTTATCAAAATCAACCCACTTTGTTGCTTCATAGGCATTTGTTCGTGCTTCCTTCAGAGTATTTCCCTTTGCAGTAATTCCAAGGACTCTTCCGCCGTTTGTAACAATGCCCTCGTCGGTCAGGCTGGTTCCCGCATGAAAACAATAATATCCATCCCTGTTCTTGAAATTATCAAGCCCTTTGATAAGCTTTCCTTTTTCGTAAGCTACCGGATATCCGTCAGATGCAAGAATGACACATACGCAAGCATTATCTTCAAACTGAAGGTCTATTTTATCAAGATTACCATCGATACATGCCTCAAAGACATCGATGATATCATTCTTCATTCTTGGCAGAACAACCTGTGCCTCAGGGTCACCGAAACGTGCATTGTACTCCAGCACCTTTGGTCCATTAGGAGTGAGCATAAGCCCGAAGAAAATAATACCTTTGAATTCTCTTCCCTCTGCCTTCATAGCATCAACAGTTGCCTGATATATGTATTTTTTACAAAACTCATCAACCTCTGAGGTATAAAACGGACTTGGTGAAAAGGTTCCCATTCCGCCTGTATTGAGTCCCTGGTCGCCATCTTTTGCTCTCTTATGGTCCTGAGCTGATGACATTATCTTGATTGTATTACCGTCAACATAGGATAATACGGATATTTCGCGACCTGTCATAAATTCTTCAATTACAATTCTGTTACCCGAATCGCCAAATTGTTTATCAAGCATAATTGTCTTGACACCATCCATTGCCTCTTCCTTCGTATTGCAGATAAGAACGCCCTTGCCAAGTGCAAGTCCGTCCGCCTTGAGCACAATCGGATAGTCCGAAGTCTCAAGATACTTCATTGCCTCCTCCGCAGAATCAAAGGTCTCATATCCCGCTGTAGGGATGTTATACTTTTTCATAAGATCCTTAGAAAAAGCTTTTGAGCCTTCAAGAATTGCCGCATTTTTGCGAGGTCCGAATACTCTTAAGCCTTCTGCCTCAAAGACATCGACAATACCGCCCACAAGGGGATCATCCATTCCTACGACCGTAAGGTCAATTTGCTCTTCCTTTGCAAAGGTAACAAGCTTATTAAATTCCATCGCTCCTATTGGCACGCAGGTTGCATATTCAGCAATTCCCGCATTACCCGGTGCGCAGTATAATTTATCAACTCTCGGACTCTTTGAACAGGCATATGCAATTGCATGTTCGCGTCCGCCGCCGCCTACAATAAGTACTTTCATTCCGTATTATTCCTCTCGTCCTATAATTTATTGTTGGCAATCATATTGATTGCCTCAGGCAGAATAATCCACTCTGCCTGTTCCATCACCCTTTTCTGAAGAATTTCAGGGGTATCATCCTTGTCAATCATAACCGGTTTTTGCAAAATAATGCGTCCTGTATCAGTTCCTTCATCAACAAAATGTACCGTTGCTCCCGTGACCTTCACGCCCCTTGCAAGCGCACCCTCATGAACCTTAAGTCCGTAGAAGCCCTTACCGCAAAATGACGGAATCAGAGAAGGATGAATATTGATAATTTTCTCAGGATACTCCTGAACCATCTTTGGCGGAATTGCCACAAGAAAACCTGCCAGAACTATAAGGTCCGGCTTGAATTTCTTTGTTTCTTCCAAAAGTGCATCATTGAAAGCATCCCTGTTCTCATATTTCTTTGGTGAAATACAGAGTGCAGGAATATTATGTTTTGCCGCTCTTTCAAGTGCATATGCACCGGCATTATTACTGATTACACCAACAATCTCCGTATTTGTTATTTTACCGTTATCAACAGCATCAATAATTGCCTGAAGGTTGGTTCCGCCGCCCGAAACCATAACTACAACTCTTAGCATATTGTCACACCTTTTTCTCCTGCTATTGTCTGTCCAATTACAAAAGCATCCTCGCCTGCTGCCTTGACAGCTTCAATTGTCTTTGCAGCATCAGCAGGGTCAACGGCAAGAATCATACCAACACCCATATTGAAAGTGTTATACATCATCTGTTCGTCTATATTGCCTTTTTCTGCCATAAGCTTAAAGAGTGCAGGAACTTCATAGCTGTCCTTCTTAACCTCTGCCCTGATTCCCTCAGGAAGCATCCTTGGAATATTTTCATAGAAACCGCCACCGGTAATATGGCTGCAGCCCTTGATTGTAACGCCTGCATCCTTAACGGATTTCAATGCCTTGACATAGATAATTGTTGGTTTGAGCAAAGCATCACCAAGTGTGGTACCAAGTTCATCATAATATGTATCAAGGGATTCCTTTGTCATTTCAAATACTTTTCTTACAAGAGAAAATCCATTGCTGTGCACGCCTGAAGATTTGATGGCAACAAGAGTGTCGCCCGGCTTAATGTTTTCACCGGTAATAAGGTTCTTTCTGTCACATACACCTACAGAAAATCCTGCAAGATCGTATTCGTCCTCCGGCATAAGTCCCGGATGTTCAGCAGTCTCGCCGCCAACCAGGGCACATCCTGACATATTACATCCGTCCGCAACGCCCTTGACAATTGTAGCTATTTTCTCAGGAATGTTTTTGCCGCATGCGATGTAGTCAAGGAAAAACAATGGCTCACCGCCCGCGCAGGCAACATCATTAACACACATTGCCACGGCATCAATACCGATTGTGTCATGCTTGTCCATAATAAAAGCAAGCTTTACCTTGGTTCCGCATCCGTCCGTTCCTGACAGAAGGATAGGGTCCTCCATGTCCTTGATTGATGCAAGGGAAAAAGCGCCCGAAAAGCCTCCTATTCCTCCAAGTACCTCCGGTCTCATTGTTCCTTTGACATATTCCTTCATCAATTCCACCGACTTGTAACCGGCTTCAATATCAACTCCTGCCTTCTTGTAATCCATTTTACATTTCCTCCATGTATTTTTTGTATCCGACATTTTCTATTTTTTCCTTTTTGGCCATAACGCCGTCCTTCATCTCGCCCTTATATTCTTTGAGCTTGGCAAGAAGGACATCATCCGAAGTTGCAAGTATTCTTGCTGCAAGAATACCGGCATTAGCCGCACCGTCAATTGCAACTGTAGCAACCGGAATTCCGCTTGGCATCTGCACGATGGAATACAATGCATCCACACCTCCGACTGTTTTACTGTAAATCGGTACTCCGATAACCGGCATCGGAAAAATTGCAGCACACATGCCCGGAAGATGCGCTGCACCGCCGGCTCCTGCAATAATCACCTTAAACCCTTTTTCTTCGGCTGTCTTTGCATAATCAAAAAACACATCCGGCATACGATGTGCCGAAATAATCGTCATCTCATAATCAATACCAAATTTATCCAGCATCTCTGCTGCCTTTTTCATAACCGGAAGGTCTGAGTCACTGCCCATAACTATTCCTACTTTAGCCATTGTTTTTTCCTCCTAAATGTAATTAAATTCCAACAAGAAAGAGCATAACCATTATTATTGTCATGATCCCGCTTGACAATGAACCGATAAAAGAAAATGTGCGGTAACGGTTGCTTTCCTTGTAACTCATAAGTCCTACCACAAGTCCGAAAACTGCAAATGCCGTAGAGGCAAGTGCCGCACTTCCTACATTGTCGCCGCCCTCGCCCCTTGCCGCAAAAGAAAATCTGACGGAAATGACAAAAAATATAACCGCCGCCAGGGCAAGCATTGTGGAAATCGCGCCGCCAACGCTGTGTTTTTTATCGGAAAATTTATATCTGTGCTTAGCCATATACAACACACCTCAACCGGGACTACTGTGCTCCGTACTTCTCATAATATGCATCAATAGCGGCTTTGATAGTGTCATCAATAATAACCTTACCCTTGTATGGTCTGTTATAAAGATGTTCAATAACCTCTGCCATAGTTACAATTGCAGTTGTTTTGATTCCGTAAGTCTCCTCAATTTCGCAAAGAGCACTCTTGGTTCCCTGTCCTCTTTCCATTCTGTCAACGGATACCACAAGACCCTGCACATCTACATCGCCCTGAGCCTTGATGATAGGGAGTGTCTCGCCGATTGATGTTCCTGCAGTAGTAACATCTTCAATGATTACCACCTTGTCACCGTCCTTAATAGGACTTCCCAGCAAAATACCGGTGTCACCGTGGTCTTTAACTTCCTTACGATTTGAACAATATCCGATTTCTGCACCATACATCTCATCCAGCGCCACTGTTGTTGTGACTGACAAAGGGATTCCCTTGTATGCAGGTCCAAAAAGTATATCAAAATCAGTACCGTAGGTGTCATTGATTGCTCTTGCATAATACTCACCAAGCTTCTTAAGCTGTGAACCGGTCCTGTAAAATCCGGTATTGATAAAAAACGGCGTCTGTCTTCCGCTCTTTGTCACAAAATCTCCGAATTTCAAGACATTGCAATCCACCATAAATTCGATAAATTCCTGTTTGTACTGTTCCATTAATTAAATCTCCTTATGCATCGGAATATCATATATTCCTTAATATTTTCTGTGGAAAAAGAATCCCACACTTCATAAGTATTTTACCATAAATTAGGCTCTTTTTCAATAAATAATACTGGTAATTCTTGGTATTTGGCTATTTTTCGCAGACATTTGCCCCCGCAAACACTTTTTTAACCACAAGCCATATATTAAAAGCAAAAAAACTGCCGATTGCCGCCGTAATAAGCTGTACCCCGGAAAAGGTAAACTGAAAAACTGCTTTTTTCGGAAGCATTTTAGCAGGCAGCAGATTTGGTATCAGAATCAGCGAAATCACTCCGCCCATAAACAATGCTTTTAGCACACTTCCCACGGTAATTCCGATAATAACTCCATAGTTTTTTCTGATTTTCCTGAAAAAAACAGCGGTTGCCCATACGAGAATAAGATTTCCACCCATGATGCAGGGCATGATTGCCGGAATAACTGAAATAATCGGTGAGCCTGAGATAAAATATGCCGTCACCGGTGTAATCACTGCCAGAATTGAGCCGCACACTCCTCCTCCCAAAAGTGTTGTAATAATCAGGCATGCATTGATAATCGGCCCTGTGATATACACGCTCAGGTTCTTAAAAATCTGACTGACGATGCATAAAGCAAGCATCATTGCAGTTACGGCAATACGGGTTGTCAATACTTTTTTGTTCATTCCATATCCTCTTTTCTAAAATTATGTCCTTGTCATATTACCTTTTTTGCTGTGTATTGTGAACTACCCATTGTCTAAAGCCAATGGGCTTCCTGCTTCATTGACCTCGTAACCTACTATCTCCACAGGCGTTAATTCGGGCAGTCCCTGCCCTACTCAGTGATTCACTTATACTATTTTTCTTAATCCCTCTGCCAATATATTCTTCGCAGCATTGATATCTCTGTC
>JAEDHB010000035.1 GCA_016297265.1 Butyrivibrio sp.
GGATTCCGAGGAGGAAGCAGAACCTATTAATGCAAACGGAATCATTGAAATCAGTGAGGTATCAATCATTAAACAATAATAGTTTTAGAGTATAGGATTGGTTATAACATATACATGACAAATATGGAGTGAGTATTGTTTATGTAGTTATAATTGAGTTTACAGATAATTCACTCATGGCTATATGGCCTAATTCTATTCCCCTATTCTTTATGACAGCTTAATACAAGCAAGGAGGCGGCACATCGTAGGATGTGCTGTTTTCTTTGCAAGAAGGACGGTTATGTGGTAGTATATTGACAAGTATATTCGAAAGGAATATTTGTATGGTTAAAATTTGTCTTGTATGTATAGTAAACAGAAATTTTGGAGATGCAGTAATAGCGGACTGCGCCGAAGGTATGATCAGAAGATGCATTCCACGCAAATACAGGAATAATTACAGGATTATCAGATATAACATAAAGCGTGATGACCCTCTGCTAATCAAGAACAGCGATATGGTTATCTTTGCAGGTGGCGGAATGATTAAATATCACCACGAGAAATACGTATACGAAAATATTCCCAAAATAATCAGCTGGGCAAAAGAGGGCAACACACCGGTATATTTCAATTCTGTCGGTATTGAGGGTTATGACGAGACGGATGAGAATTGCATTAGCTTGAAAAAAGCTCTCAATGAAGATATTGTAAAATGTATTACAGCCAGAGAAAATTACAGCTGTTTACGGGATAACTATATCGATAACAGCAATATTTTAACCTATCCGGCAATTGATACAGCAGTATTCTCGGCAAAATATTATGACAATGCTGCCAATCCAAAATCCAAGACCATTGGACTCGGTATTATCAGACCTGCCATATTTGAAGAGTATGGAAGAAGCACAATCACAGAGGAAGTTCAGATTAATTTCTGGAAGGATACAGTCAAAGCAATAGAGAAGAAGGGATACAAGTGGAAGTTTTTTGTGAATGGTGCAAAAGATGATTATGATTTTGCCTGTAAAATACTGAAGCTGCTTAAAAAGGATAACTCAAAGAATAAGTATCTCTCAATCCGTCCTGCATTTGCAAGTGAATTAGTGGATGAGCTTACTTCTTTTTGCGGCATCATTGCGGGAAGAATGCATTCCTGCATTATTGCAACAGCCTTTGGAATTCCGGCAATCGGTCTCAATTGGAATGATAAGATACCTGCCTGGTTTGAAAGGATTAATTATCCGGACAGAGTAATCGGAGAAAATAATTTCAATGCCGATACTGCAGTGGAAAAGCTTGTGAACGCCATGGACACCGGGGTTAAGATTCCCGGAAGAAGAGACGAGAAAAAGCTGATAGAACCATTAAAGAAATTCATCGGAAAATACTGTACAGTATCAGAGAGTGCCGGTTCTAAGGAGTACTGGACTAAAAAGCTTGTGGCAATCGCACTTGGAAGTGTGGATGGCAGATATTTTAATATGAATAACAAGGCCGCGCTTACAACATATCTCAAATACGGCTTTAGAAATTTTGAAACGGACATAAGAATTACTTCGGATAACAAGCTGGTATGCATCAATTCATGGGCAAAGGAGAGCTATGAAAGACTGGGGATAGAGGCAAAGAATGAGAAATATACTGCCTTGGATGCCGTAACATATTTTTGCAGCTCCTACTATGATTCTCATTTTGATGTACTGGATTTCCCTGTGTTTACCGGAATGATTCAATACGAGGATATTGATTTTCTTATGCTGGATATTGGTAAACCGGGCGTTGTAACCGCAGAAAAACTGCTCCAAAAACTTGACAGGGATATGTCCTCGAAGAGACTCCGGGAGATTACTTATATAAGGGTATCCTCTCTTGAGGTTCTGGAATTATGCGATAAGTATATACCCGATATTAAGATTGCATATCATATTGCTGCAAAAAACTATCGCGAAGAGAATCAGATGGATTATCATGATATTGCAGAAGAGATTAAGAAGCATAATGTGGGCATGGTTACTTTTACCAATGTCGCCGATCTCTGGGAGGATGAGGCTTTACAGTATTTCAGGGATTCATCCCTGAAGATGTGCATTTTTGCTTGTAATACCTATGAAAATATCAAACTTGCAGAGGAGAACAAATTCGACCTGATAGGAACCTCCTTCTGCAATATTGATGATGCGGATGCATTAATAATGTAGCCTGTGCTTGCATTGTTTTATCATAGGTTGTAAAATACTACTATTCAGCGGAGGTATAAGACATGAATAATAAAGAAATGATGGAATTAGGTTCTGAACTTGATTCACAGTTTGATAAGCTTGTTCAGTATGCAATGGCATCCGGCGTTATCGATCCCAATTTGTATACCGAATATGATGTAAAAAGAGGACTCCGTGAAAGCAATGGAAAAGGAGTATTAACCGGACTTACTGAAATATCGGATGTTATATCCTTTGATTCCATTGACGGCGAAAGAGTTCCCTGCGACGGCAGATTATATTTTCAGGGTCAGAATGTCAAGGACATAATAGAAAACGGTGCGGACAGGCGTTTTGCTTTTGAGGAGACTACATATCTTCTTCTCTTCGGAAAACTTCCTACAAGACAGCAACTCAGTCAGTTTATTGATATTCTTGCAGGACTCAGAGAATTGTCAGGACAATTTGTCCGTGATGTCATCATGAAAGCTCCGAGCAACAATATTATGAATGCTCTGGAGAAAAGTATTGTTACGCTCTATTCCTACGACGAGAAAGCAGAGGATATTTCCGTACCAAATGTTCTGCGTCAATCCTTACAGCTTATTGCGAAGATGCCGGTAATCTCTGTTTTTGCATATCAGTCATATATGCATTTCAAGAAGGATGATGTGCTGATTATCCGTAATCCTGACCCTGAATGTTCAACTGCAGAGAATATTCTCAGAATGTTAAGGGTGGATGGCAAATATACTGAATTAGAGGCAAAGGTTCTTGATGTTGCCCTGGTATTGCATGCGGAACACGGAGGTGGTAATAATTCAACATTTACCACTCATGTTGTTACTTCTTCAGGAACGGATACTTACTCAGCGGTTGCAGCAAGTGTTGCTTCCCTCAAGGGCTCAAAGCACGGTGGAGCCAATATCAAGGTTAAACAGATGTTTGACGATATTATGAAGAATATAAAAAACTGGGAAGATGCGGATGAAGTTAAGGAATATCTGACCAAAATACTCAGAAAAGAAGTATTTGACAAAGCTGGTCTCATCTATGGAATGGGTCATGCGGTTTATACATTATCCGATCCTAGAGAATTGATTCTTAAGGATTATGCAAAAAAACTTTCAATAGAGAAAGGTCTTGAAAAAGAATTTGCATTGCTTGAATTAGTTGAGAATACAGCTAAAAAACTTATTCCTGAATTCAGAAATACTCTCAAGCCGGTATGCGCCAATGTGGACTTCTACAGTGGATTTGTGTATACAATGTTAGGAATACCGGAAGAACTGTTTACTCCTATTTTTGCAATTGCGAGAATTGCAGGCTGGAGTGCACATCGTCTTGAGGAGTTAGTGAATAATGGTAAAATTATCCGTCCGGCATACAAGTATGTGGGTAAGCATGTGGAATATGTGGATTTGGATGACAGAAATGACTTGCAATAGACAATTTGTTATATTATAATTTATTTGTATTTATACTTAAAAAGTAAATTGTAAATGGAGGTTATGTTATGTTACAGAAGAGAGACGTTGCAATCACAGTTGTTCTTTGTATCGTTACATGCGGAATCTATATGCTTTGGTGGTACTATCAGACAATTAATGCTCTTGATCAGGAAGGTCAGTCTTCTAATTTGGAACCAATCGTTCAGTTTGTATTGATGTTCTTATATGTAGGCGGATTCCTTTTTGGTATTAATGCTGATGCTAATATTAATGCAATCAAAGCTAAGAGAGGAATACCAACTACAGATAACAAAGTATTGTGGCTTATTCTTGCAATTGTACCTGTTGCTCAGGTTGCAATTATCCAGAGCGAGATTAATAAGCTTGCAGCTTAATTATTGCATGATACATAATGAGAACCTCTTACTTGCGGGTAAGAGGTTCTTCTGTTGTTATGAGGAATATTATGAAGAAGAGAGTGATAAGAGTGATTCTAATCTCGGCGGCATTGGGGATAATAGGGATTGCCTATTACATATTTTACCGATTTACGGGAAAAGGAATTCCCTGCGTATTTAATCTAATATTCAAAAAGAACTGTCCGGGATGCGGAATAACCAGAGCGGTCACAGGCCTGCTAAAGGGCAATTATGCCGCTGCATTAGCCTATAATTATATGGCGCCGTTGATATGTATCTTCATTGCAGATGTTTATGTTGACAGTGCCGTGCATTATGTAAAAAACGGCAAAACCGGAGTATGCAGGGCAAATCACTATATTGGGATTGTTTTTCTGGTAATATTTATTGTCTGGGGAATAGTAAGAAATTTTTTAGGAATATAAAAGGTGGCCGTTATAGCCACCTTTTTGAATTGTGTAGAATTATTCGCTAATATGTTTTTCGACCCAGGCAAGAATATCTTCGTATACCTTGGCACGATCGGTTTCATTGAGGACTTCATGTCTCATATTTTCATATGTCTTAAGGGTGACATCCTCTATGCCCAGTTTTTGATACTGGGAAAATACTCTGCGCGGAGCCTTTCCGTAATTGCCAACAGGGTCGGCATCCCCGCAAACTACCAGTATCGGGAGATTCTTGGGAATTGTCTTAAGATTCCTTGTCTTACATACATAATTGAGCAGCTTGAAAAGTGCTTTGTACGCATTGACGGTGAAGGGATAACCGCAAAGAGGGTCTTCGATATATTTATTAACAATATCCTTATCAGAGGTCAGCCAGTCAAAATCCGTGGATGGATTCTTAATCCGCTTGTTATTGGAACCTGAAATACATTTTTCCAAAAATTTGCTGGTACTGTATCCGGATTTTGCAAAAGCCTTTAAGGATGAAAAAATTATACCTGTTCTTGTGACGATTGCCGGTTTGATAGCGGTGCTCATAATAATTGCTCCGTTTATGCCCTTGCCGTACATCGTTAAATATTTTCTCATAATGAAGGAGCCCATGCTGTGTCCCAGGATAAAATATGGAATTCCCGGATTGTTCTCCTGTGTGATTTTCTTAAGGCGGTGTGCATTGCGAACCAGAACGATGTCGGCATGTTCCCCCGTCATATAGCTTAAGTCCTTATCATTGCTAATTGTGCGGCCATGGCCGATATGGTCCTCGCCAACAACCAAAAAACCTCTATCTGCAAGAAATGTTGCAAAAGCATCATATCTTTCCATATGCTCCTGCATACCATGAATTATCTGAAAAACTGCTTTGATTTTGCCATCTTCAGGTGCCCAGGAATAGGCATAGCAGGAATTGGCGCCATCACGCGAAGGAAAAGTAAAATTGTCTTTTATTGCCATAGGCAAATCTCCTTTCATTCTGTAATTGTCCGGTATTCGAAGACTATCCGTATACCTGTGCTTATTATACCATAATATCCTTATTTGCGATAGAAAATATTGATTTTTTTATACCCATACTGTAAAATTGTCACTGAGACAAATATATGGCAGGAGGCATGAATATGATTAACTTAATTGATGGCGGCGCATACCTTGTTGATGGTGTTGAAATAGTTAAAGCGGATGCGGAAGCAGCAGCAGCTCTTTCTTCCAAGACAGGCAGTGCACCAAGCGCAAAAGAAGCTTCAAAGAATACTATTGCATATGATATTCTTTCATCACACAATACATCGGGTGATGATGATAACCTTAGAATAAAATTTGATAAACTGACATCCCATGATATCACTTTCGTTGGTATTATTCAGACAGCAAGAGCAAGCGGACTTGAGAAATTTCCTATTCCGTATGTACTTACCAACTGTCACAACAGTTTGTGTGCTGTTGGCGGCACAATCAACGAGGATGACCATATGTTTGGTCTGACATGTGCCAAGAAATACGGCGGAATATATGTTCCACCTCACCAGGCAGTAATTCACCAGTTCGCAAGGGAAATGCTTGCTGAAAGCGGCAAGATGATTCTTGGTTCTGACAGTCATACCCGTTATGGTGCCCTCGGTACTATGGCAATCGGCGAGGGTGGTCCGGAGCTTGTAAAACAGCTTCTCAACAGAACCTATGATATTAAGAGACCTAATGTTGTCGCAATATATCTTACCGGAGCACCAATGAAGGGAGTGGGCCCTCAGGACGTTGCCCTCGCAATTATCGGTGCAACCTTTGGCAATGGTTTTGTTAAGAACAACGTAATGGAATTTGTCGGACCGGGAGTTGCCAGTTTAAGTGCTGATTTCAGAATCGGCGTGGATGTTATGACAACAGAGACAACATGTCTTTCTTCCATCTGGCAGACAGATGATACTATCAGGGAATTCTATGATATTCACGGAAGAGCTGACAGCTACAAAGAGCTTAAACCGGGCAAAGTGGCATATTATGATAAGGTTGTTGAGGTTGATCTTTCCAAGATTAAACCAATGATTGCAATGCCATTCCATCCAAGCAATACATATACTATTGAAGAGGTTAATGCTAATCTTAAGGATATTCTTCATGATTGCGAGCAGAAGGCATTGGTAAGCCTTGACGGACAGGTTGATTTTGAGCTTATGAGCAAAATCCGTGATGGAAAACTCTATGTTGACCAGGGAATTATTGCAGGTTGCGCGGGCGGCGGATTTGAAAATATCTGCGCCGCTGCGGACATTCTTCGCGGACGTTCAATCGGCTCCGATGAGTTTACACTCAGTGTATATCCTGCAAGTACACCTATATATATGGAACTTGCAAAAAATGGTATGCTTGCAGATCTTATTGCAACAGGAACCATTGTTAAAACAGCATTTTGCGGACCATGTTTTGGTGCGGGAGATACCCCTGCCAATAATGCATTCTCCATCAGACATTCAACGCGTAACTTCCCTAACCGTGAAGGCTCCAAACTTCAGAACGGTCAGGTTGCGTCAGTTGCACTTATGGATGCCCGCTCAATTGCAGCAACAGCGGCTAACAAGGGATTCCTTACAGCAGCAACAGATATTGATGTTGAATATTCAGGTCCAAAATATCATTTTGACAGCACAATTTATGCTAACAGGGTATTTGACAGCAAGGGCGTAGCAGATCCGGATCAGGAGATACAGTTTGGTCCAAATATTAAGGACTGGCCGGCAATGGTTGAGTTGCCTGAGAATCTGGTAATAAAATGTGTTTCCGAGATACATGATCCGGTAACAACTACGGATGAACTCATCCCTTCGGGAGAAACATCTTCCTTCAGATCAAATCCTCTCGGACTTGCTGAATTTGCACTTTCCCGCAAGGACCCTATGTATGTTCAGAGAGCAAAAGAAATCCAGAAAGCGGAGAAGGCAAGAGAAGCCGGAAATTGTATGGGCGAGGCTGTTCCGGAGCTTCGTGATATCATGAAAAAGATAAAAGAATCATATGATGTATGCAAGGAAAATACCGGTGTGGGCAGTACAATTTTTGCCGTAAAACCGGGCGACGGTTCTGCAAGAGAACAGGCAGCATCTTGCCAGAAAGTGCTTGGCGGATGGGCAAATATCGCCAACGAATATGCAACAAAGAGATATCGTTCAAACCTTATCAACTGGGGTATGATACCATTTATCATTGATGAAGGCGAGCTTCCGTTTGCAAACCTTGATTATATTTTCATTCCGGGAATTGCCCAGGCAATAAAGGATAAGGCATCCGTTGTAAAAGCATTTGTTGTCAACAAGGATATGAAGGAATTTGAACTCAAAATTGGTGAGCTTACAGATGATGAAAGAGAAATCATTCTCTCAGGATGTCTCATCAATTACTATAGAGAAAAATAATTTTCAGGAGGGAATTTTGTATGCAGTATTCAATTGAGGGAGCACCATTGCCGGTGGTAATCTGTAATCTTGGTGCCGGCGAACAGATGATTACGGAAAAGGGTGCAATGTCCTGGATGTCTCCAAATATGAGAATGGAGACAAGGGGCGGCGGAGTAGGTAAGATGTTCGGACGTATGTTTTCGGGAGAATCCATGTTTCAGAATGTCTATACTGCTGAGGGCGGTCCCGGAATGATTGCATTTGCGTCAAGTTTTCCGGGCTCAATCCTTGCATTTAATATTGAGCCGGGCAGGGAAATGATTTGCCAGAAATCAGCTTTTCTTGCATCGGAGATGGGAGTGCAGTTATCGGTTCATTTTCAGAAAAAACTTGGAGCGGGCTTTTTTGGCGGTGAAGGCTTTATTATGCAGAAGATTTCGGGACGCGGTACTGCGTTTATAGAAATTGACGGCTATGTCAAGGAGTATCAGCTTGGACCGGGACAGAAAATCATTATTGATACCGGATATCTTGCGGCTATGGAATCAACCTGCAGCATAGATATTGTTACGGTACCGGGGGTCAAAAATATGCTTTTCGGCGGTGAAGGAATCTTTAATACCGTTGTTACCGGACCGGGTAAAATATATATCCAGAGCATGCCGGCTTCACAGCTTGCAGCTGCAATTAATCCATACATTCCTAATAAATAAATCATATTTTCCGGATAATATCATAGCATATTAAAAAAAGCTGGTATTATATGTTAAATTATCTTTGGATAACTATGATTATCGCCGGTGTTGTATACGGCGCATTCACGGGAAATATCGCCCGGGTAAGTGATGCCTTTCTGGAAGGCGGCAAGGAAGCAGTTTCCCTTGCGATAACCATGCTTGGCGTGATATCACTGTGGACAGGGATTATGAATATAGCAATCAAAAGCGGACTAATCACTTCAATGAGGAAGAGGATGAGTCCGCTTATTAAATTCCTGTTTCCGGATATTCCTGTTGAACACAGGGCGGCAGAGTATATTGCAATCAATATGATATCCAACATTTTTGGACTGGGCTGGGCAGCAACGCCGGCGGGGCTTAAGGCGATGGAGGAGATGAGCCATCTTGAGTCAGAAAAAAGAGGAACGCAGTGCAAGGTTGCATCCAATTCCATGTGCAGTTTTCTGATTATCAATATTTCTTCGTTACAGCTGATTCCCATCAATATAATCGCATACCGTGCTGAATACGGAAGTGCAAATCCGGCACAGATAATAGTCCCTGCACTTATTGCTACTTTTTTCAGTACACTGGTGGCAGTAATTTTTTGCAAAATAATGTGCAGATTAAGCAGAAACTATTGAATTGCAGAATGATTTACTCTAAAATGTAATTATATGAGTAAGTTAGGTGGGATTTCGCAGATGGATGAAAAAGAAGTTAATATTACCGACGCGGGCAATTCGGAGGGAACTTCCAAAAAATTGCGTTTCAAAACTAAATATGCCAGAATCGGGTTTGTCAGTTTTGTTGTAATTGCCAGCAGTATAGTATTCTATTTCTGTCTCTTTGAAAATAGAACATTATTTGGCTTTTTAAGAAGCATATTATCATTTGTTAAACCGTTTATTGCAGGAGCGGCTTTTGCATATCTTATGAAGCCGCTATGCCGCGTGTTTGAGGGGTGGACCGGGCAATGGTTTAAGAAAGTTAAGAGTAAAAGCTTTCAGCGAGCCCTGATACAGAATGTCAGCATTTTTTTTACGATTGTGATTTTTGCCGCATCGCTTTACATTCTTTTCTCTGCAATTCTTCCGCAGGTTATTGCAAGTATTAAGTCTCTGATAGAAAGCTTTCCTGAGACTTATGAGAAAATAATGACATGGCTTAAGGACATCTCTGAGGGAACACCGTTTGAGGACGCAATACGGGATTTTGATGAGAATTCATATTCGAAGCTTGAGGAGTGGATGAGTTCACTCAATCTTGAACCTGCAAGAATCGTGACGGAGGTTACGGACGGACTGAAAGGTCTGCTCGGATTTCTTAAGAATGTTCTCGTTGGCTCTGTTGCCTGTGTATATATTTTGAGTCAGAGAAGAAGGCTTGCGGCACAGGGCAAAATGGTTATTTACAGTATTTTCAAAGAAAAACATGCTGATAATATCATGGGCGAGCTCCAATATGTTGACAAAATGTTCAGCGGTTTTATTTTTGGTAAAATAATCGATTCACTGATTATCGGATTGCTTACCTTTGCGGTTATATCAATTGTTAAGATTCCGTATCCTGTGCTCATAAGTGTCATTGTATGCGTGACCAATATTATTCCTTTTTTCGGACCTTGGATTGGTGCAATACCTGCCGGTCTTATCATTCTGATGACGGATCCGATAAAGTGTCTCTATTTTTGTATTATAATAATTATTATCCAGCAGCTGGATGGCAATATTATCGGACCAAAGATACTGGGCAATACCACCGGACTTTCGAGCTTCTGGGTGCTGTTTTCAATCATTCTTTTTGGCGGAATGTTCGGCTTTGTGGGAATGATTATTGCGGTTCCGCTTTTCGCAGTTATTTATGACATTACAAGAAAGGCAGTTAAAGCAGGGCTTAAGAAGCGTAACAAAGAAAGTATGTATGCTGTATATGAAGCGGACCTTGCAAGGGAAGAGGCGCGCAAGAGAAAGGAACGCAGGGAAAGAAAGAAGCGAATCAGGAAACACTTTTTTTCCCAAAATGACAATAAAGAAGAATAAATAATATAAAGAGGCATAGGATTAAATAATAATAATCCGGCCTCTTTTATTATGAATATATTGCTACATTTATCCGAATATATTATTCCGGTTCTGATTCTATCCATTCTTATGTTTGCAGTGGTAAAAAAAATTAATGCCTATGAGGAATTTGTTGGCGGAGCAAAGGAGGGCCTTAAGACGGTTGTCGCCATTCTTCCCACACTTATCGGGCTTCTGGTGGCAGTGAGGGTTCTGCGGGCATCCGGTTTTCTGGAATTTTTGTCCCGGGGCATTGGATATATTTTGCGTGGGACGGGTCTTCCAAATGAGATTATTCCCCTGGTTATTGTGAAAATGTTTTCATCAAGTGCAGCAACGGGACTGTGTCTTGACATATTCAAAAACTGCGGTGCGGACTCGGATACCGGTTTTATGTCCAGCGTCATTATGAGCTGTACGGAGACAATATTTTACACGATGAGCGTGTATTATATGGCAGCAAAGGTCACGAAAACCAGGTGGACTCTGGCAGGTTCGCTGATTAGCTCGGTGGCGGGGGTGGCCGCGAGTATTTTCATTACTATGATGCGATAATTCTTGTCTTTTCTGTAATAATATGTTATATTAATTAAAAATTTTTAACTATTTTTCTGATAAGGAAGGAAAAAAGATGAAGACAAGAATTACAGAGTTACTTGGAATAGAAACACCTATTATTCAGGGTGGTATGGCATGGGTTGCAGAGAGCCATCTTGCTGCAGCAGTTTCGGCAGCAGGGGGATTCGGAATCATCGGTTCTGCTACTGCTCCGGCAGAAGTCGTTGCCAAGATGATTAAGGAAATTAAGGAGACAACGGATAAGCCATTCGGAATCAATATCATGCTTATGAGTCCGTATGCGGCAGAGGTTGCCGCACTTGCTGCGGAGGAAAAGGTTGCGGCGGTAACCACGGGAGCAGGTAATCCGAGCCAGTACATGAAGATGTGGAAGGATGCGAATGTCAAGGTTATGCCTGTTGTTGCATCGGTTGCAATGGCAAAGCTTCTTGAAAGAGCAGGTGCGGATGCCATTATTGCAGAAGGAATGGAATCCGGAGGACATATAGGAAGCACAACAACAATGGCTTTATTGCCACAGGTGGTTGATGCTGTATCAGTTCCCGTAATCGGAGCCGGCGGCATCGGTGACGGAAGAGGCGTTGCCGCGGCATTTATGCTGGGAGCAGAGGCTGTTCAGATGGGTACAAGATTCCTCGTTGCCACTGAAGCAATTACTCATGAAAATTACAAAAATAAAGTAATTGCGGCAAAAGACATTGATTCTGAAGTTACAGGACTCAGCACAGGACACCCTGTAAGACTTCTTCGCAATAAGATGACAAGAGAGTATCTCAGACTTGAAAAAGAAGGAGCATCCTTTGAAGAACTTGAGCAGATGACCGTTGGTTCCCTTAGAAATGCGGTGGTTGACGGCGATGTGATTACAGGTAGCGTTATGGCAGGACAGATTGCCGGAATGATTAAGAAAAAACAGACCTGTAAAGAGATTATTGATGAGCTTATGGCGGAGACCACAACTATTCTTAGTAGTGCGCCGGATTTGCTTAAATAAATTAATTAATTATTAAATAACCGATTTGTGTCTTTACAAATCGGTTTATTTATTGTAAATTCATCTTTGTTAAGAAAAATATGTATTAGTACCAGATGGAGGAGAAACTAATGAAATTCAGAAAACTTTTGGCAGTTCTTTTGGTTTTAGTAGCTGTATTTACTTTGACAGCCTGTACAAAAGAAACTAACAATGGCAACAACGGCACTGAAGGAGGCGCTGAAGGCGGCAACGCTCCGGCTAATCCTGACTTCAAGGTAGGTGCAGTATTAATTGGAGATGAGAACGAGGGATATACTTTCGCACACATCGAGGGAATTAAGACCGCAGCAAAGAATCTTGGTCTTGATGAATCTCAGATTGTATGGAAATATACAGTAGCAGAAGATTCTACATGCTATGATGCTTGTGTGGATCTTGTTGGACAGAATTGTTCAATCATTTTCTCAAACAGCTACGGACATCAGTCATATGTTCAGGAAGCAGCCGGTGAATTTGAGGATGTTACTTTCGTGGCAATGACAGGTGATACAGCAGCTAATTCAGGACTTAGCAACTTCAAGAATGCATTTACAGGCGTATATCAGTCACGTTATGTTGCAGGTGTTGTTGCAGGTATGAAGGTTAAAGAACTTGTTGACAATAACAAGCTTGCAGCAGAGAACTTTGACAAGGACGGAAATGTTAAGATTGGTTATGTTGGAGCATTCCCATATGCAGAGGTTAAATCAGGTTATACAGCATTCTTCCTTGGAATCAAGTCAGTATATGAAAAAGTAAGTATGGAAGTTACATATACCAACAGCTGGTTTGATATTACAGCAGAGGGTACTGCAGCAGAGAAGCTTATGGCTGACGGCTGTGTAATCATCGGTCAGCATGCTGACTCAACAGGTGCTCCAAGTGCTGTTGAAGCTGCCTTCAAGAATGGTAAAACAGCATACAGTGTAGGATACAATGTTGATATGTTAAATGTAGCTCCTGATGTAGCACTTACATCTGCTTCAAACATCTGGGCAGTATATTATGAATATGCAATCAAAGCTGCAATGAACGGTCAGACAGTTGATACAGACTGGGCTAAGGGATATGAAGCCGGAGCAGTCGGAATCACTGAGCTTGGTTCAGCATGTGCTGAAGGAACAGCTGACAAGGTAAAAGAAGTTGAGGAAGCTCTTAAGAACGGTTCCCTTCATGTATTTGATGTTAACAACTTCACAGTTGGCGGCAAGAAGCTTGATTCCTGTGTAGTTGACCTTACAGGTGATTTTGATACAGATGATGAAGGTGATAAGGAAGCAATCTGGGATGGATATTTTCATGAGTCAGAGCTTCGCGCAGCTCCATCATTCTCACTTGTAATTGACGGAATTACAGAACTTAATGCAGATAATTAATAAAAGATAATTGAACTCAATTGATTTTAGTGCTAAAATTATGGAGAAGTTGTACTTATTTGCAACTTCTCCATTATATTTTTTACCGGAAAGGAGAAATTCCTTGGATACAAATTACGCAGTCGAAATGAGAAACATTACAAAGACATTCGGAAAAATCGTCGCCAACAGTAATGTTACCCTCAATATTCGCAAGGGCGAGATATTATCGCTTTTAGGAGAAAACGGTAGTGGTAAAACAACCATTATGAATATGCTGGCCGGTATATATTATCCGGATTCAGGTTCCATCTTAATCAACGGAAAAGAAGAATCAATAAGCTCGCCAAGGGATGCCTATGATTTGGGAATAGGAATGATTCATCAGCATTTTAAGCTCGTTGATATTTTTTCCGCAACAGAGAATGTTGCATTGGGCAGCAATGAAAAAGGCCGCTTAAGCTTAAAAAAGGTTGCGGACAAAATTCGTGAAATCTGTGATACCTACGGATTTGAAGTTGACCCTGATAAAAAAGTATATAATATGTCTGTTTCTGAGAAGCAGACTCTGGAGATTGTAAAGGTAATCTACAGGGGCGCAGACATTCTTATTCTGGATGAGCCGACAGCGGTTCTTACACCTCAGGAAACGGAGAAGCTTTTTAAAGTAATCCGCAATATGAGGGAAGCCGGAAAGGCCGTTGTAATCATCACACATAAGCTTCATGAGGTACTTGCAATAAGTGACAGGGTAACAATTCTCCGCAAGGGAGAATTTGTGGGAACGGTTAATACTGCGGATGCCACGGAGCATTCCCTCACGGAAATGATGGTGGGCAAGAAGGTTGAGCTTAATATTGACCGCAAAGAGCCTGAGAATATTGTAAGGAGACTTGAGGTAAGCCATCTTACCTGCAACAATAAGGAAGGCCTGGTTGCGGTGGATGATATTTCGTTTACTGCATATGGCGGCGAGATATTGGGAATTGCCGGTATTTCGGGCTGTGGTGAAAAAGAATTGCTGGAAGCAATCGCAGGCCTTAAGAAATCTGCCAGGGGTTCAGTAATATTTCACAATCCTAAGGATGATTGTGATGTTGAACTTGTGGGCAAAAATCCGAGAGAGATTAATGAACTTGGCGTTTCGTTATCTTTTGTTCCTGAGGACAGACTTGGAATGGGTCTCGTCGGTTCCATGGGTATGACGGAAAATATGCTTTTGCGCGATTATAATAAGAGCGGACATATTTTTATACATAAAGCAAAATCAAAAGAACTTGCAGAGACAATAAAGGATGAACTTGATGTAGTTACTCCAAGCATCAATACCCCGGTCAGAAGACTTAGCGGCGGTAATGTCCAGAAGGTTCTTGTTGGAAGGGAAATCAGTGCAGCACCTTCGGTTCTGAT
>JAEDHB010000067.1 GCA_016297265.1 Butyrivibrio sp.
CATCCTTTTCAACTATTGGATATAAATCACTTATATTGTTTACAGTATTCTTATAATGTTTATTTTGCATTTTTTTCCTTATCTTCAGAAAAAATTTCTAAAGTTCATTGAAACTTTTGGTTCCCTCATCATTGGAGTCAGGTATCATTAACATACGCATTTTCCGTTTTCATACTTCCATCCAGAGGAGTGAGTGTTTGCCGGTGAACCTATTTTGTTTTCAATTAGAATCTTCCCTGCTGACACTGTCCTTGTTGACACCTGTTAATCACATTCATATTCTGCATACCGATTTTTGATGAGATACTGAAAAGCTCAACAAGGAGTAAAAGCATGTCACCGGATGTAAGAAAAAAGTCAAAAATCATGTCTAACGCAACTGCGATGACAAGTGCATCCGAGGGGATTCCAAGCTGTAAAAAGAGTATTGTGTATGTTGCCGCCGAACCTCCGGGAATCGGGGGAGTGGACACTGCGGATATGGCTGTGATAACAACTGCAATCACAATCCAGCTTACCGAAACCTGAATGTCAAAAACCTTACTGAAATAGAAGCAAATCAATATATAATAAAGTGCGGTGGAAGGCTTGAATAGTACCATTCCGAAGGGGATACCGAAGGAGGAAAGGGAGGTATCAATACCGAATCTTCGCTCGCACACAAACATATTTGACTCATAGGTGGCCGCAGAGGATGCCGTGGTAAGGGCAATCAGATAGGACGGCAGACAGGACTTTACCAGATAAAGGGGATTGACCTTTCTCAGCATTGATACAGCGCATATTAGGATGAAGGTACATACCAACCATGCAATGAAAAAGACAAGTGCAAATTTCCATACATTAAGCAAAGTCTCGTAGCTGTCCGACCAAATAATCTTCAAAATCACAACGAATACAAAATAGGGAACAAAGGTTGAGATTGTGCCCATTAGGAATGTAATAATATGGTTAATCTGTTCCACTGCTTTTGCCACTGAAGATGTTCTCTGACCCAAAAAAATCATGGACAGACCGATGACAAAGGCAAGAAAAATGATTTGAAGTGTGTTTCCCTCGACAAAGGGGGAAAAAATATTGGCAGGGAAGATATTCAGTATCATTTCAAATAGAGTGCCGAACTGGGAGGATACCAAGGAATACGCTGAAATACCGTTGCCAAGAAACGGGTAAAACAGGGTGCCTGCAGTGCTGAACAAAAATACAATCGACACGAAGCTGAGCATCAGCTTTTTGCCGATTCTTCCCAGCGTATAAACGTCTCCGATGCCGTATACACCCCACGCAACCGAAAGAAAAATCATCGGTCCTGCAATACAGGACAGGATGCGGAAGGCTGCGTCCTCAATGGGTAAAATGAGGTTTTCGTTTATCATAGCAAGAACATCGGGGGCAAACAACAATCTGCCGAGAATTCCCACAAATATTGACGATAGAATAATCATTATCAGCGATAACACAGGGTTTCGCGCCTTTTTCTTCATTTGAAAGGTTAGAATATTTTTGCCGTCCACAAAGGAATACTCGGGAATCAATCCGATGTTGACCAAAATACTCTTGCTTTCGTGACCGAAGTCCTCACTTTTGGCGCTGTACGGATTGCATGGTTCGCCCTCGGCGCTGATCTGGAAAAATGACTTCAAAAACCTTGTTCCCGTTTTATAAGATACCGTTGCACCTTCGCCCAATGTATTAAGCCAAATCCCCAGACTTTCCTCGATGGAAAGACGCATGCGAATCACGTTTCTCCGATCCATTTTGTGCTCTGTGCAACAGCGGTTGACTATTTCTGAAATAGTGTCTATTGATGATGCGGTAAGGGAAAAGCTTTCTGTCTGTGTTTTGTTTACCAAATATTTCACCACCTATTCATTTATATATCATTGGAGACGGTTCTGAATGACACTATCTCTCGACAGCAAAACAACCATCTCGTTTTGCGCATTGTTGTTCAAACTTATTGTAACCTCTTTTTCTATAATCGGCAACTTAAATTCTATGGATTTTAGCCACTGACCATTTTCTTTCCGATCTTCATAAATCTGTTTTTCTTCGTTGATACTAATTTTCGGCTCCCTGAACTACTAAATCTGAACATTAGATATACAATTTAATCTACATCATGATATAATCATAATGTATCTTTATCTATAAATCTCCAACTCTAAATCATCGAAAGGGAAACAACAAATGCGTAATCGATTTGAACTATCAGTAAAAGGAATTATGGATGCGTTGGAATTTCTTGGGAATGAGTTGCCCAAGAAGAATGCGTCTGAAAAAGATATCATCAAAACCAGACTATTGGCAGAAGAATGTTTGTTTAAACTAGCAAAAGTCTCACCCGAAGGAACTACCTTTGAGATTTGGGTTCACTCAGTTTTAGGCAATGTAACCACCAAAATCAAGTGTAAAGGCAAAGAAATCGATTTTACGGATGCATTAGCACTAAGCGGAACTGATTTTGAAAATGCTTTTGACGAAGAAATGGATGACAGTGCCGTTGAAACAATTCAAAATATGATATTAAAAGGGTTCACCGACAGATTTAAAATATCGCGTAAAAAAAACATGAATTACATAGATATTATTACAAAGAAAGACCCTCAGATGACGTTATACATCACATTGACGTCAATTATTCTTGCTGTTATTATCGGGTTATTCATGCGCATTGGCCTTAGCGAAAGCATTTGTAATGAATTTTGTAACAATGTGCTGCAGCCGATAAAAACCATATATATGAATCTACTTTCCATGATTGTAGGACCTGTTGTATTCTTTTCCATGATCACCTGTATGATGCAGTTCTCTGATATGAGAAGTTTTGGAAGAATCGGTGGAAAAACCATGGGGATTTATACTTTTACCAGCGTAATTGCCGCCATTACAGGAATCGGAATTTTTTATTTGATCCAGCCCGGTACGGAAGACAGTTTTGTGTCCATGATAACAACTCAGGACGCATCAGACACAACGATATCCTTTATCGACACGATTATCGATATTTTTCCAAGCAATGTCGTGGGTTCCTTCTAT
>JAEDHB010000036.1 GCA_016297265.1 Butyrivibrio sp.
GGAAGAGTATGTCGGCAAATAGATTGCTTTTGTATGAATAATTTTTGACCTTCTTATCAAATAATATATTGAAAACCATTATTTACAGAGAGGTGGACAATATATGAAGAGTTTGAAGATTGAGAAAGTAATTGGAAGAGAAATACTGGATTCAAGAGGCAACCCTACGGTTGAGGCGGAGGTTACTCTTGCTGACGGAACAACCGGAAGAGGCACCGCGCCAAGCGGTGCCTCAACCGGCTTATTTGAAGCTTTGGAATTGCGGGATAGAGAGGACGCCAGATATCTGGGTAAAGGGGTATCGAGAGCAGTAGAAAATATCAATACGGCTATTGCGGTTGCACTTGTCGGAATGGATGCGTGCGACATATATGCCGTGGATGCTGCCATGATTAAGCTTGACGGGACAAAGGATAAATCAAAGCTTGGAGCCAATGCAATACTTGCGGTTTCTATTGCCTGCGCCAGAGCTGCGGCAGATTCCTTAGGAGTTCCTCTGTACAGATTTTTGGGAGGAGTATCAGGGAACCGACTGCCGGTTCCGATGATGAATATTTTGAACGGCGGAGCACATGCTACGAATACTGTGGATACACAGGAATTTATGATTATGCCTGTGGGAGCACCCAATTTTAAGGAAGGATTGAGATGGTGTGCGGAAGTATTTCATTCGCTGGCTTCTATTTTGAAAGAAAACGGATTGGCAACGTCCGTAGGTGATGAAGGAGGATTTGCGCCCAATCTGTCAGGGGATGAAGAGACCATTGAAATGATAATCAAAGCGATAAAAAAAGCGGGTTACGAGCCGGGAAGCGAATTTATGATTGCAATGGATGCGGCGGCTTCGGAATGGAAATCTGCGAGAGGAACAGGTTTTTATAAGCAGCCTAAATCCGGCAGAGAATTTACTTCGGAAGAGTTGATTTCTCATTGGGAAGGCTTGTGTGACAGATATCCTATAATATCCATAGAGGACCCGTTGGATGAAGAAGATTGGGATGGCTGGCAAAAACTCACACGCAAGCTTGGCGGTCGGGTGCAGCTTGTGGGGGATGACTTATTTGTTACCAATACGGACAGGCTTTCCAAAGGTATTTTTTCAGGATGTGCCAATTCGATACTCATCAAATTAAATCAGATTGGGTCGGTTTCGGAGACTCTTGAGGCAATTAAGATGGCTCAAAAAGCAGGCTACACGGCAATAGTTTCCCACCGCTCAGGGGAGACGGAAGATACTACTATCGCGGATTTGGCGGTGGCACTTAATGCCTGTCAGATTAAAACAGGAGCACCCAGCCGGTCGGAGCGTGTTGCCAAATACAATCAATTGCTAAGGATTGAGGAAAATCTAAAGGATGCAGTGGTATATCCGGGGATGGGTGCGTTTAACATTATGTAATTTTTGAACTCTGTTCACTTAATTGTGGATAGAGTTTTTTTAATAATTATGTTATCATAGGACTTATAGAGGATTTGTAGCCACTAATAATTTATTACCGATTGTACCGGGGGTATTGTTTTGAGTAAAAGTACTTTTATAATAGCAGAGGCAGGAGTAAATCATAACGGAAGCCTCAGTATTGCAAAACAACTTGTGGATGCGGCGGCGGATGCAGGTGCGGACGCGGTGAAGTTTCAGACCTTCAATGCGGATAAACTGGTTTGTGCAGGTGCCTCCAAGGCTGATTATCAGGTAAACAATACAGGCAATGATGAGAGCCAGAGGGATATGCTTCGCAAACTTCAGCTGACGGAATCAGAATTTGCAGAATTAAAGGAATACTGTGATAAGAGGGGAATAATGTTTTTGTCGACACCATTTGATGTTGACAGTCTGAAATTTCTTCTTTCCATAGGTATTACAATGGTTAAGGTGCCGTCTGGGGAGATAACGAATTTTCCGCTTCTTAGGGAAATTGGAAAAAGCGGATTAAAGGTTATTTTGTCCACGGGAATGTGTGAACTTGATGAAGTAGCCCGGGCTGTTGATACACTTCGAAAATACGGAACGAAGGAAATCATTGTATTGCAGTGTAATACTGAGTACCCAACCCCTTTCAGGGATGCCAACATTCGTGCCATGCTAACTCTGGGGGAGACAACGGGTTGTGAATATGGTTATTCGGATCATACCATGGGCAATGATGTTGCAATTGCGGCGGTTGCACTTGGCGCAAGTCTGATTGAAAAGCATTTTACATTGGACAAAAATATGGAGGGACCGGACCATATTGCAAGTATTGAGCCGGAGGAACTCAAAAGTCTGGTTAATTCAGTGAGACATATTGAAGAAGCGCTGGGAAGCGGCATTAAGACGGTAAGTGATTCAGAACGCAAAAATATTGCGGTGGCGAGAAAAAGTATTGTTGCAAAATGTCATATTTCCAAAGGTGATATTTTTACGGAGAACAATCTTACAACAAAGAGACCGGGAACCGGAGTGTCACCGATGCTTTGGAGAGATATTATCGGAACAGCTGCAGGCAGAGATTTTGATGAAGATGAGTTGATTGAACTATGAAAAAAATTGCTATTCTTACGGCGACCAGAGCGGAATACGGCTTGCTGGCGCCGGTTATCAGGAAACTTAATATGGAGCCGGAAATTGATGTGCGTGTTGTTGTTACCGGAATGCATCTGTGTCGGGAATTCGGAATGACCGTAGATGAAATCAGGCAGGATGGTGTGCATATTGACAGAGAAATTGATATCCGAATTGATTCTGATACACCTGCCGGTATTTCAAAAACCATGAGCAGGGCCCTGGCCGGTTTTGCGGATTATTTTGCCGAAAACAAGCCGGATGCATTGATGGTACTTGGAGACAGATATGAGACTCTTGCTGTATGTATTGCCGCCATGAATGAAAGAATTCCAATTATTCATCTGCATGGCGGGGAGGCTACTTTGGGAGCAGTGGACGAAGCAATTAGAAATGCTATTACCAAGATGAGTTATCTGCATTTTACTGCAACAGAGGAATACAGGAAACGTGTTATCAGGATGGGAGAGGCTCCGGACAGAGTTTTTATGAGCGGTGCAGTGGGTGTTGAGAATGCACTAGGCGTTGAGCGTATGTCAAAAGGTGAACTTGAACAGTCGTTGGGCTGCGAACTGGGAGATTCATTTGCAGTGCTTACTTTTCACCCTGTCACTTTGGAAAATAATACTGCGCAGAACCAGATTGATGAGCTTATAAAAGCAATGGAAAAATATCCTGATATCACATTCCTCTGCACCAAAGCAAATGCTGATGTGGACGGGAAAATAATCAATGAAAGTCTTCGACAATGTGCGGATACTCACCGCAATGTTCTGCTGTATGATTCGCTGGGAGTCAGAAGATATCTTTCAGCATTGTCCTATGCGGAATTTGTCATCGGCAATTCCTCAAGCGGAATTATTGAAGTGCCGAGCTTTGGGATACCAACGATTAATATTGGCGACCGGCAGAAAGGTAGAATTCAGGCTGAGAGTGTCATAAATTGTGAACCGTTGTTTGAGGATATAGCAGATGCCATTGAAAAGGCGCGTTCATTGCAGTTCCGCAATTATATTAGAAATATTAGTAATCCGTATGGCGACGGAAAGGCTTCGGATGTGATAGTGGACGTAACTAAAGATTTTTTGCTTAATGACAAATTTGAGACACAGAAGAAATTTTATGACATATAGAAGAGGAAAAACTATGAAGAATATTGCGATTATTCCGGCACGCAGCGGCTCTAAGGGACTGCCGGATAAGAATATAAAAATATTTTGCGGGAAACCGCTTTTGGCCTGGACTATTGAAGCAGCCTTGAAATCAGGGGAATTTGATGAGGTTATGGTATCCACAGATTCAGAAAGGTACCGGGAGATAGCCCTCGAATACGGCGCAGAAGTTCCTTTTTTGAGAAGTGAGGCGACTTCTTCGGATACTGCAAGTTCCTGGGATGCGGTGAGGGAGGTTATTTCAAAATATGCCGGAGAAGGAAGATATTTTGATACTTTCTGCATGCTACAGCCTACTTCACCTCTGAGAAATGCAGAGGATATAACCGGCGCATACGATATTTTTAAACACAATAATGCAACCTCGGTTGTGTCACTGTGTGAGTTGGAGCACTCAATCAATATATGCAACAGACTGCCTGAGAACAAAAGTCTTGATGGATTCTACAGTTCGAATATATCAGGGCGGAGACAGGATGCGGACAAATATTACAGAATCAATGGAGCAATTTATATTCAAACTGTTGAAAAGCTGATGCAGGGAGCAAATTTGTATGATGAGCAGTCCTATGCATACATAATGGATAAGGCTAATTCGGTTGATATTGATGATGAACTTGATTTTATCAGTGCGGAAGCAATATACAATATGACAATTCTAAAAAAGAACCCTGATAAGAATGAAAATGCTATGTTGAAGAAGACTTTTTAATTAATAAATTGGGCAGAACTGACGATATATATAGTGGTGCATTATGAACGATTATTTTACAAAAGGAAGAACAATATGAAAGTTGTTATTTTAGCGGGCGGACTCGGAACCCGAATCAGTGAAGAGAGCCATTTAAAACCAAAGCCTATGATTGAAGTCGGAGGTTCTCCGATTTTGTGGCATATTATGAAATATTATTCAAGCTTTGGATTTTATGAATTTATAATTTGTGCCGGATACAAACAGTATGTTATCAAGGAATATTTTGCAGATTATTATCTGCACAGAAGTGATGTCACATTTGATTTTTCAGAATCAAATAAGATGATTATTCACAATAATGTTGCTGAACCATGGAAGGTTACAATCGTGGATACGGGTTACGAGACAATGACCGGCGGACGATTGAAGCGTGTGGCAAAATATATTGGCGATGAGACCTTTATGATGACATACGGTGACGGAGTTTCCAATGTTGATTTGAACGCATTGGTTCAATTTCACAAGGAACATAATAAGCTTGCCACTATTACTGCTGTACAGCCGGGAGGAAGATTTGGCGTGCTTGATATTGATAGCGACAGCACTGTTCTCAAATTTACAGAGAAGGCAATTGAGGATGGAGGCTGGATTAATGCGGGCTTTATGGTGCTCGAACCAAAGGTTATAGATTATATTGATGGTGATGCAACCTTTTTTGAGAGAGAACCTTTGGAAAGACTGGCAAGAGATAATCAGCTTGCAGCATATAAGCATAGCGGCTTCTGGAAATGTATGGACACATTGAGAGACAAGCAGGTACTTGATGGAATGTGGATAAATAATTGTGCACCTTGGAAGGTATGGAGATAGATTTCGATATGAAAAAGGTTAAAATAGTCTTTTTTATGATGGCATATAATACAGAAAAATATGTTGAAAGAGCCATAAGAAGCATTTTGAATCAATCCTTGGAAGAGATTGCTCTGGTTGTTAGAAATAACGGATCTACTGACTCAACCGGAGAAATAATCAGACGCATTGCCCGGGAAGATAATAGAATAATTGTGCTTGAAAATCATATTAATTGTATTCCTGATGATGGGAATAAAATGTATGATTTCTTTTGGTGGGGGAATTCGTTAACTGAGATCGATGCCGAATATTTTGCAATTGTTGATTCAGATGATTATATCGAATCGGATTTTGCGGAGAAAATGTACAGCAAAGCAAAGAGCACTGATGTTGATATTACTGTATGTGGAAACTGGTTTGTTGATGAGGATGGCAGAAAATGTAGTAACAGAGTTCCGGGAAGATTTGAAAAAGCTACAATTGATAGCCTTGGGGATGAGTTTCCACAGATATACAACTGCTTTAGAACCTGGTGGGGAAAGTTGTTTAAAAAGGAATTCTTTAATTCTAATTACGATAATGCATGGACTTGGGAAAGACCAATGTTTTGGATTATGGATACGGTAGTAATGCTTAATTATCTGAATCTTGCGGATGGCATAAGTACAGTTGATGAACCATTATATTGTATGACTGTTAGAAGCGGTTCTACTTATTCTACAAGACCTTTTGATGAAGGTGTGTTGTGGAGTGCATATGCACTCAATCGTTTATCTGCCAGAATATTACGAAAATATCGGATTGATTCGGACAGTAACCTTGATTTTGTAAAAGATGTTCACTGGATATATATCACAGAAGCAATGGAGAGATTCAACAATCCGGAAACATCATATAGGGAGATACTGAATAAATTATTAATTATCTTTAACGATAAAGCAGTCGGAGAAAGTTGCTCTGATAAATTTGAACTTATGTATGGCGGAATTGAAAGGTATCTTGAATTAGCAGAAAAGCGTGCAGGGGAAGATTTATCGATTTACGATAATTATCTTATGAGATTAAAGTGCTTTGTTGATTTGGTTAAGGAAGATGACAATAACCCTCTTAACTATTTTATTCTTATAAGTGCTATTTTCGATAAAAATAATCATCATCAATTTGGATGGAAATTCATAGAACTTCCGTTGAGAGGCGGCTCTCAAGGAGTCAAAGTTCACAGTCATGCCGGTGAAGAACCATGGGGTTATTGGGCAGGCGATCATGAGTGTTATGTAAAAAGATTTTGTGCGGCATATGATGATACACCTGAAACAAGGGCTCTTGGTGCTCAGGTTGTTGACCTGTGGAATAATAAACAATATGATGATTGTGAAGAAAAAGCATATGAACTGCTGGGGTTGGCCAGTATGAACAGAAAAGCAATTCTCTATATTATGAGGGTGGCATATATTAAAGGGTTTATTGAATTAGCAACTATTTTGGCATATTCTGCACGGGTGGTATTTGATTATGATAATGAGGTGCAGGAGTGCTGTTATAGAGTATTAAACAGTTTGGAGATTGAATAACAGATGACAGTAGAAACAGGATTGGAAGCAGAAAAGAATATAGTACATAGTCAAGGTGTTGAAAAGGGTCTTGTATCAGTTATTATTCCGGTATATAACACAGAATTGTATTTGACACAATGTATGGAATCGATTTTGGGACAGACATACCAGAATATTGAAATTATTGCCGTTGATAATGCTTCAACGGATGGCTCTCTTCGTATTCTTCGGGAATATGCTCAAAAGGACGACAGAGTTAGAATAGTAGCAAAAAAAATAAATGCCTCTGCAGGCAGAAGCCGTAATATTGGTTTGGATGCTGCATCAGGTGAGTTTATCTGGTTTGTAGACAGTGACGATTTTGCAGAAAAAAACTTCCTTGAGGTAACTGTTGCGAAATTACAGGAATACAAAGATATTAATATTGTTCAGACCTGTTATTGGACTTTTGATGATTTTGGAACGGACAGAGATACTTTGCCATATCATGAGACAAAGATGTATACGGGAAGAGAATTATGCATCTTTATGAGTGACTTTGTTGGACTTTGCGGACCAAATGTAATGCTTTGGAATAAGCTTTACAGAAGAGAGATATTTGATAACAGAAGATTTTATGAAGGTAAAGCATATGAGGATATGTTTATGACATATATGTTGCTTTATGAACAGAAAAAAGTTCTATGGCTTAATGATAGATTAATGCATTGGCGCATAAATGTTTCGAGTGGGGCAAGTCGGTATAACTACAGAGTGTATTATTCGGATGAAATAAAGGCATATGTAAAACGACTGGAATACTTTAAAAAGAATAATGACGATGAATTATATAGAATGACATTAAAACGCATTTATTACATTTCGGCACAGCATATATATCTGACAGAGCAATATGTTGATAATGTGACGGCTGCAAAGAAACAGGTTGTATGGCTTAAAGCGGTTATAAATTGGGCATACGATGAATTGATGAAATATGAATGGCCTTCATATACATTGCGCAGAATGAAATCAATACGACACAACCCGGTCAAATTTGGTAATGCAAGTGTAGTTAAAAAATTAGATTTTACAAAGTAGAGAGGTAACAATATGATTATTCGAGCAAAAAGAAAATTGCTGTTTCAAGGTAAGGAGTTAACGGAAAGGCAACAGGCAAATACGGAATTAAACCTTGCTGAAATAGATAAGAAGGAAATCGTCCTTAAATCATATCCACGCCGTTTGGTTTTTGAACTTACAAATCTTTGCAATTTGAATTGTATTATGTGCGGAAGAAATGCAACAACATTTAAACCAACAATATTTAATATGGATTGGTTTAGATGGTTTGAACCAATGTTAGATACAGTAGAAGAAGTTACACTTATGGGTTGGGGAGAACCAACAATGCATCCTCAATTTACGGAGATGCTTGAGATAATAGACAGACATTCAGCACGCAAATATTTTTGCAGCAATGGTATGAATCTGGGCAAAATTACGGATGCAATTTTTGATTACCATGTGGATGTATTTGCAGTCAGTCTTGATGGAGCAACGGATGAAACTAACAGTAGGATTCGTCGCGGCTCGGATATTAATGTAATAACAGAGAATCTCAAAAATATTGTAAAAATTAAAAAGGAAAGAAACCTTACATATCCATGGATCAATTTTGTTTTTTGCGCAATGAAATCCAATATTCATGAATTGCCTGATTTGGTAAAACTTGCAGCTGAAATAGGAATTGAAGAGGTTAAGGTCGTATTTCTTACAGCTTTTGATAATATTCTGGCAAAAGAAGTGTTATGGAATGAGCAGGATTTGGTTAGAAAAGTATTTGGCGAGGCAGAAACGTTAGCAAATGAGTTGGGAATTGTCCTTAAACTGCCGCATATTCAGGGGGAGGACGAGGCCGGAGATGCGCTTCACAAAGATTGTTTCGTATCCTGGAGAGATTTTTTCCTGGGTTCAGACGGTTATATTCGCCCTTGTATGTCAACGCCTATCCAATTCGAAAAGTTTGATATGAATAAGTCGTTTGAGGAAATGTGGAACAGTGAGAAGTATCAGAATTACAGACGGATAGTAAATGATGCCGAGAAGATGGATTCACCTTGTAAGAGATGTTATCAGTCATCGCATTGTAATTGGAATAGAAAAACATCATTTTTACAGGTAAATGAAAATTTTGCACCGGATTGGGATAAATAGAAATGAAAAAAGTAATGATAACGGGCGCAAGAGGTTTTATTGGAAAATATGTTGTGCGTCTTTTAGAAAAGGAATATGAAGTATGTCCTTTTGAAGGAAATTTGTTTGAGACAAATATTGAGGATTATGTTGCGGACATTAAGCCTGACTATTTGATTAATCTTGCGTGGGTTACCGGACCGGGATATTTGGATAGCGAAGACAATATACGTTTTGTTCAGGCCGGAATAAGATTATATGATGCTTTTTTCGCAAATGGAGGAAAGCGTGCAGTATATATTGGAACTGAACAGGAATATAAGCGTCAGCAATATCCGCTCAAGGAAACAGATACTATCAAGGCTGAATCGCTCTACGCAGAGTGTAAAGCATACTTAGGTAAAATTCTTGTTGATAACAGCTTGAAAACGGGAAAAGGTTTTGTATGGGGAAGATTATTTTTTGTATACGGAGCCGGGGAAAAGGAAAAGAGACTAATGCCATCCATAATCAGAGGATTGCTGAATAACGATATAGTGACCTGTTCATATGAGAAATATGTGAGAGATTATATTTATGTTAAAGATGTTGCCAGTGCTATTGTTGCTTGCCTGTTTTCTGACTATTCAGGATTTGTGAATATTGGTGGCGGAAAGTCTACCAGTATTGAAGATATTGCAAATACTGCGCAGAATATTATCGGCGGAACGGGAAAAGTTGTTTTCAAAGCTGAGGAAGATTGTGGACAACCAATGTGTATTCAGGCAGATATTTCGTTGTTAGAGTCCCTTGGCTGGACACAGGAATATGAATTGGAGACCGGAATTAGAGAAGAAATAGAAATGATGAGGTAATAATGAATTCACAGTTTTGGAAAGGCAAAAGAGTATTAATTACCGGACATAATGGATTTAAGGGATGTTGGCTTACAAAGTGGCTTGATTTATGTGGAGCTGTAACTTGCGGGATATCCCTGGAACCTGAATGTGAAAGTGTATATAGTGAACTGAAATTCTCAAGTAATTATAAAGGATATATTGCCGATGTGACTGATGCAGAGACGATTGGGAAAATTGTTACGGAATTTGAACCTGAGATTGTTTTTCATCTTGCGGCACAGGCAATAGTAAAAGTGGCGTCAGACTTTCCTGCTAAGACGTTTGAAACCAATGTTATGGGGACTGTTAATGTTTTTGAAGCACTAAGGAAATGTGGTAAAATCAAATCCATAGTAATAGTAACCAGTGATAAAGTTTATGAAAACACAGAGCAAGCTACACATTTTGTGGAAGATGACAGACTTGGAGGATTTGAGGCTTATTCTGCAAGCAAGGCTTGTGAGGAAATTGTGGCGCAGACATATAGAAGTCAGTATTTTTTGAATAAGGGAATTGGTGTTGCTACGGCAAGAGCGTGCAATACTTTTGGCGGAGGCGACCATCATTTTGACAGATTGATTCCATACCTGATTAGGGCTGATTATTATGGAGATAACATCGAATTACGAAATATTGATGCTGTCAGACCATGGCAATATATTTTGGATACATTAAATGGATATTTGATGCTTGCAGAAGCATTGTATAAGGAACCTTCAAAGTATTCATCTGCGTATAATTTTGGACCGCCACTTAATGATATATATACTGTTGGCGATATTGCGAAATTGATATCAGACAGTAAAATTGATAATGTTAAGGCCTCATTAGTTGAGTCCGGTATTCTTATGATAGAATCGACAAAGAGTAAAAAGGAGTTGGGTTGGGAACAGTGCTATAGTCTGCAAGCGGCTTTGAAAAGGACCTGCATATTTTATAAAGGTGATTTTATCGGAAAACCAATTGACGAATTGTTTACGGAGGAGATTCTCAATTCATTATGGATGAAAAAGATTTGAGGGAATAATAATATGAAAACTAAAGTTTTGATTACGGGCGCTAGCGGATTCTTGGGTAAGGCTGTACTAAAAGTTATTACGAAAAGAGATGAATATCAAGTATATGCAATTACAACATCAAAAGCAAAGCTTCAATCAGTAGAAAATGTTATTGTATATGAGTGTGATTTGAGAGACAGTGCTGCTGTTGAAAATATGATGTGTGAAATTATGCCTCATACGGTGATACATTTGGCGTGGCCACAGACAGATAAGGATTTTAGGATGTCACATGAAAATGTGGATTGGTTAGAGATTTCTCTGAATATTTTGAGATGCTTTCAAAAATGTAATGGTCACAAATTTGTCTTCGCCGGAAGCAGTTCGGAATATGACGGAGAAGATGGTTTTTTTGGTGAACATGCGGATATAGTACCTGATTCTGTATATGGATTGGCAAAGAAAACATTTAATAAATTTGCCGAGGAATATTGTTCAAAATTTAATATTCAGTACATTGGAATGAGAATATTTACTATTTACGGGATTAGTGATACTCATAAATTCGGTGCAATACCGAATACAATCAGCAAACTTCTGAAGGGTGAAAATGTAATTTGTAATCAGCCAAATACAATAAGAGATTACATATATGTTGATGATGTCGCAAGAATCATGCTTGGCTTAATGGAAAGCACGTTTTCAGGAATAATTAACGTAGCTTCAGGAACCGGGAGAAGTATGAGGCAGGTATTTGAAAGCATCGGACGAATAATGAATTGTGGTGATAAAATATCTTATAACGAAGAGAATAAAAATGCCAGCCGGCTTGAAGCTGACATTACTAAGCTGACATCATTATGTTTGAATGTCAAAAATGATTTGTTTGAAGAGCATTTAAAGAAAATTATAGAAGAGAAAAGTGCGAAAGAGTACGATTTGATTGTTGCAGGATGTGGATTTGCGGGATCAACTATTGCATATCTGGCGGCAAAAGCAGGAAAGAAAGTATTATTGGTTGAAAAAAGAAATCACATTGCCGGAAATATGTATGATTATCAGGATGATTCGGGAATTCTTGTTCAAAAATACGGACCACATTCGTTTCATACCAATAATGAAGATGTATACAGATTTATTGCAAGCATAGGAGAATGGGAAGAATACATATTGAGGGCGCGCGTTTTCATTGATGGTAAATTTACTCCATCACCATTCAATTTTACAACAATTGAACAGTATTTTGACGAAGAAAAAGCTCAACAGATAGAAGAACATCTGAAAGCCGCCTATCCAAATTCTAATAAGGTAACTATAGTTGAACTCTTAAATAGTGATGATTCTATTATTAGAGAATACGCAGAATTTCTGTTCGAAAATGATTATAGACCATATACAGCCAAGCAGTGGGGAATTAATCCTGATGAGCTGGATATAAGTATACTGAAGAGAGTTCCGGTAAGATTGGACTATACTGATGGATACTTTGATGATAAATATCAGTTAATACCTAAAGGTGGTTTTACAAAAATTATAGGAGATATGATTAATCAGGATAATATAGATTTAATATTGAATTCCGACATTAATGAGCATATTAGTTTTGAACCGGATGGTACAATTAATTGTGATTTGTGTGGAACGAAAAATACTCCGCTTGTATATACGGGACCTTTGGATGAACTCTTCAAATTGAAATATGGCAGACTTCCATATCGTTCATTATATTTTGATTTGCAGACACATGATGTTGATAGTTATCAACCGACATCCGGTGTTGCTTATCCGATGGCGGAGGGGTATACAAGGATTACAGAGTATAAGAAATTGCCGATTCAAAATATACCCGGAAAGACAACGATAGCAGTTGAGTATCCGGAAGTGTACGGAAGTGAACGGGGTAAGGAACCGTATTATCCAATTCTGACAAATGATTCACAGACAATGTATTGTCAGTACAAGGAAGAAGCAAATAAATACAATAACCTTTTCCTGTGTGGCAGACTCGCAGAATTTAAGTATTACAATATGGATCAGGTTATTGAACATGCACTACAGGAATTTCAATTGATATTTAGTAGCGCTGATAAAAAAATATAGGAGCATTGATATGGAAAAAATAACTGAGTTAGAAAAATTAGCAAAAACAATCAGGCTTGATGTTCTGAAAATGACATATGAGAAAAAAACAGGTTTTATCGGAACTGCTTTTTCCTGCGCGGATATTCTTGCAGTATTGTATGGGGATGTAGTAAGGGCTGAGCATGATATTGTTATTATGAGTAAAGGTCATGGGGCAGTTGGCTGGTATGCAGCACTTGCGGAGACCGGCTATTTTGACAAGGCCAAATTGGACAGTGAATTCAATGTAAGCGGATATAAAATGGGAGTTCATCCTAAGAGAAATGCATATCCCGGAATATATACATCTTCA
Organism: Butyrivibrio sp.; assembly: GCA_016297265.1. GTDB lineage: Bacteria > Bacillota > Clostridia > Lachnospirales > Lachnospiraceae > Eshraghiella. The sequence continues at coordinate 13,299 of JAEDHB010000036.1, forward strand.
GGATCGCTTGGACAGGGAGAAGGCCTTGGATGCGGTGTGGCACTTGCATCCAGAATTCAAAATAAGGACAGGAGAGTATATGTGATTATGGGTGATGGCGAATGTAACGAAGGTTCTGTATGGGAAGCGTTTATGTTTGCCAAGAGATATAAACTTGACAATTTAGTATTTATTATTGATAGGAACAAATTGCAGTCATATGGGCATGATTCCGACGTTCTTAACCTGGATAATATGACAGAGAAAGTAGCATCATTCGGCCTCAATACAATCGAAGTTGATGGACATAATGTCGAAGAATTATGCAGGGCATTTGGACAGGCTGAATTAATAAAAGATGTTCCGACCTGCATTGTTGCAAATACAATTAAAGGTAAAGGCTGCTCAGTGTTTGAAGATAAAGTTTTGTGGCATTATAAGTGGCCGGAAAAAGAACATTTGGAGCAAGCGTTATTAGAATTAGGTGAGGTGTAAATATGCGAAATAGTTTTTTGAATGCAATAACAGAATGTGCCAGACAGGATGAAAGGGTTGCCTTACTGATGGCAGAGGTTGGTTTTTCTGTTGTTGAACCTTTTGAAAAGGAATTTCCAAATCGATTCTATAATACAGGAATAGCAGAACAAAATCTTGTTGCAACTTCAGCAGGAATGGCAGTGGCAGGTATGAGACCAATAGCATATTCAATGTCTTCCTTCCTTGCAACAAGAGCATTTGAGCAAATAAAAGTTAGCGTGTGTTATCAGAATGTTCCTGTAATTCTAATTAGTACGGGAAGCGGTTTATCATATGGAGAGATGGGCTCCACACATCATGCGATTGAGGAAAGTGATATACTTCGTAGTCTGCCCAATCTTAAGGTGGCTTTTCCTTCGGATGGCTATGAACTTAGTGAAACAATAAAATACGCATTGAGTCAGGATTCGCCGTTTTTTATCAGTTTTCCTAAGATGCCGGATCCAAAGTTGCCGGAACATGAATTTTCGTTTGGACATCTGACTAATTTTACAGAGGGCGATAAAGCGGTAATTTTTGCGGTTGGTACGGCTGTAAGCGATGCAATCAATGCCGCTGATATTTTGAAAACTGCAGGAATTGATATTGCTGTTAGAGGAATAAATTGTGTTAAACCTCTTAATGCTAATGATATTGTAGCAGCTGCGGCGTCAGGAAATGTTTTTGTTGTGGATGAACATGTTAAATGTGGCAGTGTTGGATCTGATATAGCAAGAATTCTATTGGAAAACAATGTTAAAATTAACATCTTTAAAGAAATATCTATTCCGGATACATTTGTTGATTCCGTTGGTAAGTATGCTGAACTTAAAAAGTTATATGGATTAGACGGAGATAGTATAGCTGAAACTGTCAGAAATAGTTTAAAGAAATAGTCAGG
>JAEDHB010000037.1 GCA_016297265.1 Butyrivibrio sp.
GAAATAGTCAGGGCGATAAGATATGTTGATGAAGTTGTACCACAGGAATCAATGGACAAACTTGTGGCTTGGAATAAACTTCATTTTGATGTTATGTTCCATGGAGATGATTGGAAAAACAGCGAAATGTATATTGAAAATGAACGTAAACTTGCAGAAGTAGGGGTGAAAACAATATATTTTCCATATACAAACGGGGTATCTTCATCTGAGAGACGTCAACATCATATGTAAAATACATCGCGCTTTTACATAATATTCTTTATCATAAATGCAAGATAGAGCTGTACCCTGCTTTCAAGACAGGACAAGTCCACATCGAGTATGTCCGATATTTTCGCCAGCTTGTAATTGATTGTGTTTCGGTGTACAAAAAGCTCATCCGCAGTATCCTTTACACTTCCGTTGTGGAACAAGTATGAGCGAAGGATTTTGCATAAATCGGAATTGTTGGCATCGTCATAGGCTTCAAGCGGTGCTATTGTTTTGTTGTAGTAATCTGTGATAATGTCTGAATCTTCAATGCCTATGAGGAGGCGGTATATTCCCATTTCGCTGTATGAAAACATGGTGGAGTCTATCTGTCCGTTCTGATTGAGTTTCTGAATGGCGTGTGCTTGATTATGGCTTTTGAAAAGGCAGCGGACACTCTTGGTTGCTCGACCGATTCCAATAAGGTATTTTTCTTCCTCCGGAAGAGCCTTTTTCAGGTAGCTCAGGATATCGTCGGACATAGAATGACATTCCGAGTCACTGTGATTTGCAATGATTACAAGAATTTCATCATTGTTGGAAAAGCATGCATAATTTTTGTGTTTATGATGTGAAAGATAGTTGTCGAGCCCCACGCTTATCAATTCCAGTCGGGACAGTGGAAGGAATTCTCCATTGGAATTGTATAACTTGATGGAACACACATTATAACACCAGGATGGAAGAAATCCATTCTGGGATAAATAAACCATATATAATTCCTCTTGTTTTGGAAAAAGAATGGCATTCTTGAATGCACTTGCAATCTGCAGGCTGGATTGATCGTCCTTGCTGATTGTAAAACAGAATATTTTAATTATCTCGGCGAGGTGTATTTTCCATGGAACGGAAAAAAGCGGAAAATTATTTGCATCACAGAATTCTATAACATCATCAGGTATTTCTTCGATAAATGGACCGATGTTGATAATGACACCGGTGGCATTATTTTCATATATGGCTCTTATCAGGGAAAGTAAGGTGTCTTTGCCGACGATTCCTACACCGGTAAGAAATGCAACTTCGTATCCGTCAAGAAAGCAGGCGGCCTCTTCATTTTCAACCATATGAACCCAGCTTACAGCACGATTAATTCCTGATTTTCCTGCTATTAAGGTTATGTCGTAGTTTGCGACTTTCTCAATCAATCTCTTTAACTCAACTGCCATAAGGGCTCCTCCACAACTGATAAATTTAGAAAAGAGTATAACTTTTAAGCAGTTATTCTGTCAATATGGCGGTACTTAATATTTTTAGGTTTTTGTGCCCATGCACAAAAGGATTTGTGTTCCGGTCTATTGATGAAAAATATGTGTGAAATATAATTAAGCCATAATCAAACCTGCAAGGGAGGTAATATTATGAATGGTGAAGAAATTAAGAGCAAACAGAAGGAATATGTATTACAGTCGTGGAGTAAACAGGGCAACCTTAATCCTATTGCTGTTGAAAAGGCGGAAGGGATTTACTTTTATGATTACGATGGAAAGAAATATACCGATATGTCATCCCAGCTTGTGAATCTTAATGTTGGATTTGGCAATAAAGATATCGGAGATGCAATTAAAGAACAGGTTGACAAATTTTGTTTTGTTGGGCCATCATATGCAGCGGAATCAAGATCAGCCTTGGCAGAGAAAATAATAGGACTTCTTCCTGAAGAATTCGGTAAAGTGTTTTTTACCAATGCCGGTGCGGATGCTAATGAGAATGCAATTAAAATTGCAAGATTGTATACGGGAAGGAAGAAAGTATTTTCAAGATATCGCAGTTATCACGGCTCTTCCTTTGGGGCAGGTAATCTTACAGGTGAACCAAGAAGATATCCTCTTGAACCGGGAATTCCGGGATTTGTAAAATTTTTTGATCCATATATTTACAGGGAACCAATCGAATTTAAGTCCGAAGAGGAAGCGACAAAGTACTATCTTACAAAGCTTCGTGAGCAGATTATATATGAGGGTCCTGATAGCGTTGCAGCAATTGTTATGGAGACAATTACAGGCTCAAATGGTATTATCATCCCACCAAAAGGATATTTGCCGGGAGTTAGAAAAATCTGTGATGAGTTTGGAATCGTGATGATTTGCGATGAGGTAATGGCAGGATGGTGCAGAACCGGAAAGATGTTTGCATTCCAGAATTTTGATGTGGTTCCTGATCTCGTAACCTTTGCAAAAGGTGTTACATGCGGATATGTTCCACTTGGTGGCGTATGTGTATCAAGCAAAATTGCTTCCTACTTTGATGAACACCTCCTTTCATGCGGACTTACATATAGCGGACATCCTCTCGCATGTGCAGCCGGAGTTGCCTGCGTCGATTATTATAGTAAGGCTGACATTTGCGGCAATGTTAATAAAGTTGGTAAGGTTCTTGGCGAAATACTTGAAGAGTTGAAGATCAAACATGCCTGTGTCGGAGATGTACGATATATTGGTTTGTTTTCCTGTGTTGAACTTGTCAGAGACAAGGCAACTAAGGAAGCACTTGTTGAATATGGTAAGGATCCTGAAGGCAGGATGAGTAAAATTATCGGAATGCTTAAGGCAAAAGGCTTTATGACATATTCACATGAAAATATGGTATTTATTTGTCCTCCGCTAATTATTACTGAGGAACAGCTCAGAGAAGAAATGATTAAGATGGATGAGGTGCTGTCAGTTGTGGATGCAGAAATGATTTAGACATAAGGGGGTATACAATATGGCAAGATTTAGCGTACCTAATAATGTATTCGTGGGATGTAATTCGTTGAGTGAGGCGAAGAGCTGTATTAAATCCTATGGCAGTAAAACACTTATCGTTACAGGAAAACATGTGGTTAAGTCGCCGATGTTCAGAGAATTGACCGAAACTTTGTTGGATATTGAGACTGAGTACATTGTTTTTGACGGAATTACCGGTGAACCAACGGATGTAATGATATCTCAAGGGGTTGAACTGTTTACAAAAAACAATTGCCAATTTGTCATAGGAATCGGTGGCGGAAGTCCTCTTGATTCAGCAAAAGCAATTGCCGCGATGGCTGTCAATGAAGGAAGTATTTCGGATTATGTCGGAAAAGAGATTGCAGGGGATATTCCGAAGATAGTGGCAATTCCCACAACTTCAGGAACCGGCTCGGAGGCTACAAAGTTTACGGTCATTACCGATACAAAGAAAGATATTAAAATGCTTCTAAAGGACGAAAAACTTGTTCCGGATACGGCTATAGTCAATCCGAATTTTTCCTTGGATATGCCGAAGTCAGTCACTGCTGCAACCGGACTGGATGCACTTACACATGCAGTTGAAGCATATACTTCCGTAAAGGCTATGGAGCTGACGGACCCATATGCAATCTCGGCAGTGAAAAGAATAGTTAAGTATCTGCCGATGGCTTATCAGAACGGATATGACAAAAAAGCCAGAACAGAAATGGCCATCGCTGCTTTTGAGGCAGGAATATGTATTAATAACTCCAGTGTAACACTGGTGCATGGTATGAGCAGACCGATTGGGGCACTATTCCATGTGCCTCACGGTATTTCCAATGCAATGCTGTTAAGCGAGTGCATCGGATTTGCACTTGATGGTGCATATGAAAGATTTGCCACTCTCGGAAGAGCGGTCGGAGCAGCTGCAGAAAATGATGATGACAAAACTGCAGCGGAAAAGTTTCTGGCAAAGCTTAAAGAGGTGTGTGATTTATGTGAAGTGCCTACACTTGCTGAATATGGTGTGGATATGGATAGATTCAAAGTCTTAATTGATAAGATGTCAGAGGATGCAGTGGCATCGGGAAGCCCGGGTAATACCAGAAAAGAAGTCACTGTAGAGGATTGCAAACGGCTGTATATGAATATGTGCTAGAGCACAAAACGATTTGTGCTAATATGTATTGAAACAGCGAATATCGATGTATATACTAATCACAAGTTAACAAAAACAAATTGAGCGACAGGCAAAGGGGCCTAAAACAATATCCCCCGAGCCTGTCGCTTTTGCTTCTCCCTTAATTGATAACAACATCATATTAATGATGAATAAATATAGAAATGGAGGTTCTGGTATGAGCGAGCTTAAAGAAGAAAAAAGAGAAATTGAAATAAGTATCAAGGAATTGGGTATGACCTTTAAGGACAACAAAGGAAATGATGTCAAAGCTCTTACAGGAGTCAATCTTGATATTTACAAAGGAGAGTTCATTTCTTTACTTGGACCTTCCGGATGCGGAAAAACCACTCTTCTCAGAATGGTAGCAGATTTGCTGGAGCCTACCGAAGGCCAGGTCAGAGTATGCGGAATGACACCTAAGGAAGTAAGACTTCAGAGAAAATTCGGATTTGTATTCCAGAATGCAGTTCTTTTCGACTGGAGAACAATTGAAAAAAATATTGAGCTTCCTCTTGAGACAATAGGATTTAAGAAAAAGGAAAGAAGAAAGAAATCTGCCGAGATGCTTGAAATGGTCGGCCTTTCGAATTTCGCAAAACATTTTCCGAGTCAGCTCTCAGGTGGTATGCAGCAGAGAGTTAACATAGCCAGAGCTCTTTCAATTGAGCCGGAGATTTTGCTTATGGACGAACCATTTTCCGCACTTGATGAGTTTACAAAAGAAAAATTACATGAAGACCTTTTGAAAATATGGAGAAAAACAAATAAAACTGTTTTATTCGTAACACATAATATCCAGGAAGCGGTTTTCCTATCGGACAGAGTTTGTGTTTTGTCACCTCATCCGGGAAGACTCTCAGCAGTTGTAGATATTAATCTTCCAAGACCAAGAACATTGGATATGAAGGAGTCACCTGAATTCAATGACCTGGTAAGAAAGGTTAGAAACAGTTTTGAAGGAGGCAGCCTATGAAAAAGAGATTAGCCGCTATACCAAAATGGGTGCCGGCCGTTTTATCCGCATTATTGTGGGTGGGCGTATTAATTCTTCTCTGGGAGATGGGCGCAAGAAAAATGGATGTAACGAAGAGGACACCTGAAAATGTGCTCCCTCATCTCAAAAACATCTGGAATGCGCTGATTAGTACCAAGAAGGTTGCCGGCGGAAAAACAGCATTGGGAATAGTAATGTCCGGTGCTGGGATGACGCTTATCAGAGCATTGTATGGTTTCATTGCAGGTTCAGTGCTTGGATTTGGTCTGGCTTTGATGATGAAACTGTCAGGAGTTGTTGAAAGACTTATTTTTCCATACCTGATGTTAATTCAGATGATTCCGATACTTGGACTTGCACCAATTGTACTTTCAATCACAGGAGATATCAATGTCAGCCGAATCGTTATCGCCGGAATTTTGACATTCTACCCTGTAGCAGCAAATACACTTGCAGGTTTCAATTCAGTTGAAAGAGAAAAATATGAATTGATGTATACCTACGCAGCTTCGAAGGGAACGATATACAGAAAAGTTCTTATACCTCAGGCAATTCCCTATTTCTTTACAGGCTTAAAAATTGCTGCACCAATGGCGATTACAGCATCAATCCTTGTTGATACATTACAGGGAGACGGAGGTCTGGGTTGTATTCTTTCACAGTCGCTCAAACATGCGATGTCAATATATGTATTTTGGATTATCGTATTTTTCAGCGCAATAATCGGTATCCTGAGTTCAAAACTGATGGGATTGCTTGAGATTCTTGTTTTACCAAATAAGAGAAGAAGGAGGGCAAGAGTATGACAGCAAAAATTAAGAGAAAGAAAAGCTTATGGAAAAGATTACATGAGAATAAAAAATTTGTTGCTGCCGAGGCAGTGTTCCTACCAATACTTCTGGGAGTGATAATTTTCCTTTTATGGCAGTTTGAGGGATTACATAAAATTCTCAGAACAGATACTTTCGTTCTCCCTCTGCCGGGAAGAATAGGAACAATTATTGTTGATAACTGGAGTAAGATAGTTGTTGATATTAAAGCGACAATGATTGTTGCAGTACTGGGATTGATTATCGGTTGCCTTGCAGGCTATCTGATAGCAGTTCTTGCTTCAATGTTCAAGACGCTGATGAAGAGCGGAATTTCCATAGTAGCCGCCTTCAATGCGATTCCGATTATTGCATTGGCACCGGTTATCTCTAACTGGACAAAGGATGTCAGTACAGATGCTAATGTCAGATCCATGGTTGCCAAAACCATCGTAGTTGCCATAGTCAGTATGGCGAATATGAGTATCAATGCCTATAGAGGACTTACCGAATTAAAACCATTTTCGGAGGATCTGATGAGGATTTCTGCAGCCGGAAAACTTAAGGTTTTGTATAAGCTCAGAATTCCAAACAGTGTACCATATATATTTATTGCATTAAAGGTAGCAGTTCCATCCTGCGTAATAAGTGCTCTGGTAAGCGAATATTTTGCTGAGTATATTGTGGGAGTGGGAAGAAAAATCAGAGAGAATATTGTTTTGGCACAGTATTCGACAGCATGGGCTTACATAGCTGTAGCGTGCGTATTAGGAATTGTAATGTACGCGCTGCTGATGCTGGTACAAAAAGTTTGCTTAGGAAGGCGCGGTTCCCGCACATCCTAATTGCATAAATCTTAAGATGAAGGAGGAAATCATTATGAAAAAATTACTTAAGAGAACTATTGCAACCGCAGGTGTTGCAGCACTTGTAGCAACTTCTATGGTTGGCTGCGGAAAGGCCGCAACATCACAGGGCGGTTCAGCAGCTGAGGGAAGCACATCAACAACAATGACATCAGAGGAAATCATCAAACAGGCTGCCGCTGACGGAAAGGTTGGTAACTGGGGACTGGGTAATGAATACGAGATATTAGCACTCCTTACAAAATACGGCTTGCCAACTGAGTATTTGAGCGAGGATTTCACAATGGATGGTTTTGATGACGATTCCATCACATTGGCATCAGCAATGACATATAACGAGCTCGGACTTGTTAAAAATTCATATGAAGGAGGTTACAAGTACGGCGATACAGTCGGTGTAATCGATATGAATGATGAAGGCGTAGCAATGCTTGAGGATATGGTTTTCTGTACAAAGGATTTTGCAAAGAAAAATCCTGAAACTGTAAAGGCTTTCCTTTACGCATCATTAAAAGGATGGGCTGATGCATGTGCTGACCCTGAAAAGGCAGCAGAAATCTGTTATGAAGCCGGTTCAAGTGTATCCGGTGACCATCAGGCATATATGGCAAAAGAGGTTAAAAAGCTTGTAGAGACAGATATGAATGGCAACAAAGTTTCAGAGCTTGGAAATATGGACGAAGCAGCAATGACACAGACTCTTGAGCTTGCAAAAAAATATGTAAAACTCGATGACAGTGATGCAGCAGCAAAGCTTGCAGGTATGACCCTCGATGATATCAGGGACGGTTCATTCCTTGAGGCAGTAAAAGCATCTGACGGAAAATTCAATGTTGAGAAAAAGAAAGTATCCATCCAGCTTAAATGGTTACCACAGGCTCAGTTCATGGGCTACTATGTAGCAAAGGCAAATGGTTACTATGACGAAGTAGGCCTTGATGTTGAAATTGTATCAGGTGGCGGAGATATTTCAGAGACAACAGCCGTTAACAACGGTACAGTTGATTTCGGTGTAACCTGGGTAACTAACCTTGCAGTAGCAAATGCGGGTGGTATGGATCTACTTGAGGTAGCTCAGATTTATCAGAGATCGGGTCTTCTGCTTGTATACAAATATGATAACTTTTCAAAATAGTGTTTGCTGAATAGTATTCAGATATATTCAAGGCCCGGTACAATCTGGGCCTTGAAATCAAATGAAAGAGAGGTATTAGTATTATGGATTTACTGATTAAGAATGGTAAAGTGGTAACTGCAAAGGAAAGCTTTATTGCGGATATTGCAGTAAAGGATGGTAAGATTGTTGCAATCGGTTCAGAACTTTCCATGGATGCTGACAAAATAGTTGATGCCACGGGCAAACTTGTTTTGCCGGGAGCGTTGGATGTTCATACACATCTGGCAATGCCGTTTGGAGGAACTGTTTCGGCAGACAGCTATCTTTCGGGAACAAGAGCTGCTGCGTGTGGCGGCGTTACAACTATTTTTGACTATCCTGTACAGAGAAAAGGCCAGACAATACTGGGCTTATGCGGAGAAAAAAAGGAAGTGCTTGAAAAAGAAGCTTGTGTGGATTATGCATTCCACTGCTGTATCACGGACCTGAATGAGGGGCAGATTCTTGAAGAAATGGAAGAGGCTGTCAATAAAGGTATAACAAGTTTTAAGTGCTTTTTAGTATACAAAAAAGAAGGAATGATGACGGATGACGGAACTCTTGCAAGACTTATGCTCAGAGCAAAAGAGCTTGGCGCAATGGTTAATGTTCACGCAGAAAATCCGGATTTGATTGACTTAAATAATGAGAAATTCCTCAGCGAAGGAAAAACTTCTGCCTGGTATCACTATATGAGCAGACCTGAATTTGTTGCTGCCGAGGCAGATAAGAGAGTTGTGCACTGGGCAAAAAATCTGGATGCGCCTGTATATATTGTTCATATGTCAGATAAGGAAGGTCTTGAGGAAGTAATCAAGGCAAAAGAAGCAGGATATGAAGTATATGTGGAGACATGTCCACAGTATCTTGAATTTACATGTGATGTATACAAGCGAGAGGACGGACGCAACTTTATCTGCTCGCCTCCAATGAAGGGACAGGAGAGCATGGATGCGCTCTGGACAGCATTGAAAGCCGGATACATTGATACGGTGGCAACGGACCATTGCCCATTCCAGAGCTATGAAAAAGACTGGGGCAAGGATGATTATACCAAGGTGCCTAACGGATGTGCCGGAATAGAAAATCTTTATCCGTATATGCTGGATGCAGCAAACAGCGGAAAGATTACTTTTGAAAGAGCAGTTGAGGTGTGTTCAACCAATCCTGCAAAAATATTCGGTTGCTCCAACAAGGGTTCACTTGCAATCGGCAAGGATGCGGACATTGTAATATATGACCCTGAAAAGGATTTTACAATAAGCGTTAACAATATGCACTCAGATTATGACCATACAATCTGGGAAGGCAAGAAGGTTCATGGTTATCCGTTACAGACTTATTTGAGAGGAAAACTTGTATATGATAACGGTGAATATGTAGGTACACCGGGTGATGGTAAATATGTACACAGAGTGCCTGCAAAATAATATATGATAGTAGGAGATGATGGCGTATGGCATATGAGAGACTGGTTGAAAAAGAACAAACAGCAAGATGTCTGTTGTGCGCAGAAGGACCATGCAAAAAGGCCTGCCCACATAATGTCAAGATTGACAGAATAATCAGGTCACTCAGATTTGATAACCGGGAAGGTGCAAAGGAATATCTTGGAGAAAGCAATCCATGTCTTACCTGCAGTGAGCATAATTGTGAGAATGCCTGCAACAGAGGCATGTTGGATGAGCCGGTTAAAATTAGCAGCATAATCAGCAGACTTGAGCCAAAAACAAATAAAGTCGAGAATGTTGATTTATCCATTGAGTTCTGTGGCGTGAGATGCGAGAATCCGTTTTTTCTGTCATCTTCAATTGTAGGAAGCAATTATGAAATGATTGCAAAAGCCTTTGATATGGGCTGGGCAGGGGTTGCCTTTAAGACAATCGGTGCATTCGTTCCCGAGGAGGTTTCACCAAGATTTGATACTCTTGAGAAGGAGAGCAATCCTTTTATCGGTTTCAAAAATATTGAACAGATATCGGATCATACTTTGGAAGAGAATCTGGAATATATACGCCAGCTGAAAAAGTATTATCCGACAAAGGTTATTCTTGCATCAATAATGGGACGGGATGAAGAAGAATGGACATATCTGGCAAATGTATGTACAGAAGCGGGTGCAGACATTATTGAATGTAATTTTTCCTGTCCGCATATGAGTGGGGAAGGCCTTGGAAGTGATGTGGGAACCAATCCCGAACTTGTGGCAAAATACACTGCAGCAACAAGAAAAGGAACCAGCCTTCCGATACTTGCCAAGATGACTCCGAATATTACCAATATGGAAATTCCGGCAATCGCTGCAGTGAAAAACGGAGCGGACGGTCTGGCGGCAATCAATACAATTAAAAGTGTTATGAATGTCAATTTGAATTCTTTTGCATCCGGTCCTGATGTGATGGGCAAATCAGCGGTGGGCGGTTATTCAGGAAAAGCCGTAAAACCGATTGCGTTAAGATTTATTCATGATATGAAGGTCAATCAGGAACTTAAGGACATTCCGGTCAGTGGAATGGGAGGAATTGAAACCTGGAGAGACGCGGCGGAATTTATGGCACTGGGGTGTGAAACTATACAGGTCACAACAGCAGTAATGCAGTATGGATACAGAATCATTGAGGATATGATTTCCGGAATGAAAGCGTATCTTTCGGACTGCGGATACAGTTCGGTTAAGGAAATTGTGGGAAAGGGTTTGCAAAATCTTTTACCGGCGGAAAAGCTTAACAGGAAGAGTATTGAATACCCCAAATTCAACAAATCGGAATGTGTGGGATGTGGAAGATGTTACCTGTCCTGCTATGACGGAGGTCATCAGGCACTAAAGATGGGTGAGGACAACAAGCCGGTGATGGATGCAAAAAAATGTGTGGGATGCCAGCTGTGCAAGGTGGTATGCCCGGTTGGAGCTATTTCAAAAGGAACCAGAGTAAATATAAAATAAGTGAAGGATGGTGTTAGTTATGTATGAATGTAGTTTGGAAAGGATGAAGGACAAGATTGCTACAATGAGTAAATTCGGAGATGCAGGACATGGTGGAATTACCAGATACTCTCTTTCGGAGGCAGCAATCAGTGCCAGAAATGAATTTATCAAAAGGATGAAGGCAATCGGAGCAACAATTGAAATTGATGATGTTGCAAACATCTATGCAACACTTGAAGGCACAGATCCGAATGCCAAGAGAATCGTAATGGCTTCACATTGTGACTCTGTAAAGAACGGCGGTAATTACGACGGAATACTGGGAGTTATGTCTGCAATGGAGGTTCTTGAAACTGTTGCAGAGCAGAATATTCCACATAAACATCCGCTTACTGCAATGATTTGGACTAACGAGGAAGGTTCACTGTATCCACCGGCAATGATGTGCTCAGGTATCGTATGCTATGATTATCTTCCTGAGGATATCAGGTCAAAATTCAAATATGAGGATATGATGAACTCAAAGAGTATACTTGATAATACGAGTACCTTCGGAGAAGCTCTTGAAAAATCAGGCTTTAAGGGGGATAAAAAATACAGACTTAACCCTGATAAATATCAGTACATGTTTGAAACTCACATTGAGCAGGGACCAATTCTTGAGGATGCCGGCAACGATATCGGTGTGGTTGACTGTGTGCTCGGAATGTTTAACTACAGACTTAAATTCTACGGACAGACAACACATGCAGGAACATTCCCAATGCCAAAGAGAAAAGATGCATTTCTCGCAGCATCACAGGCGCTGGTATATCTTCACGAGGAGATTGATAAGCTTGGATATCCTGAACTTGTATATACAACAGGTGAGGTGGTATGCCATCCATGTGTACACACATGCGTGCCTGACTTCTTTGATTTTTCTTTTGATGCAAGACATGAGAAACCGGAAGTGCTTGAGAAAGTTTTAGCGATTGTTAAGAGTTGTGCGGACAAAACATGGGCCGGCTGTACATGCGAAGTTGTAAAAGCATGGAACCGAGATACAGTATACTGGGATAAAAAACTTGTGGGATATGTAAAAGAAGCAGCAGAGGAATGTGGTGTAAGTCACCAGTACATCCACTCAGGAGCAGGACATGACGCTCAGTTTGCCGCATATATGCTTCCTACAACAATGATATTTGTACAGTCAAAGGATGGCTTATCACATTGTGAGCCTGAATATTCAAAACCTGAGCATTGTACAGAGGGTGCGACAGTAATGCTCAATGCAGTACTTAAAGCGGACAATGATTAATTCAGAAAGGGGTCTTGTTATGGATAATTATGTAATTACAATAGCAAGAGGTTTTGGCAGCGGCGGCAAGGAAATTGCCACCAAATTAGGCGAAAGACTCGGTATTCCGATGTATGAAAGGCAGCTGTTGGTTCTTGCATCGGACAAGAGCGGAATTGACGAAAGTCTCTTTGTGGAGACGGATGAAAAACTCAGGTCCAACAAATTAGCCAAATTACTAAAGCGTATTCCTACGGAAAATGTGGTTGAACCACATGAAAAGGCATTTATATCAGACACAAATCTATTTAATATACAGGCGCAGATAATAAAGGAGCTTGCAAAAACTCAGAGCTGTATTATCGTAGGAAAATGTGCGGATTATGTTTTGAAAGATTTTGACAATGTTATAAGCATTTACATTGAAGCACCTCGTGCAGCATGTGTAAAATCTATTATGAGCAAAATGTATATTTCTGAGGAAAAAGCACACCAGCTCATTAAGAAAACAGATAAATACAGAGCTGACTATTACAAATTTTACACAGGGGGCAACTACTGGACCAACCCGGTTAATTATGATATGACACTTAACAGTGACAGGGTTGGGAGGGACAAATGTGTTGATGTAATCGTTGATTATATCAGGACAAAATTCGGTGATAAATTCACCGTCTAAATTAAGCATGTGACATACATGAATCATAGAAAGCAGGTCGGCGGATGACATCTACATCCTCCGGTCTGTTTTGCATTTGGGAGGTTTTTTGAATCTGTTTTATTATCAGGCTTGACTTTTATTTTTTCAGAATATATAATCTAACACGAAAAGCAAAGGCGCTTTGAACCGCAGGTTCAGAGTGCCTATTTTTTATGCAATAGGAGCAAAATATGGACAAATTACATGAAGAATGCGGAGTGTTCGGAATCTGGAGTAATGATGACAAGGATGCGGCCTGGATTGTGTATCAGGGGCTACTAGCGTTGCAGCATCGCGGTCAGGAATCGGCGGGAATAGTGGTATGCGATACCAAGGGGCCTATCGGCAATATCTGTTCCCATAAGGAGATGGGCTTGGTCAATGAGATTTTTCGTCAGGAGACCATTGAAAAACTCAGGGGCAATATTGGAATCGGTCATGTCAGGTATTCTACTGCCGGGGGCAGTGTGCTTGCCAATGCACAACCCATAGTACTCAATTATCTGAAAGGAACACTGGCGCTGGCACACAATGGAAATATCACCAATGCGGATGCGTTGCGCAAATCGCTGCAGGAGGAAGGTGCTGTTTTTAACGGGAATTCGGATTCTGAGACAATCGCCTACAAAATCGCAATGGACAGAATTAAATCCCAATCCATTGAGGAGGCAGTTTACAAGACCGCACAGGAAATCAGGGGCGGATACGCAATGCTTGTGCTGAGCCCGAGAAAACTGGTTGCTGTAAGGGATCCTTTGGGACTTAAACCGTTATGCCTTGGCAGGCTTGACGAGAGCTATATCGTGGCATCCGAAAGTGCGGCAATCACTGCCGTGGGAGGCGAATTTATCAGGGATATTGAACCGGGGGAGATTCTGACAATCACCGGTGAAGGTCTTCATGTGAATCGCAATCTGCAGGTAAAAAAGTGTGCACATTGTATTTTCGAATATATCTATTTTGCCCGCGTGGATTCAAAAATCGACGGAATAAATGTATATGATGCGAGAATTGAGGGAGGAAAAGCACTGGCAAGAAGGTATCCCGTGGATGCAGATGTAGTAACCGGCGTTCCCGATTCAGGACTTGTTGCGGCAGTGGGATATTCAAAGGAGTCGGGAATACCTTTTGAACTTGCGTTTCATAAGAACAGTTACGTGGGCAGAACATTCATCAAACCGACCAAGGAGGAACGCGTCAGCGCTGTAAGGGCGAAGCTAAATGTTCTTGAAAGTGCTGTGTCAGGCAAAAGAGTTGTTTTGATAGATGACTCGATAGTAAGAGGAACCACAATTGCCAATCTGATTAATATGCTCCGGGATAACGGTGCAAAGGAGGTTCATGTGCGAATCAGTTCGCCTCCGTTTCTGTATCCGTGCTATTACGGAACTGATGTTCCGGACAATTCCCAGCTCATTGCCAACAATATGAGTGTTGAGGAGATATGCAAATCCATTGGAGCGGATTCGCTGGGATATATGATGGTTGAAGACCTTTCCTACATGACGGGGAATTTGCCTTTGTGTAAGGCTTGCTTTGACAATAATTATCCCGTATAACAGCGATACTTCAAGGGTTTAGGTGATATGAATATTTCAGTTTAAAAAATTTTTTTAAAAATGTGTTGACATTAATTTTAATAAGTGATATATTTCAAGACAGAAAAGCAAAGGCGCTTTGGAA
>JAEDHB010000038.1 GCA_016297265.1 Butyrivibrio sp.
GTTACCTCCACATTCTTTTTTATTTTGAATGTCCGCAAAATCCGTCCTACATCGGTCCTACAGTATGTATCACATAATCACATGGCAGATTATAGGCTTTTGTTATCTTTGCTTCTCCAGTCTCACATCCGTTAAGTATCCTGCACTCTGCCAGAAGTTCCGGTCCTGCTGCTCTGTGAATTGCACCATCTACACCACCTCCACCAAGAAGTGAATTGTTAGCTGCATTTACGATTGCCTGCACATCTGTTACTTTTGTTATGTCACCTTTTATCGTCTTAATCAAATACATCTTTCTTACCTGCCTGTTTATTATATTACCTCTGCCCCAAATGGCATCAGAGACAATTTTGCAATTTTGAAAAACTGCTTTCCGAAAGGAATTCCGATAATTGTTATACAACATATCAGACCTACCACAGCATTTCCAACTGCCATAGGAATTCCTGATACAATCAGCCAGATAATATTTGCAATTAAGCTAACTGCACCGCCGCCATATACCACTTCTTTTCCAAACGGAAAAAATGCCAAACCTGCAAACTTAAAGCACTGTAAGCCTATCGGTATTCCTATTATGGAAATACACCACAGGCAACCTACCAAAACCCACGACAATCCACTCAACAATCCACCACATATAAACCAAAGTATGTTTCCTAATATACTCATATCAATAATCCTTCTCTATCTCTCCATCTATTCCATACATTTTCTTGAATACATCAAGATCTGCCTGGTTCTTAATCAACATAACCTCGTCTATCTTACCTGTATGAATATTCTTAAATCCGGCAACCTGCTCGCCATTACATATGCTCGCCTTGATTACTGGTTTCTTATTTTCTTTATCATATGTCTTTGTAACTATATTTTTCTTAAATAGTCCCACTCTGAGCACCTTCTTTTGACTTTGCTATCAGTATAAGTTTTTCAAAGGACTGTGCAAAGCGTACATCATCATCTTCTGTACGCTTTCTCGGTCCTTTCATATGATTCTTATGAGAGCTGCGCCTTACCTTCTTATTAAGATGTCGCTCCATAAGCATCTGATCTATGTTCTCATTCGTGTACCACTTACCGGATTGGTGAATAGCATATGCACCTTTCCCAAGTGCCATAGCAGCGACACCATAATCCTGCGATACTACTACATCCCATTTATGACAAATGCTGATCAGTTTATAATCCACTGCATCTGCTCCTGCACTTACCACAATCACCTCGCTGTAATCAGAATACAAAATATGATTCGTATCACACAGCAATGTGGTGGAAATATTGTATTTCTCTGCTATTGTCTCGACAATGTCCACTACCGGACACGCATCCGCATCTACAAATATCTGCATTTTTCCTCAAATCCGCTTTCTTCAGTTGTAACTAACTGGTGTTCGTACTTCTATAAGATTTCCTGATGGATCATAGAATCTTACAAGCTTCTGTCCACCTTCAAGTTCCATTAAATCCGTAACATAACTTACAACATACTTGCCAGACTCCAGTTTTTCAATAATACCTTCTATGTCATTATCTTCAAAATAAAGTTCCGTCATATTATTATGTGGAGTTGTAGGTATTTTTGTACTGTCATACCATACATCTACATCCTGTAATACAAGCCCCTCAGACATTATCACATTGCCTTCCATCCTTGTAATCACACGCAATCCAAACAATTCTTCATAAAAATCAATTGATTCGTCAATATTATCAACAATAATCAATACATTTTTCAAACTCATATTATATACTCCTGCCTCTCCATTTCTTTTTGAATCCATGTCATAATTACATCTACAAGATAATCCTGCTGCACCTGACTTAGTTCCTTGCCCGGCTGCATTTTATGCCACTTTCGGATGCACTCCCTGCAGCATGTTGCTGTTGCGTGCTGGGCAATAAACACTGGATGTCCACGCATTGGTGTCTGTTTGCCATCATTTGCTATATATGCCGGAGCTTCCCTCTTTGCAATAAAGTCCGCAGCATACCTTTCATTCTGGTGATTGATCTTTTCAACCACTTCATCCATCTGAGAAATGAGTGCTTTCACATACTCAGACTCTTCCGGAATCTGTTTCTTGACTTTATTCAGCTGTTCCAGAACTTCCTCATATAATCGTCGCATTCAATTCACCTTCTTCCTGCCCGTATAACGGCTCTTTCAATGGTCTTGCAGGTTGTCTGAATTGCTCCATGTAATTATCAAATATTTCCAAATTAATTAGTACGGTTCCTCCTGTCCCCTCATTTATTTTATATGTGGCACCTGCTGCTCTAGCCAGCTCGATAAACCTATGCCTTCCAATACTGTATATAATTGAAGCTTCTCCAATTCTCGCAAACTTTTTGATTATCTGCTTATTTGTTCCTGGCACTTTATATATGTGTTTCATAAACTCATCAAACCTTTCCTTTTTTACCAAATGTATACGTGTAAGCTTGTATAAAGAACTTGCAGCCTTAGCTATATATTCAGTTTCTTCAACACTAAATCCATATTCCTGAGCCACCTCTTCGACCCTTATGTATCTTTTTATTACCTCCCCACCGTGAAGATAAGCCCTAACATCCGGCTGTAATTGTGTTACCATCCTTTTCACCTACTTATAAAATTCATCATCAACTATATGGAATGTCTCAATGTACTCATCAAATATTTTTAAATTGACAAGTACTAACTGACCTAACTTATAGACTGCTTTGGCATCCTTAGCCATTTGCATAAACTTTGATACGCTCATATGATACATTTCTGCTCCTTCGCTATATCTTACAAACTTTGTATTACCATTCTTCTTAAATTCCTGATATGCCTTTGTGTGTTCCATTATATTCACCTCTTATTTATAAAAATCATCATCTGCTATGTAAAATGTTTCAATATATGCATCCAATTTATCCAGATTAACCAATACCATTCTATTAATCTTATATATAGCCTTTGCATCTTTTGCCAATTGCTGAAATTTTGACAAACTCATACTATACATCTCTGCTCCTTCTGGATATCTAACATATTTTTTACTATTCTGCTTTTTAAACTCCTTATAAGCTTTCGTGTGTTCCATATTAACCATCCTTTCTAAAATTGATCTTATGACGCAAAAAAGAGGACACCTTCTAAATTTCTTTAGAAAATGTCCTCGAAAGTAATACTTTTTTAAATTTGGAACTAGGCAATCTAGTTATTAGCATTTTACACGCTTTTTTTGACTATGCCAAAAATTGGTCAAATCTTGGTCAAAACCCATTGACCAACTATATATTTTATTACATCCAAATGCTGAAACCCTTGATTTTCCTGCATTCTTACTTATCAATAGACTTCATCGTCGGGAACAACAATACATCCCTTATCGCCGGGCTGTCTGTAAGCAGCATCACCAATCTGTCGATTCCGTAACCGATACCGCCTGTAGGTGGCATACCGATTTCAAGCGCATTCAGGAAATCCTCATCCGTGTGCTCAGCCTCATCATCTCCGGCAGCAGCAGCTGCATCCTGGAGTGCAAAACGTTCTCTCTGATCTATTGGATCGTTAAGTTCTGAATATGCGTTGCACATCTCCCATCCGTTGATGAAAAGTTCAAAACGCTCAACCTTTTCAGGATCCGATGGTTTCTTCTTGGTGAGAGGAGAAATTGCGATTGGATGGTCCATAACAAATGTTGGCTGGATAAGTTCTTTTTCACAATATTCCTCGAAGAAAAGATTGAGAATGTGTCCCTTGTTATGGCGCTCCTCAAACTCAATATTGTGCTCCTTAGCAAGAGCTTTTGCTTCCTCATCGGTCTTGACCTGGTCAAAGTCAATGCCGGCATACTTCTTAACGCAGTCGGTCATTGTGATGCGTTCAAAAGGTTTGCCAAAATCTATTTCAATTCCGTTGTATGTGAATTTGGTTGAACCGACCACCTTTTCTGCAAGATAGCGGAACATACTCTCTGTGAGCTCCATCATTCCGTTGTAGTCCGTGTATGCCTGATACAGTTCCATCAGGGTAAATTCCGGATTGTGCCTTGTGTCAACACCTTCATTACGGAATACACGGCCAATTTCATATACTCTCTCAAGCCCGCCTACGATAAGTCTCTTCAGGTAGAGTTCCAGCGAAATACGCAATTTGACATCCTCGTCAAGGGCGTTGTAGTGAGTTTCAAAAGGTCTGGCCGCCGCTCCGCCCGGATTAGCAACGAGCATTGGGGTCTCGACCTCCAGGAAATCACGGTCTGCAAGGAAATTACGGATTTCTTTGAGAATTTTTGATCTCTTAATAAAAGTATCCTTTACATCCTCGTTCATGATGAGGTCAACATATCTTTGACGGTATCTGGTGTCCGTATCTGTGAGTCCATGATATTTTTCAGGAAGAATCTGTAAGCTTTTGGTCAAAAGAATGATTTCCTCCGCATGGATTGAAATTTCGTTGGTTTTGGTGCGGAAGGCGTAGCCCTTAATGCCGTAGATATCGCCAATGTCCGATTTCTTAAAATCAGCATAAGCCTCCTCGCCAATTGCATCTCTCGCAACATAGACCTGAATCTTGCCGGTAAGGTCCTGAATATTGCAGAAGGATGCTTTTCCCATTACACGCTTAAAGAGCATTCTGCCGGCAATGGATACATGTATTGGAGCGGCATCCATGATTGCACGTCTCTCATTGTAATCGTCATTGAGGACCTGTTTTGCCTGTTCTTCGTCAAGTCCGTCCACATTGGCTGCCGGTCTTCCCGCGAGAAGCTCCGCTTCATGAGCTGTATACAGTGATTTTACCTCATCAGTATGATGTGTCTGATCATATTTTGTAATCTCGAATGGATCAGCGCCTCTTTCCTGAAGGGCCTTCAATTTATCTCTTCTAACCTGCAATAAGGCATTAATGTCCTGTGTTTGTGAATTATTCTGTCCAGCCAAAATAATTTTCCGTCCTTTCTTACATCCTTGTAGTATGTCGTTACAAAGGGAAATCTAGTTCTTTGAAACCTTAAGAATCTTGTACTCAGAGATTCCGCCTGCAGGGGTTTCCACTGATACAACATCGCCGGTTCTTCTTCCGATAAGAGCTCTGCCGAGAGGTGATTCATTTGAAATTTTGTTTTCAAGGCTCTTTGCTTCTGCGGAACCGACAATTCTGAATTCGAGATCCTCGTCGAATTCAATATCATGCAGCTTAACTGATGAACCAAGATTGATTGTACCCTTCTTGGTTGTATCTTCGTCAGCAACCTCTGCATTTTTCAAAAGTTTTTCTATTTCCTCGATACGAGCCTCGATGTCCCTCTGCTCATCCTTTGCAGCATCGTATTCAGCATTCTCCGAAAGGTCTCCCTGTTCTCTAGCTTCTTTTATTTTCTGTGCGACTTCTTTTCTCTTAACCACCTTAAGTTCCTGAAGTTCATCCTCCAGTTTCTTAAGTCCTTCATAAGTCATTAAATTCTTCTTTTCAGCCATTTAATTGCACCTCACGCTTAAAATATTTACGCTTACAGACAAAACGAGCCAGTAAGCCATCATTTATAATAATAAGTATAACAAAATCATTTGTCAATCATTCTTTTGTCCAGAAGCTCAAATAGCTCCTCCATTGTTTCCGTGGAATTGACCTCGGCACGCAGTGCCGAGCAGTTGCGAAGGCCGGTGGTGTACCAGGATACATGTTTTCTCATCTCCCGAATTGCAATATATTCCGGTTTATATTCCAGCATAAGCTCGGTCTGGCGCTTTATTGTTGCCTTGATTTCCTCCATTGACGGTCTGGGAGGAATTGGTTCACCGTTAAGGGCCGCTTTAATCTCCCTGAAAATCCACGGATTACCTTTGGCGCCTCTGGCCACCGCCACACCGGCGCACCCCGTTTCCTTTACCATCCGGAGAGCATCCTCAGCAGAAAATACATCGCCGTTGCCCCATACCGGAATGCTAACTCTGTCAACTACATCACGGATAATCGACCAATCTGCCTCACCGGAATAGAATTGCTCCCGGGTTCTGCCGTGAACCGTAACGGATGCGGCACCGCACTCTTCCATAATATGCGCAAATTCCACTGCATTCACATGCTCGTCGTCAAAGCCCTTGCGAAACTTTACTGTCACGGGACACTTAACCCTGCGCACCATGGTTTCAACTATTTTGCCGGCAAGAGCAGGGTCCTTCATAAGCGCTGATCCCTCATGGTTATTCACGATTTTGGGAACAGGGCATCCCATATTTATATCAAAAGCAGCAAAGCCTCTGTCCTCGAGTCTTGCCGCCATATCCGCCATTATCTCCGGGTCCGAGCCAAAAAGCTGAAGCGCCACAGGACCTTCCTCATCTCTTTTTGCAAGGAGTACATCCGTATTTTTGTTATTGTAGAGAACAGCTTTGGCGCTTATCATTTCAGAAATCATGTAGCCGCAGCCTTGTTCCTTACAGAGAAGTCTGAATGACAAATCCGTAACGCCGGCCATAGGGGCAAGCATCACCGGATGGTCAATCTGCAAATTGCCTATCTTCATTGTGCTTCCTCTCCAAGAAAAAATACCTTGTAAAACATTTCAAGCATTGAAAAAGTATCCTCCTTTTCGCGTTGAAGCTGTCTCACCTTGAGGGCGGCCCCGATTTCATCGTAGAGCAAATCCCCCTCGTCCGCCTCAGTTTTAAGAATAAGACGTCCATCCTCCGCAAATTCAACAATGAATATGCCTCCAATGTCCTCCGTAAACAGAACGGACATAGCCTTGAGTTCATCCTTGACTGAATCCGGAAGCTTGGCAAAATCCTCATTCATATAAAATTTTTTATCATATGCACTTGATGCACAAAGAATAACATTATCCATATCCTAATCCTTTACACATAACCATACACGCCGCGCACCGATACCTCGCCGGCCCGTACAGCCTGTCTGTTGCCGTCTTCATCAACTATAAGCAATTCCCCCTTCTCATTGATTCCGAGGGCCCTTGCGTTGATTGTTTTGCCCTGATTGTCAATAACAACCTCAGCATTATTGTTAACCAGGTATTGTTCATATTCAGATTTGAGCCGGGACAAATCACCGTCTGCAATAAGCTGCTCATATATATTTTCAAAGTGTTTTCCGAAAAGAGCAATCAGTTTTTCCCTATTAACCTCATGCCCAAGCTCCATTTCGAGGGATGTAGCCGTCGCGGCCAGTTCCTCAGGAAAGCTTTTGTTATTAACATTGAAGCCGATACCGACTATGACATAGTTGATGCTCTCGATATCTGTGGCCATCTCCGTCAGTATGCCCGTTATCTTGCGACCGTTGACCACCAGGTCATTGGGCCATTTAATAAGAGGTGACAGGCCGGTTGCCTCCGCTACGGCACGCCTCGCAGCCATTGCTGCCACAATGGTAATCATTGATGCCTTGTCAGGCGGAATATCCGGCTTAAGTAAAAAAGACATCCATATGCCGCTATTTGGTGGTGACTGCCACACTCTGCCACGGCGTCCCTTGCCCGCAGTCTGCTCATCCGCAATCACAAGAAGCCCCTCCTTCTCGCTATCAGCCAGACGCTTAACTTCATTGTTCGTGGAATCCACGCAGGCATGATATATGATTTTGCCGGCAAACCATTTTGTATTTATTTGTTCTTTGATTGCTTCCGGTAAAATAACATCGGGGCATTCGATAAGTCGATAGCCCCTGTTTCTAACTGATTCAATATTGTAGCCCTGTTCCTTGAGAGAATTGACTATTTTCCAGATTGCTGTGCGCGATACGCCAAGTTTACCGCACAATTCCTGTCCGGACACATAACCATTGTTTTCCCGGAGCGCCATAAGCACACGCTGTTTCATATCCTCAACTTCCTGATACTAATGTATTGAAACTAATGTGACAATTCCTGCCACAAAAAATATTACCGTTGTCACACTCATTGTAATTCCGACAGCAATCTTACGCTGTGTATAATTCTTGATTGCAGCGAGCAGATTCATGGTTCCGCCTAACAAAAACATATATGGAAAATATACAATATAGCCATCATCTGCATTAAATGCAACAATTGTAAGGACAATTATCGCAATACCGATTACTGTATTGATTATGTCAAGAATCATTCTCAATCGCTTCTGTTTCTTTGTTCCTGAAAAATACATAACGGGGTAACCTCCAAAAAAAGTCTACCCCGTAATAATACAATATTTTCTAAAGAGTTGCAACCATAACAGCCTTAATAGTATGCATTCTGTTTTCCGCTTCATCGAATACAACGGACTGTGCTGATTCAAATACTTCGTGAGTAACCTCAACTTCCTCAAGTCCGAATTTTGCCTTAACCTCACGTCCGACTTCCGTATTCTGGTCGTGGTATGCTGGAAGGCAGTGCATAAAGATTGCTTCCGGACCCGCATTGTCCATAACTGCTTTGTTAACCTGATATGGCAAAAGAGCTTTGATTCTCTCTTCCCATGCCTCCTCAGGTTCTCCCATTGAAACCCACACATCGGTATATATTACATCCGCGCCTGCAGTGCCGGCCTTGACATCCTCGGTAAGAGTAATGGTTGCTCCGGTCTGCGCCGCAATTTCCTGACACTCCTTAACAAGTGCCTCATTAGGAAAATATTCTTTCGCTGTACATGCGGTAAAATGCATACCAAGTTTGGCACATACAATCATAAGTGAATTGCCCATATTATATCTTGCATCACCCATATATGTGAGTCTGACGCCCTGTATTCTGCCAAGTTTTTCTTTGATTGTAAGAACATCTGCAAGCATCTGTGTCGGATGATATTCGTTGGTCAGACCGTTCCATACCGGGACTTTTGAATATTTTGCCAGTTCCTCAACAATTTCCTGTCCATATCCTCTATATTCAATTCCTTCAAACATACTTGAAAGAACTCTTGCCGTATCTGCAATGCTTTCTTTCTTGCCTATCTGTGAATCCTTTGGATTAAGGTAGGTGGTTCCCATTCCGAGATCATGTGCGGCTACCTCAAAAGAGCATCTGGTTCTTGTACTGGTTTTCTCAAAAATAAGCGCAACATTCTTGCCGGCATGCATATCCTTTGTAGAAATTCCTTTTTTCTTCTTATCCTTAAGCTCAGCAGCCAAATCCACCATATATAAAATTTCTTCCGGTGTGAAATCTTTGAGCGTAAGGAAATCACGTCCTTTTAAATTCATATTATGACCCCGCTTTCATTTTAGAAAATATGCGTTAAAGATACCATTATATTATGCATTTGTCAATACATATGTTATAAATATTCAAATAATATGCATATTTATACACATTTTGCAATTATATGCATTTTACAACAAAAAAGAGACTGCAGCCATAAGCCACAGCCTCTGCAATTTACATATTACTGTTTGCCATCTTCTTTGGCAACTTCAATGATTGATTTGGTAAGTCCTGCAACTCCCTGTATTTCCGATGGAATGATAATCTTCGTTGCTTTACCATCTGCCGCCTTGGCAAATGCCTCAAGACTCTTAAGGGTAATTACCGAGCTGTCTGCACCTGCTTCCTTAATAAGTCTGATACCGTCCGCATTAGCTTCCTGCACCGCTCTGATTGCCTGTGCCTGGCCTTCTGCTTCGCGGATTGTTGCTTCCTTCTTAGCTTCTGCTCTAAGGATTGCTGCTTCTTTTTCAGCTTCTGCCTCGAGAATTGCTGATTGCTTCTTACCTTCTGCCACGGTAATACTTGCCTTTTTCTCACCTTCTGCACGGGTTACCGCCTCACGACGCTCACGTTCAGCTTTCATCTGGCGTTCCATCGCATTCTGAATTTCCGCAGGCGGAATAATATTCTTAAGCTCGACACGGTTAACCTTGATTCCCCAAGGGTCTGTTGCCTGGTCAAGTGAAACTCTCATCTTGGTATTAATGATTTCTCTTGATGTAAGTGTCTGGTCAAGTTCAAGTTCGCCGATAATATTACGGAGTGTTGTTGCCGTAAGATTTTCAATAGCCATAATCGGATTCTCAACACCATATGCGTAGAGCTTTGGATCCGTAATCTGAAAATATATGACGGTGTCAATCCTCATTGTAACATTATCCTTGGTAATAACCGGCTGTGGTGCAAAGTCAACAACCTGCTCTTTAAGGCTGATTCTTTTGTCTGCCTTGTCAATAAAAGGAATCTTGAAATGTATACCTACTGACCAGGTCTGTCTGTACGCTCCAAGTCTTTCAAGAATTCTGGCCTGTGCCTGTGGGACCACTTTGATGCATGATACAATAATCGCCAGCACAATTACACCCACAATTATTCCGATAACAATCGGTCCGTAATCTGAAAAATTAATATAATCTGCAATAATCATTTTTTCACATACTCCTTTAAATACTAATTACTCGGTTTCACAATTAATTTTACCCCGGATATTGCTACTACCTCAACATATTCATCTTCCGCAATTACTACGTCATCATCTGACGATCTTGCTGTCCATTCCTGTCCGTTCAACACTGCATATCCAACCTCTTTTTTGTTATCAATTGTGACTATTACCCGGGCACGCTGTCCGATAAGACTGTCTATATTAGTCTTTGCAGTTCCCAGCTTGAGCTTCTTGACAAGAATAGGTCTTGTAAATACAAGAAGAACAATTGATACAATTAAGAAAGCTACTATCTGTGACCATAGCGGTGCATGCAGTAAAGCCATAATCGTTGCCACAAGGCTTCCTCCTGCAAACCAGATTGTTGTCAATCCAACCGTAAACAGTTCAATAACAACAAACAGTAACAGTGCTCCTAACCAAACCCATAATTCAAGATACATTTCCACTTGGTCTGTCTCACCTCTTTTTCATTGGTTATCTATAATATTATACTATGGATATTTCATTTTATCAATGAAATTAAATAAGGGCCATGGCGTCTGCCATAGCCCTGCAAATTATCGGACAAGATTATCTCTTGATTGTCTTAACTGCTGATCCGGCACTCTTATATGAACCATAGCTTGCAACAACCATATATCCGTATGTCTTACCTTTAACGGCTGCTGTATGAACATAGTATTTAGAAGTTGTTGTCTTTAATAACTTCCATGCACCTGTTCCGAGTCTGTAGTAGTAATTGTAATATTTTGCTCCTATCACTGTTCCTGACGTGATTTTGATTCCGTTACTTGCTCTGGCAACAGCTACAGTCGGAGTTTTAAGTCTTCTAATCTTTACCGGAGTTGATTTTGAACTTAATACGCTACCACTAGCAGCAACAACATAGTATGAATAATCTTTTCCTGCAACAGCTGTCTTATCAACATAATATGCCGTCTTAACTGTTGCAATTCTTCCTACTGCTGTTCCGTATACACGATATACATAATATGCGGTAGCACCCTTTACAGCTGACCAGTATACTTTAACTCCGCTTGTCTCATTAATTGTCTTAACAACCGGTGTTGCAACACATTTAAGGGCTACTTTGGCTGACTTGCCTCCGCGGTATACGCCCTTTCCTCCGACTACAAGGAAAGTATATGTTGTTCCGCTTGTAACCTTTGTATATTCGTAGGTTGTCGCAGTTGTACTTGCGATTAAGGTTTCCTTGGTTCCTGATACAAGATATACATAATACTTATCAACATTTGCAAGCTTACTCCAGCTGAGTTTAATGCCCTTTGCACTATTTACAGCCGTAACCTTAGTTGTTGCAATAGGTTCACAATAAGCATTACAATATTCGTGACCGCAGTTTTTACATGTATTAATTGTATATCCCTTTGTTTTTGCTGTAGGATGAACAACTTTCTTGTTGTAACTATGTCCTGTTGCCTTAAGTACGGTCTTGTGAGTCTGTCCGCATACCAGACATACTTCACTGATATATCCGTCAGTTGTACAGGTTGGACTCCTGTAGCCAGAGAAAACATATCTGTGTCCCAATGCCTTAACTACGGTTTTCTTCTCAAAACCGCAATCCTGACAATGTTCAATGATTATTCCGTCCTTATCACAGGTTGGACTCCTGTGGCTTGAGAAAACATATCTGTGTCCCAATGCCTTAACTACGGTTTCCTTCTCAAAACCGCAATCCTGACAACGTTCAATGATTATTCCGTCCTTATCACAGGTTGGGAGAACTGAATATGTTATTAAATTCTTATGTACACATTCCTTCTTCTCATTACCAACGATGGTCAGATAATAACTCTCTCCTCCAATTGTAACACTAACATTACTCGTTCCCTTGGAGATAACATATTTGACTGTATCTCGGTTTGAAAAATTACCGACCGAGTTCCATTTCGCTCTTTCAAAGTATCCGGTATCTTTGATAACCGATAATTCGATTTCCTCCCCTACAGTACCATAATATTGTCTGCATGGTTCGTCATTTACAAGCAATTTAAAGTCTTTATTTGTAAAATTCTTATCAAATGTATCACTTGAGTTTTCTTCAAAGTAGCATTGATAAACTGTACCGTCTATATTGACTAGGCATTCAACACCGGCATGTTCAGCCTTACCATCGTAATCGAAAATAACACCGTTGGTCTTTCCAATTATCTCTCTCTCTCCGTCAATAATACTATACCAGGTATAATCAGCATCCTCTATATCCTTATTAAGCATAACCGCAAGTCTGTTAGTGCCTACACCAAATGCACACCCTGGAATATCATTTGTATATCCCCATAAAGACAATTCTGTAAATGTATCAACAACGAAATCGTATGATTCTATAAAATTCCCGAAATTGTCAAACAAATTGAGTCGAATATCTCTCCTAGCTCTGATATTATCTATTTTGCATGTTGAATCCCTGGAAATTTCTTCATAATCACCATTCGTTCCCACTCTTTGATACCATATGCATTCTACGCCTTCTGCCCTATATTCAAGGATATGGTTAGTTCCGTCATCAACGCGGAATGCTCTGTTAGTATCAAGACTTGCTGCCTTTTCGTCAAAATAGAAATTGCCCTTTGAAGGAATCATATAATATTTTATATAGTAATAATCATTCTCAATATAAAAACTGCAGTCTACCCAATCAATATCCTCACTGTATGCCAAATCAAGTGTGCTGCCGAACTGTTTTTCCCCACATGGAAATTGATATATTTCCCAATACGCATCTTCCGGCACTTCAATATTATCAAATTCAGTGCTCGGGTCCAGTGTTATTGGATCACCCTCTGCCCAAAATACCTGCACTTCTGCGTCATTCCTATTTCCGCCTGCATTCCTTATGTAGAAACGTACATTTTGTTGCAGGGCTTGTGAACCTTTTTCATCCAACACATACATATGTGCTACGTATACATCTGTTTTGTCATTGGTAACAGTCAGCTCCGGTCCCTCTTCAATCGGCTCAGGGCTGTAGGAATACCATTCACAGAGAACAGCTTCCTTATTACCCTTATAATCAGCCATAATACTTAAAGTATGTGATTCATCTTCTACGCCGGTAAAGTATACTTCCGTACCGGCTTTTCCATCAACATATGCTGTATAATTAATGACTTCTTTAGGTTCCAGTCCAATATTACACCAATTGCTTTCATCTTCATATGAAACACATAATTCAATATGGTCTGTATTACTATTAATTATATCTGCAGTGGTTATTTTGATTTCCTTTGTAGTATATTGTTGATCCCCCATTGTCCACTTGCAGCTATAATCTTCCGGTGCACGTTCTGACATTACAGGCTTGATTAGGAATTCTTCCTGCAATTTTGTCTCATCATAGTATATACTGACACCAGGTTTGATTTTTCCGCCATTGCATTCAAAATAATCAACGCTGAGATCATATGCCCTTGTAAGCCTTATCAATGAGCTTACATCCGATTTAGTCTCATATTCGAATGCGACAATATAGGTCTCTCCCTTTGTTAACGATACTACGTTTGAATTACAACCCCAACTGTTCCAAATATCACATCGGTAATAGTTGTCCACACTAGCATGATCTTTCATGTAGAGTGAACAGCTATAGTAATTTTCTTCCGGACCGGATACTCCAATGCGATAATCTCCGGACTTCTCAGGAGTATAAACAATCCATACAGTATTATCCGAAACTATGTATCTGTAATACTTTCCAAGTTCAACCCCGTTAAGAGAAATCTCGCCCGGGTTGATCCACTCTTGCATAGTATAATCGCAAAGCGTCAAATCTGTTGCTTCGATGCTATCCCAATCTGTGCCCGTGTCTCCACTTTCATCTCCGCTTGCATCATATTGCATACCCTCACCAACCATGGATTTAGATCCTTCATTGGCAAAAGCGTTCTGAGCAAATGTAGCAATGAACATGCACATTACCAGAAAGCCGGCAACGATTTTTTTCATTTTTCTCATACGTTTCTTTCCCTTCTTTCTCTATTTTTTTCTTATTAATCTCAATCCGCATTACTGCAAAAAAGATTGATATCAATCCAACCGTAAACAGTTCAATAACAACAAACAGTAACAGTGCTCCTAACCA
>JAEDHB010000068.1 GCA_016297265.1 Butyrivibrio sp.
AAAACGGACTAAAAGAATGCCTACAGTTTGCACCACACAATCCGCTTACAGTTCCATAGCCAGTTGATTGTTCAAATGGTGGATATTCACTTTTCCCACTTCGGCTAAACACTTTTCCTTGCCAAACCTGGTGTGAAGGTCTTGCTCCTAAATGAGAAGATGTTATAACCAAATCAACGTCCATTTCGTCCATTCTGGCAATCTGGATCTGTGCAGTGGCTTGTGATATTCCTGTTCTGACAGCACGCAATGTTACTGTTTCGATTGTGTCACTATGACCGGATGGATAATTTACAACTACTCCATCAGAAACAATATTATTCAGAACTTCTTTTACCGCTTGCGTGTATGACAATGCTCCTGTGCTGACAAGCGTATATGCCATATCAAGTTGATTTAGGAATAATCTCTGTGATTCTTCTGCCATTGTCCGTGTGAAGTTGTTCCATTCTCCAAAAGTGGCTTCATAGTTCCTCTGCATTAATCGAATCAGTTCCGGTGATTGGGTTAATGGGGTAGGAGAAAGACCAACTGACTGATAGATTTTATCGTCATAATCTAAAGCTTTTACCCCTGCATCTTCCATTGCTTCTGCAATCTCTGTCTGTTGCAGTTTTGTAGCTTTTGCAATGTCTTTCTGAATATCCTCCAACAGATATCCGGCTTGTTGTAGATTTTCAATTTGCCACTTATCAGTTGCGGTCAGAATATAATCTTCTCCCCTACCAATACGGAGCATAATACGGTTGACAATCCGCTTTACGATCTCACTATGAAGTTGTTCTGCTATATCCTCTGCACCTTCTGATATATGGAGCAAATAATCAGGACTTAACACTACTATTCCTCGCTTCCAAATAATGTAGGCTGTTTTGGTGTTGCTTCGGCTATCATTGCTTTTGCATCTTCCTCGCTCATACCCTCAAACTTGACAAAGAACATCCATGCAGGAACCTTTCCGGATATTACATATCCCCACCATCTTGCGCGGTCCTCTTCCACATTGTAAGTAATGTCACCAAAACTATATAATGTTTCATAGTTTCCAACAGGAGCCAAATTATACAAATCAGCAAACACATTCAGAGCATAAATCACTCTGTCAAGACAGCTTTCAACCTTATCGCGAACATCTTTGATAAACTGAATGGTTCTCTGCTGTTCTGCTTCTACGCCAGTGGCCGTCTGTATGCCTGTGGATTCGTTGAAAACAAAATAGCCATTAGAATATCCAATCTTGTATCCAATTTGGCTTAAAATGGCATTTAAACCGCTTAGACGTGTATCTGTGTTAAGCTGTGGATTAATTTCTTGATAGAAGTCCGCTGTGCCGTTTCCGTATACGTTCTTTACATAGTCCGGCAATCCCATTGATTCACGCTGTCTGTCAAAATAAGCACCAGTCTGTGCAACCTTACCGCCGCTAGGGAGTAATCTGTCAGAATCAAGCAATACTGTTCTCTTACTGTCCAGAATTTCCTTGCTGTTTCTACTGTATGCAATATCTAAATCTTTCAATTCCTCAATCGCATCAGAGAAGATAGGCAATCCCATAGGACTATCCACATCTACATTGTTTGCGTGTGGCATTTTAAGTACACCATAAAGAGGGCTGTCAACATTCTGAATGAATGTTTCCTCTAACAACTCACTCCAAGGAGTTTTATCAATATCAATCCGCTTGCTTATATCGTTTTCAGTATCACCCACATAGCAACGGTTAGTGATTGCATACATATCATCAATGAATCTGTGATATTCCAATCTGGTATAATACTTCTTACCAACAACGTCACGATTCACAAACACAACTCCGCTTATTTCTCCGTTTTCGTAGTCTGTAATCATAAAGTTGTTTGGCGTAACCAAATCAATTCCTTTTCCATTAGGCTTTAGAATAACAGTACCGTATGCACATCCATACTCTACCCAGTCACGGAGTTTGAAATAAATACTGTCAATCTGTCTCTGCAACCATTCCGCCCTTGCACTTCCGTCAATTGTAATCTTCGTGCCAAGCATTGCAAGTCTGGCAGTTTCGGAACATACAGCTTTTGCAAAGTTGATTGTCTTGATATGGTCCGCATCATCCAACCAATACGGCTTGCCCTGATAGATTGCAAAGCACTTCTGAATCATATCTTCCATGCTTTGTGAAATAACTGGCTCAATGTTAAATTCTTCCTTGGCTTTACTTCTGAAAATCATATTAAACCACCCTTTTATCCTTGATATAATACTCATTATGCACTTGTACCTCTCTTGTTATATAAACTTTCCAAGGCATACCTTGTAGCATCTATTGTGTGATTGTCCTTGTCCGGATAACCGCTGATAACATTACCGTCCTTGTCTCGCTCATATTCATACTCTGTAAATTCCTTGTATGTGATTGGAGTTCTTGCCGGATCTATTACATGAGTATATCCTTGCAGGTATTTCATGCCGTATTCCACACTTCCAGGACCTTTAACTGCTCCCCTTGCCGGAAGTCCTTTATCTCGGTAATCGTTGATTGATTTAGGCTCTGCGGAGTCACAAGTGATTGTGTAATCATCGTAACCGGCATCAATAATCATTTGTGCTGTTTGAGAATTGGAAAGTTTATTCCCGGTTATTTCTGCGATATGGTATATCTTCTTTCTTGCTTCGTCCACATACAGACGTTTAAATGCGTAAATGTCAGGGTACCAGCCGAAGTCGGTTCCTTGATAGATTCTGTCAAAGGTTGCAATCTCCTCATCTGTAATCGTGCGGATTTCCAGATATTCAAACACATTACCGCCGTTACCATTTGGAATACCTAAATACTCAT
>JAEDHB010000039.1 GCA_016297265.1 Butyrivibrio sp.
GTGAACACCAAAATAAATAGAATATAATGCTTTGTATTGAGATTAGCACATGACATCGCCTTTGTAAATAGATATCAAGTGAGCAATTTATGACAAGGAATTTGCACAAATTTACTTAAGAAAAATAAGTACACTATGAGTATTATTCAAATAAAGGATGGTCACTATAGTTAAAGTAACCATCCTCATATACGTTCATTTTATTGACTGTTATTTGATTAATTTCGATTCTCTTTTAAATCATCAGTTTCAATTACCTTTTCTTTTTTTATAAATCTGTCCGGTGTCAGGAAACAGACGGGAAATGAGAATGGTTTTAAATATAGAATTAGTGCATATGGTATCATCAAAAACAACCATATAAGAATAGTTTTTCTGTCATATAAAACATATTTAGCTAATATGCCCAGATCAACAGGAATTTGGATAAGTGGCCTGTGCCAAAAATATACCTGCAATGTATTCTGTCCGCCAACGGTGATAAACTTATGTGGTTTTGTTGGCATTATCATAATAAAAGCCCAACCCATTATTAGAGCGATAGCATAGCATAGAAGCTGCATTGCCCATCCATAATTCCATATTTCCGTCTTAAACGCATTTCTTCCAGTGAAAATGTATCGCAAAAAATAGAGTTTATCCTTAAAAAACCAAAAACACAATGCTGCAATTATCAATATGATTAAGCCTGCAAACTTACAATATTTGTTTTGTGCCTGTTTTTCGATTTTTTCCCTGGATACTATAACTCCCAATAAATAGAATGGGTAAAATTTAATACACCTTGCTAATACAAACTCATCGGTAAGTGTCCTATCATATCCTGCAAACAATGCCAGAATTGTAAAAATCACGAGAATATATTTTAAATTAAGGTTTCTGATACAATATGTAATCAGTATATACACAGCCAATGCAAAAATAAACCATGGGGCTTCGCCTTCAACGAATAATTGCAGACCTCGCATACGACCGAGAAGCGAATAAACTATAAAAATAAAAATTTTATACGCACAGTATATTGCAAAATAACTAACACATTTCTGTGGTATTTTTTTGGGGGAAAAGAACATCCCAGAAATAAAAATGAATAACGGCATGTGGAATGAGTAAATGAACAAAAGTGAACTGCTAAAAATGTGAGACGACTCTGTTCCCCATATCGTTGCATGTCCTATAACAACAAGAATCATCAAAAAAAATTTTGCATTATCCCAAAGTGCTGCTCTCGATTTTTCTTTCATCGCAAATTTCCCCCAAAAAAGCTTACTATTTGTTTTACACTTCACTAGCCTTTCAATATTTATAGTATATCTGATTAGTTCTTTGATATCAATAGTCTGTTGGATAAAATGAACAGTATCCATAGACTTAATTATATTAATATTTGAAAGGAATAATATATGAGTGACCTTACAATCAAGCTTGGAAAACGTATAAGAAGTTATAGACTGAAACAGGGGTTAAGTCAGGAAAGACTTGCCGAATATTCAGGCTGTCACCCCACATATATAGGACAGATAGAGCGTGGAGAAAAGAATGCCACAATGGACAGTATTGAACGTATTTGTACAGCACTTAACATATCTATGTCAGAACTGTTTGATAAAATATCATCCCACGAATGTGATGAAACGGCTATTCCTCTTAAATGTTATGAATTACTGTTGACAAAGACTAAGAACGACCAACAAAGACTTTACAATATATTATTGGAAATAGAAAAATACAGAAACAATTCTAAACAATAATCTATTATTCCGAACAAATTATTCTCGTATTCATAAATTCATTCATCCGTAATGTCATATTGTTTTATGCAATAAAAAACCATGCGTTCTGCGTTGAACACCGTCTGACATCCGTTACCGGCAAGAAACAACTCAATCCAGGCGCCCTTGCGTCACATAGAAGGTTCCACTTAATGCTGCTTCGTTCCCGACCTGACATGGTTCGTAGATTTCTATTGCGCAAGACCCAAATCTCAACGTCATCCAAACCGGGCAGCAATGACAAACAAGTGCCCGCAACAGAACATCACCCCTGCTATAGCGGATTTCAGGTACAGGGAGCCGCTAATTCCCCGGCTGCATGGACTTTAATTATATCCATATTCATTCCTTATGTCAAGGCATACCGAATTAAGAATGGGACAACGGAAAAATATTGCACAAATCGACAAAATATGATAGTATTTTCAGAAAAAATAAGGAGAAAAAAATGAAAACATTAGGAAATATTATTTGGCTAATTTTTGGCGGTTTATTCAGTTCCATATCCTGGCTGTTTCTCGGAATCGTATGGTGTGTTACAATTATCGGCATTCCAATCGGTCTTCAGTGTTTTAAGTTTGCAGGTCTTGTCCTCTGGCCATTCGGCAAGGATATTGAATACACCAACAGTACCGGTAAAATATTTCTCAATGTACTCTGGATATTATTCGGAGGACTTGAGATGGCATTATTCGAATTCGTTCTCGGAATACTTTTTTGCATCACCATTATCGGTATTCCTTTCGGAAAACAATATTTCAAAATCGGAAAACTTGCTTTTATGCCTCTCGGCGCAAAAGTTGTTAAAAAGTAAACGGCAAAGAGCTCAGGATTTTTTAGAAATTCTGAGCTCTTTAAAAAAATCCTGCATGATTTTCTGACATTCTTCCTGCAAAACTCCTTTTTCTATCTCAACCTGATGATTAAGCTTTTCCAATTGCAAAATATTTATTACCGAGCCGGCACACCCGGCCTTACTGTTCATTGTTCCCATAACCACTCTCGGAATTCTTGCCTGCACAATTGCGCCTGCACACATAGGACACGGTTCAAGAGTAACATACATAACGCAGTCCTCCAGTCTCCAGTCTCCTATTGTTTTTCCTGCTTTGCGTATTGCAATTATTTCCGCATGGGCAAGGGTACTCTTGTCAGTATTTCTTCTGTTATACCCCCTCGCAATTATTTTTCCGTTATGCACAATCACGCAGCCGATTGGCACCTCGTTAATTTTCTTCGCCTTTTTCGCCTGCTTCAGCGCCTCATTCATGTAATATTCATCTATATTATTGTATTTCATGGCCTTCTCCTTTGATTTAGTTAATTGTATAATATCTCCCTGTTTTTTTGCAATAGATTTTCGAATATGATAATATAGAATAAAGGAATTTAAAGGAAGTAATATGCATGAATTTTGAATACACAACGGAGCGTTTACAACTCAAATCACTCAATGAATACTATGCCGAAGAAGTACTTGATTTCTATCTCTCCGGAAGGGATGTCTTTGACGCAGTTGAAGCAGACAAATCACCTGCGTTTTATACAGCGGAATATCAGGCCAAATCCCTGTATGCGGAGACACAGGCTTTTTTGAATGGCAGTTTTTACCGCTACTTCTGGACTTTGAAGGAGTCCCCGGATATCATCATAGGCACATGTTCCTTCAGCAATATTATGCATTCTCCTTACAATTGTGCTTTGCTCGGATACAAGCTGCTTCCGTTCTATCAGAAGAGCGGTTTTGCAATTGAAGCTCTCTCCTGTCTCATCAAAGCATTTTTTGAAGACAATCATATGCATCGGATTGAAGCATATGTCCTTCCTGATAATGCAGAATCCATCAAGCTTCTGGAACGCCTGAACTTCTACCGGGAAGCCCTGTGTAAAAAAATGATTCTGATGAACGGACAATATGTGGATCACATGAAATATGTTCTCATTAACCCACGGGACTAATAGTCCAGACTGCGATACCAGTATCCGAACTGTGCCACGGAGACATTTCCCTTCATACTGAATTTGAAAGAATTAAACCCAAACATATTGGCAGTGGAACGTTCCCTCCTGTTATAACATCCCGGCACGCCGATAAAATAGCCGCATCCATTGTTCAATCCTGTTTTCCCCAACAGCAGATGCCTGTACTGATAATATCCGTGATTGAGAAAAGTATTTCCCCTCAATGACCAGTTTGTATTCGGCAGTTTTTCAATATCCTCCGGAGCTATCTCGACGCAATCATACAAATCATCATCAGAAAATACAAAAACCTTCTCCCTCCGGGATATCAATGTCTCGATGGCATTGGTTGCTGCATCCGTTACTTCCGAGACCTCTCCCGTATCAATGCTTTCCGTCTCCAACAACGGTTCTTCAATCTCAGGCTCCCCTATTTTCTCCGTACTAAAACCCAGGTCATCCCATTCGCTGGCATATACCAGGGAATAATTATTTTCCCTGCATATATAAATTCCTCTTATGTCCGAAAAACCCGTTCCCGAATCCTCGATATTGTCAGCTCTGTTCACATATCTGAACTCACCTTTTCCCTGCTCCATCTCTCCCAACTTTATGCCGCATATCCTTTCCTGATTGCGGTAAAAAAGATATACCGAATAGGGCAGTTTATCATCCCCATTACATCCGATTTTGACCTGTAGTCTCAGAATATTCTGCTTAACTTCGATTTTTGCAAACCCATTATTCTGTGCTTTTGAATCGTTCTTGTAGGTGTAAATATATGCCACCATTCTGTTATATTCCATAAAAAAACCACCCCTTGCCAATATATTTTGCTTATCCTGTAAAATATATTAAGGCAGGAGATGATTTATGACATTTTATTTGATATTTGAAAAAATATTGGATAATTTTGCAAATTCTTCAAGGGTCAGTGCCTCGCCCCTAATCGATGCGCCCCTTCCCAGCTCTTCAATGGCTGCATTAATCTGTTCCTTTGAAAAATTTATCTCAGGTGAATTATTTAGTCCGTTGGATAATGTTTTTCGCCTTTGGTTGAAGGATGCCCTGATTATTTTGAACATCAGTCTCTCATCCTCGACCTCCACAGGGCAGGTTGCGTGTTTCTCGAGTCTTATTACCGCTGAACCGACATTTGGTCTCGGAATAAAGCATTCCGGCGGAACATTGATTACCACCTGTGGCTTCGAATAATACTGAACCGCCAGGGACAGTGCTCCATAATCCTTGGTTCCCGGGCCGACCTGCATTCTGTCCGCCACTTCCTTTTGAACCATGACAGTTATTGAATCAATAGGTACATGACTCTCAAAAAGACCCATAATAATTGGCGTAGTAATGTAGTAAGGCAGATTTGCAACCACCTTGATTGGACGGCCGTCGTTTTTTTCCTGTGCAAG
The DNA here is from genome assembly GCA_016297265.1 of Butyrivibrio sp. Taxonomy (GTDB): domain Bacteria; phylum Bacillota; class Clostridia; order Lachnospirales; family Lachnospiraceae; genus Eshraghiella. The sequence goes on from JAEDHB010000039.1 coordinate 5,156, forward strand.
CTTTGCAATATCCACCTTCAAAATGTCCTCGTTGATGATGGTTACATTGTCATAATTTTCCAGTGTTTCGCTAAGAATCGGTATAAGTTTTGTATCAATTTCAACCGCGGCAACTTCCCTTGCCTGTTCGCACAAAAGCTGAGTCATTGTTCCGATTCCCGGGCCGATTTCGAGGACAAAATCCTCCTTGGTTACACCGGCTTCTCTAACTATTTTTTCGACGATGCCCTCGTCAATGAGAAAATTCTGACCGTATTTTTTTTGAAAGACAAATTCATGCTTGTTTATGACCGCCAATGTGTTTGTTGGATTACTTAAATACATCCTAAACCTCCATGCCATACATGCGTTTTGCATTTTCACAGGTTACTCTGATTACCTCTTCGCGACTGATGTTTTTTATGCCGGATATCAGATCGGCAACTATCGGAAGATTTAGGGAGGAATTTCTTTTGCCACGGTGTGGCACAGGTGCCAGGTACGGACAGTCGGTCTCCAGAAGGATTCTGTCCATAGGGGTATAAGCAATCACCTCACCGGCTTTTGCATTGTTTTTGAAGGTTGAAGAACCTCCGATTCCGATGTAATAACCCATGTCGAGATACTTTGCGGCTTCCTCTCTGTGGTAGGAAAAACAATGAACCACGCCCCCACATTCCTCGGCATGCATAGCTTTCATTATATCGTAAGTATCCTTTGCCGCCTCTCTTGAGTGAATAATCACCGGCATATTAAGCTCTTTTGCCATTGCAATCTGACGCTCAAAATGATGCTTTTGGTTTGCCGCATTTTCTTTTTCCCAATAGTAATCAAGACCAATTTCACCTATTGCAACTATTTTGTCATTGCGGGCAGCCTCTTCTCTAATCCAGGAATAATCCTCCTCCGTCAGATTGGCTATTTCACAGGGATGAATCCCCAGCGCACCATAAATATAATCGTACTTTTCAACCATCTCCACTGTTTTGCGGCAAGATTCGATTGAAGCACCTACATTGACAACATATTGAATTCCGTTACTGCTAAGGGATGAGAGGAGTTCCTCCCTATCTTCATCAAAAGCAGCATCATCATAATGTGTATGTGAATCAAAAATTCCTGACATTAACCAATCTCCGCTCCGTTAGGCATATTTTTCTCTGATGTCAAAAGTGAAAGCTCACCATTCTCGTCTTCAGCGCACAAAAGCATTCCTTCAGAAAGTATTCCGGCAAGCTTGGCAGGCTTAAGATTGGCAACTACAACAACCTTCTTTCCCACCATTTCCTCTGCGGAATAGTGCTGCTTGATTCCTGACACAATCTGTCTTACCTCACTGCCCATCTTAACCTGGGAGCAGAGAAGTTTTTTGGATTTTGGCACTTCCTCGCATTTTATTATCTCACCGATTCTAAGCTGGACTTTGTCAAAATCGTCAATTGTGATTTCTTCCTTCTTTTCAATGTCAATGCCCGGCTCGCCCTGAGGTTCCTCGCTAACGCCGGCCTCTGCACGTTGTTTTGCCTGGATTTCTTCAACTTTTGGCATTATCTCATTAATATCAAGTCTTGCAAAAAGAATTTCAGGTTTCTCAGTAACCTTTGTTCCCGATACATAATGTCCAAAGCTTGCAAGATCTTCAAGTGTAAGTTCAGGTGCATTGAGCTGTTTGCGGATTTTGTCCGTAGTCTCAGGCATGAACGCCTGCAAAAGAGTCGCACCAATATTAATACCTTCAACCAGGTTGTAAAGAACTGTTGAAAGTCTGTCAGATTTTGACTCATCCTTGGCAAGAGCCCAAGGCATTGTCTCATCAATATATTTGTTACATCTCTTGAAAATATTGAAAATCTCGGTGATTGCATCTGCAACACGAAGTTCATTCATCTTGTCATTGACTTTTTTAACTGCTTCAAGGATTGTATTTTTAAGGTCAGCATCCACTTCTTCGACTACATTTTTATCTGCCACCACGCCGTCAAAATACTTGTTGCTCATTGAAATTGTTCTGTTGACAAGATTGCCGAGAGTGTTTGCAAGTTCAGAATTAAGCCTCTCAACCACAAGCTCCCATGTAATGATTCCGTCGTTGTCAAATGGCATTTCATGAAGCACAAAAAATCTTACCGCATCAACACCGAATAAATCCGCCATATCATCTGCATATATCACATTTCCTTTTGATTTACTCATCTTGTCGCCGCCCTGAAGAAGCCATGGATGACCGAATACCTGTTTCGGAAGCGGCAAATCAAGTGCCATCAAAAAGATTGGCCAGTAAATCGTATGGAATCTGATAATATCTTTTCCAATAAGATGAAGGTCCGCAGGCCAGTATTTATTGTAAAGTTCGCCATGATTTCCGTCAGCGTCAAAACCAAGTCCTGTAATATAGTTGGTAAGTGCATCAAGCCATACATACACAACATGTTTGTCGTCAAAATCCACAGGGATTCCCCATTTAAAGCTTGTTCTCGATACACAAAGGTCCTGAAGGCCCGGAAGAAGGAAATTATTCATCATCTCGTTTTTACGGGATACCGGCTGAATAAATTCAGGATGAGTATTAATGTGCTCAATCAGTCTGTCCGCATACTTGCTCATTCTGAAAAAATATGCCTCCTCCTTGGCGGGCTTAACCTCTCTTCCGCAGTCAGGGCATTTGCCGTCCTTAAGCTGGGATTCTGTCCAGAAGGATTCACAAGGAGTACAGTACATTCCTTCATATGCACCCTTATATATATCCCCTTTATCGTAAAGCTTTTTAAAGATTTTCTGAACCTGTTTTTCATGGTCCGTATCCGTGGTTCTGATAAATTTGTCATAGGATGTATTCATTAAATCCCAGATTCTTTTGATTTCACCTGCAACATTATCCACAAATTCTTTTGGTGTAATTCCAGCTTCAGCTGCTTTGATTTCGATTTTCTGACCGTGCTCGTCGGTTCCTGTCTGAAATCTTACATCAAATCCCTGCATTCTTTTGTATCTTGCTATACTGTCCGCAAGCACAATCTCATAGGTGTTACCGATATGAGGTTTGCCCGATGTATAGGCAATTGCTGTAGTAATGTAGTATGGTTTTTTACACATAACTGTTCCTCCTAAAAATAAAATAAAAAACCTTCCATTAGTGTTACCACTAACAGAAGGCGATATTATCGCGTTACCACTTCTCTTCATTCATCCCTCACAGGATGAACCTTATGTCGTACAGGAAAATATCATATTATCCGATACGCTCTCGCTATAACAGGCGAATCCTGTCGCAGCCTTACAATTGTTCGGTGCGCCACTCCGGAGCCATCTTCAATCTGCTTACCATCCCACTTCTCAGCCTCAACGTGGTTCTCTGTAAATGTGCCACAAATCTACTCTTTCCTTCACTGTGTTAAATATATAAGATAGACTAGCATAGTCCCTTTAAAAAATCAAGCAGTTATTTTTGAAGGTTTCCTGCCTCAATATTTGGCTTGATAAAATTATCATCAGCGTATTTCCAAAGCTGTTCACTTCCCTCCGCAGTTCTTGCATTTCGCTTGTACACCATTTCCGAATGAACATCATGTTCTTTCCAGGATTTGCCTCCCGATGCATTGTTAAGCATCAATGGCTGGATTTTGTCAAGGGTGTTGGCAAATTTGGCTTCTGGCGTTGCGCATTCCTCAAATTCATCCCACAAAGCTCTCAGCCTGTCCCTCTGGTCATCGGGCAGTATGGAAAACAATCTGTCAGCCGCCTTACATTCACGCTCCCTCTTTGTCTTGTTGCCTTCAACATCATAAGCATATGTATCTCCGGCATCAATCTCGATAAGGTCGTGCACCAGCACCATACTCATTGTCTTCAAAACATCAATCTCATCATTGGCATACTCTGATAAAAGCATGGCCATAACTGCCATATGCCAGGAATGTTCTGCATCATCTTCCTTGCGCATACCATCTGCCAGATATGTCTGCCTTACAATGTTCTTTTCCTTGTCAATCTCTTCAAGAAATGCAAACTGTTTTTGTAATCTGTCCATAATTTGTCACCTATTTCATAAATTTGTCTATGGCTTTGTTAAGCTCTTCAATCATCTGGTTGTTGCCATCCTGAATAGCATGAACAATACAATGTTCCATATGATCCTTCAAAATCACCTTGCCGCAGTTGTTGATTGCAGATTTTACTGCTGAAAGCTGAATAAGGACCTCGCTACAGTCCCTGTTGTTTTCCACCATCTTCTTAACAGATTCCAGATGCCCGATGATTTTGGCAAGCCTGTTGATTACCGCCTTTGAGCTCTCATGATAATGACCGTGGTCATGCGTTATGTTTTTGTCCATATTTTTTCCCTTTCAAAAGAAATTAAAGCCTTTCCCTTAAGGAAAGGCTCAGTATATTCCTAATTGTCAAGAAATCTCATTCTTGCTTTGTCCCTCTCAGCTCTTTTTACCACCGGTTCAGGCTGTTTGTACAGGCTTCCCAGACCCTTCTGCATTGCATCCTTGCACTTAGGGCAGAATCTGCCTGATTTGATTGTTATGCCACAGGATTCGCATTCGATTCCGATTGGTGAATCATCTGCAAAAACAAGTCTCTCTTCCCTTACCCATCTCTCAATCTGAACAACACTTACATCATTATCCTCAGAAATCTGGGTAAGTGATGCTTTGGGATTCTCTCTGATATATTCCTTAACTGTTGTAAATTTCTTATCAAGTTCATCCATACATGCAGGGCAAAGCAAATATCCGCCACCGATGTAGTTGAATAATCTTCCGCATCCTCTGCAATTCTTAACTTCCATTGTATTTCTTTCCTCCTAAAATCCACGACCGACACAAGCTGAAATGAAGTAAACCCACTTAACTCCATTGTCTTTCAACGTCCTTGAACAGGAATCCATTGTTGCCCCCGTAGTGTATATGTCGTCCACTAATATTACGCTTTTATATTCTACAACAGAATTAGCAATTTGAAAAGCATTATTTAGGTTCAGATAGCGTGTTTTATCATCAAGATTTTTTTGAGGAAGAGTGTTTTTAATACGCTTAATTACATCTGATGCCACGGGAATATTAAGAAGTCGCGCCAGTTCTGTCGCCAGTATTTCCGCCTGATTGTAGCCTCTTTTCCTATATCGGCTTTTGCTTATCGGAATCGGCACGAGAGCTTCTGCATTCCATGTTTTAATTACTCTTTTCCAGTTTTTTACAATCACTCCGGCGTAATATTTTGCATATTCTCTCCTGTTATTATACTTGAATGAATACATGGACTGTTTCATTGTACTCGAATATTCAAAACCTGCCACCCCTCGCTCAAAATAGTGTTCTTTTCTGCCACAGTCATAGCAGTATTCCTGCTCTGCAGCTTCCAACGGCTGGCCACATTTCTGGCAGGCCGGCTGATGAATCTCTTTAATCAGGGAATGGCATTTGCTACACACATGAGGTCTCATTATTTTCCCGCGTTGAAACAAAATGTCATCGCAACCAGGACATCTTGGCGGAAAAAGAATATCATCCGTAATAATATTATCCCACCTCCATCAAAAAGCCCGGAGATATCCTCTCCGGGCATGGTAAATCTTTGTCTCAATACAAACTATGAACGAATTATCTCATCCCATAAATATGCCTTGTCCAGCATACCTCTGAAATGAATCAGATTATTATTATATGCATACTCTAATTTCATCTGACCCGTTGCAAAAGCAATTGCCATCTCAGCGGAAGTTGTCACAATTGCATCCCTCTCGTAATATTCATAGGGTTCAACAAAAATCTGTCCACCCCTAATCTCAAGATACAATGCTCCTTCGCCTTCGCCTCTAACATCAATCTCGATTGCAACATGTTCTTTAATGTGGCTTGCATCCGCATTCTCGTTTGCCTTTTTAATAATATCTACAATCTCTTCATATTTCATATAGGTTCTCCCCCCTATCTAAAATGAATAGTGTAAATTGTTATGTTTCTATTTATATTGTACCTCATTTTTATACAAAAAGAAATACCTTTTTGCACTATTTTTCATTTATTATTTCTCGGATTCTTTTGTCCAGTGATGTGTATCTTTTCTGGTCGTTTTCATTTGATACCATCTCAAAAAATGTATTTTCACTGCCCACGACACATATACATTTTTTTGCACGCGTTACCGCAGTATACAGAATATTTCTGTTCATTAACGGTCTTGGGCCATCGAGAAGAGGCAGGACAACTGCCGGATATTCACTTCCCTGGGATTTGTGCACGGTGATGGCGTATGCATGTTCCAGATCATCGGTTTCTTTGAAGTTATACACAACATATTTTCCGTCATCAAATCGAACAGTAATTTCAGACATGTACAGATTGATATTGTCAATTATTCCTGTGTCGCCATTGAATATGCCAAGTCCGGAATCGATAATATAGCCGTTTCTGCCTTGCAATTCCCAGTTTTTCTGGTAGTTATTGCGAATCTGCATCACCTTGTCGCCTTCCCTGAAGATTATACCACCAATCTCTTTTTCCACTTTGCATCCGTCCTCATTAGGGTTGAGATACTGTTGCAAAATAACGTTCAATCTTTCCACGCCAAGAGTTCCTTTGCGGGTAGGCGTCAGAACTTGAATCTCGTTGACAGTACAGTCCGTATATGCCGGCAGCTTTGTTTTTACCAGTGTCACTATAGCATTGATAATGCTGTTAGCGTCAGGCCTTTTGATAAACGGAAAATCCTTACTTGCAGGACCAATTTCAAAATATTCACCCTGGTTGATTCTGTGAGCATTAACGACAATATCGCTGGCCTGTGCCTGACGGAATATTTTTGTAAGGCGTACCACCTCAAATCTCTCTGCCGCAATAATATCATTGAGTACATTTCCCGGTCCCACCGAAGGCAGCTGATTGGCATCTCCCACAAGAATAAGTCTTGTGCCGACGCAGATTGCCTTAAGCAGACTGTTCATAAGAAACACATCCACCATCGACGCTTCATCTATTATTATCACATCTGCCTCAAGCGGATTGTCCTCATTTCTGCCGAATGACGCATTTTTGCTTTCCTCCTCCAACGCGCCGGACAATTCCAGCAATCTATGTATGGTCTGCGCTTCCCAGCCGGTAGTCTCTGTCATTCTCTTGGCAGCCCTTCCTGTCGGTGCTGCAAGCCTTATCTCCAGTCCCTGACTGTCAAAATATTTTATTATTGTATTGATAGTTGTTGTTTTTCCGGTTCCGGGACCACCGGTAATAACTGTAAAACCATTCATCACCGAGGTTTTGACCGCATTTCTCTGAAGTTCATCAAGTTCAATGGCCTCTGCCGCCTCGATTCTACTGAGCTGAGTCTCAAAATCTTTTTCATCAACCCTGTAGTGCACATCCAAATCCACCAGTCTCCGGGCAATGTTAATCTCCGTATTGTACATAGAAGTAAGGTACACTCCTTTTTGCCCGTCAACATCTGTGATTTTTATTTTGCGCTCCATAATGAGCTCCATAAGAATATCTTCTTCATTGTCGATAAAGGTTCCCAACATATTAGCCGTCTTTTCACACAATATATCCATGGGTACATATGTATGTCCTGCTGCCACTGCCTGTCTCATGGTGTAGAGGATTCCGCTTTTGATTCTGTAAGGAGAATTCAATTCCACACCGGATTTCATCGCTATCGAATCGGCAATTTTGAAGCCAACGCCCTCCATGTCATCCGCGAGCTTGTAGGGATTTTCCTTAATTATCTGATAAATATTTTCATCATACTGCTTATATAGCTTTACGGCAAGATTCATGCCAATGCCCAGCTCTCCCAAGAAAATCATCGCTTTTCGCATACTTTTTTTCTCGATTATCTGATCGGCAATGGACATTGCAATGCGCTCACTTATTCCCTTAATCTTGACAAGTTCTTCCGGTCTTTCCTCGATAATCTGCATGGTATCCGCCTTAAAATGTCTGACAATTCTTGCAGCAAGGGCAGGCCCGACCCCCTTTATTGCGCCCGAACCAAGATATCTTTCAACGGCATCCATGTCCTCCGGCACTGATTCCTCATAACTTGTGACCTTAACCTGCAATCCATAGCTTGGATGCATGGTAAAACTGCCGTTAAAAACAACATATTCGCCCGGATTAATCAGATATAGGGTTCCAATGCAGACGATGGTATCCTCGATATCCGTCGACAAATCCGGTTCTTCCTTGCGAAGTCTTTTTACTTCCTCGGAGGACAAAGCCACTTCAAGAATTGTGTGACCGTTTTCCTCATTTGTATATATTATTTTTTCAACATATCCTTTTACCTGCAAAATTACCTTCCTTTCGCCCCTGAAGCGGTCGTCAAATGGCCACCTGTGCAAGCACGGTGTCCATTTTCCTCGTCGCCA
>JAEDHB010000010.1 GCA_016297265.1 Butyrivibrio sp.
GAGCATCTGCCTTACAAGCAGAGGGTCACAGGTTCGAGCCCTGTAGGTCCCATTCTTTTCAGATAATATGGCGGAGTAGCTCAGATGGCTAGAGCACATGGTTCATACCCATGGTGTCAGGGGTTCGATTCCCTTCTCCGCTACTAGCAGATAAGCCCTTGATGTTGAGCATTGAGGGCTTTTGTTGTTGATTGGAGGAAAATATGAGAATTGGTACAGGATATGATGTACACAGACTGACTGAGGATAGAAAACTCATTCTTGGAGGAGTGGATATTCCTTATGAAAAGGGACTTCTTGGACATTCCGACGCGGATGTGCTGCTGCATGCAATCATGGATGCGCTGCTCGGTGCGGCAGCATTGGGAGATATAGGAAAGCATTTTCCGGACAGCGATGAGCGCTACAAGGGGATTTCGAGTATTCTTTTGCTCAGAGAGGTGGGAAGACTTCTTGAGGAAAACAATTATATTATTGAGAATATTGACAGTACAATTATTGCCCAGAGACCAAAGCTTGCGACATATATTTCAGATATGAGGCAGAATATTGCAAAGGCGCTTGGGCTTGAAATGTCCCAGGTTAATGTCAAGGCAACCACCGAGGAGGGCCTTGGCTTTACCGGCGCAGGGGAGGGCATTGCTGCTTCGGCAGTATGTCTGTTGAGCAGTATTTTTGACGCGGCGTCCTACAATGTTGCGGGCGGCGGATGCGAAGGCTGCAGTGGTTGCAGCAGACAATAACAAGACTATTTTAAGTGCAAGGAGAAAACAGAATGGAAAACAAAGTATCTTTATTCAATACACTTACAAGAAAAGTAGAAAAATTCGTTCCTTATGAGGATGGCAAGGTCGCTATGTATACATGCGGACCTACAGTATATCATTTTGCACACATCGGAAATCTCAGAAGCTACATAATGGAAGATGTTCTGGAAAAAACCCTGCGCTATGTGGGATATGATGTTAAACGTGTTATGAATATCACGGATGTCGGACATCTTACAAGTGACGCAGATACCGGAGAAGATAAGATGCTAAAGGGTGCAAAAAGAGAGCACAAGACAGTTATGGAAATTGCAGCATATTATACGGATGCTTTTTTTGACGACTGTAAAAAGCTCAATATCAAAACTCCTGATGTTGTGGAGCCTGCAACAAACTGTATTGATGAGTTTATTACAATGGTTAGCGGACTTCTGGAAAAGGGTTTTGCGTATATTGCGGGAGGAAATGTATATTTTGATACCTCTAAGCTTGAAGATTACTATGTTTTTTCAAGTATCAGTGAAAAAGAACTCATGGTGGGCGTAAGAGATGATGTGGAGGAGGATACCAATAAGAAGAACAAAGCGGATTTTGTTCTCTGGTTTACTAAATCCAAATTTGATAATCAGGAGCTCAAATGGGACAGCCCATGGGGTGTTGGTTATCCCGGCTGGCATATCGAGTGCTCCTGCATCAGTATGAAACATCTGGGAGAACATCTTGATATCCACTGTGGCGGCGTGGACAATATTTTCCCTCATCATACCAACGAGATAGCACAGAGTGAAAGCTACATGGGACACAAATGGTGCAATTATTGGTTCCATGTTCAGCACTTAAATGATAAATCCGGAAAAATGAGCAAATCAAACGGAGAATTTCTCACGGTTTCCCTTCTTGAGGAAAAGGGTTATGATCCGCTTGTATACAGGCTTTTCTGCCTTCAGAGCCATTACAGAAAACCACTTGAGTTTTCTTATGAGATTCTTGACAATATGGTGTCCGCATACAACAAACTTGTGAAAAAAATCGGCGAGTTAAAGGACGAGGGCGAAATCGAAAAAACTGTTTTTGATGAGTACAAGGACAAATTTGTCGCTGCTCTTGCCAATGATATCAACACATCATCAGCGATTACGGTTATCTATGATGTTTTGAGAGCGGATTGCAATGATAAGACAAAGCTTGAACTGATAAGAAGTTTTGATTATGTGCTTTCTCTTAATCTCGACAGAATGCAGAGAGAGGATGAAAATAACGGCGTTGATGCTGAAATGGAAGCATTTATTCTTGCTAAGATTGAGGAGAGAAAGGCTGCAAAGAAGGAAAAAGATTTTGCAAAGGCTGATGCCATCAGGGCGGAACTTCTTGAAAAGGGCGTGGCAATCAAGGATACAAGAGAGGGCGTAGTTTGGGAGCTTGTATAGGCTCGGGAGGAAATATGTTTGAAGCAATTCAGAATACCTTTGATTTACAGGATGTGGATCTGGCAAATTACTCTCCATTGACACTTGCCTATATCGGCGACTGTGTGTATGAGATTATTGTGCGGACCTGTCTTGTGTACAAGGGAAATGCACCGGTGGATAAACTCAATAAGCAGGCAAGCCAGTATGCCAAGGCACCTACGCAGGCCGCCATGATTGATGCAATTATGGATAAATTGACGCCGGAGGAGGAGGCAGCCTACAGAAGGGGCAGGAATGCTCATTCGGGAACAAAGGCCAAAAATGCAACTCTCGGAGAATATAGGAAGGCAACCGGCTTTGAAGCACTTATCGGTTATCTCTACCTTAAAAAGGACTTTGACAGAATCACGGAGATTGTTAAGATGGCATTTTCTCATGTGAAAGGAGCCCTATGAAATACAGCGAATTTACGATAGAGGGACGCAATGCGGTTATCGAAGCGTTTCGTTCCGGAAAAACAATAGATAAAATATTCATTCTTGACGGATGCCGCGACGGTCAGGTTATGACCGTGGTGCGGGAGGCAAAAAAAGCAGGCACAATAATCAATTATGTTGACAAGGAAAGACTTGATGCAATGTCCAAAACAGGGCACCATCAGGGTGTGATTGCCAATGCGGCCGCATATGAATATGCTGAAATTGATGATATTTTCAAGGCGGCAGAAGAAAAAAATGAAGCACCGTTTATCTTTATACTGGATGGTATTGAGGACCCTCACAATCTCGGCGCAATAATCAGAACGGCGAATCTCTGCGGAGCCCACGGAGTAATTATCCCTAAGAGAAGAGCAGTGGGGCTTACGGCAACAGTCGCGAAAACATCGGCAGGAGCGCTAAATTATACTCCGGTTGCCAAGGTCACAAACATCGGCAATACCATTGACGAACTCAAGAAGAGTGGCATGTGGTTTGTGTGCGCTGATATGGGCGGGACCTGTATGTACAACCTGGACCTAAAAGGCCCAATCGGTCTTGTGATTGGTAATGAGGGCGAGGGCGTAAGCAGACTGGTCAGGGAAAAATGTGATTTCATCGCATCCATTCCTATGAAGGGTAATATTGATTCCCTCAATGCCTCGGTTGCCGCAGGCGTAATGGCATATGAAATTGTAAGACAGAGGATGATATAGTATGTCAAACAGTAAAAAGCTTGAAAAAATGTCCGATGAGGAGCTTATCAGGGCTTATCAGGAGGGTTCCGGTGAAGCTGCGGATATTATTCTTGACAAGTATAAAAATCTTGTGCGGATGAAGGCCCGTCAATTTTTTATTGTGGGTGCGGATTCGGACGATTTGATACAGGAAGGAATGATTGGCTTATATAAGGCAATCAGAGATTATGATGCAACTAAGAATGTGGAATTTATGTATTTTGCATCGCTTTGCATCAGCCGTCAGCTTATGACCGCGGTTACAGCTAACAACCGCAAGAAAAATATACCCCTCAACAACTATGTCTCACTGGACAGTATGGTGGTGGATGATGGCGGCAATGATGTTGTTCTTGGGGATGCAATTCCGTCGGATTACGGAATCAATCCTGAAACAGTAATGATAGACAGGGAAAACAATGAATCGGTTATCCAGAGTATTTATGGTTCATTGAGCAAAATGGAGTTACAGGTATTGAGTCTGTATATGGAAGGGTTCAACTATGTCCGCATCGGTGAAATCATAGGAAAGAATCCAAAAGCTGTCGACAATGCAATCCAGAGAATAAGAGGGAAAATTAATTCCATCAAATTAAAATAAATTTAACTTGCCAAAACTCAATATATATGATAAATTATTCCGTAGACGTGCTGCTATGGCTCAGTCGGTAGAGCGTCGCCTTGGTAAGGCGGAGGTCACGGGTTCGATTCCCGTTAGCAGCTTATTATATTGATATTCAAAGAATTTAAGCCGGTTAATCCTGTGATTAAACCGGCTTAAATTCTTTTTTTGAGATATTCATAATGTGTATTGATGCTTTGAATAATTGAATTGTCTCCACCCAGATTGTCGGGATGAAATATTTTAAGCAGCTGTCGGTAGCGTTTTTTGAGGGAAAGCTCGTTGTCGACTCCCTTGAAGAGCATATCCATGCCGCCAAAGGAAAGCTTGGAAGCCGCCTGCTGTGCATACTTTCTGGATTTGGCAATGCTTGCTTTTTCCTGTTCCAGGCGACGCTTCTCGTCATTGAGGCGTTCGTATTCTTTTTCAATGACAGCCAGCTTGCTGTCAACAAGATTCTGTTTCATTTCAATCTGTTTTGCAGCAATATTGCATTTTGTCTGCTGTAGTTCAATATCGCGGAGCGTCTCGCGCTTTTCTTTTTCGAAGGCTTCGCGCTCTGCTTCCAGTCTGTCCCGCTCTTCAGCCAAGCGAATATTTTCGCGAAACAGCCAGTCTTTGACTTTACAGTCCGAATATTCACTTGATGAATCCATGGCAACCTCCGTTTGTATTAATATTGATATGTCTTCAACAAAAAATCATACACAAAAATCATACTACAAGAATACGGGATTGGTCAATAATATAGCATTTGAAAAAAATATATTAAATCTTTATTAAAAGAGTATTAATGCTATTGCGAACAGTATTTTTTTGCACGATAATAAAATAAATTTTTGGATTGGAGCTGTATATGAAAAAAGGGAAACTAAGATATGTAATGCGTACTGTGGGGGCTGCCGACAAGGGGCTGGTGTGGTATACGATTTTCAAAAATGCAATGGAACAGATTTTCCTTGTGTTCTTTTTTGTATATCTTACAAAATACGTGTTCGACTGTATTGAAAAGAATATTCCGTATTCCAGACTGTTCTGGTTTTTGGTGATTGCCTGTACGCTGCATATTATTATCCATTTTATCAACGGATGGTATGAGTGCTACAGACAGATTAACACGCCGAAGGTGTACCGATATATTTTTCATCAGGTTATGGATATATCCGAGGATATAACGATTGCGGAATATGAGGACCCGGCATTCTTCGATTCCTACAGCAAGGCACTTGACCAGTGCGTTGATAAGGCTCTGGAACTGCTGATTATTTTCGGCAGATTTCTGGGAAATGTCGTGGCAACGATTATGACACTTGTGATTGTGGTGAGCGTGGACCCGGTTTTGATGGTTATGGTGCTGCTTCCTATTGCCATCAGCTTCTATTTTGGAAAAAAAGCCAGCAGGGCAGAATACGATATGGAACAGGAAACGGCCCGCAATAAGCGTGAGGCGGATTATGTTAAACGCGTATTTTATGAGAAAAAATATGCAGGTGAGCTTCGCCTCTATAATATGAAGAAGCTTCTTTTGGAAAGACAGGAGAGAGCGGTTGATGAAACCTGCAAGACCAGTCTTTTCTATAGAATGAAATCGGCTGTGTATTCCTTCTGGGCTTTCGGAAGCTACAGTATTATAGCGACGGTGGGCGCGTATATATATGTTGCAATCATGGTAAAACTCGGATACAGAAGCAATGTGTCAAGCTATGTTGCAATGATTAATGCATTGGCTTTTTCCAGCGGACAGTTCAAGGAGGCAATGCTTAACGGCATATATATAAGTAAGAACACAGCACTTTTTGCAAATCTCAGAAGTTTTCTTGAGAGGGAACGCAAGGAGCATGAACTGAGACTTCCGTGTAACGATATCGAGGAAATTGTTTTTGACCATGTTACCTTTACATATCCGGGAGCGGAGAAACCAACTATCAAGGATATGAATTTTACCTGGAAAAAGGGTGAGAGGATTGCGATAGTGGGCTATAATGGCGCCGGTAAAACAACCCTTGTAAAGCTGTTGATGGGATTGTATCCGCTTACATCCGGAAGGATTCTTGTCAACGGAGTGGACCTTGAAGAGCTGGATAAGGAACAGTACAGAGGTCACTTCGGAACAGTATTTCAGGATTTGCAGGTATTTGCAATGACATTGGCTGAAAATGTTCTTTTGTACTCACCGGAATCGGAGGAGGATTATGACAAGGCGCGGAGGGCTCTTACACAGGCTCAGTTTGATATAAATCACAGGGGACTTATCAAGGGACTTGATACTATGATAAGCAGAGAGTTTGACGAAGAAGGCTTTGTCTGTTCGGGAGGACAGGCTCAGAAGATTGCCATCGCAAGAATTTTTATGAAGAATCCGGATATGGTTATTCTCGATGAGCCGTCAAGCGCACTCGACCCTCTGGCAGAATATAATATGTATCGTAATATGATGAAGGCATCCAAGGGAAAAGGAGTAATCTTCATATCGCACAGGCTTTCTTCAGCCAGAATGGCGAGTCATATTTTTATGATGAAATACGGCGAAATCATTGAAGAGGGAAGCCATGAGGAGCTAATGGCAATGCAGGGCGAATATTATGATATGTTCAATCTGCAGGCACAGAATTATCAGGACAGCCTTCCTGAAGAGATGATTATGATGGGAGGTGAGCTCGTTGAGTAAGAATAAGGAATTCAAGGATGCGGTTAAGGAAGCGAAAGCTGCTAAAATACCCGTCATCAGAATGATTAAGAATAACCTGTTCATGGTAAAATATGCCACAAAATACGATAAGAAACTCGTGCTGTCGGTGATTACTCTTTTCTGTATTTTGCAGGTGCTGAGGGCGGTACAGAGTACGATTATTCTCAAGATTATCATTGATATGCTGCAGGGAGACGGCAGCCTCAAAAATCTTCTTCTGGTATTGCTCGGCAACCTCATCATGCTGGTGGCGATTGAGTGGATTGACCAGCTCTTGCAGCAATGGTCAAAGGCAAAGCTTGTGAGACTGGGCGGTCGTGTACAGAGAGATTTGATGGAAAAGAACGGCAGGGTGGATTTGCTTTGCTACGATTCTCCGGAGTACTATGATATGTACATATCGGTAGCTTCAAAGGCGGATGAGATGGTTGATAAATCCGTTAATTGTATCAGTACGCTTATCGGCAGTATCATTGCGATGGTTGTTGCCGCAGGGGTGATTGTTACAATTCATCCACTGGTTGCTATTTTTCCGGTGGCAGGTTTTATTGCCAATCTTATGACAAGATTTAAAATTACCCGACTTGAGTATGAGTACGACCTGGTAAATAAGAAGTATATGAGAAAGGCGGATTATTCGAAGAGAGTATTTTACCAGCCTGAGTATGCCAAGGAACTTAAGCTGTCCAACGTGAGGGAACCCTTAAGAAAACAGTTTGATGAAGCTCTGGATGAGTGCAGGGAAGCCGGAAAATACTATGGTGTTCGAATTACCTGGATATCCCTGCTCAACTGGAGTCTTGTGTATACGGTTTTTTCGTTTTTCTGTGTGCCGGCGTTTCTGGGATATCTTGCCCTGGTGCTCAAATCAATTATGCTGGGCGATGTGGCGTCCACCAACAACGCAGCAAATATTGTAAGGCAGAGACTTAACGAGACGAATTTTGCGCTGGTGGATTTCCAGATAATAGGTCAGTATGGGGACAGATTCAGGAAGCTTCTGGATTATGAAACCAATATCGAAGGCCATATCGGAAGTTTTGCTGTTCCGGCTGAACAAAAAGAACTTGTTCTGGAAAATGTGTGCTTCAAGTATCCGGGAACGGAGAAAAACATTCTGGACAATGTTTCCATGACCATTCATCCGGGTGAAAAAATTGCCATTGTCGGTGAAAACGGTGCCGGAAAAACCACTTTTGTCAAGCTACTTATGCGTCTCTATGATGTCACCGGGGGCTCAATATGCTACGGCGGCCATGATATCAGGGACTACACCACGGATGAATACAGAGCGGTAATAGGAGCTGTTTTTCAGGATTATCAGATATACGGAGCAACTCTTGCAGAGAATGTTGTTATGGGTGAATACGGCAAGGCCGATGAGGAGAGGGTGCGAAAGGCTCTTGAAATGGCTGATTTCGGCAACCGGCTTAAGACGCTTCCGAAGGGACTCGATACGGAACTCACAAAAGAATTTGTTGAAGAAGGCGTTAATCTCTCCGGCGGCGAGGCACAAAAGGTTGCAATTGCCAGAATGTTTGCGAAGGAAAATGCAAATGCAGTGTCGATACTGGATGAACCTTCCAGTGCACTTGATCCGGTATCGGAATACCGCCTTAATGAGAATCTAATAAAAAATGCGGGGGATTCGACGGTTATTTTTATATCCCACAGATTGTCGACCACAAGAATGGCGGACAGAATTTACCTTTTTTCCGAGGGAGGAATCAAGGAACAGGGTACCCATGATGAACTTATGGCTCTGGGTGGGGAGTATTGCGAAATGTTTGAAAGACAGGCAAAGAATTATATAACCTGATATTGACAAAATATTTATCGGAGTTTACAATATCGACTATAATTTTATTTTAGGAGAATCGCAATATGGAAAAGAAATTGAGAGTAGGAATCTTAGGCGGAACAGGAATGGTAGGACAGAGATTTATCTCTCTCCTTGAGAATCATCCATGGTTCGAGGTTGTTGCAATCGCAGCAAGCCCACGTTCTGCAGGCAAGACATATGAGGAAGCTGTTGGCGGAAGATGGAAAATGACAACACCAATGCCTGAGGCAGTTAAGAAAATGGTAGTTTACAATGTTCTTGATGTTGAAGAGGTTGCATCAAAATGTGATTTTGTATTCAGCGCCGTAGATATGTCTAAGGAAGAGATTAAGAAAATAGAAGAAGACTATGCAAAGACAGAGACTCCTGTTGTGTCAAATAACAGTGCTCATCGTTGGACAGAGGATGTTCCTATGGTAGTTCCTGAAATCAATCCGGAGCATTACGGTTTGATTGAGACTCAGAAGAAGAGACTCGGAACAACAAGAGGATTCATCGCAGTTAAACCTAACTGTTCAATCCAGAGCTACACACCTGCAATCTTTGCCCTCAGGGAATTCGGACCAAAGCTTGTTGTTGCTACAACATATCAGGCAATTTCCGGTGCAGGAAAGACTTTCAAAGACTGGCCGGAAATGGAAGGAAATGTTATTCCTTACATCGCAGGCGAGGAAGAAAAGAGTGAGCAGGAGCCATTAAGACTCATGGGTAAGCTTGTGGACGGTAAAATTGAGAAGGCACAGTTGCCTGTAATTACAACACAGTGTATCAGAGTACCTGTTCTCAACGGGCATACAGCAGCAGTATTTGTTAATTTTGAGAAGAAACCAACAAAGGAAGAAATCATCGAGAGATGGACAAACTTTAAGGGACTTCCTCAGGAGCTGAATCTTCCAAGTGCTCCAAAGCAGTTCATCCAGTATCTTGAGGAGGACAACAGACCTCAGGTTGCACTTGATGTGGATTACGAGAATGGTTTTGGCGTATCCTTTGGCAGACTCAGAGAGGACAGCGTGTTCGATTGGAAGTTTGTTGGCCTTTCACATAATACGGTAAGAGGTGCAGCAGGCGGAGCTGTTCTTTCAGCAGAGCTTCTTGTTGCGCAGAAATATATTACTGCAAAATAATATTTGTACTTTGGCGCTGTAGCAGGACTGCAGCGCTTTTATATTAGGAGTGTATGAAAATGAATGTATTGATAGTGTATTGTCACCCAAGTAAAAACAGCTTTACCCATACCGTAAAGGAATCCTATGTGCAGGGACTTAAGGATGCCGGTCATCAGGTGGTGATTTCCGATTTGTATGCCGGCGGATTTAATCCTGTTATGTCCGAAACGGAATATATCAGGGAAGGATTTTACAAATTAGAGGAGCCTGTTGCTGAGGATGTGACAGAAGAACAGAAAAAAATAAACAATGCAGATGTGATTGCATTTATATATCCTGATTTCTGGACTGCGTCTCCGGCTATGCTGGAGGGATGGTTTCAGAGGGTATGGACATATGGTTTTGCATACGGCAACCAACCTTCAATGAAGACACTAAATAAAGCAATCTTTCTAATAACCATGGGTGGTTCGCTAAAGGATGAAATCAGAAGGGAGCAGCTTCAAGCGATGAAGACGATTATGATTGGGGACAGAATAAGGAACCGTGCAGAAGAATGTGAAGTTCATGTGTTTGATGAGATGACCCGCGGATACGGGAATGATGAAAACAGGGAGAGAAGGACATTAGAATTCTCTCAAAAAGCATACGAGCTTGGTAAAAACATTTCCTAAAAATAGAATATTTATTAAAAGTATTAAAAAACCATAAAGTCTATTGACCTATTTTATTCGATATATTATATTATATCCAACAACAATATTATACATCATATAATATTGGATGAAAAATAAGTGAAAGGGAGATTTTATGGTTTTTCAATTAGGATCTGCACTTCTTGATGCATGTGTTCTGGCAACTCTTAACAAGGGTGATACCTATGGATATGTATTGACCCAGAATATTAAGAGCATTGTTGACATATCGGAATCAACACTGTATCCGGTATTAAGACGACTTCAGAAGGATGGCTGTCTGATAACTTACGATCAGGCATTTCAGGGGCGCAACAGAAGATACTATCAGATTACACCGCTTGGTAATGAGAAACTCAGTTTCTATAAGAGCGAGTGGAAGGGTTATAAGGAGAGATTGGACAATATTTTGAATGGAGGGAATACAAATGAACAAATATGAATATCTCAATGCGCTGAGTAATGAGCTTCAGAATAAAATTCCGGCTGATGAGTATGCAAATGCTATGGAATATTATGATGAATATCTTCATGATGCCGGTCCGGATAAGGAACTTGAGGTTATCGAGGCGTTAGGGACACCACAGGAACTTGCTGCCAAAATTATCGCTGAATATTCGGGAAGGCAGGAAGAACTGGCATCCAAGCCTGAGAAAAATAAATTGTCACCATGGGTTATAGTTCTGCTTGTTGTTTTGTGCTCACCTATGATTTGCGGAGTAGGAGGAGCTGCTCTCGGTGTAGCGGGAGCGGTAATCGGTGTTTTTGCTGCCCTGGTTGGCTGCGGCGTCGGATTTATCGTTGGCGGAGTGATACTTGTCGGCGGGGGAATCGGACTTTGTTTTACAGAAACGGCAAACGGACTTCTTGCAACCGGTACCGGCTTTGCACTGATTGCAGTGGGAATCGGTCTGAGCCTTTTGACAATCGTCATAATCAGAGGAATTTGCAAACTTATTAAGAGGGCAAATATGAATCGTAAGAGGAGGGTAAAATAATGAAAAAGTTTTATGCAATAAGCGGAATTATCGCAGGAATATGTGTTTTGCTCGCCGGAATATTAATCACGGTATCCTTGGCAAAAGGTGCCGACGGCAATTTCAAATTGTTTGGCAAATTCGGGATTTCTTTCGGAAGCCCGGGAGAACTTGTCAGTGACACAGTACGTCCCGGAGATTTTGACAGCATAGATGTCAAGGCAAAAAGAGCCAGGGTTGAGATTGTTGCAGACAAGGATAATTATGTTGAATACAGTGTGTACTCAAATTCGGTAAAGTGTGAGGTTAAGGACAATACGCTGGTATTCAGGGAAGATGACAGTATTTTTTCCATGTTCAATTTCGGCAAGAAAAAATATGAAAATTCATATATCAGAATCCATGTAAAAAATGAGAATTATAACAAGATAAAGTTAAAATCCAATATGGGAGACATATCAGTCAACGACATAGAATGTACCAATATGAATATTGATGCGGATATGGGCGGCGTGTATCTCAATAATGTCAGTACGGCTTCGCTGATTGCGGACTGCGATATGGGCAATCTGGAATTTGACGGAAGCTGCTCTTCAAGAATGGACATTGGCTGTGATATGGGTAAAATAACAGTTGCCGGATATCTTGATTGCGATGTGAAACTTGGTGCGGATATGGGAGATATTGATTTTTCTACAATGTATTCAAAGTCAGACTATGATATTAATATTGACTGCGATATGGGAAAGATTGATTCAAACAGCTATGACGGTGCAATTCGTTCAGAAAAGACTAATAATCTTAAAATAGATTGCGACATGGGTTCAGTCAGAATAAAATTTGGAAAATAAAAATTTCAAATTAATTTTTTGCCATATTGAGAGCATATTGATTAAAAAAAATATGCTTTCGATATGGCATTTTTAATTTAAGTAAGCAGTTTTGCAAAATTTATGAAAAAAGTGGTAATACCTAAAAAAAATGTGCATTTTGTTAATTATAGGGTGTTGCATTTCTCCGGTTAGAATGTTATACTTACATCGACAAAAAAAATAGATAGGAGGAATCTTCAAATGTTAAATTTTGATGCATGGGAAGGATTCGAAGGACGTCTCTGGAAAGAGGAAATCAACGTTCGTGAATTCATTCAGAAGAACTATAAGCCATATGATGGTGATGAGAGTTTCTTGGCTGCTCCAACAGATGCTACTAACAAACTTTGGGGAGCTTTACAGAAATTGCAGAAGGAAGAGCGTGCTAAAGGCGGCGTTCTTGACTGCGAGACAAAAGTTGTTTCGGGTCTTACATCTTATGGTCCAGGATATATTGATGAGAGCCTTAAGGATCTCGAGCAGATTGTTGGTCTCCAGACAGATAAGCCATTAAAGAGAGCATTCATGCCATATGGTGGTATCAGAATGGCAGAGCAGGCTGCTGAAAGCTATGGATATGAAATCGATCCAGAGCTTAAATATATTTTCGAAAACTATATGACAACACATAATGATGCAGTTTTTGCAGCTTATACTGATGAAATGAAATTAGCTCGTAAGACACATGTTGTAACAGGTCTTCCTGATACATACGGACGTGGTCGTATCGTTGGCGATTATCGTAGAGTTGCTCTTTATGGTGTTGACCAGCTTATCGCTTTCAAAGAAGAAGATAAGAAGAACTGCGGATGCGGTAACATGTATGATGACGTTATTCGTCTTCGTGAAGAGATTGCAATGCAGATTACAGCATTGAAAGATATGAAGAAAATGGCAGCTATCTATGGCTATGATATTTCTAAGCCTGCTACAAATGCTAAGGAAGCTTGCCAGTGGTTATACTTCGGTTATCTTGCAGCTATCAAGACACAGAATGGTGCTGCAATGTCAGTAGGTCGTGTTTCTACATTCCTTGATATCTACTTCGAGAGAGATCTTAAGAAAGGTATCATCACAGAGGAAGAAGCTCAGGAAATCATTGACCATATGACAATGAAATTCAGAATGGTTAAATTTGCAAGAATCCCATCATATAACCAGTTATTCTCAGGAGATCCTACATGGGCTACTCTTGAGGTTGCCGGTATCGGTATGGACGGACGTAGCATGGTTACTAAGACAGACTACCGTTTCCTTCATACACTTGAGAACATGGGACCTTCACCAGAACCAAACCTTACTGTATTATATTCAAGTGCTCTTCCTGATAACTTCAAGAAATACGCATCATATATCTCAGTTCAGACAAGCTCAATCCAGTATGAGAATGATGATGTAATGAAGCCTGTATGGGGCGATGATTACTCAATCTGCTGCTGCGTATCTGCAACACAGACAGGTAAGGAAATCCAGTTCTTCGGTGCAAGAGCTAACCTTGGTAAGACTCTTCTTTATGCTATCAACGGTGGTTTCGATGAGAAACACAGAATCCAGGTTGGTCCTAAGATGGAGAGAATTACAAGCGAATATCTTGACTATGATGAAGTAATTGAGAAATATGATTTCTGGTTAGACTGGTTAGCTGATATCTATGTTAACGTACTTAATCTTATTCATTATATGCATGACAAATACTACTATGAAGCAGCAGAGATGGCATTGATCGATACAGATGTTCGTAGAACATTCGCAACAGGTATTGCAGGATTCTCACATGTTATCGACTCACTCAGTGCTATCAAGTATGCAAAGGTTAAATGTATCCGTGATGCAGAAGGAATCTCTGAGAGATTTGAAATTGAAGGAGACTTCCCTAAATATGGTAATGATGATGACAGAGCAGATGAAATCGGCGTATGGTTATTAAAGACATTCCTTGACAAGATTAAGAAACGTCACACATATCGTAATTCAGAGCCAACAACTTCTATTCTTACAATCACATCAAATGTTGTATACGGAGAAGCTACAGGTGCAATGCCTAACGGTCGTGAAGCATTCACTCCATTCAGCCCTGGAGCATCACCAAGCTACGGTGCAGAGACAAGCGGTCTTTTAGCTTCACTTAACTCAGTTGCTAAGATTCCTTATGTATGGTCATTAGACGGTATTTCTAATACACAGACAATGAACCCTGATGCACTTGGACATAGTATTGATGAGCGTAAGAATCAGCTTGCTCAGGTATTGGACGGATATTTCGATCAGGGTGCACATCACCTTAATGTTAACGTATTCGGTACAGAAAAACTTATCGATGCTATGGAACATCCAGAAAAAGAAGAGTATGCTAACTTCACAATCCGTGTATCCGGATATGCTGTAAAGTTCATCGATCTTACAAAGAAACAGCAGCTCGATGTTATCGCAAGAACATGTCATAAGACTCTTTAATTTCAGAGTTACAGATGAATAATTTTGTGATAGAAAGACAATAATACTGAGGGTGGAGCAATCCACCCTCTTATTTTATGGGAGGAAGAAAATGGGATATATTCATTCTATTGAGACTTTTGGTTCTGTTGATGGACCGGGAATCAGATTTATTGCATTTGTTACCGGATGTAATATGAGATGCCAGTTTTGTCATAATCCGGATACCTGGGAAGTTACAAAAGGCGAACAGATGACTGCGGATGAATTGCTTGCAAAGGCAAAAAGATATAAAACCTATTGGGGAAAGACAGGCGGAATCACAGTCAGCGGCGGAGAACCATTGATTCAGATTGATTTTGTGACTGAGTTTTTCAAGAAGGCAAAAGAAGACGGAATTAATACCTGTCTTGATACAAGCGGTCAGCCTTTTACAAGGAACGAGCCGTTCTTTTCAAAGTTCAATGAGCTGATGAAATATACTGACCTTGTAATGCTTGATATAAAGCAGATTGATGATGAAAAACATAAAAAGCTTACAGGCTTTAGTAACAAATCTGTTTTGGAGTGTGCTGAGTACCTCGACGAAATCAAAAAACCTATGTGGATAAGACATGTGCTTGTATCCGGAGGAGAGGGAGCCAGCGATAATGATGAAGACCTTCACAGGCTGAGCGATTATCTTAAAACACTTTCAAATGTTGAGAGAATTGATGTTTTACCTTATCATACATTTGGAGTTCATAAATGGGAACTTTTGGGACTCAAATATCCTTTGGAAGGTGTTGAGCCGCCTACAATGGAGAGAATCGAAAATGCACAGAACATTCTGGGTGCATTTAAATAGTATGACAGCATTCAAAATATGACACAAAATGACGGGATATGAGAAAATATCCCGTTATTATTTTATAAAAAATTAATATAATCTTTAGTGCATCTTAATTGAAAATGTCAAATTGCCCGAATATAATTATATTGTTAAGAAAATAACAATAGCATCTTAAGGAGAAATGTTTATGTTTTTGGAAATAAGCAACCTTACTAAAAGTTTTGGCGAAGGGGACAACAAAATAGAGGTACTTAAAGGGATTAATTTCGGAGTCGAAAAGGGTGATATATGTGTTCTCCTTGGTCCGTCGGGTTCGGGAAAGTCAACTCTGCTAAATATTATCGGAGGAATTGATGATGCAAACGGAGGGTATGTGTCAATCAATGGCGAGAAAACTGCGGACATGGACGAAAAGAAGCTTACGGTATACAGAAGAAAGCATCTTGGATATGTATTTCAGATGTACAATCTGATTCCTAATCTTACAGTGAAGGAAAATATCGAAGTAGGAGCATATTTAGGGGATTCTCCGCTTCCTATCGATGAATTGTTACATACTCTGGGACTCTATGAGCATCGGAATAAGATGCCCAACCAGCTTTCAGGTGGTCAGCAGCAGCGTACATCCATCGGAAGGGCAATCATAAAGAATCCGGATATACTTCTCTGCGATGAACCAACAGGAGCGTTGGATTACAACACATCCAAGGAGATACTTAAACTTATCGAGGATGTTAATCAGAAATACGGAAATACCGTAATTATGGTTACTCATAATGATGCAATCAAAAATATGGCAGACCGTGTAATCAGACTCAGGGACGGAATGATTCGCAAGGATTACCGTAACGAAGAGAAAATATCTGCAAAAGATTTGGATTGGTAGGTGAATACTATGAAGAATCCGTTGAATAAGAGATTTGCCAGAGATTTAAAAAAGGAAATAGTTAAATACCTTGCTATTTTTCTTTTTATGTCATTGACGATTGGATTTATTTCCGGTTTCCTGATTGCCGGAGACAGTATGAAAAAAGCCTATGATGAAAGCTTTGAAAAATATGATATAGAAAACGGTCATTTTGTGGTGGATACAAAGCTTAAAACCACGGATATCCGGGATATCGAGAATAATGATGTTACAATCCATGAGATGTTTTATTACAACCTTGAGGTGAATAATGACAGCGTTTTGAGAACCTTCAAAAACCGTAAAGAGGTCAACAAGGTATGCGTAATGAAGGGCGAACTGCCTTCCGCCGATGATGAAATTGCGATAGATAGAATGTATGCCGACAATAATAAGCTTGCCGTCGGAGACAGTATTAATGTTAATGGCAGGGATTTTGAAATATCGGGTCTTGTTGCATTGTCGGATTTCAGCGCACTGTTTTCCGATAATAAGGATACAATGTTTGATGCAATAAAATTCGGTGTTGCAATAGTATCGGATAATTATTTTGACAATTTGGACTGCAAGGATATCAGATATTGCTATTCATGGAAATATTCGGAGGAGCCTGAGAATGAAGAAGCAGAAAAGGACGCTTCCGCAGAACTTGCAAAGAGTATATATCTTAAGGCGCAGCTTAGGGATTATGTTCCTCGATACGTCAACAGTGCGATTAATTTTACAGGGGATGATATAGGAAAAGACAAGTCGATGATGCAGGTATTGCTGTATATTCTGATTGTGATTATGGCATTTGTGTTTGTTATTACAATCAATCACAGTATTACGGCGGAAGCATCCGCAATCGGAACTCTGAGGGCATCAGGATATTCGCGCAGGGATATGCTTTTCCATTATATGACACTTCCTGTTTTGGTAACTCTTGCGGCATGTGTAGTGGGCAATGTTCTTGGATATACCGTGTTCAAAACATTGATTTCGAATTTGTACTACGCAAGCTACAGTCTTCCGACTTATGTGACCAGATGGAATGCAAACGCTTTTATCCAGACCACTCTGATTCCGCTGATGATAATGACGGTAATTATTGTCGGAGTGATAGGAAAGAGGCTCAGAATATCACCACTTAAGTTCATCAGACATGATTTTAAGGGAAAAAGAAAATCAAGAAGCATTAAGCTTCCGAATATCAAATTCTTTGGCAGATTCAGACTCAGGATTATTTTTCAGAATATGCCAAGCTATATAATTCTGCTGTTTGGAATTACTTTTGCATCAGTGCTTCTGCTGTTTGGAATGATGATGAGGCCACTCCTTGAAAAATACAACGATGATACAATCAACAATATGATTGCGAATTATCAGTATATTCTCAAGGACAACATTCCGACTAAGATTGATGGCGCTGAGAAAATCAGTGTATGCGAGCTTAAGGAGGGCGATGAAGAAATCATTGTATATGGACTTAATAAGAACAGCAACTATCTTAAGCTTGACCTTTCGGACAAAAATAAGGTGGCGGTATCCAACACATATGCTGACAAATTCAAAGTAAAGGTGGGTGACACAATCACTCTTAAGGAAGAATACGGCAACAGGAAATTCAGCATGGAAGTGGAAAAAATAGTTGTATATCCGGCTTCGCTGTACGTATTTACATCCAGACCAATGGTCAACTTTTACATGGGAAAAGCAAGTGCATATTTTAACGGATATCTGTCTGACAAGGAACTGACAGATATTGATTCAGCATATATAGTATCTGAAATAACAGAGGATGACCTGACAAAAATGTCCAGACAGCTGGATGTGTCCATGGGTAATATGTTCAATTTGGTTAACATATTTGCCGTTATTTTATCAGCACTTTTAATTTTCCTCCTGACGAAGATTATTATTGAAAAAAATTCTTCCTGCATAGCAATGTGCAAAATTCTGGGATATACGGACGGGGAGGTCTCAAGGTTGTATCTGCTTGCGACAACCTGGGCGGTAATAGTATCAATTATTGCCGGTCTGGGCCTGTCAACACTGATACTCAAGGCACTGTACAGACCAATTATGGATAGTTTTAACGGATGGATTCCGTTGTACCTTAAGCCGTTGATATATCCGGAAATGTTTGTTATGATTTTTGCTGCCTACATGGTTATTGCATTGATTCAGTTCTTTAGAATCAAGAAAATTCCAAAAGACCAGGCATTGAAAAATTTTGAATAATTTAACTGCAGGGTGAAAAGTCCTTTGAAAATAATTGGCTTTGCACCCTGTTTTTTTGGTATAATACATTTTGGAATAATATCAGGAACAGGTACAGATTATGAAAAATACGGTTGTAGGTATTCTTGCGCATGTGGACGCAGGCAAGACAACATTGTCCGAAGCGCTGCTGTATAAGAGTGAGACAATAAGAAAAATGGGAAGAGTCGATACAGGAGATGCTTTTCTTGACAACTATCGAATTGAAAAAGAACGTGGCATCACTGTGTTTTCAAAGCAGGCAGAGCTGGAATTCGGGGATACGCATTTTGTGCTTGTTGATACTCCGGGACATGTGGATTTTTCTGCGGAGATGGAAAGAAGCCTTCAGATACTTGATTATGCTATTCTTATTATAAGTGCACTTGACGGAGTGACGGGGCACACCCTGACAGTATGGAATCTTCTCAGAAAATATGAAATTCCGACTTTTGTATTTGTGAACAAGACGGATATGGCGGGATTTGACAGAGAGGAATGCCTTACCGGACTGAAAAATAAGCTGGCAGCATCCATAGTGGACTTTGAGATTCCAAGAGAAGAATTTTTCGAAGAAGTTGCCGGAAACAGCGAAGAGCTGATGGAAAAATATTTCGAAAATATTATGCCTGATGATGAGGATGTTGCACATGCCATTGCCCGACGCGAGATATTTCCGTGCTATTTTGGCTCGGCATTAAAGCTTACCGGAATTGATGAGTTGCTTAAGGCTCTTTACAAATATACATTGGAAAAGGAATATGGCAAAAACCTGGCGGCCAGGGTGTACAAGATTACCACTGATGAACGAGGAGAGCGGCTTACCTTCCTTAAGGTTACAGGCGGTGTGCTCAAATCCAAAAGTATAATATCCAACGGTGAATGGGAGGAAAAAGCCAATCTTATCAGGATATATTCGGGCAAAAAATTCCGCCTGACGGAGGAGGCGGCTGCCGGAAGTATCTGCGCAGTAACAGGCCTTACAAAGAGCCGTGCAGGCGATACTATTGGAAGTGAGCAATTTTCCTATAAACCGGTGCTTGAACCGGTGCTGTCATACCGTGTTATCCCTGAAGCGGGGGTAAATGTATTTGATTTGTATAATAAAATGGCAGGTATAGGCGATGAGATTCCTGAGTTGAATCTTAGCTGGGATGAGGTCCATAAAAGTATAATTGTCAATGTTATGGGAGATATTCAGACAGAGATTCTGACCGAAATTGTCCGTGAAAGACTGGGCGTTAATATATCGCTCGGAACAGGCAAAATAATATATCACGAAACAATTGCCGACGAAGTAATCGGAGTGGGACATTTTGAGCCGCTGCGCCATTACGCGGAGGTGGTGTTAAGACTTGAACCCCTTGAGAGAGGCCGCGGACTTGAATTTGCTGCGGATTGCAGCGAGGATATTCTGGATAGAAACTGGCAACGCCTTATTTTGCAGAATCTCGGAGAAAAGAATCACAAGGGCGTCCTCACAGGCTCCACTATAACCGATATGAAAATAACGGTTATCGGCGGCAGGGCACACAATAAGCATACCGAGGGCGGAGATTTCAGAAAAGCAGTATACAGGGCTGTTAGGCAGGGGCTTATGCAGGCGGAGAGTATTCTTTTGGAGCCAACCTACCGATTTAGAATAGAAGTCGACTCCGACTGCACCGGCAGGATTATGAGCGATATTATCAATATGCAGGGGACTTTAAATCCTCTTGAGACGGAAGGGGACAGGACCATTATCTCAGGCATTGCACCTGTGTCCACCATGCACGGATATGCAAGGAAAATAGCTGAAATATCCCATGGCACAGGATCTTTTACCATTGCAAACGGAGATTATATGCCATGCCACAATCAGGAGGAGGTTGTGGAAAGCTATGGCTATAATCCGCTTGAGGATGTGGCAAATACACCGGATTCTGTATTTTGCTCCCATGGTTCGGGAACAATAATACCATGGAATGAAGTATTCGATTATATGCATTGCGAGCTGGGAATAAAAAGACCTTTGGAGGAAATTGAGCCGATTAATTACAATCTTTTGGAAAACAGAATTGACGAGGCTCTTGGCACGGAGGAGATTGACCGCATTATTGCCGGCTTGAACGGAGCCAACAAGGGTTTAAAATCCGGCAGCCACCGCGGAATGTATAAGAAGGTCCATACAGCACTCTATCCGAAAGTAAAAAGTGTAAGCGTCAAGGCACCGCGGGACAAATACACGCTGGTGGATGCCTACAATGTTATTTTTGCATGGGATGACCTGGCTGAGCTTGCGAAGGAAAATATGGATGCGGCTTCCGACAGACTGCTGCAGTATATGTGTGAATATCAGGCTATAATCAAGGAAGAAGTTATTGTAGTATTTGATGCATACAGGGTAAAGGAACATGCCACGGAATGTTTTACCCATAACAATATATATGTTGTATATACGAAGGAAGCAGAGACTGCGGACAGGTTTATCGAGAGGTTTGTAAATGACAATGTAAAAAAATATGACATAACAGTTGTAACCTCCGACGGGCTGGAACAGATAATAATACGAGGGGACGGGGCAAAACTCATATCATCAAGGGAACTCTATGTATTGTTTCCAAAGCTTCGCAGTGAACTCATTAAGGAGCATAACACCGGCAAGGAAAAACATAACAAAGCATATCTTGGAGAGATTATGCCCGATATTGAGGGAAAAAAGCATTGACATTATTTCCCTGTAATGTGAAAATATTAAGGAGTATGTAATCAAATAGAACATCCCGCGGATGGTTCAGGAGGATAATATGGATAACAATAAATTAGCACAATTACTTTTTCCGGATGTGGTTAACACACCTGAATACTATGAGGAGAAATTCCCCTACAGAAAACTGCCGAACAAAGCAGAAGTAACAAGAATGGCACCAAGTCCGACAGGATTTATACATCTTGGCAATCTCTACAGCGCGCTGGCTGATGAGAGGATTGCGCACAGAAACGGCGGTGTATTTTATTTAAGAATTGAAGATACTGATGAAAAGCGTAAGGTTGATGGTGCGGTTGAGACCATTATCAATGTGCTGAGATATTTTGATATCGAATTTGACGAGGGAGCAGGATATGCGGATACTGACCCACAGAATGCTTACGGACCATATTTTCAGAGACAGAGAGTCGAAATCTACCACACATATGCGAAAAGTCTGGTTGAAAGAGGTCTTGCTTATCCATGTTTTTGCTCGGAAGAGGATTTGGCAGAGGTAAGAAAGAAACAGGAAGACAATAAGGAACTTACGGGATACTATGGCGAATATGCTCTTTGCCGTAACCTTACATATGAGGAAATTGAGGAAAAAATAAATGCCGGGGAGAGTTATGTTTTGAGACTTCGTTCGCAGGGCAGCCCTGACAGGGAAATCAGTTTTGTTGACAGTATTATGGGTGAAATCAAGTTGCCTGAGAATATTCACGACATCGTAATTCTTAAGAGGGATGGCGTGCCAACATATCATTTTGCCCATGCCATTGACGACCATCTTATGAGAACCACAACAGTTATCAGAGGCGGAGAGTGGTTAGCATCAGCACCGATTCATTATGAGCTTTTTCATGTGCTGGGCTTTAAGATGCCGGCATACGGACATACGGCGCATTTGATGAAATTTGATGAGGAGACCGGCGGAAAACGTAAGCTTTCAAAGAGAAAGGATCCGGAGCTTTCACTTGATTATTACCGCAGGGACGGATATCATCCTCGCGCAATGAAGGTATATCTCCTCACTTTATTAAATTCGAATTTTGAAGAGTGGTATGAAAAATTCCCTGATAAGGATATCAAGGAATTCCCATTTTCCATTGAAAAGATGAGCCAGTCAGGTGCTCTTTTTGACAAAGAAAAGCTTCATAATATCTGTAAGAATGAGCTTTCTAAGCTTGACGAGAATGAAATGTATGATTTCCTGTATGACTGGGCGAAGGAAAATGCTGCAGACAAAGTGGATTTATGGTTTGCTGACAAGGAAAAAATGCTGTCTATTCTAAGACTCTATATGGGAATCGGCGCAAAGAGAAGGCGTAAGGATTTCATCTTTGCAAAACAGATTCTTGAGATGATTGGATACTTCTTCGAAGAAAAAGAGGAAAAGGAAGAATTCAAGCTTCCTGCAGATATCACAAGTCAGGTATTAGTGGATTATCTTGAATCATATGATCATGCAAGCGACAATCAGGCATGGTTTAGCAACCTTAAGGAAATTGCGGACAGACATGGTTTTGCCTCTGATATGAAAGCATACAAGGCAAATCCTGAGAATTACAAAGGAAGTATTTCAGACGTGGCAGAGATGGTTCGTATTGCCGTAACAGGAATGTCGAACACACCGGATTTATGGACAATTATTCATATAATTGGTGAGGACGCCATGCGCGAGAAGATTAATGCAGTAATTAAGTAGTCAGAATAGGAGACGGACAAGATGCGTAAAACAAAGATTATTTGTACAATGGGACCTGCAACGGATAATGAAGAAGTATTAAGGACACTTATAGAAAATGGAATGAATGTTGCCAGACTTAATTTTTCCCACGGGACACATGAGGAACAGGGAAAAAGAATGGAAACCATTAAAAGACTTCGCAAGGAACTCAACAAACCTGTTGCAATAATGCTCGATACAAAGGGTCCTGAAATCAGAGTAAGGGATTTTGAGGGCGGAAAGGTAATGCTTGAGGCCGACAGTCTGTTCACTCTCACTAATAAGGAAATGCTTGGAACATCTGAAAAAGCATCAATTACCTACAAGGACCTTTATAAGGATGTGGAAAAGGGAACCCATATTCTGATTGATGATGGACTTGTGGATATGATTGTGGAAAAAATTGATGGCGAAGATATCGTGTGCAGGGTAATCAACGGCGGGCAGGTGTCCAACCATAAAGGAGTTAATGTTCCGGGTTCCCACGTCAATATGCCTTTCTTAAGCAAGGTGGATATCGAGGATGTATGCTTTGGTATTTCACAGGAGGTGGACTTTGTTGCTGCTTCTTTTGTAAGAAGTGCGGCGGATGTCAACGAGATGAGAAAGCTGTTAAAGGACAACGGTGGTGAGAATATCAGAATTATTTCCAAGATTGAGAATGCCGAGGGCCTGACCAATATTGATGAGATTATTGAAGCATCGGATGCAATTATGGTTGCCAGAGGTGATATGGGAGTTGAGCTTCCTGAGGAAGAGGTTCCGATTGCACAGAAAATAATAATCAAAAAAGTATATGAAGCCGGCAAACAGGTTATCACGGCAACCCAGATGCTGGATTCCATGATTAAGAATCCAAGACCTACAAGAGCGGAGACTGCGGATGTTGCCAATGCCATATATGACGGAACAAGTGCAATTATGCTCTCCGGTGAGACTGCAGCAGGAAAATATCCTGTGGAGGCCTTCCTTATGATGGCAAAGATTGCGGAGAGAACAGAGCAGGATATTGATTATAAGAAACGCTTTTTTCACAGGGATGCAAACGATAATCCGGATATTACGGATGCGATTTGCCATGCAACCTGTACTACGGCATATGATTTGAATTCAAAGGCAATAATTGTTGTCACAAAATCAGGAAGAAGTGCCAAGATGATTTCCAGATATCGTCCGGCGTGCGACATTATCGGATGCGCCACCTCGGAGCAGGTATGCCGCCAGCTGAATATGTCCTGGGGCATTACTCCTGTTCTGCTTGATGAAAAAAATGATGTGTTCGAGCTCTACGATTATGCAATCAGGGAATCTCAAAAGCAGAAGCTTGTTGATGTTGGTGACATTCTTGTATTTACATCCGGGGTTCCAATCGGCAAATCAGGTACTACCAATATGATAAAGGTTGAAGTTGTGGAGTAATTGCAATGCTAAGAAACATAGACATTAGTGATATTTCTGACGGAAAAAAATATTCGATTAATGATATGGCCCGTGTTGGCTGCAGCGATTGCAGTGGATGCTCAAAATGCTGTTCGGATATGGGGGATTTTATTATTCTTGACCCATATGATGCTGTGAGGCTGTGCGAGGGAACCGGCAGGAATATCGGAGAACTTCTACAGAATATAATTGAACTGACGGTAGTTGACGGTGTTGTTTTGCCCGGGCTCAATGTGAGGGACGGAAAATGTCATTTCCTGGATTGCGATGGGCGCTGCAGTGTTCATGAATTCAGGCCTTCGATATGTCGTATGTTTCCACTCGGAAGGATTTTTGAGAATGGGACGCATTACTTTTTTTTACAGAAGTATGAGTGCCCGGCTCCTAACAAAACAAAGGTTCAGATAAAAAAATGGCTTGGCGAAAAAGATATTTCTTTTCACGAAAAATTCACAGATTTGTGGCATTATTTTTTGAAGGATACGCAGGAAATAATTGCAAAATCCGATGATGAAACGGCGAAAAGGATTTCACTGACAATATTGAACGAGTTTTATCTTAAACCTTATTCGGATGGGAATTTTTTGGGACAGGTATGTGAAAGAATTAATAATACGATGATAAGTATTTGACAGAGGTTATTATGGAGAAAGAAAAAACACATAGAAAAAGAATACTCTCCCCCAAAGTAATTAAGGTAGTATCACTTGCTATTGCAGTGGTGGCACAGATTGCGGTAATTGTGGTGCTATATATATTTTTCTCCGGGAGATTTATGCCTGTCAACTGGGTATTAAAGACTCTATCGATTATTGCGGTACTGGTCATTTTACGCTCGGACAGTGACCCATCATATAAAATTCCGTGGATTGTATTGATTTTTGTGGTTCCTTTACTTGGCGGATGTATGTATCTGTGGTATGGAAGACGTCATATCGGAAAAAAATCAGAACAGAGAATTATTCATGTGGCAAAAATGTGCAGAGAAGCGCTATATACCCGAAAATATTACAATAATGAGCTTATTGATGATAAGATATGCGGGCAGGCCAATTATCTAATGGATTTCGTGGACGCGCCGGCTTACAGGAATACAACAGCTACATATTTTCCGCTGGGTGAGGATTTTTTGCCCGTATTTATCGAGGAATTGAAGAAGGCTGAAAAGTTCATTTTTATGGAATATTTCATAATTGAACGCGGCATTATGCTGGATTCGGTGCTTAATGTCCTTATTGAGAAAGCGAAAGAAGGCGTGGAAGTCAGATTTATGTATGACAGCTTCGGAAGTATTCTAAAGGCGCCGGGGGATCTTGTTAAAAGTCTGCGCAAAATGGGAATCCAGTGTTATGAATTTAATACCTTCAGGACTGTTCTTGACGGAAGATACAATAACAGAGATCACAGAAAAATCTGCGTTATAGACGGCAATGTAGGATTTACAGGCGGACTGAATCTCGCAGATGAATATATTAATAAGAAAAAAATATGCGGACACTGGAAGGATACAGCCATTATGCTTAAGGGTGAGGCGGTATGGAGCCTTACCACAATGTTTTTGGCACTCTGGGATGTGTCATTCCACAAGCAGGATGATTTTCTCAAATATAAACCTACGGCAAAATTCAATTATATGGACGGCTATTTTATCCCGTATACGGATTATCCTAATGACGATGAGGCGGCTGGCAAAAATGTATATTTGAATATGATTGGCAAAAGTGACAGATATGTCTACATTATGACACCTTATCTTATTCTTGATGCAACAATGGCCAATGCGCTGGAGAATGCAGCAAAAAGAGGTGTGGATGTAAGAATTATCACGCCGGGCATTCCGGATAAGAAGTTTGCCTACATGCTCACACAGTCATATTACGAAGCTCTGATAAAGGCGGGCGTCAAGATTTATGAATATGAGCCGGGTTTTGTCCATGCCAAAATATTTATGTCGGATGATGAGAGTGCTATTGTAGGTACAATCAATCTTGATTACAGAAGCCTTACCCATCACTACGAGGATGCGGTACTCATATATAAATCGGGAGTGCTTAAGGATATTATGGCTGATTTTCAGAATACACTTTCAAAGTGCAGGGAAGTGTCCCTGGGGGATTGCAAGAAATTCAGTATTCTTAAAACCCTTCTTTTGCCGATATTGAGATTACTGTCACCACTTTTTTAATACGGAGGAAGCATGAAAGAATATCTGGCAACCCTTGCGGTGGGTATTATTTTAGCTTTAATTGTTGGATTTATTATTTTCACTATGATAAAAAACAGAAAAAAAAGAAAAGCTTCGGGACAGAATTGTACCGGGGACTGTATGAGTTGCGGACGAAGCTGTTGTAAGTAGAGGATGAACATGAACAAAAAAAATCAAATTAAGCCGGCCCTTATTGTATGTGCAGTAATGGCGCTGCTGATTGTTGTTGCATTTGTAATAACATCATTAATTAACAGAAATGTTGTGAAAAATACCAAGGGAACTATGATTTATGTTGTGGAAGCTTCCGGAAAGCAAGAACTGATGACATATGACTTCAGGGAAAAAAAGGAATCTTCAACCGGTATTAAGGCTGACAGCATAAAGGATGCGTGCTACTGCGATGGCAGTATCGTATTCATTGCCGACAATAAAGTGGGATTATACAATACGGAAGCAAATTCAACAGAGTATTTCACGATGGAGGAAGAGGCTGAATATATTTCCATCGACTTTGAAGACAATACGTTATGCCTGGGATACAGAATCGGCTCAAAATATCTGGTGGATATAATCGAGTTGAAGAATGGCAGAATAAGCGGTGAAAATCTCGGAGAAATCGCCGGAAAGCTTAAAGGTATCTGTATATATGACAATAGTGTCTTCTATGTGGCAGACAATAGCAAAGAATCTGTTTTTGGCGAGATTACCTTCAATACCAAAACACAGAACAGCATCTTAAAGACAAATGACGGAAAGTTTACCGACCTGTCAATTAAGAGCAGGAATATGTTTTTGGTTGAACAAAAGAATAGCGACCTCGTGGTGGTGAGCTATGATTTTAATAAGAAAAAAGTCAATGATGAAAAGACTCAGGAATCCGATAAGAAAATTAATACCGTTGCGGCGGTATATTCCCGGAAATACCTGGCCGCTTCAGAGGACGGAATATATGTATGCAACGGTTCAAATATGCAGAAAGTGGAACTGTCAAATTCATCAAAACTGAAAGTATTGGATTATATGGAATAGTATGGGAAGGGACCGGGCAGGTCTCTTTCACATTGTAATGGGAGGAAAAAATGTTTGATAAGCTTACCAGAAAAGATATAGAAAAAATGGAGGCGGAGATAGAACACCGCAAGCTTGTTGTGCGAAAAGAATTGATAGAGGCTGTAAAGGAGGCAAGAGCCCAGGGCGACCTGAGCGAGAATTTTGAATACTATGCAGCAAAGCGCGAAAAGAACAGAAATGAAAGCAGAATAAGATATCTTGAGAAGATGATTAAGACTGCTACAATTATAGATGACTCTTCCGCGGAGGATGAGGTGGGCCTCAACAACACCGTGGAAGTGTATTTTGAGGATGACGACGAAACGGAGAAATTCAAGATTGTGACTACCGTCAGGGGTAACTCCCTGGATGGATATATCAGCAATGAATCACCGATGGGAAAGGCTTTGCTTGGGCATAAAAAGGACGACAGAGTGTTTGTTGATATGGGAAACGGAGCAGGATATTTTGTTGTCATCAAATCAATTGAAAACACTGTCGATGACGGAACCGACGAATTGAGAAGCTTTTAGCGAAGTTATTAAAAAAGAATTAAATATCCTTAGATTTGTTGATGATAATATTTTGCTGTGGTATTATACAGAAATGTTATTGTTGTATGAAAGGAGTTTTGGATTAGTATGAAACATATTTTTTTCAATATGAAAACATATTGGGTGTCTGTGCTTGCAATTCTGATTCTGCTTATTGCCCAGGCATTCTGTGATTTCGCATTGCCAAACTATACTTCAGACCTCATCGATACCGGTATTACCAACAATGGTATTGAATATGCAACACCGGATGAAATCAGCATTGAATCCTATGCAGGCATTGCAACTTTTATGACGGAAGAGGAAAAAGATAAGTGGGAAGAGAGCTATACCGCAGACGGTAAGACATTTGTACTTGTAAAAGGTGCTGATAAGGAAGAGTTGGATGAATTTTTTACCCATCCGATTGCAGTGTATTATATGCTAAGCAATATGCCTGAGGATGCCATGAAACAGATGGCAAAACAGGAACAGGGCACAATACCGGATATGATGACCATCAGAGCAATGATGGAGGAACAGCTGGATAAGATGGGCGACTCCATCGTCTCAAAATATGCGATACAATTCACTTCGGATGAATATGTTTCACTTGGAAAAGACCTTAATAAAATCAGGAATAAATACCTATGGAAAAAGGGTGGATTTATGATTCTGTTTACCTTTGGAATGGGTATTATCTCAGTAATTATCGGGTTTATTGCATCCAAAATCGGAGCAAAGACAGGTGCCGATTTGAGAAAAAGAGTTTTTGCCAAGGTTACGAAATTTTCCGATGCTGAGATTAATAAGTTTTCAATAGCATCGCTTATTACCAGAACTACCAATGATGTTCAGCAGGTGCAGCAGGTTACCGTTCTTTTGCTTAGAATGGTATTGTATGCGCCAATTCTTGCAATCGGCGGAATAATTATGGTTACAAAGACCCGTGCGGGTATGGGATATATTATCGGTATTGCAATTGGAGCCATCGCTCTGCTTATGGGCGTGCTTATGTTCATTGCATTGCCAAAATTTAAAGTAATGCAGAAACTCGTTGATAAAGTAAATCTTGTTACAAGGGAAATACTTACGGGACTTCCGGTTATCAGGGCTTTCAGCAGGGAAAAAACAGAAGAAGAACGCTTTGACGAGGCGAATACAAACCTTACCAAGGTAATGCTTTTTACCAACAGAACCATGACCTTCATGATGCCGGTTCTCATGATTATTATGAACGGTGTTTCAATACTCATTGTGTGGACCGGCGCTCACAAAATTGATACCGGCGCAATTGAAATCGGACAGATGACGGCATTTATCTCATATACAATGATGATAGTAATGTCCTTCCTTATGTTGACAATGATTTCCATTGTTCTGCCAAGAGCGGGGGTTGCTGCGGATCGTATTCATGAGGTTCTGACAACAGATTTCTCTATTATGGATAAGGAAGATGCTGTTACGGATTTTCCTGAGAAGGCAGTTGTTAAATTTGATAATGTAAGCTTCACCTATCCGGGAGCGGAAGACAAGGTGCTTGAGAATATCAGCTTTACTGCTGCTCCGGGAACGACAACGGCAATTATCGGAAGTACCGGTTGCGGCAAGTCAACCCTGGTTAATCTGATTCTTAGATTTTATGATGTTACAGACGGAAGAATTACAATTGACGGAATTGATGTGAGAGATTTTTCACAGCATACGCTGCGTGAAGGAATCGGATATGTACCTCAGAAGGGCATTCTTTTTTCAGGAACTATCAAAGAGAACATTAAATATGCGGATGACGGTATCTCCGATGAAAGGATGTATGATGCAGCAAGGATTTCACAGTCGGAAGAATTCATTGAGGAGAAAACGGAGCAGTATGATACTGCAATTGCACAGGGCGGCAGTAATGTTTCGGGTGGACAGAAACAGAGACTTTCAATTGCCCGCGCCATTGCTAAAGATCCTATGATTTATATTTTTGACGATAGCTTTTCAGCACTTGATTTTAAGACTGATGTTGCGCTTAGAAAGGCACTCGGACCTAAGGTTAAGGATAAAACGGTATTTATCGTGGCACAGAGAATCAGTACTGTTCTTAATGCAGAACAGATTATTGTTCTTGATGAAGGAAAGATGGTTGGAATCGGAACCCATAAGGAACTCATGAAGAATTGTGAGGTCTACAATCAGATTGCAAGCTCACAGCTTTCTGAAAAAGAGTTGCAGGATAGCATGGAGGAGGCGTAAGTATGCAAGGAAGAAAAGGCGGCCATGGTCCAATGGGATCAGGAGATAAATCGAAGGATTTTAAGGGTGCTATCGGCAAACTGATTAAATACATGGGCAGATACAAATATGCCATTATTATTTTCAGTATTTTCGCTGTCGGCAGTACCGTATTTAATGTAGTTGCACCAAAGGTTCTTGGTAAAGCAACAAATGAATTGCAGACAGGATTTATGAATAAACTGTCCGGTACCGGTGGAATTGATTTTGACAAAATTGGAAGAATTCTTTTACTTGTGCTGGGAATCTATGCAATATCCTCATTATTCAATCTTGTTCAGGGATTTATTATGACAGGTATCACACAGAAAACCTGCTACAGATTGAGAAAGGAACTTGCAGAAAAAATCAACAGAATGCCTATGAAGTATTTTGAGAGCAGAAATGTTGGTGAGGTTCTCTCAAGAATGACAAATGATATAGATACATTGGGCAATGGACTTAACCAGTCAATTACCACATTGGTAACATCGATAACAACAATAATAGGTGTCGTCGTGATGATGCTTACGATAAGTCCGATTATGACCGGTATTACTATGCTTATCCTGCCAATCAGTATGTTTTTGCTGGGGGTTGTAATGAAAAAATCCCAGAAATTCTTCCGGGTTCAGCAGAAATATCTGGGAAATATCAATGGTCAGGTTGAGGAAGCCTACGGCGGACACAATGTTGTAAAGTCATTTAACAAGGAAGAGGATGTAATAAGGACCTTTGAAAAGACTAATGACATTCTTTACGAAAGTGCATGGAAATCACAGTTCCTTGGCGGAATGATGATGCCCATTATGATGTTTGTGGGTAACATAGGTTATGTTGCCGTTGTTATCTCGGGTGCACTGCTTGCAGGTAAGGGTGTAATCATGATCGGTGATATTCAGGCATTCATTAATTATGTTAGGAATTTTACACAGCCGATACAGCAGATTGCTCAGGTTACTGCAATGCTTCAGTCGATGGCGGCTGCAAGTGAGAGAGTCTTTGAATTCCTTGAAGAGGATGAAGAGGACCGTGGCGAGGGATTTTGCTTACCTAAAGAAGATATCAAGGGAAATGTCGAATTTAGAAATATCAAATTCGGCTACAATGAAGATAAGATAATTATTAACAATTTCAGCATCAATGTTGAAGCCGGAAAACAAATTGCGATTGTAGGTCCTACAGGTGCCGGAAAGACGACGATTGTCAAGCTGCTTATGAGATTTTATGATGTCAATGAGGGCGAGATACTTCTGGACGGCCATAATGTTAAGGCGTTTAACCGCTCTTCATTGAGGGAAGCTTTTGGTATGGTGCTTCAGGATACATGGCTTTTCAAGGGAACAATAATGGAAAATATCCGTTATGGACGCCTTGATGCCACGGATGAGGAAGTAATTGCGGCGGCAAAATCAGCACATGCCCATCATTTCATTTCAACACTTCCGGAAGGCTACAATACTGAGCTTAACGAGGATGCTACCAATGTTTCGCAGGGACAGAAACAGCTTCTTACAATTGCAAGAGCAATCCTTGCCAACAATCCGGTACTTATTCTTGATGAGGCAACATCCTCCGTTGATACCAGAACGGAGCACAGAATCCAGAGGGCGATGGATAATCTTATGAGGGGAAGAACAAGCTTTGTTATAGCTCACAGATTGTCAACAATCAAAAATGCTGATATAATACTTGTTATGAAAAATGGTGACATTGTTGAACAGGGAAGTCATGATGAATTAATGAATAAGCATGGTTTCTATGCTGAATTGTATAATTCGCAGTTCGCCGATGCCAGTGCATAATATAGTGAGGTGTCTATGAAAAATATTAGCGTTGAAATTAATCCAACAGAGATAATTAAGCTTGACTATGATAATGATTTTTTCAAAACAGTAGGAAAGAGTTTGTCGATTTCCATGAAATCGGAGGCATCAGTCAGACTTAATTCGGCAAATCCTGTAATGGCTATGGTTGTTGTTACAACAACAGTTATTGACAAGGAAGAAATTTTCAAATTTGAAGCAGTAACAATCACAGGCGTTAAGGTAAGTACCTTTGTGGATGACCTTGAAGGCTTTATCAAGGAAAAGTATATGCCGATAATACTTACCGCCAACAATGAGAAAATCAGAACGGTTTCCCAACTGATTGGCGCACCTATCCAGCTTCCGAATCCAACCTTTGGAGAGATGGGGACTGAGGGATATACACAGTAAATACTGCATAGATTACGGCTACAAGGCTTTGGGTTTTGTAGCTGTTTTTTTGCATCGGACAAAACTGAGCACAAAATGTCGGGTAAGAATAATATGTCCATATTATAATGAGATTGTGAAAGTGAGGGTATCCGTATGGGATGGATTGATTCAATTAGTGATGCAATACAATATATTGAGGATCATATTACTGAAGAGCTCACAGTGGATATGATTGCAGAGAAGGTTAATCTGTCCTCCTATTATTTTCAAAAGGGATTTACAATGCTGTGCGGTTTTACGATTGCGGAGTATATCAGAAACCGCCGCCTCTTTCTGGCAGGAAATGAACTTTTGGAAGGCAATGCCAAAATAATAGACATCGCAATGAAGTACGGATATGATTCTCCGGATAGCTTTACTAAGGCATTTACAAGATTCCATGGCGTTACACCGAGTACTGCATTCAAAGATAAGCCGCTTCTTAAATCTTTTGCGCCGTTAAGAGTAAAGATAAGTCTTGAAGGAGGTTTTCTTATGGACTATCGTTTCGAGCAAAAGGAAGCGTTTACCGTGGTGGGTAAGCCCAACAAGGTATATCAGCAGGATGCCTACAGCGTAATACCAAGGATGTGGGAAGATTTTGTGCGTGGCGGCGGATATATAGGAGAAAACGGAATTTACGGTGTGAATCTGCTGAATGATAATGTTTTTGAATATCTTATTGCGGACTGCTATGAGGAGGGGAGCGAGATTCCTGAGGATTGTATCACAGTGACAATCCCGGCGCATACATGGGCTATTTTTCCATGCGTGGGCGCTTTGCCGGATGCTCTTCTTAATGTTCATACCTCCATGTTCAGCGAATGGTTACCTTCACTTCGTGACTATGAGTTAGCTGACGGATATTGTCTGGAGTATTATGATGACCCGGCCAAATATCCGCACAGCATGAGGGATGAAAACTATTATTGCGAATTATGGATACCTGTAAGAGCAAAATAGTTTTCGGAAATGGAGCAAACTATGAATAAAAAAATATTGATACTGATACCGTTGATTGCTGTGATGCTTATGTCCGCCTGCAGTAAAAAGGTGGATAATACTGCCCCGAAGGAGACGAAAGAGGGCGGGATAACACTTGA
Source organism: Butyrivibrio sp. (assembly GCA_016297265.1). Taxonomy (GTDB): domain Bacteria; phylum Bacillota; class Clostridia; order Lachnospirales; family Lachnospiraceae; genus Eshraghiella. Next base: position 33,901 of record JAEDHB010000010.1, read on the forward strand.
GCAGTACCTGGATTCGGAGATGACCGAAGCGGAACAGAGTATTGGTTTTACACGTGATACGAGAAGGGGTTTTGTTGAAAAATACGGTCCCGAGAAATACTCAATTTCATATCATGTCCTCAGTAACCTCCTGTTTTCTTTTAAATATGACCAGAGCCCGATTCTCGACTCTGACACGGATATGTATAAGAATGATTCCAAAATAGAGGTTGTGGAGTATGAGTCTTCCCTGGAAGATCATCATAGGATAACTGCGGACTATGTAACCAACGGGGATGATATGAGGGATACGGTTATTCTGGTTCATGGAGCAGGCGAAAACAGAAGAAAACTTTTCTGGAGAACCAGAATGTTTTTGGACATGGGATATAATGTTTTGCAGTATGACCAGCGTGCATCCGGAGACAATCACGAGAAGACCGTGACCTACGGAGTTCTGGAAAAATATGATTTGATTGACAGTATAAATTATGTGAAAGAAAGAACAAGCGGCAAGGTTAAAATCAGTGTATTCGGAAGCTCCTTTGGTGGCTCGGCTGTTATTAATGCGATTGCGGATGAGGACGCAGCAAAGGATATTCATGTTGCCATACTGGACTGTCCGATGGTAAATGTCTGGGAAAGAGTTGAGCCGTCGGTTAAGGAAAACTGTCCGCCTGAATATGTTGGAATTGCAAAGGAAGCCTGCAATGAGGCGATGAACTATCTTTACGGCTTTTCGCTGGATGATATGAATGCTGACAATCTTGCCGATAAAATCAAGGCACCGGTGCTGGTATTCCTTTCTGAAAAGGATAATGTATTAAACTATGAAACCCAGAAGGCATTTTATGACAAAATAACATATAAGGACAAGGCATTATTTGTGTCCAAGACGGCAGCCCACTGTTGCGTGGCGGCGGATAATGAGAGTGAATACTTTGACCTGGTTAAAAAGGCAATGACGGATGAGTTGTTCAAATGAGAACAAAGGGCTGCAAAATCAGCCATAATACAAGGCATCTGTTCACGAAAGTGGACAGATGCCTTTGCTATGTCCTGTATATTCCGGTGTCGGTTGTGTATTTTCTTATTTCACTTTCCGCAAAATCAAGCATTTCTTTAACAAGAACTGATTCATATCCGCTTACTCCGGAGATATTGCTGTAAGGATATGAGGTTATTTTTCCCAGTCTTTGCTTTCTCATATTCTTGAGATAATCGGCGGATATTCTGAAGGTTCCGATGCTGATATCCAGTATTTTGTCCGCGTTGATGCTTTTGAACACTTTACGGAACATTTTGGAATATATTTTTTGATAATCCTTTATTCTAAGCATTGGGTCAAAACACAGTCTTGTGGTATATCCGTTGGCAATGGCACAGGAAAGAGCTTTGATTCTTGTATCGAGGTTCGGAGTTTTGTGTTCGTATTCTGCTATTACCTCTTCCGGGGACAAAGTCCAGGCAAAAATAATATTTTTCGCCTGAGAAAAGTGTTCAAAGCCTTTGGTATATGCCGATTTAGTCCTTATTTCTATCTTGAGAGACGGCCTCGAGGCGGCGAAATCCGTCCATTTTGCCACAAAGCCGGTGATGTCCTCGATTGCCAGCAAATCCGTGTCATAGGAAACACACAGATACACGGAATGCTCGGCCAGAAGCCTGTCCGTCTCGCGGAAAATATCCTCCTGATTTACGAAAATGACCATATTTCCTGAAGGGTACATGCCCTGAAGGTAGCAATACTCGCAGTCAAATATGCAATTCATAACATTTGAGGTGTAATAAAAATGCTCATTGCCAAAACTCTGGCATACGCCGGCACCGGGATATATCAGTTCTCCGTGTTTTACTGCCAAAATAAGGGATGTGGATTGTTTTTGCAGAAAAAAATTCTGGTGTGTCCGGTTAAACACATCCTTGTAGTGGCGTATGGGAACGGTGACTGCGCCCGAAAAACGATTCATTATGTCTTTGGTCACATCATATTTAAGCGCTTCTTCTTCAACATATATGTGGGAGAAGTCAGGTGCAAAGAATTCTTTGTCGGATTTGTTCATATATTCTTTTTCCCTCCTTCTTATTATTGACGGGCAATTCATTGTGGGAGCGGATTTCGCTGATTAGTGCATCCGGGTCCCCAATCAGACTGTAATAAGTTAACAGCCATTTCAGGCTTGATTTCATGGTGGCAGAAAGCGACAGGTCAGCGGATATTTTTTCCCATAGTGCGTCGAGTGACGGGTTCCGTGAAAGCTCCGCAAGGGAACTCATTTTCTGAAGGGAAGCTTTAATGTCGTTCAGGTATCTGCTGTCGCAGACTGACATGAAAATACAGAATGCGGTACCGTATTTTTTACTCATGGATACAGCGGCTTCATATGCTTCGTCCGATATAAGGTAATCCTCAGGTAAACCGGATTCTAACAGCATATCAGGATAGAAACAGTCGCCCTCGGTTGACAGTATTCTGTTGTATATTACATTCCGATCCCGGCTATGGACATATATTCCATACAACGAAGTTTCTATGATCATTTGTTTTTCCTTGCAATTCTGTTAAATTGAGGGGTGAGGGTAATGTCGTTAATGCAGATACCTTCCGGAGCCTCTATGCCATATATTACAGCGTCGGAAACCTGTTTTGGAGTTAGCGAACATCCTGTTTCCTGACTTGCTTCAAAATCTGCATTCCGGTACAATTCAGTATCCGTCATCTCCGGATGGATGCAGATAACTCTGACCTGATGCTTTCTTATTTCGGCAAACAGACTGTTGGAAAAGGAGGTTAATCCTGCCTTGGTGGCACCATATGCTACTCCGTGGGTATTGTTGTTCTGTTTGGCTGTTACACTTGAAATATTGATTATCGCTCCGTGTTTTGCAATGACGGAAGGAAGCAGGAGATTGGACAGAAGCATGGGAACTTCCAGATTGACGGTTACCATTTCACGAATCTTGTCTGCATTTAGTGTTGAATGAGGACCGTAGAATCCAACTCCGGCATTGTTGATTAATATGTCAAAACCAATATCGCGCAACCGGGTGTCCCAGAGTGTGCAAAGCTTATCCGTGTCACATAAATCCATCAGGAATTCGTCATAATCCGTATGCCTGATATTGGATGCAGTTCTGGAAATCCCGAAGACATAGTAGCCTCTTTCGAGCAAATCGAGTGCCAGACGGTGTCCTATTCCCTTTGATGTTCCGGTAATCAATACTTTCTTCATTATTCCTCCAGTATTTTTCCGGGCTGAATGCCCAAAGAATTAGTTGATAAAAGTATAGTTTATGTATTTTTTTGTGTCAAGAAAATGAGTGTTGACATATGAACAAGTGTATGATAATCTACATATAGAACAAATGTTCGAGGGAGATTGACATGCAGATTTGTGATAGTTTATCGACAATGGAGAAGCTGCGAATACTGACAGATGCTGCCAAATACGATGTTTCGTGTTCTTCAAGCGGAAGTGAACGCGCCAATAACGGCAGGGGGATCGGCAATACTGTTAACAGCGGAATATGCCATGCTTTTTCGGCGGACGGCAGATGTATTTCATTACTCAAGATACTTTTCAGCAACGAATGTATATATGACTGTAAGTATTGTGTTAACAGATCCTCCAATGATGTGGTAAGGACATCCTTTACTCCGGAGGAGGTATGCAATCTTACTATGGAGTTTTACAGAAGGAATTATATTGAAGGGCTTTTTCTCAGCTCCGGTATCATTAAGAATCCAACTTACACAATGGAGCAGATATTTATTGTTGTCAGACTTCTGCGTGAGAAATATAATTTTGGCGGTTATATTCATATTAAGGGGATACCGGGGGCGGAGCCGGATGTTATCGAGGCAATAGGATGGTATGTCGACAGAATGAGCATCAATCTTGAACTTCCGACAACGGAAGGTCTGAAGGCTCTGGCACCTAATAAGACAAGGAATAATATACTTACTCCGATGAGACAGATTCAGAACAGTATTACCAACAACCGCCTGTTGATTGAAGATGGTAGAAGAATGCTTGGAAGGCGTGAAGGTAATCTTTCACCGGCAACCGTTAAGGAGAATACTTCACTTGCCGTAGCGGATAAGTCAATAGGACGGTTTGTACCCGCCGGACAGAGCACTCAGATGATAATAGGAGCCACACCGGAGACGGATTATCAGCTGGTTACAGTGGCAGAAGCCTTGTACAGGAATTACAATCTTAAGCGTGTTTTCTATTCTGCTTTTGTAAATGTCAACAAGGATAGTGATTTGCCGGGAATGGACGGTTCCACGCCTTTGGCGAGGGAACACAGACTGTATCAGGCGGATTTCCTTTTGAGGTTTTATGGATATAAGGCGGCAGATTTGCTGTCTGAGGACAAGCCGCATTTTAATACACTGGTGGACCCAAAGTGCGATTGGGCGTTGAGACATCTGGATATCTTTCCTGTGGAGATTAATACTGCCGATTACTATACATTATTGAAGGTTCCCGGAATCGGAGTCAATTCTGCCAACAGGATTGTCAAGGCAAGGAAGAAAGCTAATCTGAATTTTGATAATCTTAAGAAAATGGGCGTGGTGCTTAAGAGAGCGCTGTACTTTATTACCTGTCAGGGAAAGATGATGTATAATACAAAGCTTGATGAGGATTATATTCTTCGCAATATGCTGGATAACAGAATTGATTACAGACAAAGGCTGGGCAGCGAGATTACTTACAGACAGTTGTCTTTTTTCGATGATAACAATGAACTGGCTTATAATACAATAACGCCGCAGGGTAATGGAATACTATGATTATATGAGGTGACGCACTATGACAATATGTATATGCGACGGTACCACGGAAGGGATTATGACAGCTGTGTTTGATGCCTGGACCATAGGAGTTGACGATACCTCCATAGCTATTGACGGAATGAACAATTGTGAATGGTTTGCAGAATATCATAATGTTACAACGGACAATACAAAGGCTTTGAGGGTAATGTCTGCCATTAGGAAGAAAATATCGTGGCGAGCTTATGAAATGGTATATACTGCAAGTATCAGCGATAATCCGGAGAGAGGCAATGCGATACTGGGATTTCTTAGAAAGGGATTCAAAATAGGAGCCTCAGTCGTGGATGATTTGCAGGATGATAATGTTCTGAAGGTGTTTAAGCTTAGTAAGAAGACCTACAGGGAGTATGAGCACTACAGAGAGTTTTTAAGATTTCGCAAACAGGGTGCATATCTTATGGCAAAGGTGGATCCCAAAAGCAATATCCTGTCCATGCTTGCGGATTTTTTTGCGGACAGATTCAGACAGGAAAGCTTTATGATTGTTGATATGAACAGAAGTATTGCTGCAATGCATGTCCCTGATTCGGAATGCATTATCAGTCATGTGGACACAGAGCAGATTAAAGGGCTGGATTATGATGAGAACGAAGAAGAAATCAGAATTCTCTGGGAAGTATTTGAAAAAACTATTGCCATAGAAGCAAGGATTAATGAAAAACTTCAAAAACAGAATATGCCGCTAATTTACAGGAAATATATGGATATAAGGAAATAGGTGAGAAATCCCGTTTTCACAATGTCTCATTACTTAACTTTCTTTTGAATATCGGACCATCGTTAATGAATACTTGATAATTTCACACATTGATAGTATACTTTAACTCGGAGGATTGGAAAGAATGATGATAATGAAGAAAATTAGTTGTGTTTTGTTAGTACTCTTCATTGCGGTTGGAATGGTTGGATGTGGCTCAAGAAATGAAAAAGAGGATAGTTCACTGGATAATATGGGTGAAACCCAGACACCGGAGGACAATCGTGAAGGAGTCGAAACATTGGATAAATATCCGGGTGACTGGGGCTTTATCAAATTTAAGGATGGTAAGGGATATCTTGACGCAAAATATTTGGAGGAATATGCAGACAGCGGAGTTACTATTGAGATAATGTTCTATCTGGTTAAGAATGATTATTTCCTTCTTGGCTTCAACAATGCAAGTAAATTGGAAGAGAAACTGTATTGCGTTGATAATTCCTATATATCCGGAATAGCCAGACAGAAGGATTCTTTTGATGATAAAAAGATGCCGCTTCAGTATGTTTATCTGCAGGATGATGGTTTTGTAGCTTTTAATGCTGTGGGCTGTTGGAATGCAGGATATGATTATAATTGCTATTCTTTTTCTGTTGATTTGTCAGCTGATGCAATTAAACACCTCTGCAAGGGGAAAAGTAACGACAGAGGATTAGCATTCCAGACCTATGGAGTACAGGTTACGAAGGTGTTGATTAATACCGGAAGAGTCGATACAACGATTAGAACAAAGTAATGAGCAGAGTGCCTTGTACACTATATGATGTGCAAGGCGTTTTTTCTGCTTTACGGAAATGACATGGCTTATTGGGGGTTAATTCGTAATACTGATTATGATAATAGTATGTAAAACGAATTATCAGGATAGAATAGTACAGATATATATGATTAGATAATTCAGAAGTGATAACAGAGGTTTTTATGCGTAAATTTGTAGTTAAGGGTATGAGCTGCGCTGCCTGCAGCGCCAGAGTTGAAAAAGCGGTATCCAAAGTGAACGGAGTGAATAATGTAACAGTTAATTTGCTGACAGGACAAATGGTTGTTGAAGGTTATGCAGATGACAAAGATATAGTTTCCGCAGTTAAGAATGCCGGATACAGTGCATATGTGAATGATAATACATCATCCGGAAAGGATGATAACAATGCAGGTGCATTTGCTGAAGAAACGCAGAAATTATTTAGAAATCTTGTCCTTTCGTTGTTGTTTCTTCTACCACTTATATATATATCCATGGGACATGCAATGTGGAATTGGCCATTGCCTGCGGTATTAGCAGAAAGTGCATTTATCCGTGGAATGATACAGCTATATCTTACTGTGATTATTATGATAATAAACAACAGATATTTTGTTAACGGAGTGAAAAGTCTGATGCACGGAGCTCCTAATATGGATACGCTGGTTGCGCTTGGAGCAGGGGCGGCTTTTGCATACAGTTCATATGTTCTCTTTGCGATGGCAGCGGCACTGGAAAGCCGCAATACAGAATATGCAACAGAATTGATTCATGATATCTATTTTGAATCCACTGCAATGATTCTTACGCTTATCACTGTAGGAAAATATCTTGAATCGAGAAGCAAAGGAAAAACAACCAATGCAATACAGGCTTTAATAGACATGACACCAAAGACCGCCACAGTGGTAAGAGGTGACAGGGAAATACTAATAGATGTAAAAGATGTGGAAGTGGGAGATGTATTTATCGTAAAAACCGGAGAGAGTATCCCTGTTGACGGAGTCATTTTGACGGGAAATGCATCGATTGATGAAGCGATAATAACAGGCGAAAGCATCCCTGTTGATAAGAACGTTGATGATAGTGTTACTGCAGGAACAATTAACAGTTCAGGGTATATTACCTGCAGAGCAACCAAAGTTCTTGGCGATTCCACTATTACACAGATTATCAAAATGGTTAGTGAAGCTGTATCAGGTAAACCGCCTATTGCAAAACTGGCTGATAAAGTGTCAGGGATTTTTGTACCCGTGGTTATGGGAATTGCTGCCGTAACAATTATTGTATGGTTGATGCTTGGTGAAAATGCCGGATTTGCTCTTGCCAGAGGAATATCGGTACTGGTTATCAGCTGCCCTTGTGCCTTGGGGTTAGCAACGCCTGTGGCAATAATGGTTGGAAACGGACTCGGCGCCCGCAACGGAATTCTGTTTAAGAACGCATCCTCACTCGAGATGGCAGGAAGAATTAAAACGGTTCTGTTTGATAAGACGGGTACAATAACGGAAGGCAGACCAAAAGTAGTTGAAATATGCACTCACCTTGACGAAAATGAATTTGTCAGAATTGCATATTCTATTGAAGCACTCAGCGAGCATCCGCTTGCCGGAGCAGTCAAAGAGTATGCAACAGAAAATGATATCAAAGCAGAGGAAGTTAAAGATTATATTTCTGAAGCAGGAAACGGCGTGTCTGCCGTACTTGCTTCGGAAAGGTATTATGCGGGAAAAATAGATTTTGTATCAAAATATTCGGTTATCCCGGAAGAAGTGCTGAATAGGGCGGGTGATTTGCAAAACGATGGCAATACCGTACTCTATTTTGCAAAAGAAAAAGAATTTCTGGGAATAATTGCCGTAGCCGATGCAATTCGGGAAGATAGCAGGGATGCAATAGCTATTTTGTCTGAAATGGGAATAAGGACTGTAATGGTCACCGGGGATAATGAGAAGGTTGCAAAGAAGATTGCTGTTTCTGCAGGAATAGACAATGTAATTGCGGAGTTGACTCCCGGTATGAAAGAAGAGATAGTTGCAGAATACCGCATCAAAGGCAGGACTGCAATGGTTGGAGACGGGGTTAACGATGCACCGGCACTTACTGCTGCCGATTTGGGAATAGCTGTCGGAAACGGCACTGATATCGCCATAGAAGCAGCGGATGTCGTATTGACAAAGAATAGTATAATGGATGTTGCAGGAGCAATAAGGCTTGGCAGAAAGACACTTAGAAATATTAAGGAGAATCTGTTCTGGGCATTTCTGTATAATACTGTTGGAATTCCTGTTGCAGCAGGAGTATTTATTGCAGGGTTCGGATTGAAATTGAATCCGATGATCGGAGCAATGGCAATGAGTTTGTCAAGTGTGAGTGTCGTTCTCAATGCGTTGAGATTGAACAGTACCAGAATTAATATAAGCCATAAGGAGAATGAGAAAATGACAATAACTATTGAGATTAGCGGAATGATGTGCGAACATTGTGAGGCTACGGTTAAGAAAACACTGGAGGCAATGGATGGAGTCAGTGAGGCGATTGTAAGCCATAAAAGCGGTACGGCAGTTGTTACGCTGTCAAAAGAAAAGGATGTAAATGAATTGATTAGTGCCATCGAAGCAAAGGATTATTCTGTAACAGGCATAAAATAACTCACTTAATTATGTAAAATACTCTTGAATTTTTTGTCGTATTATGCGAAAATAAATTCAACTGCGGAGTAACCAATACACCGTATAGGGATTTTACATATTGAAAGGAGTTCTATAATGATTTACACACAGGAAATTCAGAACATGTGTCCTGTTGCTCAGGGCGTTCATCATGGAGCTGCTCCATGCCCAACAGAAGGCAACTGGGTACAGTACAAAGAGATTAAAGACATTTCAGGCTTTACACATGGTATTGGCTGGTGTGCACCACAGCAGGGTGCATGTAAGCTTTCACTTAATGTTAAAGATGGAGTTATCGTTGAAGCACTTGTTGAGACAATCGGATGTTCAGGTATGACACATTCAGCAGCTATGGCTTCAGAGATTCTTCCGGGACTTACTGTTCTTGAAGCAATGAACACAGACTTGGTTTGTGATGCTATTAATACTGCAATGAGAGAGCTTGCTCTTCAGATTATCTACGGAAGAACACAGAGTGCTTTCTCAGAAGGAGGTCTTGCAGTTGGTGCAGGTCTCGAAGATTTAGGAAAAGGATTACGTTCACAGGTTGGTACAATGTACGGAACACTTGAGAAGGGTCCTCGTTACCTTGAAATGGCAGAAGGATATGTAACAGGTATTGCACTTGATGCTGATGATGAGATCATCGGATATCAGTTCGTATCTCTTGGAAAACTCACTGACTTCATCAAGAAGGGTGATGATCCTAATACTGCATGGGAAAAAGCAAAAGGTCAGTACGGTCGTGTGGATGACGCGGTTAAGATTATTGACCCAAGACATGAATAGGAGGTAACGATAAATGGCTTTATTTGAATCATATGAAAGAAGAATTAACCAGATTAATGCTGCACTTAATGCAGTTGGAATTTCATCAATAGAAGAAGCAGAGAAAATTACTAAAGATGCCGGACTTGATGTTTATGATCAGATTAAGAAGATTCAGCCAATCTGTTTCGAAAACGCTTGCTGGGCATATATTGTAGGTGCTGCAATCGCAATCAAAAAAGGTTGCAGAAAAGCAGCAGATGCAGCTGCTGCAATCGGAGAAGGACTTCAGGCTTTCTGTATTCCGGGCTCAGTTGCTGATACACGTAAGGTAGGTCTTGGACATGGTAACCTTGGAAAAATGCTCCTCGAAGAAGACACAGAGTGTTTCGCATTCTTAGCAGGACATGAATCATTTGCTGCAGCTGAAGGTGCTATCGGTATCGCTGAGAAAGCTAACAAAGTTCGCCAGAAACCATTAAGAGTAATCCTTAACGGCCTTGGAAAAGATGCTGCAAAGATTATCTCAAGAATTAACGGATTTACATTTGTTGAGACAGAGTATGATCCATATACCAATACAGTAAAAGAAGTTAGCAGAAAAGCATATTCAGATGGACTTCGTTCAAAAGTTAACTGCTATGGCGCTAACTCAGTTCCTGAAGGCGTTGCAATCATGTGGAAAGAAAATGTTGATGTATCTATCACAGGTAACTCAACTAATCCAACAAGATTCCAGCATCCTGTTGCAGGTACATACAAGAAAGAGAGAATTGAGAATGGTAAGAAGTATTTCTCAGTAGCATCAGGTGGTGGTACAGGAAGAACACTTCACCCAGATAATATGGCTGCAGGTCCTGCTTCATATGGTATGACAGATACACTTGGACGTATGCATTCAGATGCTCAGTTCGCAGGTTCTTCATCAGTTCCTGCGCACGTTGAGATGATGGGACTTATCGGTGCAGGTAACAACCCAATGGTTGGTATGACAGTTGCAGTTGCAGTTTCTATTCAGGAAGCAGCAGACGCAGGCAAGTTCTAGGCATTTAATACTTGATGAAAATATTACAGGACTATTCAAACGATGTAATTTGGCTTGAATAGTCCTTTTTATTTCATAAACGGAATTAGTTTTAATGAATATGCAGGAGGAAATATGAAGGAATATCCGGATTCAACAAACACCACTTCGTATGTATGTGCAATTAGCAGACAGGAATGGGAAAAGAATATCAGCATTTCATTTATTGATGAAGGACAGAGTTTTGACTGGGGAAAGACTTCGGAAGATTATGCAAAGTACAGGGATATTTATCCTGAAGAATTCTATCAGTACATATTGAAACTTGGTTTGTGCAAGGATGGACAAAAAGTTTTGGATATAGGCACAGGGACGGGGGTTCTGCCACGAAATATGTACAAATACGGAGCAAAATGGACCGGTACGGATATTGCAGACAACCAGATAGCGCAGGCAAAAAGACTTGCTCAAGAATGTAATATGAATATTGACTTTTCTGTGTGCAAGGCAGAAGATGTGGACTTTCCGGACGAAACATTTGATGTTATTACAGCATGCCAGTGCATCTGGTACCCGGACCATAAAATTACGGCACCCAAATTTGCCAAAATGCTTAAATCGGGAGGAAAATTCCTTATTCTATACATGGGATGGTTACCTTTTGAGGATGATATTGCAGGTAAAAGTGAAGAAATAATTCTTAAATATAACCCAAAGTGGACAGGTTGCAATGATACTGTGCATCCTGTGTGGGTTCCTGATGAATATACAAAATATTTTGAAATTGAATCGCAGGAAGAGTTTCGGGTTGATGTTCCGTTTACAAGGGAGACCTGGCACGGAAGGATGCGCGCCTGCAGAGGCGTTGGCGCCGCAATGTCACCGGAAATATTGAGAAACTGGGATGAGGAGCATTGGCAGATGCTCATGGATAACGCTCCGGAGAATTTTTGCGTAAAACATTACATATCTGTTGCGTTATTATCCGTTGCAGAGAAAAATGACAATTCGACACCTATGCCGGCAAAATAATATGACAGAAATATCAATATGACCATTCCGTACTATTCTGAGTTCTATTATCAGACGCTGGATGTTGTTGAGCAATGCGGATTTACTGAGATTAACTGGTTGGATCTGGGATGCGGAACAGGCTCGCTGGAAGAATATGTATTTCAAAGGTATCCTAATGCCGGTTTTGTTCTTGCCGATCCATCTGAAAAGATGCTTGAGCAGGCAAGGATTAAGCTAAGAAATAAGCCTGCGGAGTATATTTGCTGTACTTCGGATTCGATTTCTTTTTCGGAAAGATTTGAAGTAATTACTGCAATTCAGTCTCATCACTATATGAGTAGAGATGAGCGCAAAAAAGCAACAGAATGTGTGTACCGTGCATTAAAAAGTAATGGTATCTATATATGCTTTGAAAATATTGTTCCTGAGGATAATGAAGTAAAAGAATTTGAACTTCATAGATGGGGAAGATACCAGCAAAGACAAGGAAAAACAGAAGATGAAGCCAATGCCCATATTGCAAGGTGCGGAAAGAATTATTTTCCGATTACAATGAGTGAGCATATTCTATTATTGAAGGAAACGGGATTTTGCAAGGTTAATGTATTCTGGCTCAGTCATATGCAAATGGGGATTTACGGAATAAAATAGCCATTGAATCGCGATGTCAGTGTATAAAAAAGCTACTTTTGTTCATGTAGTACAATTTCTGAAAATGATTTGATTAATATGCACAAAAATGATGTGAATTAATCAAATATTCTTGAAAAATTGTACGAAAAATGGTACGATATTATAAATTAATACTAAGGAGTGATAGTATGTTATTCGTGTTTTTACCTATCATAATTGTACAGGCTTTGATAATCCTGTTTTTCATTATTTTTACGGTGCTCGAGAGAAGTTCAATTCGCTCAATACTGGACAGCGCTGACAAGATTGCCAACAAGGATGTCGAGACGGAAGACATCAAGATAAGCGGAAGCAGACAGGTCAAAAGACTGGCGGAATGTGTCAATACAATTAAGAAGAATCTTCTGACATTCATAGAATCAACCAAGGGAAATGTTATAGTTCTTTCGGATGCAATTGATATCTTATCTAAGGCTACCAAGGCCAATGAAATCGGCAGTGAGCAGACTGCGGAGAGCATTTGCGTTGTAGCTGAAAAAGCTACTGAACAGCTGGACCTTGTAAGAGATAACCTTGAGCTTATTGAAGCGAACAACAAACAGCTTGATATTATTGATAAATCAATGCAGACAATCAAATCTACTCTTAATGATTCCGCAGGCAGATGTAATGCCGGAATGTCAAGCCTTGAGAAATACGAGGCAGATATGCGTAATATCGAAGAGAATCTTGATTTAAGTATGAAGATTCTGCAGGAATTCAATGCACAGATTAAGGAAGTCAATTCCATTGGTGAGCTGGTTGTTGAAGTCAGCGAAGAACTTAAGCTTCTCGCATTTAATGCTTCCATCGAGGCTGCCCGCGCAGGCGAGGCAGGTAAGGGCTTTGCCGTAGTTTCTCAGGAAATGAGTGTTATGTCTGAGAAGACCAAGGAAAGTATGGATGCAATCAATGACATTCTTTCAAAGGTTATGGACAGCAGCGGACTTGTTAATGAAAGCATCAGCAAGTGTAGTACCACCTTCAATACAAGTGCAGCTATTTTTGGTGAAGTAAGTAAGTCATTCAGAACAATCAGCGATCAGTCATATACAGTTAATGACATGATGAACGATATGACTGCCAAATACGAAGTTATTGCTAAGAACTCTGATATTTCAAAAGAAAAGGCAGAGAATGTATTTTCGGCATCAGGAACAATTTCTGACAGTACTCGTGATATTGTTGCAGTATCGCAGGAGACCTCTGCAGAATCAACGCAGATGTCAGAGAATGTTGCGGCTCTCGAGAATATGTTAGTGAGCATCAGAAAACTTATCAAACAGTTTAAGACCGGAGTGACTCCAAGTGAGAAAAACCGCTCCGAGAGAGTTAAAATCGCATTTTTCAGCAAATTGGATAACTACTTCTGGTATGCAATCAGACGAGGCGTTTTGTATGCACAGAAAGAACTTGCGCAGAATAATGTGGATATAATCTACAAATACTATGTGGATGATATAACGGAGCAGGCTTTCCCATCGGATGTTCAGCAGTGCATAGACGATAAGGTTGATGCAATTATCTATCCGGGCTTCCTTGATAAAGCAAACAAGGAACTTAAAGCAGCTGCAGGCAAGGGAATTAAGATTTTTACATATAACTGTGATTGCGGAAAAGATATTAACAGAATATCATGTTATGAACCTGATCAGGAAGAAGCGGGAATTATGGCAGCTAATGCAATTGCAAAAGCAATTAACAGAAGCGGTAACGTAGCAATTGTTGTTGGTGACAGAGCGGCGATGCTCAACAGAATCCGTTATGACAGCTTTGTTGGAAGAATTCAGTCAGCATATAAAGATATTCATATTGTGGACACTGTGGAGGTTACATATAATCCTGAAAAGACCTACAAGCAAATTGTTGAAATGATTCAGAAGAATCCGGGTATTTCAGCTATTTATTCAACCACAGGAATGCAGATTCAGCTTGCTAAAGCTATTGAGGATACAGGTAACAAAGGCAGAATCAAAGCCGTTGTATTTGACCAGAATGATGAGATTTTTGAATATATCAGAAAGGGTGTTATTGCAGCAGCAATTGACCATGATCCATTCAGTCAAGGTCATGACCCAATTATCCTGATGTACAATCACATTGTTGACGGTTTGGTTTTACCAAAAGACAGAGTTAAATGTAAAGCCAGCGTTGTGGATTCTGATAATATTAAAGAACGAATCAGTGTTGAATAGAAATCTCACCCTCCTGCAATATCGGGAGGGTGATTTTTCTGTTATGGCGACGAGGAAAATGGACACCGTGCTTGCACGGGTGGCCATTTGACG
>JAEDHB010000040.1 GCA_016297265.1 Butyrivibrio sp.
ATACCCCGAAAGTGGCTTAAACTGGGGCTTTTCTCGAAAGTAAACATACCGTCTCCACATGCCCTGTCATCGGAAACTGGTCAACTCCCTGTACCTTCTCAAGTCTGTATCCGTGCTCTGCCATATACTTCAAATCCCTTGCCATCGTTGCCGAATCACAGCTCACATAGACAATACGCCTTGGTGCCATCTTTATTATGGTATCAAGAAGTGCCTCATCGCATCCTTTTCTTGGAGGGTCGACAACAATTACATCCGCATAGACACCCTCATTTTCATAGAGAGAAGGAAGCACTTCCTCCGCCTTTCCTACATAGAACCGGGCATTCGTAATTTCGTTAATTATTGCATTGTTACGTGCATCCTCAATGGCCTGCGGTACAATTTCCACGCCATACACCTGTTTCGCCCTCTTCGCAAGAAAGAGAGAAATAGTTCCGATTCCGCAATAGAGATCCCATACAATCTCGCTACCGGTAAGACCTGCATATTCAAGTGCGAGATCATAAAGGACGCTTGTTTGAGCAGGATTTACCTGATAAAAAGAAAGCGGAGAAATACGGTATTTTATCTTGCCGATATAATCCTCAATGTATCCGCGTCCAAAAATAACACGACTTGTTTTGCCAAGAATAACATTGGTCTTATCGGTATTGGAATTAATGATGATACTTGCAATTTTCCTGTCACCCTCAAAAGTAAGATTTGAAAGCATTTTAATAAGTTCATCCTCATTCGGAAGACTTTTCCCGTTGATTACAGGGCATACCATTATCTCGCCGGTGGTGAATCCGATGCGAATCAGGATGTGGCGGATGAGTCCGCTATGAGAAGTTTCATCATAAGGTTCAACATTATTCTTAACCATGTATTCTTTAATTTTTGCAAGAATAATTGCATTAACATTTGAGCCGATGAGGCAATCCTCACACGGAACGATGGAATGAGTTCTTCCTGCATAAAATCCCATCACAATGTTGCCATTCCTGTCCTTTCCCACAGGAAACTGTGCCTTGTTGCGGTAGCGGAAGGGCTTATCCATACCAATTACAGGAGGGATAAAAATATCCGTAAACCCTCCGATATGTCGCAAATTATTTTCGATAAGCTTTCTTTTAAATTCAAGCTGACTCTCGTAGGTCATTGCCATAAGCGTGCAACCACCGCAGGCTCTGGCATTTGGGCAGGGAGCCTCCACGCGTTCCTCCGATGGTTCGATAATCGATATCAGTCTGCCGTATCCGTAATTCTTTTTTACTTTGATGACCTTGGCAATTATTCGGTCGCCCACAACAGTATCTTTCACAAAAAGAGCGTAGCCATCAATTTTGCCTACGCCCTCACCTGATACGGTCATATCTTCAATTAATAATTCATATTCCTTGTTCTTGATTATTTCCATTCTTCTATCCCAGAGTTTTTCTGATATTGCTGTCTAACATCTTATTAAATCCAAGCCAACCGCCACTTTGTGCTAACGGAGTTCCCAGTGCTTCCTTGAAAGTCTCAAGCTTGGCATCCAGGTCATCCGCATAGTGCAGAGCCAGAGCTTCGACAAGCGCCGGTTTCTTAGGAGAGCCGAATTCAAATTCCCCATGGTGGGCAACGATGCAGTGCTTGAGTTCATTTTCCAGAACCTTAGGAAAACCTTCAATGGTATCAATTGCCTTTCCCAGAATCTCGCAGCCCATCACAATGTGTCCGATTAGCTGACCCTCATCGGTATAGTCATTCTCCGGAAAATCCGAAAGCTCATATACCTTACCAATATCGTGGAACAGAGCCGCCGTGACCAGAAGGTCCTTATTGACAAACTCATAATTGTTAGCTATGTTGACACAGAGCTTTGTAACACCCAGAGTGTGCTCAAGAAGACCACCCATAAAACCATGATGAACTCTCTTGGCTGCGGAATGTTTTTTGAATTCCCTGACAAATTCCTTATCTTCCGCAAAAAACTTGCGGGCAAGTTTGAGCAGGTGCTCATTCTTCACATTATGTCTGATGCATTCCATCAATTCAGAATACATCTCTTCAATATCCCTTGTGGAAGAAGGCATATAATCGGTTTCATCATAAGTGCCCTCGTCTGCTTTGCGGATTTCCTTGATATTGAGCTGGATTGCGTTATTAAAAACAGTGACGTCCGCCTTCAAATCTATGAAATCCATTGCCTCAAATTCGCGAATTGCCGCAGAACCCAAATCCCAGATTTTGCCGTCCACAACGCCTGTTTTGTCCTGCAAAATAATACTTGCATATTCCTTGCCGTTTTTGGCAACAGCAATGCTCTTCTGCTTGCAGAAGTACACCCCCATAAGGTGTTCTCCTTCTTTTAATGTCTCTATATATCTCATACCTGCTACCTGTTTCTGTTTTTTTCTATTTTACACCCAGACGGAATGAAAAAACAACATCTTTGTAGGAATCCATACTCTTTCTTTTCCCCCTTACGGTAACCTGAGCACCGAGAGGAAGCCCGGATAAAGCCGCCATATAGTCCCTCATGTTTTTAACTGATACGGAATCAATCTGGGTGATGATGTCGCCGTTCTGGATTCCCGCATTAAAAGCCGCTTCTCCGGAAACAATATCGGACACGTACACACCCTGTGGAAAACCGTATTTTGTCTCAAGGTCATAAGTAACCGTGAGTCCCGTTATTCCCATCCGGTTCACCTTTGTATCATTGGCAACATTCTGGATGCCCTCAATGATATCATTGCTTGTATATCCTGCGCAAAAGCCCTCGGAGTTCCACTCGTTCTGTGAAGTCTGAACGCCCACCATATCTCCGTTAATATCGCAGATAACCGCAAAAGAATTTTTCTGCTTAGGGACGCTGGTTGACAAGCCAATGTATTCTCTGTCCGTCTTAAATACATATGCGCCATTAGCCGTAACTATGCCATAACCCACCGTATTGCCGTTGCCGTACAGGTCACCCATTACAATAACTCCGTCACCTGCGGACAGGGTTCTGGCGTTGGCATACACTATTGGTTCAACGCTGATGCTTTCCATTGACTCTGCCTTCAGAACAGCCAGATTCGTATTGCTGTCCACTCCGACATATGTGCATTCGACAGGCTCCTGAGTGTTGAATTCAACATAGCATGGCGTATTTGTAATGTGCTTGTTGTATTCAGTCAGAATATAGTAGTCGTTGTCAGCCTTTGAAAAAATAAATCCCTCAAAAGTATTTTTTTCATCCTCAGACTCACCCACAGTGATTGTGACATGGCTCTTGGTGATTTTTCTGATGGATTCTTTTACCTCGTCGTAATGTGACCGTTTGTCTGTCAGTGGTTTTTCTTTGTCATCGCTGACAGGCTCAGTCGTTGTCTCAGCCCCTGATACAGCAACTGCTACGGTAGCAGGCTGTTTTTGAGTTTTTTCCTCATCAATGAATAATTTGTATGTCAAAAGCATAATTCCCGATGACACAATACCAAATAATACAGCGAGTCCGGTCACTGAAACTACCCTGCGAATAATTTTTCTCTTTTTCTTAACCTTGTCCGGAAAAACATGTTCCGTATATAAATCATACTTGTCCTTATTTTCCATAATTAATCCATCCTTTAGTCAATTTCAATATTATAATTAATAAATATGAACAATCTATGACATAACTCTTAATCTTTTTGAAATCATTGAAAAAATACTGTTTTTGGGGTATTATATAGTCTTAGAGGAACACATTTATGAATAAGAAGGCATTATATATTTTTGAATATAACAAAATAATCGACCGACTGTCTGCCTGTGCAACCTGTGAGCCGGGTCGTAATCTCTGCAAAGCGCTTATGCCGGACACGGATTACTCAGTGATTGTCAGAAATCAGCAGGAAACCACCGCTGCCGAATCAAGAATTTTCAAGCGGGGTTCCCTCTCCTTTTCGGGAGTTACGGATATTCTTCCTCAGATTAAAAGTATGGCAATCGGAAGCAGTCTCGGCATTGCGGAGCTGATTTCAATAAGCTCTCTTCTTAAGGTTGCCGCAGCCGCGGTCAAGTATTCAGGTGATGGAGATTCAGATGCACCGGACGGCGATGCCCTGGCATCATATTTTTCATCCATCACCACCCTCCCGGAGGTTCGCTCCGAAATCGACCGGTGTCTTATATCCGAGGATGAAATAGCAGATGATGCAAGTCCTGAATTAAAAGATATACGCCGCCGGATTAAGAACTGCGGGGAGAGAATCCGTTCGGAATTGTCAAAGCTTCTCAACGGAAGTGACAGAACATACCTTCAGGAAGCTGTAATCACCACAAGGGACGGTCGCTACTGTGTTCCCGTCAAGCAGGAATACAAATCGCAGATTCCGGGCATGATTCACGACCAGTCGAAGGCGGGCTCAACTTATTTTATAGAGCCCATGTCGGTTGTGCGTCTGAACAATGAGATAAGGGAGTTAGAGATTGCTGAATCAGAAGAAATTGCCAGGATACTTGCAACGCTCACAGCGATGGCAGGTAATTACACAGCGGAGCTTGAGACTGACTACAACATGCTTTCCTATCTGGATTTTGTGTTTGCTAAGGGAAAACTATCCATCAATATGAAGGCAAGTGAGCCGATTATCAATACGGATGGAATAATCAATTTAAAAAAAGCAAGACATCCCCTTATCGATGACAAACGGGTTGTTCCCGTGGACATATATCTGGGAGAAAAATACCGCCAGCTCATTATAACCGGTCCTAATACGGGCGGTAAAACAGTAACGCTTAAGACGGTGGGATTATTTTCCATGATGGGACAGGCCGGACTCCATATACCGGTGTCGGACAATTCCGCCATCACTATTTTTAACAAGATATTTGCAGATATTGGCGATGAGCAAAGCATTGAGCAGAGTCTCTCTACTTTTTCATCCCATATGAAGAATATAATTTCAATCCTGAAGGATGCGGATGAATCCTCACTGGTTCTTTTTGATGAGCTTTGTGCAGGAACGGACCCTACCGAAGGTGCCGCACTTGCAATAGCAATACTTTCCAGGCTCAGCCAAAAGGGCGCTACCGCCGTTGCCACCACACATTACAGTGAACTTAAAGTGTATGCATTATCGACTCCGGGTGTGGAAAATGCCTGTTGTGAATTTGATGTGGCATCGCTTGCACCGACCTATCGTCTTCTCATCGGGATACCCGGCAAAAGCAATGCCTTTGCCATCTCCCGTAAACTGGGCCTTGACAATGACATTATTGAGCAGGCGAAATCCACCCTTGCTTCCGAAGACCGGACTTTTGAGGATGTAATAACCGACCTTGAACGCAAACGCGTCAACATCGAAAAACAACAAATCGAAATTATAGAGACCAAACGTGAAATCGAGGAGCTTCGCAACGCACTCCGTCAAAAAGAGGAAAAGCTCTCCTCCCGCACGGATGCAATTCTCGAGAAAGCAAGGGAACAGGCTAACGAGATTCTTGCTGATGCCAAGGAGGTTGCCGATGAAACAATCCGGACACTCAACAAAGCCCAATCAGAGGGCATTTCAATGGCAGAGCTTGAGGCAAGACGCCGCAAGGTTAAAAGTCGGATGGACAAGGTCAACAAGGACCATTCCATCAGCAAAAGTACACCAAACAAGCAATATGAAGCTAAGGATTTTCATATCGGAGACAGGGTCAAAGTACACTCCCTTGGTCTGGAAGGGACAGTTCACACTCTTCCGAATGCAAAGGGTGAGCTGACCGTAACCATGGGAATACTCAATTCCACTGTTAAAATATCCGACCTCGAGATACTGGAGGAAGCAAAAGAAACAGAAAAGCTCAAGCAAAAAAATACCGGTATCGGCAGATTGAAAATGAGCAAAACAGCCACCATCTCGCCGGAGGTCAATCTCATTGGTCTCAATTCGGATGAGGCAATAATGAAGCTTGATAAATATCTGGATGATGCTTTTTTATCCCACATTTCTCCCGTGCGCATAGTCCACGGCAAGGGAAGCGGAATACTGAGAAATGCCGTCCACAATTACCTAAAACGCCAGAAGCATGTTAAAAGCTTCCGTCTGGGTTCCTTCGGTGAAGGGGACTACGGCGTAACAATTGTTGAATTTAAGGAGTGAAACAATGTCTAACAAACCAAAAATACTCATTGTCGATGATGATGAAAATATTGCGGAGCTTATCTCCCTATATCTGATAAAAGAATGTTTTGAGACAGAGATTGTTCACGATGGGGAATCCGCCCTGCGTGCCTTCAATGAATTTGAACCCAACCTCATTCTTCTGGATTTAATGCTCCCGGGCATCGACGGATATCAGGTGTGCCGTGAAATCCGCAAGGACAGCAATGTACCAATTATTATGCTATCCGCAAAGGGTGAGGTATTTGATAAGGTTCTGGGGCTTGAACTCGGAGCCGACGACTATATGATTAAACCCTTCGACACCAAAGAACTGGTTGCCAGAGTCAAAGCAATACTCCGAAGATATGTCAATACCAATTCTGACAATTCTTCTCCGGATGAGACCGGTGATTATGTGTCATATCCTGACCTTACAATAAATATCACCAACTATTCCGTTGTTTACATGGGTGCCAATATCGATATGCCACCCAAGGAAATGGAGCTTTTGTACTTCCTTGCCAAATCTCCTAACAGAGTCTTTTCGAGGGAGCAGCTGCTTGACAATATCTGGGGATATGAATACATTGGGGACACAAGAACCGTAGATGTCCATATAAAAAGACTGCGTGAGAAAATTCATGACCACCAAAAATGGAGACTCAGCACCGTCTGGGGCGTAGGCTACAAATTTGAAACCCGTTAAAGGAACAACATATGAGAAACAAGCTTATCTACAAGTTCATATTGATATATGTAGTCACCACGCTGACCGCTTACCTGGCTATTTCCCTGCTCATTCCTAACCTGACAGAGAAAAAATTCATCACCTACAAATCTGATGAAATATACCGCCAGGCCTCCGTTCTTGCGAATTATTACAGCAATTCGACCGAGACATCTTTTGATAACAGCTCAGACATATCACATATTTCAAATCTTACAGCACAGTTGCTTGACTGCGATGTTCTCTTTTGCACCTCATCAGGTCTTGTTCTGCTCAATACTTCATCAAATGAAATTGATCAAATTGAAAACTTTGACCCTGCAGCCAACAACAGTAATAAGTATCATCTGGATGATTTTTTCGGTGCCTTCGACCAGAAGAGGCTCACCGTATTTTATCCGGTTCACAGGAATTTTGTAACCAGCGGATACTTTGTTCTCAGTTACAATTACGAACAGATAAAATCCAATGTCAACGCCTTTTGCGGTACCGCATTCCTGGCATTTGGAATCACTGCAATGCTGTTGGGAACTCTGATTATTATTTTTGTAAAGAAGGTAAGTCTTCCGCTTGGAAAACTGATACATGCCACCACAGAATATTCAAAGGGAGTGTTCAGCGAACGAACCAAAACGAACCGCAATGACGAGATAGGAAGGCTTTCGTCTTCTCTCAACTATATGGCAGAAAAACTCAATGACAGCAACGAATATCAAAAGAAATTCATCGCCAATATTTCCCACGATTTCAGATCGCCGTTAACCTCCATCAAGGGCTATCTCGAGGCTATTGCGGATGGCACCATTCCGCATGAAATGCAGGGAAAATATATCAATATTATTTTGACCGAAACCGAGCGTCTGACAAAGCTCACCAACAATCTGCTCACGATGAATAATATGGATAATAACGGACAGGCTCTTGACCTATCCGAATTTGATATTATTTCAACCATCAAAAGGGTTATCGAAACCTTTGAGGGCCTCTGTGAAAAGAAGGGCATCAAATTCAAGCTTGTTCTATCCGACAAAAAGCTTTTTGTCCATGCGGATTATTCCAAAATCCAGCAGGTAATATACAACCTGGTTGACAATGCCATAAAGTTCAGCCATCACGATTCATCGATAATTATTTCAGTAAATTCTAAATCCGACAAGGTTGTTACTTCGATTAAGGATTTTGGTCTGGGTATCCCAAAGGATAGTCAGTCAAAGATTTGGGACAGATTCTACAAAACGGATCTTTCCCGCGGAAAGGACAAGAAAGGCACCGGTCTTGGCTTAGCCATTGTAAAAGAAATTATCAAGGCACATAATGAGCATATTGATCTGATAAGTACAGAAGGTGTGGGCAGCGAATTTATTTTCACTCTGCCACGCGTAGATATCGATGAATAATATAAGGATGTAAAGCATTATGCCTTACATCCTTATTATTTTACCATTCAAAAGTTCTTGGCTTGCCCACCATCTTAAGCCCCATATAATCATTCTGTCTCAGTGCCTCATACAGAACCACCGCAACAGAGTTGGATAAATTCAGGGATCTGATGTCCCCCCACATTGGTATGCGGATACAGGTGTCAGGATATTTTTGTAAAATATCTTCCGGGATTCCGGCACTTTCTTTTCCAAACATGATATAGCAATCATCTTCAAACTGTACATCGGAATGGCATCGCGCAGCTTTGGTGGTAGCCATATATATTTTAGCATTGGGGTTCCGTTCAAGAAAATCTTCAAAATCCCTATAGACCGTTACATCCAGTTTATCCCAGTAATCAAGGCCGGCGCGCTTAAGCATCTTGTCATTAATCATAAAGCCCATGGGTTCAATCAAATGCAATCTTGTGTTGGTTGCCACACAGGTTCTTCCGATATTTCCGGTATTGGCCGGCATTTCAGGTTCATGCAAGACTATATTAATCATCGACCCGGTTCCTCTGTTATCGAAACATCAAATTCCACTACTTTATCATTGTCATAGGTCATAGGAATACATACATTTCTTGCATAAGTTCTTTCCATAACAAAATTACCCTTAATGATAATCGGCGGTGTAATATCTGCAATAACGCCCTTGGTTGACAGCATCGTCGCGGCATTTCCCAGAACCATATTGCCAAGCTCGCAAAGAGCACTTGTTGCAAGGTCATCTAATGACTCAATAGGCATCATGCACATTTTGGATGCTATATCGCATGCCACTTCTTTACTGAAAGCAATAAGCGCCTGTCCTCCAATCTGTCCGGTAATACCAATGCAGATTACAATTGAATCCTCGTTAAAGGACGTTGTCTTAACATATGGTTTTCCTGATGTAAGTTGAATATTGCATGCCGTCTGCAGCACACTGGATGCAGCCATCAAAAATGGGTTAATATATTCTATTTTCATTTCGCCCATATATCTGTCCTCCGTAAGCTATAGTGTTTTAATGAATTTTTCAAGTCGTTCCATTGCTATTCTGAGATTCTCCATGGAGCTGGCATATGACATTCTCAAAAAGCCTTCCCCGCTGGTGCCAAAAGCTGTTCCGGGAACCACTGCTACCTTATATTCGTTCAGGAACTTCATTGCAAAATCTTCCGAAGACATACCGAATTTTGCAATGTTTGGGAAAATATAAAATGCGCCAAACGGTTCAAAACATTTGAGTCCCATTCCTCTAAGCCTGTTGAGCATGAATTTTCTTCTCATATCATACTCATTGACCATGTGTTCCACATCCGCATCGCAGTTTTTCAATGCCTCAATTGCAGCATATTGGCTTGTGGTTGGCGCACACATTATTGCAAACTGATGAATCTTAAGCATCTGTTTCAAAATAATTTCAGGTCCGCAGGCATATCCGAGTCTCCAGCCGGTCATGGCAAATGCTTTGGAAAATCCGTTAATCAGTATCGTTCTGTCCCTCATACCCTCAATCTGGGCGATGGAACAATGCTTAGAACCGTATGTAAGCTCGGAATATATTTCATCCGAAAGCACAAATATGTCTTTTTCAATAACAACCTCTGCAATTGCCTTAAGTTCCTTCATGGTAAGCACGGCTCCCGTAGGGTTGTTTGGAAACGGCAAAACAAGAAGCTTGGTCTTTGGTGTTATTGCAGCGCGCAGCTCCTCAGCAGTGAGTCTGAAATCGTTCTCTTCTTTTAGATTTATGACAACGGGCACAGCATCTGCCAGTACTGCACAGGGATTATATGATACATAACTTGGCTGGGGAATGATTACCTCGTCCCCCGGGTCAAGCATTGCACGAAATGCAAGGTCGATTGCCTCACTTCCTCCCACAGTGATGATTGTCTCATCAGCAGCATCGTATTCAAGCTGATATTTTCTGTTGAGATATTTGCATATCTCTTCTCTCAGTTCCATTAATCCTGAATTGCTTGTGTAATATGTTCTGCCCTTTTCAAGGCTTGTAATGCCCTCTTCACGAATGCTCCAAGGTGTATCAAAATCCGGCTCTCCGACACCCAGTGATATGGCATCCTTCATAGTCGATGCAATATCAAAAAACTTTCTGATACCGGATGGCTGAATGGTCGTTATTTTCTCTGATAATGGGTTTCTCATGGTGTAACCAACATCCTTTCATCACTTTGAGGGACATCCACAACTGTCCCATGGTCCTTATATTTTTTGAGTACAAAATGGGTTGAGGTACTGAGCACCTGCTCCTGTGTCGCCAATTTGTTGGCAACAAATAATGCAACCTCTTTCATAGTTTTACCTTCGATTATTACTGTAAAATCAAACCCACCTGACATAAGGTAAAGTGCATGAACTTCATTATAGTTATAGATTTTTTCAGCGATGGCATCAAAACCGTTGCCGCGCTGTGGAGTAACCTTAACTTCAATAAGTGCAGTAACCTTCTCCACACTTGTTTTATCCCAATTGATGAGGGTATGATATCCACAGATAATATGTTCCTGTTCCATTTTCGCGACTTCATTCGCGACTTCGGCTTCTGACACACCAAGCATTACCGCGACATCAGCAAGTTCAATTTTGTTGTTAGTTTCAAGAATCGCTAAAATTTTCTCTCTCATACTTATTCCTCATTTCTTATATATTAGAAAGGGCGGCTACGGATTGCCCGTGCGGTTTAAATAGCCCTGTTCTTCGCTGTTATATACAATCTTGTCGTTATTGTCGGTTACTTTTCCTATTATTACAGCCGGAATGCCGCAATCAGCCAGTGCCTCCACAAGTTTTGCACCATCCCCACAAAGCATAATCAGACTTCCCATAGAAGGAATTCTGTATGCGTTAAGCTTAAGCCTTGTTGCGACCTCAATTGTCTCCTGCTTAAAAGGAATCGCCTGCAAATCCACGGTAATGCCGTGCTGCATACATTCACTCATATCATACAAAGCGCCCATCAGCCCTCCCTCTGAGACATCATGCATTCCATGCACTCCCAGCGAAACGGCAATTTTCGCTTCATCCTTAATCATCATCCATTTTCTGAACTCGTTAATCGGTTCAAGATAACTTGCGGCAAAATATTGTCTTACCTCATCAAATTCTGCGCTTTCTGCCAGTCCTGCCGTTCCTTCAAGTCCAATCCACTTGCTGACTACAATGCTGTCCCCCGGAACTGCATTCCTTACACAGGTATCACATACCGATGTGCCAATAGCCGTGATTGTAACAATGAAGCCCTCCTGAGACGGATTGACGGTTGTATGTCCTCCGCTCAGATAGCCGCCGCAATTGCCTGCCGCACGGCATATACTCCTTGTGATGTCCTTAAGTGTTGCTTCCTTAGTCTTGCGTCCGCAGATAATCGCCGCCTGAAAACAAAGAACGTCTCCGCCCGCTGCCCATATATTATTAGCCGCCCTGTACACTGCAAATTCCACCTGCAACAGGGTATTCTCTCCCACAGCGGTAGCTGACAGAATTCCGGTTGCCCCATTAGGAATAACTGCTGCGTCTGTCCCAATGGCCGGTCCTCTTCCAATCAGATTTATTACACTTCTATTAAGTATATTACTTGGAACTTTACCAGCTTTCATAACAACCTCGCGAAAACATTGTTTAAATATTTTATCATAAATGCAGGGTAATTCCTACTGTTTTTTTGCATTTAACGAAAAAACCTTACTTTTTCGCTGTTTCCGCTCCAAAAACGCTCCGGAGCAAAGTTTTAATCCGATGCAAAATTGTGGGTTGCTATTGCCTTTAGCCTCGGGAAACTGTATATTATAAATAGTGCATAAGCAGCGGCACTATCATTGCTGCAATCAGAATAACAGCTATAATTATTGTAATTATTCTTGTTGTTTTTTTGTTAAACATAATATCATTTCCTTTCGAAAGGTTAATTTATGAGTTTTTTAAGAAATTTTGGTCCTGCCGTATTTGGCGGTGTCTTTATCCTGTGCTTTGAAATATACTATCATAGAAAAAAAGATGACCGTGAGCGCGAAAATTCCAAACGCGCTTTCTGGAACCGTGAGAACGAAGCTAACAATGTCCGTCGTCAGGATATTTCTTTTCTCAACTATGTTAATATCAAAACTGAAAATCTGCCAATGGAGGAATCTCAGGACGAGGAGATTACGCAATTCCAGAAAGATCTTCTGGAACTCAAAGGAAAGCGAATACTCAACCTTAAGAATGCTTCCAACACAGATTTGAAAATGCAGTACGGTCCTGCCAATCTGCCGGACCTGATCACCTATGATGAAAACTATATTACACTGATTAACCTTCTGACCAACTGGGCTACAAGGCTTATCGAGCTTGAAGACAGCGAAGCCGCAATCAAAGTGCTTGAGTTCGGAATATCAGTGGGTTCCGATTCCAGCCGTATGTTCTGCATGCTGGCCACGGAGTATAACAAAGTAGGTACTCCGGAAAAGACGGATAACCTCATAACCCTGGCAAAGTCCTTGGACTCAATCATGAAAAACAGCATTGTCTCCAAATTGAAAACCATCAGAAAATATGCTCAATAACTAAACAATGCCCATCCAAACATATAGCCAACACTATGTCACAAAAGATAATATCACAAAAAAAAATTATTATCAATCTATTGACACAGTGTCAACCTTCAATAAAATGTGCATATCCACATTGAAGGCTCAACCACTGCAGCAGGGCAAAAAAATAGAGCGGGTGATGGGAATCGAACCCACGTATCCAGCTTGGAAGGCTGGTGTTCTAC
>JAEDHB010000011.1 GCA_016297265.1 Butyrivibrio sp.
CGAGAAAAAGGATATGAGCCGGAAAATCAAATCCGTAAAAGAAAAAGGGCTATCTGAGGCAGTCGGATAGACTATCCCGGAAATAACTCTGTGATAATAAAACATATTTGACATTCTTCATTATTACTGTAAAATAATGTCTATAGATATAATTCATTAATTTCCGGATCGATGCCGCCCGTTGCGGACGATATTTCCGGATAATACAGGGAGGTTTAGAATGTTAGACTATATTTGTAAAAAATGTGGCTGTGGGAATGCACCGGGTTCCAAATTTTGTACCGGTTGTGGTGAACCAATCGTTATCGAGGATGCCGATCCTGCCACAGAATGCAGCATTGAAGCTCCTGTAGAAGACGACATGGAAGCTACTACAGAGAACAATGTCAAAGCTATTTCGGAGGACAATGCCGAAGTAACAGCAGAGGACAATGCCGAAGCTAAAACAGACGACAATATCGGTGCAGTTCCGGAAGAACAGGCTGCTCCGGAAGAACCGGCTGCTCCGGTTGTGGAAAACACCAATCCGGAGCCATATTCACAACAGTACAGTTACAATACTCAACCGGTTTCACAGCCGGCACCACCGGCAAAGAAAATCTCCGCCGGAAGAGTCATTGCATCCATATTCATTATATTGATTATGTTCTTCCTTGGTCTCTACTCAAGCATCGGTGCAATTATCAAATCGGCAACTACTGAGAAAAACATCACAAAGATTGCCCAGAATATTGATGTATCCGATATTTCATTGCCAAACGAGACAACCAAGGATCTTTCAGAATATGTCACAGAGAGAATTGAATATCATGTTCCCGGTGCTGACATTAACAAAAAAGATATCGAAGAGATTCTTAACCAGGATTATGTAAAAGACTTTATCAAGGAAAATCTTGGCAACGCAGTTGACGAATTCCTGCTTGACGAGGGTTCAGCTGTAATAGACGAGGATGAAGTCAGAGATTTGATGGACAGAATATACAAGGATCTCCCTGCGGATTACAATATCAGCCAGTCACAATTCCAGTCATTTACCCGTGAGGTTGTAAAAAATACAAATAATTACAATGATAAAATAGATGATGTTAAGGAAGATTTATCAACAGGCTTAACCGCAATCAGAATCGTATTCTCCTATCCGGCAATTTTTGCCGCTCTCGGAGTATTTGTATTTTTATTCATCCTGTTAATTTGCATCAACAGATCAGGAACTGCACCGGGAGTTGTTGGAATTATTCTTGGTATAATAAACTGTGCTATCGGATTATTCACACTCTTTGGCTCCGCAATTCTGATTCGTATTCTTGACCTTGGAAAGGATGTATACAAAGCAATTCTTCATTCCTTTACCGTTGTATCACTCAACATCGGTGGCGGTCTGATAATAATAAGCATCATTGTGCTTATCATTTCAGGTATTTCCAAGAAGAAAAGAAGATCAATTCAGCAGTAACCATTACATATTATAAAAAAACCAATGAGCAGTAAAAGCTCCACAAACAGCGTCGCCGTAAACACAGAGTTTACGGCGACGTTATTTTATTCAAAATACTGACTAACTGGCTGTTTTCCTCTTCTGTCAGTCTGTCTATTATCGAACCAAATTCCTGTTCTTCATATCTTGCGCGCTCATCATGTGCTTCGATTCCCTTTTGTGTAAGGCAAAGACCATACGAGCGTCTGTCCCTCTTTGATATACATCTTGACAAATAACCCCCTTCTTCAAGGCGATTAATAATACTGGTAAGCGTACTCTTTGGCAAGCCCAGGCATTGTATTATATCTCGCAAAATAATATCTTCATTACTATACGCCATGGAAATAATGGCGGATTCAACCGAAGACAGTGCCATAAGATGAGGATACTGTTTCTTATTCTTCATATTCGATTCCGAACTTAGAATCTTATGCCATAGAGCGCCAAAATTCCGAATGGATTCCTCTCGCAACTGTTTTTTCATATAATATCCTTTATTAAATCACAAATTAACAAAATAGTCCAACAACCGAAAATGCCAGAATAGCCTTAAGGAGCACTGACTGTTTTCCTGTAAACAGCCAATCCTTAACAATCTTCCGGTACTTGTGATATGATTTGCCAAAGTTTGGAATCAGGACCTTAACTTCCTCCCGGATTGCACCGGAATAAAGTGTCACCACACCCGCAATCGTAATTACAATGCCCATCATATTATGGAAAGGCATCATCAGTCCCGCTATAAGCAGCGCCAAAGTTCCGTACATCGGATGTCTAACCTGCCCGTATGCTCCGTACGCCACAATGAATTCAGGCTTTCTTCTGTAATTATCACGAGCTTTATCAAGCTGACCCGATATCTTCCGGAGTCTGACTATCGAATATACACACAAAACCATACATAGCAGAAAGTATATAAAATCAATTGCGCTTATTCCCACATTGCACACTGTAAATGCGGTTTTAATTCTACTCCATCCCGAATTAAAAAATCCCGCGGACACGGAATCCAGTATCACCCTCATAAAAAGATAATAAACCGTATAGAAAGGTACCGAAACAATTACAGAAAATGCTACACCGGATTCAAACACTCTCTGAATCTTTTCATAGGTGACTCCCGAATGAAGCTTATTAGCGTATGCGACCATTATGACATTCCTCCTCATAATATAGTACGATATATGTACTGTACCATATTCGTACTATTTTGTCAAACTAATGCTGCTGTATCCCGATTCAAGAAACAAATTATAATATTTGCCTTTAAAAGACTAAATAAAATACAAGGGAAATGGTAAATTTTATCCTCTAACTCATAATCAAGCAATGTCATATGCGAAGAAAATCCCCCAAAAGGAGAAAAAAATGGCGGAGGCTGTGACTCGTATATGTCACAGCCTCCGCTGTTACGGACTATCTGTTTCCCGACAGTCCTTTACATAAAATTCTCTTGCCCTTCGCAATGCTATTTTGCAACAATATTAAGTATTTTGCCTTTTACATAGATTTCTTTGACAATTGTCTTTCCGTCAAGCGCTTTGGCTACAGAAGGCACCTCATGGGCCTTACTCTTAACTGAATCCTCCGCTTCGTCAACAGCAATTTCAACCGTTCCCTTAACCTTGCCGTTAATCTGAACGGCAATCTCGATGGTATCTTCCTTAATTGCATTCTCATCATAAGTTGGCCAGGATTCATAGGCAATGGTTCCCTCGTGGCCCAATATGCTCCAGATTTCTTCTCCGACATGAGGACACACGCAGGAGAATACTTTGATATATCCTTCGGCATAGGCTTTTGGACATTTTCCTGCCTTGGTTGCCGCATTTAAGAAGATCATCATCTGGCTTATTGCAGTATTAAAGCCTAGGGTTTCGTAATCCTCCGTCACTTTCTTAATTGTCTGGTTATATACCTTTTCCAGAGTTTTATCATCGTCTCCGTCCACAATATTTTCAGGCTCGGTAAAGAAATTCCATACACGCCCGATAAATCTTCTTGCGCCCTCAACGCCCTGCTGGCTCCATGGTTTTGATGCTTCAAGAGGCCCCATGAACATTTCATAAAGACGTAATGTATCTGCACCGTAATCCCGGATAATATCACTTGGATTAATAACATATTCAGGGAAACGTTTTCCCATCTTAATTCCGTTTGAACCAAGAATCATGCCCTGATGAACCAGCTTCTTAAATGGTTCCTTAACAGGTGAAAGACCTTTGTCATACAGGAACCTGTTCCAGATTCTTGAATAAATAAGATGACCAACTGCATGCTCCGGTCCGCCAATGTACAAATCAACAGGAAGCCAGTGCTTCATAAGTTCAGGGTCGCACATTGCATTTTCATTATCAGGATCGATATATCTGATATAATACCAGCTTGAGCCTGCACTTCCGGGCATTGTTGATGTCTCTCTTTTTCCGGTAATTCCATTATGACTGTACTGCTTCCACTCTGTAGCATTTTCAAGCGGAGCCTGTCCGTTTTTACCCTTGTAATCCTCAAGTTCAGGAAGAATCAGCGGAAGCTCAGAGTCATCAAGCACATGAATGCTTCCATCCTCAAGATATACGATAGGAACCGGTTCACCCCAATATCTCTGTCTGGCAAAAATCCATTCACGGAAATGATAGTTGGCTGTTCTTCGGGCAACCCCCATATTTTCAAGCTTTACTGTAATTGCTTCCTTTGCCTCTTCAACAGTCAGACCTGTAAATTCCTCAGAATTGATAAGTTTACAACCTTTTCCGAGATAATCATATTTTTCAAAAGCATGCTCGCTCACATCCGCGCCGTCAATTACCTGAATTCTTGGTATATTATGTACCTCTGAATACTCAAAATCTCTCTGGTCGTGACATGGAACGGCCATTACTGCACCTGTTCCGTAGTTGGCAAGAACAAAGTCTCCTATAAAAATAGGAACTTCCTTGCCATTTACAGGATTGATACAGTAAATGCCCTCAAGTTTGCAGCCTGACTTTGTCTTATTAAGTTCAGTTCTGTCCATATCATTTTTCTTAATTGTCTCATCAATGTACGCCTGAACCTCTTCCTTATTCTGAATTCTTGGCATAAGGTTCTTAACTGTCTCCCCGTCAGGAGCCAGCACCATGAATGTAATACCATAAATTGTCTCAATACATGTAGTATAGATGGAAAACTGTCCGCCTCCCACAATCTCAAAATCCACTTCCACACCTTCTGATTTGCCAATCCAGTGTCTCTGCATTTCCTTGGTCGACTCCGGCCAGTCAATTTCATCAAGGCCTTCGAGAAGTTTATCCGCAAAAGCAACCTGGTCAATTACCCACTGCTTCATATTTTTGCGAATAACAGGGTAACCCCCACGCTCTGATTTTCCGTCGATAACTTCATCATTTGAAAGAACTGTTCCGAGTTCCTCACACCAGTTGACAGGCATATCAACATATTTCGCATATCCGTCAAGATAGAGTTGTTTAAAAATCCACTGAGTCCATTTGTAAAATTTAGGATCACTGGTGGCAATCATTTTGGACCAGTCATAGTCAAATCCCAATTCTTTAAGTTGTCCTGTAAATGTCTTAATGTTTTCCTCAGTAAATCCGTTCGGATGATTACCGGTGCTTACTGCATACTGTTCAGCAGGAAGGCCGAATGAATCATATCCCATTGGATGCAAAACATTATACCCCTGCATTCTCTTCATTCTTGAAACAATATCAGTTGCAGTATATCCCTCCGGATGTCCCGCATGAAGACCTACTCCCGATGGATATGGAAACATATCCAACGCATAGAATTTTGGTTTGGAAAAATCCCAGACATCTGTCTTAAATGTTTTATTATCCTCCCAGTATTTTTGCCATTTTGGCTCAATCACTTTAGGATTATATGTAGTAGTATTTGCCATTTTATGCCTCCTGTTATACTTCAAATACTTGTTTTATACTGTCATAGTGCAGAAAAATTCCTTCTTCGGCAAGTTGCCTGATTGTATCAATGTCAGCCAGCATAAACCCATTGGTCTCCTCTGCCTGAAGATGCACATCTTCTTTTTCAAAATCACCTACAAATCTGTAGATATCAACAAAATAGTTGTCTCCCTCACCGGGGTTCTCTCTATGATATGAAAAAACATAACCGCCTTCCCAATCGCTCACATCAAGACCTGTTTCCTCAAGAATCTCTCTCTTTACAGCCTCCTCAGATTCCTCTCCTGCCATGCAGGCACCACCTGAAACCTCCCACCAACCGGGAGCCCACGCTTTATCCATTGCTCTTTTGGTAATGAGAAATTTGCCATCTCGTCTCATTACAACTCCAAGAACTGTAAGGTGATACTCGTCATCTGCGAGATTCCAGTCATTACGCCTCATAATTCGACCGGTTCTATTTTTATCACTGTCATAGATGTCCCAAAACTCTTCTTTGTCCATCCAATATTCCTCCGTCTTGTTCTTAAACTATTAGATTATAGCAAAAAAACGGATATATTACAATATTCGATGATACTTATCTAAAAACATATTTTTTCCATAATACTTTTCATTCAATCACATACTCTGTATTTCCGCTTTTCTTTCTTCTTTTGCCTGATTGCATATGTTCCTCTGAAAAAACATGAAAAAAGAGTGCCTGCAATATCAGTAAATCGACACATCAAACTACTAATACTGTAGGCATTCCAAAATCAGGTTCTATTTTTCATTAACAATTGCAGATTATATCTCCGCTAAACGCTACTCTGATGTTACAGAAACCCATATCGCCGGCCTTACCGCAAGCGAATCTGTACTTTCGCTGCCGTTTTCATCGAATTCTCCATCTTCATTCATTGTAGATGTATATCCGTCATATTTTCCCGGATTTCTGAGCCACCATTCTTCCTCGCATTTTCTTAACTGCAGTGATAAAAGTTTATCGATTTCTGATTTGCTCAGTATGAATACCTTATCTTCAGTATCCGCACCTGCATTCATCTTTCCCTTTGGATTGGTTTCGGCTTTCACTTCAGTCGATAATATGGACGCTCTTTCCTTCTTGCCGAAAGCCCTATTATAAAACTTGTCATTAAGCCATGTTCTTAATGTGGATTTTTCCCAGTTGTCCTCATCATTATATTTGTGAAACGGCTTATTTACGATTGGTGTCTGAAGCATCAGAAGGAGTTTATCACCTGTTCTGTCAAGGACCACCCACTCAAGCTCGCCCTTATAGTTTCCGTAAGAAACTACATCTCCTTTTCCTGCGCTTTCCAAAACAGCCATTTCTCCATTATACCTG
Source organism: Butyrivibrio sp. (assembly GCA_016297265.1). Lineage (GTDB taxonomy): Bacteria > Bacillota > Clostridia > Lachnospirales > Lachnospiraceae > Eshraghiella. The sequence continues at coordinate 6,752 of JAEDHB010000011.1, forward strand.
CTATTTGGCAGAATGTATTTATTAAGAGCAACAACCGCTCCACCAATAATCGCGGCAAAAAGAATAAGAATGGCAAAAACAAATTTCAAATTGACCTTCTTTTTGGCCTCCATTGTGACAAAATTGAAATCTCCATCGTCATTTCTTGCATAATTTATGTCTGCATAAATATCAGATTTTGACAACCCAAACCCTTCTGTAGCACTTGATAATGCTGATTTTGGTACAATTTGTTCTTCCCCACATGAATCGCAGGTGCAAACCATTGCATCCGAATACACTTCAATTTCAGCTCCGCATTTTTTACATTTGAAGCTTGACATACTCAATTCATCTCCTCAAAAAATATAATATACCTAACTAATAACCCCTTTTATCTCTTCCCCGTTGTTATATTGTACCAATCGTTCTTCGCTACAGAGTTGCTGCAATTTCATGTGCTATTTTCTATACAGAAAAATCAAATTTCTGTCCCACATATTTTTCTTCCTCTGTTTGAACAGAGTCACTCAAAAATAACTGAGCCTGGTCATTTATTTTCTGAACAAGTTCTTCTATTGAACCGGCTGTAATTGTAACGGTATTGCCCGTGTCCGTTTTGCTTCGATTATCATGTATTTCTTCCAGCCGTTCCTCCATTTGTTCCTTGGCTGCCTCTTTTGCCTCTGCCTTTTTCTCCGCTTTCTTTTCAGCAGCTTTTTTCTCGATGCGCGCTTTCTGTGCGGCGCTTGACTTCTTGAGTACGGCAAAATAACTTGCTGTTCCGTCATCATTTACCTGCATACCGAATCCCTTGACATTTGCGCCTGTAGAGAAAACACTGTCCCCAAGATTTGACATGTTAAGCTTTGAGTTAGCAATTATTGATTCGTACTGTTTGCGGTAATTTTCATCCTCCGCCATTCTCTCGATTTTTTCCTCATCGATGAGAACTACCATTTTCTGCTTGTTAGCGTAATTTGCCGCCTGTGCCTTCGCCTGCTCTTTCTGGTCGCTACTCACAAGAATAAAATCAAGATCAGAGAATTTATTCTTGAGCTCCTCATAATACTTTGCAGCCTTTTCGCTAAGTTTAGGCTTGCCTATTGTTTTACCATAGTTGTTAGCAGCTTTGCTGTTAGCGGTTTTGTCCGTCTTGGAAGCATCCTTTGTCTGTGCGACATTCTGACCACTGTAAGTCGTCGTACTTCCCATGATTGAAGATAAATTATCCATATTTTTCTCCTCCTTGAAAATATTTTGACCAAATTCCTTTTTGGTAATGGAATAGAATCCACTTTAATATATATTCGGCAGAAATCCTAAATAAATTAACATCTGCCGGAAAATTATTCTACTGATTTTAGCGACTCCGCCATATCAATTCTGTCAAGCTTGCGCCTCATAACTAAACTTACTCCAACAGCGAAAACAATAGTAAGAACAAATGCAATCACATAGGATAACGGAGTAATTCTATTACGGAAGGACATTCCATCAAGATTGATACTATTCATAATAAAGCCATGCAATGCTTTTCCAAGCAAAAGTCCAACTAAAGCTCCTGCGATTGAGAGCACGAGATTTTCCCGAAATACATAAGATGCAGTCTCATTGGCATAGAAGCCTAATACTTTAATAGTAGCAATTTCCCTGATTCTCTCCGTAATATTGATATTGGTCAGGTTGTATAAAACAATGAACGCCAAAGCCGCGGCACTTCCAATTACCAGATATATCACGGCATTAAGACTTTTTAACATCTCGCCAATTCTCTGCTCAACCTCTTTTGTAATATAGGTAGATGTGATATTATCGTAATCCTGCAGTATTGCTCCTGCTTCAAATGAATCCACCCCGTCACCCAGCTGACACCAGGCATATGAAAAATTGGCAGTTTTTCCCTTCTGTTTCCGATATTCCGGAGCCGAGATATAAATATAATCATCGACATAATTCTCACATATGCCGCTTATCTTCACTTCAAATTTATTGTAATCCGAATCAAGAAAAGATACCGTATCTCCAAGGTCTATATCATGCTTTTGGGCAAAGGCTTTAGTGATTACTGCACAGTTTTCATCGGGGAAAGCAATTTTTTGTCCCTTTGAATTCTTGAAATGCAAAACCTTCTCACAGCTCTCTGCATCCTCCGGTACAATAAGAGTAATATTCTTTGTATCCTTTGGTCCTGTCAAATCCACCGAAGCGGAATAGTAGTAGCTTACACTGTCCACAATATCTTTGGATTTATTTTGAAAATCCCTTCTTTCAGATGTACTCAATACATGGTCAAAACTCACGCCGATATCATAAACCTGAATTTTTCCATATTGATCCTCCACAATTGAGCTTATGGAATCATTAAGTCCCAATGCCGCCACAACTAGTGCAGTGCAGCCGCTGATTCCAATAATCATCATAAAGAGACGCTTTTTGTACCTGAATATATTTCTTACGGATACCTTATGAAGAAATTTCATGCGATCCCATACGAATCCGATTCTTTCAAAAACAATGCGTTTTCCACTCTTTGGTGCCTTTGGAATAATAAGCCGCGCCGGAACCTCCCTAAGTTCATATCTGCAGGACATCCATGTTGTACCTACGGAACATATCATTGAAGCAGCCAGGCATATAAGAAGCATGCCCGGATTGAATATATATCCTGACCCGCCCACACTGTAAATTATGCCGTAGGCACTCCAGATGATTTTCGGAAAAGCATATGTTCCAACGCCAAAACCAAATACACATCCGATGAATGCCGCACTTCCGGAATAGAATAAATATTTATTCATAATTGTGACATTACTGTAACCAAGGGCCTTAAGAATTCCAATCTGTGTGCGTTGCTCTTCCACCATTCTGTTCATAGTGGTCATACAAATCAGTGCAGCCACCAGAAAGAAAAAAACAGGAAACAGCTTGGCTACCTCATCGACTATATCAGAATCACTCTCAAAGCATGCATACCCAACGTTAGTTTCCCGTCCAAGCACATAGTACTTTGGTTCGTCAAGAGTAAATACCTCCCCATATGCCTGTCTTCCTGCTGCTAATAACTCGTTATATCTCTTGTCAACAAGTCTGTCATATTCCTTTTGAACAACGGGCCGTATTCTGTCAGCCTCATCCTTATAGTGTTCAGAATATATTTCTTCATCGGAATCCATTTTTATATACATTTCAGTGTAACAGTCAGAGGCAAAACTTTCTTCGGTCACATAGGCAAAACACTCCACCGATCCCTTGCCAATATTACTGCTTCCGCGTTCAAAATTCATATAGATAGGTGAGTGAACAAGACCTGTTACAACATATTCTTTTTCCCTAAAACAACCCAGAGTATCTTTATCATTAAATTCTGAGATTACAATTTTGCTTCCTATTGCCGTTTCATCAAATTTGTTGTCATCAAGCAGACATTCATTGCTGTTAAGCGGCATTCTTCCGGATGATACTACAGGTTTGTTAATCTCCGCAGTAAGAGAACGAAATGTAACTACCAAAGCCGTGTCATTCTCATCAGTCACGCAGAGGGCATCCCTGTAATATGCCCCCTCCGCTGCTCTAATTCCATTAAGCCCGGCAAACTCATCTGCTGCTCCTTTATCTATTCCCTGGGTTGAAATCAGTCTGAAATCAAATAACTGTTGATCTTTCACAAACTGATTAACTATTTTGTACATTAATGGTTTGGTCATCTTTAATCCGGAGAAAAAACCGACTCCAAGAGCAACTATTGCTAATATTGCTGCATATCTTCCAAAGCTGTTTTTAATCTCTCTTCCGGTGGTTCGCCTCATCATTGATTTCATCACATGCACCTACCATTCAATACTATCCACTGACGCAGGTTCAGTATTAACTACATTGCTAACTACCGTTCCGCTTTTTACCGTAATAACTCTGTCCGCCATTGCAGTAAGCGCCTGATTGTGGGTAATAACTATAACTGTTTTATGCATATTGCGGCATGTATCGGCAAGAAGCCTTAATACCGCCTTTCCCGTATTGTAATCAAGAGCTCCCGTAGGTTCATCGCATAACAATATCTTAGGATTCTTCGCTAAAGCTCTTGCAATTGCCACACGCTGCTGTTCACCTCCGGATAACTGTGCCGGAAAATTGGACATTCTGTCCTCAAGTCCCACCTCTGCAAGTATTGTTTTTGCATTCATAGGTTCCTTGCAAATCTGCGCAGCAAGTTCAACATTTTCCAATGCGGTAAGATTTCCCATAAGATTGTAAAACTGGAATACAAATCCCACATCAAATCTCCTGTAGGTGGTAAGTCTTTTCTTGTTATATGCGGATATTTCCTCACCGTCGAGCATTACAGTACCGCTCGTTAGCGTATCCATACCACCCAGAATATTAAGTATTGTTGTTTTGCCTGCTCCGGATGCACCAACAATAATGGCAAATTCACCCTCCTCAATTTCAAAATTGACATTCTGTAATGCCTGAATATCAACCTCTCCCATATGATATGTTTTTTGAACATTCCTAAATTCTACAAAGCTCATACAAATCTCCAATTTTTCTATATATAGTACATACAGATTATTTCCGTCTTTTCATATATCTTTTCCTTAAAAAAAGGGATTGCAAACCACTTTGCAATCCCTGACAGAATTCAAATTTAGTAGTTCTCTGCATGTACCTCAAAGTAGCTCTGAGGATGGTTACATACAGGACATACCTCAGGAGCATTTGTTCCGACAACAATATGTCCACAGTTGCGGCATTCCCACACCTTCACCTCGCTCTTTGCAAATACCTGTGCAGTCTCAATATTGTTGAGCAATGCACGATATCTTTCTTCATGATGTTTTTCAATTTCGGCAACAGCTCTGAACTTTGCCGCTAATTCAGGGAATCCTTCTTCCTCGGCAGTTTTTGCAAATCCATCATACATATCGGTCCATTCAAAATTCTCGCCATCGGCAGCCGCTGCCAGATTCGCCTTTGTATCGCCGATTCCCTGTAACTCCTTAAGCCACATTTTCGCATGTTCTTTTTCATTATCAGCTGTTTTCAAAAAGATTGCAGACATCTGCTCGTAACCTTCCTTTTTTGCAACTGATGCGAAATAAGTATATTTATTACGCGCCTGTGATTCGCCTGCAAATGCAGCCTGTAAATTCTTCTCCGTCTGTGTTCCTGCGTACTTATTAGCCATTTTGTCTACCTCCAAATTTAATAGTATATTGATTATACTACTCAAATCAAATAATAACAATACTTTTATACAAACAACATTGCCATCAAAGGAATTGTGATGACGCTCAGTATTGTTGTAAGCAGAACGACATTTGCCGCAAAATCCTGCTCGCATTCGTGAAGTTCCGCAAGGGATTCGATAATTGCTCCCGACGGAGTCATCGCAAGCACTACAATTGCTCCCTTCAGCACATCATCCAAAAATGGTATCCAGTGCACAATAAGAAATGCAAACGCCGGAAATACCAGCAGTTTCAACGCACAGGTGATGTACACGAAAGGTCTTGTAAATATTTTTACAAAAGAGGCCTCCGACAATCTCATTCCGAGGATAAACATGCAGAACGGAGTAACCATTTTTCCCAGCAGTCCAATTGCATCATCCGCAAATTCCGGGAAATCCACCTTGAAAATAAACAGAGGCATGGCCACAATAATTGCCAACGTAGTTGGATTTAAAATTGCATTTTTGAATGTTACATACCTCTTGTCATTGGTAATCATATAAGTTCCGATTGTAAACACAATCAGGTTCATCGACATTACATTGATTGAGCTGTACACCAGCACAATGGGGGTATCCGGAAAAACACTGGCAAGTATCGGCATTCCGATAAATCCAACATTCCCCAGCACACTTCCTACGGATAATATTCTGTATTTAGAATCGTTATATTTTTTGCGAAAAATCACATACAGAATCCCAAAAAACAGAACCTGAACGCACAGTGAAACTATGAAATATGTTCCGATTTTAATCAGATTATCCGTTGAATATTCAAGTCCGAGAAAGGAATTGATAATCATCATCGGTCCGAGAACATATATCAGAATCGCTGACAGACTTTTTGCATGTGACACTACTGCTTTTTTGACCTTGCATAATGTAAATCCAATTGACATATATACAAGCATCAATGCTACTGTGGGAAGAATCAGTTTAATCATAAGATACCTCAAATTATATCGTCGGCTCATGCCGATTTTCATCAGTATATCCTACAGCCCGTTCATCCGTTTGTCAATACTGCTTACTCTGTTTCAATAAATATTTGATACATCCTTTGTATACTTTTTCTCAAGAAACAGATAAAAACATACCTGTGAAAAGCTGTACAGTCCCAGACCGATTCCGCTTTTGCTCATAAATTTTACGGTTATATCACCGCCGCCGAAAAGTGAGGTCATATAGTACATAATTGCGATTCCCATTATACAGCCAAGAAGCGGAAGGAAATATACAACTGCCATTTTTTTTCGAATGCTCTTTGATATCTCTTTTTCAGAAATTCCCATTTTGTACAGCTGGACAAACTGCTGTCTGTCCTCGTCGATTTCGTTATACTGCTTAAAATAGAGTACAAAACCGGTTGAGATAAAGAACATAAAACACATTGAACATGATACGAAAAGAAATACCGAATAGCCGTGTCTTAACATATTGTATTGATAGATTCTTGAATTGACAAATCCGTCATTTCCCACTGCCTCAGTAAGCTTATCGACATCTTCCTCCCTGTCAAGCCAGTCTGAATCAAGCATTATTTTATGAACATCTGCCTTGATTGTATCTTCTTCAATCATTCTGTAATCGTCATCATTTATTACATATACAGCTGAGCCCTTAAACAGGTTCCCGCAGTCAAACTCTCCTTTGTCAATGGCTTCAATTTCAAAGCTTTTTATTCCGCTTCCCAGGCCAAGTTCCAAGGCACTACCCACATCATAACCGTTGCCCCCCGGCATCCAGCCGGTATTTACAATGCGCATTTTCCCCTCTGCCACCTGCAATTGTCCGTCATATTTTGAATTATATCCCGCACATGAAAATACAGGAATCATCTGTTCATCCTTGCCTCTCACGCATCTGAATTCTGTTATCTCTTCGCTCTCCACGCCCGAAATTGCTGAAGAAGCTTTATCATTATCACTAAACAGAACATATTCAATATCAGCAGAGGAATCTTCTGCAATTGATTTTGAAATGCTGATAAGTGCAACCGGCGAACCCACCAGAAGAACAATCATTGATGCAAGCATTGTCAGAACGATGATAATCTTCATATTTTGTTTGAATTTGAAGCTGATGCCTGCGGTAGCAAGCATTTTGTTGTAGCATTTCTTCCCTCTCTTTGTGATTGCAATTGCGCAGGTCACAAGGTTGGCAGCAATCATAAATGTTCCGGCAAATCCGCTCACAATAAAAGTCAATATAAACCACATCTTATAATTGATTGTGCTGTCGCTTGCAAATTTCAATACAAATATTATTGAAAATGCCAACAATACAAAGCCTGCAACAGATAGAATGATATTTTTTACTCCGAAAGGTTTGGATTCAACCATTCTTTTGTCCCTGATAATTGACGACAAATCTTTTTTCTTCATCTTGTGAATTGACACGATAAAGCATACTGCATATATCAGAATGAATACTGCAACTGTCACGCCAAAACTGATCGGATGGATATCATTGCTTATATCATCAATTTCGACAATCTTTTTTACAATAAGTCCAAAGATCCTTGATGCAATCATTCCAACAACCAGTCCAACTACTATTGATGTTCCGGCAATCATAGATGTTTCTGCCAGCAAAAGTCCGGTACAATCCTTGCTGTCCATTCCCAAAAACATATATGTTGCGAGTTCCTTTTTCTTATTGGTCACAAAGTTTGAATGGGAATAGTTTATGAAAATAATTGAGAATATAGATATTATTACGCAAGTTACTATCATAAGCGCATCCATAGGATATGTCTCAACGGAGCTTGTAACCTCTTTAATTGTTGCAAGTGTTGAGTATGTAAAAAACATTGCCACACAGAATACTCCGGAAAGAAAATATGACAGATATTTTCGCAAATTGCCAATAAAGTTCTTCATAACAACGTTTTTAAATGTCATTTGAATCACCTCCAACCATTGTCTGGCACTCCAAAATCTGCTCAAAAAACTGTTGCCTGTTACCCTTCCTGTACACATCCATATTAATTTTGCCGTCTTTGATAAAAATAACATGTTTGCAGAAACTCGCCGCAAAAACATCATGTGTAACCATCAATATTGTGGTCCCTGCCGCATTGATTTCCTCAAAGCATTTCATCACGGCGTTTGAACTCTTAGAATCCAGATTACCCGTTGGTTCATCAGCAAACAATGTAACCGGATTATTCACAAGCGCCCTTGCCACGGCCGTACGCTGCATCTGTCCTCCGCTCACCTCAGTAGGATATTTATTAGCAATGCTTTCTAAGGAAAACTGCTTCATATATTTTTCCGCAACACTTTCCATTTCCTCCTTGCTTCTTCTGTCAAACACCATGGGCAAAATAATATTTTCACGAATTGTAAGATTGTCCAGAAGATTAAAATCCTGAAATACAAAACCTAGTTTTTTTCTTCTGAATTCCGCCATCTCGTCATTACTCATCGCAGCAATGGAATCGCCATCAATGATAACCTCGCCGGAGGTCGGCTTAAGGATTCCGCTGAGCATATTGATAAATGTACTTTTTCCGCTGCCGGAAGGCCCCATAATCGCCACAAATTCGCCCTTGTTAATCGTAAGCGAAATATCCTGAACCGCATTCGTCTTATTGTTAAGATTGTTTCCGTATGTTTTTGATAGATTTCTTGATTCTACTATTACCATAATAATCTCTCCTGTCTTTGTTTGACACTAATATACAAAATCGCACGGAAACAATCCATCGAACCGGCTAAAAAAACCTTACAATTTTGTAAGGTAAGTTATTGTAACTCTGCATCCTCCTTCTTCAGCATTTTCAAGCCTTATCTTTTGATTAAGTCTGTCACAGATTTTTTTACACAAATATAGTCCGATACCGCTTGCGCTATATCCCTTTCGTCCGTTTTCACCTGTAAAAAAAGCTTCAAACACCCGCGGTATATCATATTCCGAAATTCCTATTCCCTCATCTCGTATTGCGAGTTCAACACACTTATCAACTTTTCTAATCGAAAAATATATATGCTTTGCGCCACCGTCCTTAGAGTATTTTACAGCATTTGATATTATCTGGTTAATCAGCACCGCATTCCACTTTTTATCCGTGAGCACACCCACGCTTTCACCCTCAACAGCAGGAAAAATATTGCTGTTAATAAACAGTCTCTTGTTGGAATTGATAATCTCCCTTAGTTCTTCCTTCAAATCAATCTCTGTCAATTCATAATCCTTTTCAAATTCCGAAATGCGCTGAATATCCAGAAGCATATTAAGGCTTTCATTGACCCTTTCCATCTCCGGTTCAATTCCATCCAACGCCTCCCCGCAGGTTATTTCACCGGATTTTGCCCTCTGTATCAATATGCTTCCCACTGTCACCGGAGTCTTGATGTTGTGAACGCATCCGGAGGTAAATCTCTTATCCTCAGTATTCTCATCGATAAGGCGCGTAATTTTCATATTATATTTTTCATGAATTGATTCCATCGCCCTGTATATGAACATATTATCCGCTCTTGCAGAATCCACCTTTAGCGAGTTTTCACTAAGCTTTTCGATATTTTTCAAATGCCTGCAAAACATAATTCCATCCACCAGCATGTACAGACAATAAAAGAACAATGCCACCAGAACCGGATATCCCACATTATTTACACCGGATATCAGACAATAAAACCCGATAATACATATTATCGAAGCAAAATACACAACCGAGAAAAACCTGTTTTTTATTAAGTAAAGTTTAGTTCTGCTCATCTATTGCCTCCCTGCTTAGCATATATCCCATTCCCCTCTTGGTTTTTATTACATCTTCTATCCCCATTTTCTCAAAAAGTTTTTTAACCCTTGTGATATTAACAGTGAGGGTGTTGTCATCGACAAAATCCTTGTCATCCCATATTTCATTGAGGAGCACTTCCCTGCTTATCACCTCGTCCGGACTGCTCATAAAGACTCTTATTAATTTGTATTCTGTCTTTGTCAAATCATATTCTCTGCCCTTATATGTGAGCTTCATAGCCATATCATCAAGCACAATTCTTCCTATTGAAAGGCTTGTTTTTGGGAGCTGATTGTTGTTAAATTCGCCATAACTGCGTCTTAGTGATGCTGATATCTTTGACAAAAGCAGCTGGATGTTGAAGGGTTTTACAATGTAATCATCACATCCCAGCTCTATGCTGAGTATCTGGTCGGAGTCACTGTTCCTTGCAGATGTAACTATTATTGGCATGTTGTATTTTTTTCTGATTGCCCTGCAAAAATAGTTGCCATCCATATACGGAAGATTGATATCCAATGTGATGAGGTCCGGTCGTATCTCATCCACTGCTGTAAGAACATTGCGAAAATCTGTCACGCAATACACTTCATATTCATTAGCTTTAAGCATTTCCACTATCTGCTCTCTCAATTTTTCATCATCTTCAATCACTAAAATTCGATACATATGCCCTCCCGATAACCTGATAATTGATGACATTTTATTATACCACTGTTTTCTGTTGAGGTATAGATGGGAAATGTGTGTTGGGGGGGAAGGAGCCTACAGAATTCCGGTCGTAATCCCCGGCCAATTCAGAGAGGGGGCCCTTGCATAACATAATCAAAAAAGCTATGAGCGCAGAGCCCATAGCCATTTCTTATAAAGGAGTATTTTACAACCCCTTTGAATACATAACTGCGGATGACAGGACTTGAACCTGCACGCCTGTTGACATAAGAACCTAAATCTTACGCGTCTGCCAATTCCGCCACATCCGCTAAATTTGCCGGTAGTGCCGGCAAAAAGTATTATATATGCAAATTAGATATTTTTCAATACCTTTCTATCTATTTGTATTCAGCAATTCCTCTGCATAGTAAACAGACTGCATTGCATCCTTTCCATAAAAATCTGCGCCTATCATGTCTGCATATTCCTGAGTGAGTACTGCACCGCCCACCATAATTTTGCATTGAGGGCATTCCCGGCGAAGAAGTTTGATAGTCGCTTCCATATTAACAACCGTCGTGGTCATAAGTGCACTCAGACCAACAAGCAATGCGCCGGTTTCCTTGACCTTGTCTACAACAGTTTCAGGAGGAACATCTTTGCCAAGGTCAATCACGTCATAACCATAATTTTCGAGGAGAACCTTAACAATGTTTTTACCAATGTCATGAATATCTCCTTTTACGGTAGCAATAACAATTACTGCCTTCTTTTCCTGCACTGTGCCCTGTTTTGCAACATGTTCCTTAATGGCTTCAAAGCCGGCTTTTGCAGCCTCTGCACTCATAAGTAATTGAGGTAAAAATACTGTTCCCTTCTCAAAACCTTTCCCGACTTTATCAAGAGCAGGGACAAGCTCTCCGTTAATTACTTCCATCGCATCCATTGTTTCAAGGCATTTCAGTGTTGCTTTGTAGGCCGGCTCCTTGAGACCTTTAATAATACAGTCAGTCAATGTCAGTTCGGCGGGTGCTGTTTTGCCGGATGTTACAGCTGTATTGACCGGAGCAGCAGATGGTACAGGGCTCGCAACTGCATAGCGTTCAACATAATTCATGCACTGGCTGTCAAATCCGCCAAGCACACAATATGTGTCATATGCCTGTCTCATTGCCGCTGAATTAGGGTTGATTATTCCGGCGGACAGACCTGCCTGCATTGCCATGGTAAAAAATGCAGCGTTTATCAGTTCACGCTGAGGAAGTCCAAAAGAAATATTGGATACGCCAAGCACGGTTTTTTTGTTCTGCTCCTTAAGAGATTTTACAGCTTTAAGAGTAATGTTGGCTGATTCGTTATTGGTGCTCATTGTCATTGTAAGTGCATCGATAACAATATCCTTTGGTTTTATGCCATACTCAGCGGCACGGCTGTATATTTTGTCCGCAATGGCAAGACGGCCTTCTGCAGTGTCAGGGATTCCTTCCTCATCAAGCGCAAGGCCCACCACAACGCCGCCGTATTTTTTGACCAGCGGAAAGATTTGGCGCATAACCTCTTCCTTGCCGTTAACCGAATTAATCATCGGTTTTCCGTTATATATTCTGAGAGCGTGCTCCATCGCAACAGGGTCGGTGGTGTCAATTTGAAGCGGAAGCGGAAGAACGCTCTGCAATTCGTACACTGTTTTTTCCATCACGGAGACTTCATCGATTTCAGGAAGTCCCACATTCACATCCAGAATATGTGCGCCGGAATCTGCCTGTTTAACGCCCTCCTCCAAAATATATTCCATATTTCCGTCCCTCAGGGCCTGCTTGAATTTGGATTTGCCTGTCGGATTGATTCTCTCACCTATTATGCGCGGAGCATTTCCGAGAGAAACGGACTGACAGTAAGAAGTAACAATGGTATCCTCCTTTTCTGAAATTGGTACCGGTTGAATATTCTTTGTTTTTTCTACCATTGCTTTAATGTGCTCCGGAGTTGTGCCGCAACATCCGCCCAGAATCCATGCACCTTTTTGGGCAATATCCACCATGTCATCAGCAAATTCTTCAGGTCCCACATCATATACGGTAGCCCCGTTCTCAACTCGAGGAAGACCTGCATTCGGAGTTATTATCACAGGAATTGATGCATATCTTAACAGTTCATCCGCAAGACCTTTCATCTGCTTAGGTCCAAGACCGCAATTCATGCCGATTACATCGACTCCCAGCCCCTCCAGTACTGCAACTGCAATGTCAGGCGTAGCTCCTGTGAGCATCTTGCCGTTCTCGCCAAAAACAACGGATGCCACTATCGGCAGGTTACTGTTTTCCTTCGCGGCAAGCACCATTGCCTTTGTCTCATATATGTCGTTCTGGGTTTCAATAAGCACCATGTCAGCGCCGGCGGCAACTCCTGCTTTGATGACTCTGGCAAAAACATTGACTGCATCCTCAAACGGGAGTGTCCCCATTGGTTTCAACAATTTTCCGCAGGAGCCTATGTCCAATGCAACCAGAACATCCCTTCCTGATTCGGCAACAGCTTCTTTTGCATTATTGATTCCGGCAGTTATCAGTTCCTCCACATTGTCGAATTTGAATTCGTTGATACCGAAGGTATTTGCGGATATGATGTCCGCACCTGCTTCTATATATTCCCTGTGAATCTGTTTCAGCACCTCCGGATGGGTAAGATTCCACATTTCCGGAAGTTCGCCTGTCTTCAGGCCTCTTGCCTGCAACAAGGAGCCAAGTCCCCCGTCAAGGTATACTATTCTTTTTCCAAGTGTGTTGAGTAAATCCATTCTAATTCCTCCTAAAGGCGCAATCTGTATTATTGCAGCTTTCACAGCCTTCTATATGACATTTGCTGTTAATTCTGCTGATTCCCATTATTGCCGTAACTGATTTTTCCGGAATCATTACACCGCCTTCAGACAGCACAATGCCTGCCTGCTTTGCAGCGTCAAGCACATTGAGAAATTCCGGTTGAACCGCTAGTGATAAGTCGCCGTAACCCGGGCTGTATCTCGGTCTCAGGTACAGGCCTTCGGCGTTTATTTTTTTCTCTATATCCCTCTGTATGGAATTGCAGTAATCTTCTATTGCAGCGGCGGCGGTTGCCTGCAAAACTGCCGCTTTGCTAATCTGTATTTTTGAATAGAGATTCATCAGTCTGTCTGGCCCCGGTCCAAGAGTTGCCGCCATGAAAATAACTTCCTCACAACCGAGAAGATTGCGCGCAAGACTTCTGCTTTGCAGTTCTATTCCTGCCGCTTTTGGCATGCCATCCTCGCTGAACGTCAGCGGAAACCTTCTCACTGTATGACGACATTCAGCAGTCTGACTAATCTCCTCTGCACATTGGTCAATGAGTGCAATGGTGACTTCGTCCGGCTGCTGTTTTCCAAATCCCAGATATCTGATTGCTTCCCTTTTATTAATTGTCATTTAATAATCTCCGAAAGGTTATTTTGTAATCCAAGTGCAATTTCCTGTTTGTTCATTGAATATACATGTATATTATTGATACCATTGGCAATCAAATCAATTATCTGATCTGTTGCATATGCTATTCCTGCCTGCTGCATTGCTGCCGGATTATTGCCGAATCTGTCCACAATACTCTTAAATCTCTCAGGTACATTGCAGCCCGAAAGCTTAACTGCGTTGGCCACCTGATTAGCCCTTGTTATTGGCATAATACCCGGAATCACGGGTACTGTAATCCCGGCTTCTCTTACTTTATATAAGAAATTATAGAAAATATTGTTGTCAAAAAACATCTGTGTTGTAAGGAATTCACAGCCCGCATCAACTTTTTTCTTAAGATTGATTATATCATCGCTCTTGCTGACTGCATCCACATGTCCCTCCGGATAGCATGCCCCTCCGACGCAAAAGTCACCGTATGCCTTGATTTCCTCAACAAGCTCAGAAGCATAATGATAATCAGTAAATGGTTCTCCGACAAAATCCTTGGGCTTGTCACCGCGGAGTGCAAGTACATTGTCAATGCCTGCCGCCTTCATCTTGTCAAGAGCGTTGTGGATATCCTCCCTGCATGCACCCACGCATGTAAGATGGGCAATTGTGTTGACACCGTATTTTTCCTGAATTCCTTCAGCGATTTTCACCGTATTTCTGCTCGTGCTTCCGCCTGCTCCGTAGGTTACACTCATATAACTCGGACTTAGCGATGCCACTCCAAAAGCCGCTTTCTCAACACTTTCATAATTTGCGTCCGTCTTTGGTGGAAAAACCTCAAAAGAAAGTGTTATTTTATTTTTTGCCAATATCTCTGTTAATTTCATAATTTACCGCCTGAATTTTTTTATTCATATTATCATCAAATCTTACATTTGAAAAATATAAAATAATGCTCTTTTGTTATAGTTTCATCCTATATCAATATATTTCTTAAGTCTTTCTATATATAACAAAGCATATTTGCTTGCTGTTACTCCCTTTTTTTGAACAACTCCGATATGCATATCATCGTCGAGCTTCAGAGGACGGGCAACAATATTCTGCCAGTTCAACTCATCATTGATTACTCCGGAGCTTACCGTATATCCGTTGAGTCCCACCACGAGATTAAACAGAGTTGCGCGGTCACGGACCTTGATATTCTTTTTGCAGTCATAGGAATTCATTATCTCTTCGGAAAAATAGAAGGAATTGTAATCTCCCTGTTCAAAAGTGAGATAAGGATAATCCTCCAAATCGTCAATTGTAATCACATCCTTGTCAACCAGCGGATGTCTGTTGCTGATAAATACATGGGGTGTTGCAACAGACAATTCAGTGAATATCAAGTCGTTCTTCTTAAGTATTTTGCTGATTATTTTCTCATTATTACCGGAAAGATAAAGAACCCCTACCTCGCTTTTTAGTTTTGACACATCTTCAATAATCTCGTATGTCTGGGTTTCACGAAGGGTAAAATCATACTTGTCTCCGCCGTATTCATTTATCACATCCACAAAGGCACTTACTGCAAAAGAATAATGCTGACAGGATACCGAAAATCTGGACCTGCGTTCCCTGGTGCCCTTATACTTATCCTCCATCAAATCCACTTGTCCAAGAATTTGACGGGCATATGCGAGAAATTCATCGCCCTTTGCCGACACGCTTACTCCCCTGTTAGTTCTGTCAAATATGGTGATGCACATTTCATTTTCAAGTTCTTTTATTGCACTGGTAAGGCTTGGCTGTGAAATATAGAGTGCCTTTGCCGCTTCGCTGATAGAGCCCTTATCAGCGACCATTACCGCATATCTTAACTGAACAAGTGTCATGCTTATTCCTCCAAAACTGTATAATTTTCCATTTTGTTTTCGACAAACTGCTATACTATTTTATCATTATTATTGTTGAATTACTACCGGAAATGCGATAAAGTGATATCTAAAAAGGAGATTTGCATATGTACTCATTACTCTTGGCGATAATATATCTTGCTTTCATAAGTCTGGGCCTTCCTGATTCACTTTTAGGAAGTGCCTGGCCGGCTATGCATCCGTATTTTAGTGTTCCGATATCCTATGCCGGAATCATCTCGATGATAATATCCGGAGGAACCATAGCATCAAGTCTGCTTTCAGACAGAATCACCCGCAAATTCGGTACAAAATGGGTAACAGCTGTATCCGTTGCTATTACCGCATTTGCATTACTTGGCTTTTCTCTGGCCGACAAATTCTATATTTTATGCATATTAGCAGTTCCATACGGACTGGGAGCCGGAGCAATTGATGCTGCTCTCAACAACTATGTAGCTCTCCATTATTCATCAAGACATATGAGCTGGCTTCATTGTTTCTGGGGCGTGGGTACTATCATAAGTCCATACATCATGAGCATTGCACTGTCAAATTATGGCTCCTGGAAGCTTGGCTACCGGATAGTATTCATCATCCAGATAATTATTTCCGCCACTCTTTTCCTATCTGTAAAGCTGTGGAATTGCAACAAGGTCTCCTCTTCTGAAGAAAACATCGAATCGGTCGGTGTAACCGGTGCTTTTAAAATCCCCGGTGTAAAACCGGTTCTGGCAGGTTTTCTATGCTACTGTGCAGCTGAAAGTACCACCCTCCTCTGGGCAAGCAGCTATCTTGTTGAGGTACGGGGAGTTGCTGCCGAGAAAGCAGCTGCCTTCGGTTCAATGTTCTGTATCGGAATAACCGCAGGAAGATTCATTAGCGGATTTATATCCGAAAAGCTTAGTGACAAAAATCTAATCAGGGCAGGAATTACTTTGATGTGTCTCGGAATAGCAGGAATTGCCATTCCATTTAACAATGATATTCTAAGTATTGGTTGCTTCATGATAATCGGTCTCGGTTGTGCACCGGTATACCCTTCCATAATTCATTCCACCCCGGGTAATTTCGGCAAACAAAATTCCCAGGCAATAATAGGTATACAGATGGCCAGTGCATATGTAGGCTCAACCTTTATGCCGCCGTTATTTGGATTAATAGCGCAACATATTGATATCAGGCTTCTTCCGATATTCCTTATGTTTTTCTCTGTTTTGCTTGCAATACTGACGGAAAGGGTCAATATTATTATGAAAAATCGAAGCGCACAATAGCACAATTATCCACGCCAAACGCAGCGAATTCGGCATTTGTCATATTGTTAAAATATGATTTAATAATTCTCGCAATGCCATTATGGGCAACAAGAAGGTATGTTTTGTCATCATTTTTCAATCTGTCCAAGAGATTATATATTCTCTGGCACATTCTTGCCATACTTTCCCCGCCCTCATAATCATTAATAAATTCCTGCTTTGCCGCCTTGAATTCTTCGTTGTCCCTCGGGGTCCCTTCATATTTTCCAAAATTCTGCTCCTTGAGAGCCATCTCAACTCTGCAAGGTACTCCGATAATCTCTGATATATGCTTTGCAGTATTTGCAGCACGCAGTAATGGTGAGCAGAGAATCTCATCAATCCTATATCCGCCCTCTTTTATTATTTTTCCTGTCTCAATTGCCTGTTCATGTCCCTTTTCAGTAAGATCTATATCCGTTGCACCACAAATCTTGTTGGCTACATTCCACAGACTCTGTCCATGTCTGACAAAATAGATATGTCCCATTTCAGTTAGTCTCCTTCATATTAATAATGGCATCCCCCGAAGAAGATGCCATCCTTTTAGCTATTATTTTTTTACAATTGCCTCAATCTCAAGCAATACATCTTTTGGAAGTCTGGCAACTTCAACACATGATCTTGCAGGAAATGGTTCTGAAAAATACTGAGCGTAGATTTCATTGATTTTTCCGAAATCGTTCATCTCCTTAATAAATACTGTTGTCTTAATCACCTGACTTATTGAATTACCGGATGCTTCGATCAGATTGCGAAGATTTGAGAATGCCTGATTCGCCTGTTCTTCAACAGTTACAGGAATCTCTCCGGTCGCAGGATTAACAGGTATTACACCTGATGTGAATACGAATCCATCTGTCTCGATTGCCTGTGAATATGGGCCGATTGCTGCCGGCGCCTTGTCTGTGCTGATTACTTTGCTCATTGTATTAGCTCCTTTCATTTAGTTCAATATTGTTATCTGTTATGTTTATTAAATTTCGTTTTAACAAATGTCCACATGCTCGTTTGAAGGCAGCCTTGCTCATCTCAAACTCTTCCTTTATCAATTCCGGGGAAGCCTTGTCCGTGAACGGGAGCTTTCCATTCCTTCTGTTGAGTGCTTCAAGAATTACATTGGCATCATCCTCTATCTGTATGTAGGACGGGGCTCTCATAGTAAGTTCTATCTTATTGTCCGGCAATATTCTTGCAACGGTTGCGGTTATTTCATCACCGATATTGATATGTCCGTATAAAGCTTTTTTCGGAATAAGCCCCTGATACATTCCGTCAACGGCAACAAACATTCCAAATTTCTCTATATGTTCATACGCAAAGCCCCTGACTGTATCCCCGGGCTTGTAATGTGAAGTCGTCTTAAGATAAGGATATATTCTGGTAGTTGCACACAAACGGTCACTCTTATCAACATAAAGTGCGACGGGATAGCTCTTTCCTTCCACCACTTTGGCTGTCTGCTCCTTAAATGGAAGAAACAGGTCCTTCTCAAGCCCCCATTCAAGAAACGCCCCGATATTATTTACCTGTTTTACCTTGAGTATTTTTACCTCGCCAAGCTTAATCAATGGTTCGTTGGTGGTGGCAATCAGCCTGTCCTTGGAATCCCTGTACACAAAAACTGTGATTGAATCGCCAATTTCTGTATCCTCATCAACATATTTTGCCGGAAGAAGGACTTTTTCCTCCTCCGTTCCCAGATACACACCGAATTCGGTCTTCTTAACCACCATCAGTGCCTGTTTTTTCCCAATTTCTATCATGTCCGGCTCCTGTTTCACTGTTAAAAAGTAAACTCAATTGCGGCATATGCCGTTCCGTCTTCAGCTCTTAAATCTGCAATACACTTTTCACTATCAAAATACACATAAGGGTGGAACACATCGCCCTCCGTCGCAGACACTTTGTATTCCGCTCTCACTCTGGACGGAATAGCCTCAATTCCTGTCACAGCAATAAATGTCCTGATATATTCGCAATTGTTTACATGCTGATTGATATCCAGCTGTGAATTCATTACCGGAACCGGTGAGTATTCCACAACATCTTCCGGTATTTCAATCTTGCGGTCACAGTATTCCATATCCAGCGCAGGTATTCCCGTATAATATGCGTCCTTTTCATCCTGTGGTATTCTTGCAGGCTGATTGGTCTCTGAGTCAAGATATACCCAGATGGAATTAGCCTGCACAAGGACCTCATCATCCTCACCGATTATCTCAAAATTACGATATCCAAAAAATCCCTTAAAATCATATGGATTGGTTCTTACCGTTATGTTCTCAAACAGAACCGGAGCCCTGTGAATATCCACCTGCCACGAATACAAAAACCAGTATCCGTCCGCCTCATCCATACTGCTTATTCCACGTCCAACGCTTTCAGAATGTACCATCGCACAATCCTGAAGGTAATTAATAATTGAGTCGACTGTCATCTGTCCAAATCTGTCGGCCTCACTAAATCTAACATGACTCTTTATTTCTCTCATAGTACTTCACACCCGTTATTTCATAAGTTTTCCGCTCTTGCCGCCGCAAAGTGTCTGTCCGTCAAGAATATTCGTATCAAAAGAAAATGTAAGACTTTCTTCCTCTCTGACACGCTTAAGCGAAAGATTAATCATTCTTGTAAGCAATTCCTTGTACGGAACGCCCACCGGCTCCCAGAGGTAAAATGCCAACGAACCCGGTATTGTATTAATTTCGTTAAAATACAGTTTTCCGTTATCCTCATCAATCATAAAATCAATTCTTGCTACGCCCTGGCAACCAAGCTTCTTAAAGGATTCAACCGCCAGACTGCGTATTTCTTCACGTTGCTCTGAGGAAAGCTCCGCAGGTATTTTTCTTGAAACACTTGCCATGCCCTTGCTTTTGCCACCCTTTGAATTGCCGAGATATTTATCTTCATAGCTTAGGATATCTTTTGTATGTAATGGTTCCTCACATTCAGATGCTATTGCTTCATTCTCGTCACCAAGAACCGAACAGTTAATCTCGCGTAACTTTGTGATTGCATGCTCTACAAGCACTCTTCTTGAATATGTGAAAGCATCATCTATTGACTGAATAAGCTCAACTCTGTCCTTTGCCACACTGATGCCGACACTTGATCCAAGGTTAACCGGCTTAATAATAACCGGATATCCCAGTTCACTCTCAATTTTGGCAACCATATCGTCTATTTCTTCGTAGTCCGACGTTGTAAAATTGAGGCAGTCCAAAACAGGTATGTTGTTATCCTTAAGCACAGCCTTTGTTATATATTTGTCCATTCCCACTGCTGAAGCAGTAACATCACATCCCACAAAAGGAATTCCTAAAGTCTTAAGATAGCCCTGCAATGCACCGTCTTCAACATTTGTTCCATGTACAATCGGAAATGCAATATCGATATCTATTGTATTCTTTTTGCCGATTTTTTTTGCAGGATAAGGCACCAAAGAAACCTTGTCGCCATCATTAACCATAATCACACGCTGGGATTTTGCAAGTAATGAATTGATATTTTTGTAGCATTCTATCCTGCCTATATCATCACCTACATACATCTCATTTTTTTTATTAATATAGACGGGAATAACATCATATTTTTCCGTGTCCATACTCATAATAGCCTGAATACCTGAGATTATTGAAACCTCATGCTCAACACTTTTTCCACCAAACAATACCGCAACTTTAATTTTCATCTCGTTCACCTTTCTGTCCTCGCCTGTCTTATGCGGGTAGCTACTTAATAATTATCCGGGAGGTCGTTTTCAAGCAAAATATACTTGTGGCCTTCGCCCTTTATTGAATAAGCATAGCTTAATGCTTCCTCTAATTTGTCAAATACAACGCACTTTTCCTGTGGAAATCCGCTATCCATAACGCCCTTGTAAATCGGCTCTGTGTGTTTTTTTCCAACAAGCAGTATATAGTCACAGTTCTGCGCTGCATAAGTACCGAATTTGTAATTAAAATCATCCTCATCCCTGCCAAGTTCAACCATTCCGGGCGTAACAAGTATTCTCACGCCCTCCAACATGTTCAGCGTTTCCACCGCGACCTTGGAGCCCACAGGATTTGAATTATATGCGTCGTCAATTATTGTAACATTGCCTCGTCTTATCATCTGCATTCTGTGCTGAACCGGCTGAATCCTTCTTACGGAAGTCTTCAGACTTTTGAGTGGTATTCCAAAAGAATTTGCCACTGCGATGGCTCCCACAACATTGATAATATTGTGTTCTCCAACAAGTTTCATCTGAAATCTCTCGCTCTCGCCCGATGGCGCCGTAACGGTAAATTCAGTTCCCAGCTGTGACAGACTGACATCCGAAGTGGTATATCCGTCGCCGGAGGATTTTGACCGGTAAAATACTGACGAGTACTTCTTACTGTTGCCCGTAATATATTCATTATCTCCATTAAGGAAAAGCATACCGCCCTCCGGAATTGCATCAGCGAGTTCAAATTTGGTGCTGATGATATTGTCCATATTGCCGAAGGTCTCCAGATGCTGTGGTCCGATTGAGGAAATCACACCATGGTCCGGATGTACGATATCGCATATTTCCTTGATATCTCCAACATATTTTGCTCCCATTTCACATATGAAAAGTTCATGTGTCGGCTTCAGCGAACTGCGGATGGTTTTTACAATTCCCATCGGTGTGTTGTAGCTTTCAGGAGTAATAAGCACATTGAATTTGTCCTGCAAAAGAGTCTGAAGATAATACTTCATACTGGTTTTGCCGTAGCTTCCGGTGATTCCGATTATTTTCAAATCAGGAACTTCATGTAGTCTTCTCTTTGCATCGTTAATGAAATGATTTGTAACCATTTTTTCCAAAGGCTTGTTGATAACAACAATCACAAACAGATTGAACATTTGGAGTCCGGTAATAACCGCCAGAGTTCCCGGAAGGTAACCAACCCCTGCAAAAATGTCCACCAGTGCAATGATTATCGCCGCCAGAATAATATTCGTTGCAATCTGACGCCTTACTCTCATGGTATATACAAGTTTTTTCTTAGTGTTATTCTTTTTAAGGTAAAAATAATATCTTGTAATAATCAGGTCCATAAGAATCAGAACCGAGAAAGTTGCCACATGCCTTACAAATATCGCAAGAACTCCCAGTGCAAGCTGCATAAGCAGAAGTCCCTGTTTCTTCCAATTCTTCTTAAGCCATGCCATATGTTCCACATTCATGTAACTGTCAAGCTGGAACATATGCAGATTATATCTGCCCGCAAGCAGCAGTCCGGGAACAGACAAAACAATGGCTGCTATAGTTAATATTCTCATAATCCACCTACTTGTCATTCATATTTGCACAGAGCGTGCACGCAGAACTACGGAAATACGGGGGCAATACGCCCTCATATTATTGATATGTCCTGCGACGTACATTATTACTTTATCTGAAAATACGAATTCATTATACTTCTGAACACTGCCGGCTGTTCCAGAAAAGAATAGTGCCCGGTTCCCTTTATCACCGCAAGACCTGAATTAGGGATTTTTTCTTCCATAACATGTGCATCACTAATCGGTGTAGCAGTATCATTATCTCCCCAAATCAGGAGTGTTTCCTGCTCAATCATTGGTAAAAGATGCGTGAGGTCCTCATTGATTGCTTTTACCATACACTGTTTCATCATAGGAGACGCATTACGATAATCCTCCGAGCCTTGCTTGTTTTTCCATTCATCAATGAGATTCGGACAAATTGCATGAATCGGCTTCAGAGACACAAATTTCTTGAACATCTTATATCTCATGACCTTGAGTTTCATCCAAAATGAGCGTTTCGGCATAATCCCCGCGCTGTCAATCAATATTATTCTGTCAATTTCAAAACCTAATGTCTGCCTTGTCGCAAGCTTTATTATTACTCTTCCACCGTAGGAATGTCCGAAAAGAACTGCCTTTTCAATTCCCAGTGTTTTCATAAACTTCTCAAAAAAGTCTGCATATGCGTCCACATCCCAAGGTTCCCTCGGTTCATCGCTGGCACCGAACCCCGGGAAATCAAACTGAACTACTTTAAACTTCTGTCCTATGCAGGCAGCGATGGTATCATATAATGCCATTTCGGTTCCCCAGCCTTGGAGAACAACTGCATATTCCTCGCCTTCACCTGATATTTTGTAATTAATATTGTATCCATCTATAACAATTTCCATGGATGTCACCTTTCAACGCAAACTTAACTAATTATAGCACAAAAGAAATCCGTTGTCATCAAACTATAATGTTTTTTTGACTATTTTTGACTAATAAAATAATTGCGATTAGTTTGAATATGATTTATAATAAATGTGTACGTTTTTTTGAGAAAGGAGTTTATTATGGGACTTATAAAAGCAGGTTTTGGTGCCCTTAATGGTACTCTTGCAGACCAGTGGAAAGAATTCTTTACTTGCGATTCCATGGAAGCAGATGTGCTTATGACAAGGGGTGTCAAACAAACTAACAAAAGATCATCAAATACGAAGGGCAATGACAATGTCATTTCCAACGGTTCAGGAATCGCTGTTGCAGACGGACAGTGTATGATTATCGTTGATCAGGGTGAAATCGTCGAGGTTTGTGCTGAACCGGGTGAATTCACATATGATACATCATCAGAGCCAAGTATTTTTACAGGCAAGCTCGGAAAAGGTATTGTCAATACCTTCAAGACCATCGGAAAGAGATTTACATACGGCGGTGATACAGGAAGAGATCAGAGAATCTATTACATCAACACCAAGGAACTTATCGGTAACAAATTCGGTACAGCCAACCCTGTTATGTTCCGTGTTGTTGATTCAAAAATAGGACTCGACCTCGATACAGCGCTTCGCTGTTCGGGAACATATTCTTACAGAATTTCAGACCCGCTTCTCTTCTATAAGAATGTTGCAGGCAACGTTGCCGATGAATATACACGTGAAAATATCGACATACAGCTTAAAACAGAATTTATGAGTGCACTTCAACCCGCTTTAGGAAAGCTTTCTGATTTGGAGCTTCGTCCAAACCAGATTCCGCAGCACACTCCTGAACTTGAGGCAGCACTTAACGAAGCACTTACAGACAAATGGATTAATCTTAGAGGACTCGAACTTGTTACCGTTTCCATCGGTTCAGTTACAATTCCTGATGATGATGCAGAAAGCATCAAGGAAGCTCAACGTACAGCAATGTACAAGGATGCCAATATGGGTGCGGCTGCAATTGTTAATGCTCAGGCAGATGCCATGAGAACAGCAGCAGGCAACTCAGCAGGCGCCATGACAGGTTTTATGGGAATGGGAATGGCTATGAATCAGGGAGGAATGAATGCACAGAACCTCTATGCTGTAGGTCAGCAGCAGGCACAGGCTGCGCAAAATCAGGCAGACTCATGGAATTGCTCATGCGGCACGGTTGCTACCGGCAACTTCTGTCCTAACTGTGGTGCAAAGAAACCTGCTCCGGCAGGAAGCTGGACCTGTTCATGCGGTACTGTAGCTACCGGCAACTTTTGCCCTAACTGTGGTGCAAAGAAACCGGATAGCGACACTTGGACCTGTTCTTGCGGTGCTACCGTAACCGGTAACTTCTGCCCTAACTGCGGCGCAAAGAGACCATAATCATATTGAATTTATTAATCCCGTGAGGCTCTGTCTTCACGGGATATTATAAGGAGAACACTAATGCTACAAGAATACAAATGTCCTTGCTGCGGCGGTGCCATCAACTTCGACAGTTCTCTTCAGAAAATGAAATGTCCTTTCTGTGACACTGAATTCGAGATGGATACGCTTAAAGCATATGACGATGTTCTTAAGAAAGATCACGAAGATGAAATGAACTGGGAACCTCACAGCAATAACGAATGGGCCGGCAATGAAGCCTATGGTTTCCGCACTTATGTATGTAAATCATGCGGCGGTGAAATTGTTGGCGATGAAACAGTAGCCGCTACCAAATGCCCTTACTGTGACAACCCGGTTATAATGATGGAACAGCTCACCGGCTTCCTCAAACCGGATTATGTTATTCCATTCAAGCTTAACAAGAAGGATGCCAAAGAGGCACTCTACAATCATCTTAAGGGTAAAAGATTATTACCTAAAGTATTTAAATCACAAAATCATATAGATGATATCAAAGGAATTTATGTTCCTTACTGGTTATTTGATTCAACAGTTGATGCAAACATAAGATATCGTGCAACCAGGGTACGCGACTGGATAAGCGGTGATTATGAATATACCGAAACAAGTTATTACCTTGTAGTCCGCGACGGAAATCTTATGTTTGACAATGTTCCAAATGACGGTTCTGTCAAAATGGATGATACGCTGATGGAATCCATTGAACCTTTCAATTTTGCAGAAGCTGTTGATTTTCAAACTGCGTACCTTGCCGGATATCTGGCAGACAAATATGATGTGTCCGCAGAGCAATGCACTGAAAAAATCAACGCAAGAATCAAGAAAAGCACCGAAACTGAATTTGCAAAAACAGTCCTCGGTTATACCACAGTTGTCACTGAAAATTCCAATTTAAGACTCCACAATGCCAAGGCAAAATATGCCTTGTTCCCTGTATGGATTCTTAATACAACCTGGAACGGAAATCATTATATTTTTGCCATGAACGGCCAGACCGGCAAATTTGCAGGAGATTTGCCTATGGATAAATCCATCCGCACCAAATGGCGTTTAGCACTAACAGGAATCGTCGGAGTTGCTCTTTTCGGTTTGAGCTTCCTGTTATGGAATGTATTTAAATGGGGGGCATAGCATATGAAGAAAAGAATTATAGCAATAATAGCCGCCATTCTTACTTTTGCACTTATGGCAATTCCTGCAATGGCATTAGATGCCGACTCGGACTTAATTTACCAATCAAATAGCAATGTATATGATGAAGCCAATCTGCTAAGCTCAAGCGAAGCAAAAAAACTGTCGCAGAAAATAGCTTCTTTTAACCAAAATCACAATATCGATATTGTTGTAGTTACGTTGCAAAATCTTCAGGGCAATCCAAATACTTTCGCAGAGAATTATTATGATTCACATGGTTTTGGCTCAGGCGGCTCTAACAGCGGAGTAATGTTATTGATATCCATGCAGACCCGTGACTGGGTAATTACAGCAAGAGGTAAGGGTTTGAGTGCTTTCTGTAAAGAGGGAAGGGAATATATCGGCGAAAAAATACAGCCAAAGCTTAGTGATGGAGATTACTACAAGGCCTTCGATTTATTCTGTGATTTGAGTGAGGATTTCATTGTTCAATATGAAAACGGCACTCCATACACAGCCGACAACCTTCCAATGAAGCCTTTCCCGGTTCTTCCTTTTGCACTGGGCAGTGTTGCAGTTGCTTTCATTATATCACTAATTGTAACCGCAGTTATGAAGTCACATTTGAAATCAGTAAGACCTCAGGACACCGCAAAATACTATGTAAGACCGGGCAGTCTTAATATAGTCAACGGTTATGAGCAATTCCTCTACAGTAATGTTACATCCACCAAAATCCGAAGCAGTAGTGACGGCGGTGGCGGAATCCATTCCTCAGGAAGCAGTTCAAGCGGAAAATTTTAGTATTACAAAAAAAGGAGTGTTTGAGTATTCAAACACTCCTAATATTATATGTTCTTATCTGTCAAACATTTCACAAAGACATCTGTATGCACTCTCATATTCAAAATCATCCAGGTAATTCATGATTTCTACAATTTGTTTTTCAAGATCCGTCGGATATATATATTCATTCATTTCATCGACGAGTAAATCAAGGGAATTGTATTTTTTCTGTTCCAGACATTCCATTATGTTCTTAAGAACAATTTCAACCCTGTTGTCATCCTCTGTCTTATCATTACTGATAACAACCACACCCGATTCCGCAATAACCTTATAATGCTTTTCTATTTCTTCAATGAGTATAGGATGCATAATTCTTATTCTGTCAATTTCTTTGTTAGTTGCACTTCTCTCCAGTATTCGTGCCATCTTTGAAAGCAGGAGTGCTCCTGCGGAGGCGGTGCTGCTCTTTAGTGCATGAACCTCAACACAGTAAGTTTGCAGAATCTCTTCATTTTCTATTCCATCAAAAAGAATGTTAAGCTTATCCTTTACTTTTGGAAGGTATTTGAACAATTCGCAAATTACATCGATAAGTATTTCCTCGTTTCCAAGGAGTTTTCGGGCATATTCCAAATCGAATTCCTCCATTGGCGGAACCACAAGGCTCTGCCTTGCAATTATCTCTTCAATGTTATTGCAGATAAGCTTTTCAGGAAGATAATTATAGATTATCTGTTCCAAATCTTCACTTTTAACCGGTTTACTGATATAGTCATTAAAACCTTCGCTAATATAATTCTCTTTTGCCCCCTTGATGGCATTGGCAGTCATAGCAATAACCGGTGCATCCTTGCACATATTGCCCTCAAGATTTTTGAAACGTCTTAAGGTCTCAATTCCGTCCATCTCAGGCATCATATGATCGAGCAAAATAATGTGATATTGCTTGCGGACAACTCTTTCCAGCATTTCAAATCCGCTCTTGCATATATCAACATTCATATATGTTTTCTTAAGCAGTCCCTTGGCTACCATGAGATTTAGCTCATTATCATCCACGATAAGGATATTAGCTTTAGGCGCAACAAATTTTGCAATATACTTGTTCTCTGCTTCTCTTTTGGCACTTGAGAAGTTGATTTTTCCAAGCTCTGACCTGTCAACGATTACCTGTCTTATCATAATATAGAAGGTTGTACCCTGACCGTATGTACTGTCAAAAGAAATCTCACCATCCATCATTGAGATGAGCTCCTTCGCGATGGCAAGTCCTAACCCTGCACCTTCAACGCCCCTGTTTTTCAAAACATCAAGTCTTTCAAATTTGTCAAAAAGCCTTGGCTTATCTTCTTCTCTGATGCCTATTCCTGTGTCCTTTATCGTAATTTCCAATTCAAGAACATCTTCGATAACCTCGCCGTTAAGCTTGAATAGAATATCTCCTTTTTGCGTATATTTTGCGGCATTTCCAAGAATATTGCTCATTATCTGGTAAACTCTTGTGGAATCCCCATACAAAACTGACGGAAGTTCTTCATCTATTTCAATATTGAGTTTGAGACCTTTATCATCTATTTTCACCCTTATGGCATTAACAACATCCCTGACAACATCTCCAAGCTTGTATTCTTCCTTGGTTAATTCCAGCTTGCCTGCTTCGATTTTTGAAAAATCAAGAATATCATTGATGAGATACAGCAAATTGTTGCTGGCGGATTTTATACTGTTTGAATAGCCCCTCACTTCCTCACTGATTTCTTCACGCAAAATCATGTCATTCATTCCCATAATCGCATTGATAGGGGTACGGATTTCGTGACTCATATTGGCAAGAAATGAAGATTTCATCTTACTGGCTTTCGTCGCACTTTCGGCAACGATTGCAGATTTTTCAACATAACTCCTTCCGAAAATGTAAATCATCACAAGCAATGTAAGCAATCCCACATCCAGAAAGAATCCTTCGAATGCAACATGCCAGAAATTAATATTCAGGACCTCCAGAACTCCGGAAAAAGCAAGTCCGGCCAGTCCACAGTTAACAAGTCTGAAGCTGTTCTTGTGTCTTTTTACAGTGTCAATTATTATTGTAACGAGCATCAGCAGAATTATGAGCATCTGCACTATATTCATTGGCAACAGTGTCACTGAAAAATCCATGATATCGCTGAATTGCAAAAACGACACTACCCCAAATGTAATCACCTGGAGAATTGCAGCCGCACAATACCATTTTGAATATCTTTTCTCCTGCACCATATTCACATAATACATAAACGGAAAACATATAAGCATTATTGTCAAATATGCATAGATTCCGTCAATATACTGCGTATTGAAAAGATATTGAAATGTATCATTATTGAATACCATCCAGACAGCAATACCAAACACTCCAAAGCACAATACTGCCAGGGTTTTGTTGCCGCCGAGTCGTTTGCCCAAAAAGAAGCAAGCAAACGCAATTATCAATGCTACTATCGCAATCGCAATCGCAAAATATATTCCATAACGGTTATCAGAACTGAACTCATTATATATTCCGATGGTATCACCATAATATATGCCCGGCAATGCGTCATTGCCATATTTATCATAACGGACAACTCTCATTGTAGCATTGCAGTCACTGCTGAAAAGCGGTACAACAAAAAGCATGTTTTTGACCGCACTGCCCTGAAAAGGATTCTCACTTCCGTCATAGCGCATTCTCAGTTTGCCATTAATATACACATCCGTAAGCAGACCGGTATGAAATGCAATTGCCGCCCCGGGCTTTATATACTGAGGCAGTATCGTCTCATAGACCTGTTTATTGTGTTCATCAATTTGGGCTTCTTCTATTGGTATTTTGGTACCATCTTCTTCAATATGCATCCAGTTCAGATGGATGTCCTGATGCCATCCATCCAATTTCGCATTTCCGTGAGTTCTTATCATTATCACGACAAAAAGAATGATTAATAACACTACTACTATTCCAATAGCAAATGCAATTCCATTGAATATTCTGTTATAAATATTATCCTTATTCTCCGCTCTGTTCATATTCTACCAATATATAATTATTTCATCATATCTTTTGCCAAACGTCTTAACTCTGCGTCATTTTCATCCTTGAGTGCTGAAATTATTGTAACCGTGGTATCAGCCCACTCAATGTTTTTGCTGTTCTCAAAGAGCCCCTTTATCACTTTGGCAGCTGTAGGTGCCCATGAACCATTTTCAATAATACCGATTCTCTTATTCTGATAATTTCTGAGAGTAAGTGCTTCGATAAATTCTCGCATATATGGAAAAATATCCATATTGTAGGTAGTTGTGGCGAGTACTATTTTGCCGTATCTGAAGCCGTCTTCAACAGCTTCTGCCATGTCTTCCCTTGCAAGGTCACACACAACAACTTTTTCACAGCCCTCTTCCTTGAGATATTCTTCAAGCTTAAGCACTGCCTTCTTGGTATTACCGTACACAGAAGTATAGGCAATCATTACACCCTCTGATTCAGCCTCATATGAGGACCATGTATTATATAAATCGATATAATATGACAGATTTTCAGTCAGAACCGGTCCGTGCAATGGACAAATGGTATTAACCTCAAGCTCGGAAAGTTTTTTCAAAAGAGTCTGTACCTGTGCTCCGTATTTTCCGACAATGCCAAAATAATACCTTCTTGCCTCACATGCCCATTCCTCTTCTGCATCAAGGGCACCAAACTTGCCAAAGCCGTCTGCAGAGAAAAGAACCTTGTCAGCAGTGTCGTATGTTACCATAACTTCAGGCCAGTGCACCATCGGTGCAAAGACAAATTTAAGCTCATGTTTTCCCAGTGAAAGCGTCTCTCCGTTTGTAACAACTTTGGTATTATCTATGCTGTCATTTGGAAAGAAATTCTTCATCATATTAAATATCTGGGCATTTCCCACAACAGTAATGTCAGGATATTTTTTTACCAGATTGACAATATTTGCCGAATGGTCCGGTTCCATATGCTGGACAACAAGGTAATCCGGAGTTCTGTCACCAAGCACCTCTTCAATATTGCCAAGCCATTCCTCTGCAAAATCTGCATCCACGGAATCCATAATGGCAATCTTTTCATCCATAATAACATATGAGTTATATGCCATTCCGTTTGGTACAATATAATGTCCCTCAAACAAGTCTATCTTGTGGTCATTAACGCCCACATAAAAAATTTCATTAGTTATGTTCTTCATTAAACTTCCTCCAAGCGTATTATCTTTGATTATATCACTTAATATATTGGCAATAAAGTGTTTTTTGCAGTTTCGCAACAATCCATAACAAAAAACAGCTTTTCAGCTGTTTTTGTTAATTATTTATTCTGTTCAAGCAAAAGTGAAACATAATCAACTATCGGAATAGGTTTGCTGAAATAATATCCCTGAATGTATTCACATCCCCATTTTTTAAGTAAATCAACCTGTTCCCTGCTCTCTGCGCCTTCTGCGAGGCAAATCATTTCCATATGTTTTGCAATCTGAATGATATCCTGTACAAGCCAGTTATCCTTATCGCTGTTATTTAGAATTCCGTCTACAAAGCTCTTGTCAATCTTGAGAGTATCCACCGGCATATCTCTTAATAGGCCAAGCGCAGAAAATCCTGTTCCGAAATCATCAAGGGAAATTTTAAAACCGGCATTGCTTAACTGCTCCATGATTTGCAGGAGATTTGAACTGTCCTCATATGCCGCACTTTCCGTAAGTTCTATGTCAATATATTGTGTATCCACATTATACTTGTCAGCAACCATCTTCATCTCATTAACTAGATTGTCGTTAAATAGACTGATTCTTGACAGGTTAACCGAAATAGGATAGACAGGTATTCCGTCATCCTTACATTCTGCAAGAAATTCGCAAACCTTTGTAAATACAACCAAATCTATTTTACTGACAAGGCCATCCTGCTCAAGATATGGTATGAACTTACCCGGCATCCACAACTCTTCATGATGATAATTCCATCTTACCAAAGCTTCTGCGCCGAATACTTTTTCCGTTTCTATGTCATACTTTGGTTGAAGATATACGATGAATTCATCGTTGTCAATTGCCGACTGTAATTCCGCCTTGAGTTTGGATCTGTACATCTCGCGCTGATGCATTGTATCATTATAAAAGGTTATCTGTGTCTCGGATGTATCCCTGCCGCTTCTCTGTGCTGCTTTTGCCAGATCCGCAATAGTGTCTTCCGCCACGACATAATCACTACTCAAAAGAACAATTCCGCATCTGTAAAAAATCCTATAATTGTCATCACAGGTGAGGTGTGTTACTTTATCAAATAATTCACGAAGTTTGACTTCGTATTCCTCCTGTGACATATATTTTCCCATAATTGCAAAATTGTCATTATGACATCTGCATGCATGATATACCCAGTCACATTCTTCAATTGCTGCGGCAATTCTTCTCAGAAGGGTATTAGCCTCCTCATGTCCGTATATATTATTAATTAATCTGAAATCTTTTACGTCAAAATGAACAAAGGTATATTCATCGATTCCCTCCTGTCTGTGGAGGTC
Source organism: Butyrivibrio sp. (assembly GCA_016297265.1). GTDB lineage: Bacteria > Bacillota > Clostridia > Lachnospirales > Lachnospiraceae > Eshraghiella. Next base: position 39,106 of record JAEDHB010000011.1, read on the forward strand.
AAGTTTCTCCCACATCCAGTTCCAGTTATGCATACCTGTTAGTGTATCAAAATAAGCATATCTGAATAATTCATCCTTGCTTCTTACAAGATACAACTCATCATCAGACATTATTTTCTTGGTATCATTGACAAAGGGAATCTCAATCACGAATTCATTTGTGTCAAAATTATACCAGATTGAGGTCACAGAATACACATCAGACTTCTTATCCTCATCTTTCATTGTCTCGGTGAATTCCTTTATCATCATCTTGATATCCGCCAGATTGTTGAAAACAGCCCTACCCTTATATCTGGTTATCAGCGACTGAAATGTCCTGAAATATTGCATATCCCTTTCTTCCTTGGTAGGGTCATAGTCAATGGGATACTCGCGGCCGAAATTGAATGTAACCTCTCCATGTGTAGAAAAATGTGCCGGCATCACTGCACAATACATCTCCGTTGTGTCCCTTCCTGCCAATTCATGCAAATCGCTGCTGATTCCTCTCAGGTCATTCTCGCTCACCCGGCGTTCTACAAGTATTCCATGTTTATTTTTGATATGATCTGACTGTTCTTTGATACTTAGTAGCATATATATCACCCATTCCTGTATTTCATCCTGTGTCGTAAACTATTTTACTATATATTTGATAATCTCTTCGACCTGCTCTTTGCTGTATGCACTTATCTGATAGGCTATTATTTTATCATCCTTCATCAATGCAAAATCAGCCCAGTACTGTCCGGGTTTCCTCTCATGGCTCTCTCTGTAGTAATAGGTGTTGCTTCCTATTGTTGTTGTTTTGATATCCCCAAGCACATGATATTGCTCAATAATCATAAATCTCGTTTCATTAGTCAGGTAATCCTCTGCGCTCTCAAAATCATTCAGCACATAAATATTCATCGTGGCAAGCTTATTGAAATATATCATCGCAACAAGCCTGTTATCAATTGCATTGTCGCTCTTGATATAATCATCATCTTTTCTTCCTGCAGAAGTTGGAAAATTAATCTGTACATCAAAATATTCGTTAACATAATTGCCTATTACGGCATGCTTTGCACCCTCTTCTGCATAATCTTCCTGATAGAAGGTATGCGAGCTATCGCTCCCCGCACAGTCAAGATTTTCCGTCCAGTACCCCCTCTGCTCCTCATTAAGAATGTACTGACGTGTCTCCTCCTCCGTAGGCGCCTCAGTCGGTTCTTCCTCAGTAACAGGTTCCGTAGGATTATCCACAACTGCAGTACTCTCATCAGGTGCCTTCGTATCTCCGTTATTACTGTTATCTTTGTTCTTACCGCAACCGGATATTGAGAAAACCACAACACCCACCAATGCAGCTATAAATAATCTTTTTCTCATAGGCGTACACCTCCTGCACTATTAATATAATTTTACAATTTTAGTCAGGTTTTTTCAATATTATTTCTTGTTTTTCATCAATATTTATTGCGAAATTCTTCTTTTCCATGTTAATATGTATAAGATTATATATAAATAAAGCCCCCTCACAGCAAAGCTGTTCGGCGGGATGGTTAGGAGGAAAAATATGACTTCATCTACTGTTGGAATCATAGTTGCAATATCTGTATATCTTGCATCTACTATTATTATCGGATTCCTGTTTAGTAAGAAAAATTCAACCACGGATGATTTTTATCTTGGTGGTCGTAAAATGGGACCAATCGTTACAGCAATGAGCGCTGAGGCCAGTGATATGAGCAGTTGGCTTTTGATGGGTTTGCCGGGCGTTGCATTAGCTGCAGGACTTGCCGAAGCAGCATGGACAGCCATCGGGCTTGCAGCAGGAACCTGGCTCAACTGGTTCTTTGTATCAAGGAGACTTCGCCGCTATTCGCAGGAGCTCAACGCGATTACCGTACCAAGCTTCTTTGCAAAGCGATTCCATGACAAGAAAAATATCATCACAGCTATTTCCGCATTTATCATTGTGGTATTCTTCGTTCCTTATGCAGGTTCGGGGTTTGCGGCCTGCGGAAAGCTTTTCAATTCACTTTTCCATGTGGATTATAAGACTGCCATGATAATATCCGCAGTAATCATTGTTACATATACAATTATGGGCGGTTTCAAAGCGGTATGTACTACCGACCTTATCCAGAGTATTGTCATGTCGATTGCCCTTGTAACCATTGTTGGCTTTGGTGTTTATAAAGCAGGCGGTTTTGCTGCCGTAATCGACAATGCAAAAGAGCTTCCGGGCTACCTCAACCTTACCAGTACATATGATACTGCAGGCGGCAAAGCGGTCAGCTACAATGCACGCTCTATCCTCTCATGCCTTATCTGGGGCGTAGGTTATTTCGGCATCCCGCACGTTCTTGTCAGATTCATGGCTATCAAGGATGAGAAAAAACTTGTCATCTCGAGAAGAATTGCCAGTATCTGGGTAGTTATTGCAATGGGTGTTGCAGTATTTATCGGACTTGTAGGTAATGCAATGATTGCCAACCAGTCTCTTGAGCCAATGGCCGATTCAGAAACAGTTATTATCTCAATAGCGGATTTAATCAGTAAAAACGGTTTTGCTGCCGCACTTTTGGCAGGCGTTATTCTTGCAGGTATTCTGGCTGCCACAATGTCCACTGCAGACAGTCAACTCCTTGCCGCTTCCTCAGGTGTATCCGAAAACATTCTGAAGGATTTTTTCAAAGTGAAAATGTCTGAGAAAAAGAGTATTTTCATCGCCAAAATCACCGTTGTTATCATCGGTGCGATAGGCGTAATAATCGCTCTCAACCCTGATTCAAGTGTATTTAAGATTGTATCCTTTGCCTGGGCAGGCTTTGGTGGTGCGTTTGGAGCAGTTATTCTTCTTTCGCTGTTCTGGAAAAGGTGTAACCTTGCCGGTGCATTGTCAGGAATGCTTGTTGGTGCAATCACCACATTTGTATGGAAATTTGCAATCAAACCACTTGGCGGATTCTTCGATATTTATGAACTGCTTCCGGCGTTCATTTTATCTGCACTTACAATTGTAATAGTAAGCCTTTGTACAAAGGCGCCATCACAGGAAATCGTTGATGAATTCGAGACAGCTAAGGCAAAATAATATTTGCTTTCAAAGTCAAATGGGCACTCGTGCAAGCACGGTGCCCATTTTCCTCGTCGCCATACAAGAGCTTCGCTTCGCTCGCACTGATTAGCGGTCGTCAAATGGGCACTCGTGCAAGCACGGTGCCCATTTTCCTCGTCGCCATAACAAAAAGCACCGCTTATGCGGTGCTTCTCGAGCTGGGCTAACAGGACTCGAACCTGTAGATGCTGGAGTCAGAGTCCAGTGCCTTACCATTTGGCGATAGCCCATTAATATGGTCTGTTCTTCAGGAACAATAGCAATTATATCCTAAGGATATTTCCTTGTCAACACTTTTTTCAAATTTATCCGAAAATTCTCTTAACCACACCTTCGTCGCCCTCGTACTGTGTAGGCTGAACAAAAAATCTGTATTGGTTAAGAACCTTATTGCCATCAGCAACCATGGCATGAGATACATCCCCCTCGCCATTGGTGTTAAAGTTTGTAGTTGCAAAAGATGAAGCAACCATCTGCTGATTAGCCTCCGCTCTTCTGTATGCGAGAGCATCCCCTGAAATCTTAAGGACTGTACCCTCATCAGCCGGCTTATTATCCTTAACCTGATTACTATTAGGAAGATTGTGAGCTTCTTTGGTATCTGAAATCTGTGATACTTCCGGCTTCGTAGAGAAATCCTGAAGATTCTGTCCGATTTTGCTATTCTGTTCTGACAAATAATCATATCCGGAAATTTTCATCCTGCTCACATCCTTTCTAAAATATAGTGTAGTAAATTTAATTATACCCTAAATATTATCTTTTGCAATATATTTATCGACAAAAATAGTCAAAAATTAACCTTTTTTCCGAAAAAATCCTAGCCAAGTCGCAAATAGTATTTATTATGCACAATATTGTCAATTTTCACACTGTTTTCCTCTACAAAACCAAGACTCAGCGCCGTCTTTACCGACCTTTCGTTATCAGGTTCTACAATAATGTACATATCCTTCAATTTAAGTTTTTCGGCGGCATATTTTAAAATTGCATTGCACACCTCTTTTGCAATGCCAATTCCCCTGTAATCCCTGTGAACAATGTATCCAAGCTCAGTGCACATAACGCCGTCAATATTTCTGTTACTGATTCCTATTTTGCCAATCAGCTTCCCCTGCCTGTTCAGCACAGCCCACATGCCGTAACCGTAAAAACAATACATCCCCTCAATATATTTTATCAGATATTCCTTTTCCTGTTCATAATCATAGAGATTTTCTACATATTTTCTGACAAGTTCATCATCATACAAATCATACAGTTCAGGCAAATCCTCCGTTGTCATCTCCCGCACCACGGTTCTTTCGGTTTCCAAAATCTTCATAGGTATATTCTTTTGCCTGCAAAATATCTCGAACAGATAGTCATAGTCGCAATCTTCGACATCGTATGTCACATATTTCAACCCGTCAAAATATGTATCACCGTCGCTTACTCCAAGTATGGCAAAACCTTGTTTTGCATATCTCGCCAAAAGTTCCCCGTCTGAGGAAACCACAAGTGTATCCAATGCATCCGCATCCTCTTCGGAGACAATAATACGTGCTGGCAAAACATCCGATTGCCAATCCTTTGGCAAATTGTCGTTTTCTGTATAAATATGGGTAATTAAAATATTTTTTAACATTGACTTGACTCCATAATGTGATAAGATAATATTGTAAAATCAATAAAACTAACTGAAAGGAAATACATAAATGGCTACTAATCCAATTGTTCAATTTGAAATGGCTGACGGTTCTGTCTTCAAAGCAGAGCTTTATCCTGAAATTGCACCTAACACAGTTAACAACTTTATCAGTCTTGTCAGCAAAGGATTTTATGATGGACTAATTTTCCACCGCGTTATCAAAGGATTTATGATTCAGGGCGGAGACCCTCAGGGCACCGGTGTAGGCGGTCCGGGATATTCTATCAAGGGTGAGTTCAACCTGAATGGTTTCACCAACAATCTCAAGCATACTCCCGGCGTTCTTTCAATGGCAAGAGCCATGGATCCTGATTCAGCCGGTTCACAGTTCTTTGTAATGCATGAGACTTCACCTCATCTTGATGGCTCATATGCTGCTTTCGGCAAAGTCATTGAAGGTCTCGATGTAGTCAATAAGATTGCCGAAGTAAGAACGGACTGGAATGACAGACCAATGGAAGAACAGAAAATCGCCAAGGTTACTGTTGACACCTTTGGAGTTGATTATCCGGAACCGGAAACAGTGTAATTTATGTATGATATAGGAGCAGGTTTATCCTGCTCCGTTTTTTATCCCTGAATAATATCCACCAGCACATTGACCATTGCTTCCATGGATTCAATCGGAATATATTCGTATTTTCCGTGAAAATTATGTCCGCCCGCCGACAGATTCGGGCATACTATTCCCATGAAGGATAATCTTGCGCCGTCCGTTCCGCCTCTGATAGGGCTGTCAATTACATCAATGCCATTCTTTTCAAAAGCCCGCTCGGCGCGCTCTACAATTTCCATATGGTCTTTGACCTTTTCATACATATTGTAATAAGAATCCTTAATCTCCGCGTTAATTGTATTTTCTCCGTATTTAGAATTAAGGTAATCTGTTATTCTTAACATCATATTTTTCCTTTCAGAAAAAATTTCCTTCGAATGGTCACGTACAATATAATGCATCACGGTATGTTCCTCATTGCCTTCAATATCAGTGAGGTGAAAAAAGCCCTCCCTTCCCTCAGTGTGGGCCGGTATCTGTGCAGGAGGAAGCATACTATTAAACTCCATAGCCATCAAAATGGCATTTTTCATCCTGTTTTTTCCCTCGCCCGGATGAATACAATTTCCGTTTACGGTAATTGTGGCCGATGCCGCATTAAAATTCTCATACTGAAGCTCGCCGAGCTCGCCACCATCCACTGTATATGTGTAATCCGTCCGCATTTTGTCAACATCAAAATTATCCACGCCGGCCCCTATTTCTTCATCCGGAGTAAATGCAACAGTGATTGCGGGATGGCTTATATTGTTTTTGAAAATATTTTCTATGGCTGATACTATTTCAGCAATGCCTGCCTTATCGTCCGCGCCAAGAAGCGTAGTTCCGTCGGTAACAATAATGGACTGCCCCCTGTATTTAGTTATTTCGGGAAATTCTGCAGTACGGAGAACAATATTAAGTTTTTCGTTCAAAATAATATCTCCGCCATCGTAGTGCTTGATAATTCTTGGTTTGATATTGGTACCACAAAATGCCGGTGCCGTATCCATATGTGCAATCAATCCGACCTTCGGCTCTTTTTCTCTGCCCGGTGTTGGTGGAATATTGGCATAAATATAGCATTTGTCATCCAAAACTACATCCGCAACTCCTATTTTCTTCAAATCCTCCGCAATTCGTTCTGCAATACTAAACTGCCCTGCAGTACTTGGTGTGCTGCCACTCTTTTCACTTGATTGGCTGTCTATTTTTACATAATTCAGAAATCTGTCCGTAACTGTCATTCCATGCGCTCCTGTTTTTTTGATAAAAATATGATAACATATAACAAAATGTTTGTTAATTCCAAATTTCTGTGCTATACTATTTAAGGTTGACAGGTTTAAATGTCGCAATATTCAATTTTGGAGGTAATAATTTATGTTAGTAACAGCAGAAGAAATGCTCAAAAAAGCTGTGGCCGGCAAATATGCAGTTGGTCAGTTCAACATTAACAACCTTGAGTGGACAAAGGCAATCCTTCTTACAGCTCAAGAACTCAACTCACCTGTAATCTTAGGTGTATCTGAAGGTGCCGGAAAATATATGACAGGCTACAAAACAGTAGTTGGAATGGTTAAGGGAATGATTGAGGAACTCAACATAACAGTTCCTGTAGCGCTTCATCTTGATCACGGTACATACGACGGATGTCTTAAATGTATCGAAGCCGGTTTCTCCTCAATCATGTTCGATGGTTCACACTATCCAATCGATGAAAACATCGCTAAGACAACTGAGCTTGTTAAGATCTGTAAAGAGAAAAATATGTCTCTCGAAGCTGAAGTTGGTTCAATCGGTGGAGAAGAAGACGGTGTAATCGGTGCAGGTGAATGTGCTGACCCTAATGAGTGTAAATCAATTGCTGACCTTGGAGTAACAATGCTTGCTGCAGGTATCGGTAATATTCATGGTAAATACCCAGCTAACTGGCAGGGACTTAGCTTCGAAACACTTGCAGGTGTTAAAGAGCTTACAGGAGATATGCCATTAGTTCTTCACGGCGGTACAGGAATCCCTGCTGATATGATCAAGAAGGCTATCTCATTGGGCGTTGCTAAAATCAATGTTAATACAGAATGTCAGCTTGCTTTCCAGGAAGCTACACGTAAATACATTGAGGCAGGTAAAGATCTTGAAGGAAAGGGATTTGACCCTCGTAAACTTCTTGCTCCAGGCTTCGAAGCAATCAAAGCTACTGTCAAAGAGAAGATGGAATTATTCGGTTCAGTAGGCAAGGCTTAATGAATTAGAATAATATTGCAGTAGTTGTAATAAACAGTATTAAATGAGCCATCTATTCACTTAAGTGGATAGATGGCTTTCTTTTTGCGTTATCTTGTGGGAAATCCGGAAATTCAAGTCACTTGTTAGCAGATTATGTCATCATAATTGCCCATTAAGTATTTCAGTAACTTTGTCCGCGCTTATTCCAACTTTCGATGCTATTTCAGTTATTGAAACATTAAGTTCGTGATAGGCTTTAACTCTGCCATATATTTCTCCGTTAATATACCCGGATTCTTCACCCTTCGCGTACCCCATAGTATACCCCGATTCTTCGCCCTTCGCGTAGCCGGATTCTTCACCCTTCGCATAACCAGATTCTTCACCCTTTGCGTACCCCGTAGTATACCCGGATTCTTCGCCCTTCGCGTAACCCGTAGTATATCCCGATTCTTCGCCCTTTGCGTAGCCTTCACTATATGCAATCTCTTTGATTGTATCTT
>JAEDHB010000041.1 GCA_016297265.1 Butyrivibrio sp.
TGCTAATAATTGTTTCCATTTTCTGCCTGTCTGTCTGTACAAAAATATTTTTCGACCGCCGAAGCAATCACTTCGCTGATTTTCTGCTGGTATTCATTAGAGGACAATTTCTTTTCCTCCTCCGGATTGCTCAGAAATCCGCATTCTACGACTATGGTTGGAGTCACTGTATGAACTAACATATAATATTCATTATTAGCCTTACAGCTTCGTTTATTCGACTTATCAAAATTTTTCAGTTCATCCTGCATTATCTGTGCGATTTTCTTTCCCTCTGCTGAATGACTGTAATAAAACACCTGTGCACCCTTCGCAGAGCCGGAAGAAAAGCTGTTCATATGAATGCTCAATGTCAGGGCCGCTTTGCTTTTTTCTATCAGCGCACAGCGCTCCCTCATATCCTTTGCTTTGGTGTTTGAAAGTGCCCTGTCAGTATCCCTTACCATAACCACTTCAAATCCTTTACTCTCGAGCAATTCCTTGATTTTGAATGATACTGTAAGGTTCAAATCTTTTTCTTTTACTCCTGTTGAACCGACTTTGCCGGAGTCCCATCCGCCATGCCCGGCGTCGATTGCTATACAAATGTTCTTTGCTACTGCATTTTGTGTTGCGCAGTCCTTGGGCAACACAACAAACGACGCAACCGCTACTGCAAAAAGCAGAAAAAGGGACATAATAATTTCTGGTTTTCCGTTATTCATTCAATATGGCTTTTTTATTATATTATATTAATTCATTTTAATAATATCCCAAATTGTTGATTTTGCGGAGCTCAATTCCCATGCGGCAATACCGCCGATACCGCTTTCTCTCACGACTTTCATCTTAGCCTCAATCGATTTTTCATCCTCCAGCCAGATACTGTATTTTATTCCTCCGACAATACCTTCAGCAACATATTGCTGTACCTCGTTATCCCATACTTTATTGAGGCCCAACTCTGCTACTATTTTCTCAGCGCCTTCCATTCCGTAAGCCTTCGACTGAAGCTCATTACTGCTTCCGTCCGTTGCCTCCATGAACATTCTTGTGTAGAATGGCAGGGCATTCAAAACTTTTTTCTCCGGAACCGACTCGAGAGTACTGTAGATACCCTCCGTAACAAATTGGATGGAGGCAACGGAACCTGCCTCCTCGCAGCCTGCATAATGCTCATCATATCCCATGACAATAACATAGTCCACACATTCTCCCTGTGCTTTTCTGTTATACTGGGCATTATACTCTCTCGGAACATAATTATCCACGGAGAGCACCTTGCCCGCATTTCGCATACTAACTGACAATTCACGGATGAACTGGGTAAAATGCTCCTTGCAGTCCTTAGGAACTTTTTCCATGTCAATATTGAATCCGTCAAAACCGTATCGATTTATTTCATTCATTATGTTGCTGATAAGATTTGTTCTTGCCTTATAGCTGGATAAAAGATTTTTTTCATCCCAGCCTTCCCCGCTTGTGGATGTAAAATCATTCACTAACGGCCATATCTCAATGCCAAGGCTGTGAATATACTGTACATATTCTTCATCTGCAAAAGAACTCATTTCACCGTTTTCGTTAATAATCTGGTACCAGGTTGGTGATATTACATTAACACCTTTCGCATCCTTGAGAAGCTCTGCAATTCTGTCATTGTCGGCATCCCCGTATACACCGTGCCACACAAGCTCAATCTTGTGGTCCCTCACCTGATTTGGATATTCTGTTTTCTCACATCTTGTAGAAAAAGCAATTTCCTTAGATGATGTGATATATTTTGATTTAACATATCCCGTACGGCCGTCCACGGAGCAAATCATTGTCCATTGTCCCGCTTCCTCCACAAATCCCCATATGGTATTGCCGTCATAAGGACTTATATCCATTACCCTGCTCTTGATGGAATCGCTTTCATGAACAATTGCCTTCTTATCAAATTCCAAGCATCTCATAATACTATTTCCGTTCATAATGCTGATTCTGTCAGGGTTATTTTCCACTTCATAGTAGATTGGATACCTGTCTGCCACAAAATCCAATTCAATATATAAAGTATCATTTTCAACAATTGAAATTATATTTTTATAATTTGAAACACTTCCTCCGTATGACCATTCACTTGTTCCTACAGGGGACGAATAAATATTATTGGCATCCGTATAGAGCAATTGCTGTCCTTCGCGGTCATAATAGAACCTGTCTGAAATATTATTGCACAGGAACTCATTGCTTATATAATACACCCCATCTTTGTTGATAATTCCGCCTTTGACAGGTTTGCAATCATATATAAGCTTTGTCTCGTTCTCTCCGATTTCGTAATAGTCATACAGATTGACCGCTTTCTTGTTAGGTACCCGGTTATATACAAGTGCCACTGCCGCAAAAAGTAATACAACCACCGCAAACATCGCTATAATAATTTTGCGATAGGGCTTATTATCGGAAGGTTCGGGTTCCTCGTCCAAAAGTTCATCATCCTCCAAAGCCGCTTTTTCCTCTTGTATACCAACGATTTCCGATTCCGGCTTCAGGCTCTCATTATCTGTCTCAGAGGCTTCCTCGGTTTCCTCGTCAAACTTCAATTCAATTTCCTCAATGCCGTCCTCAAAATCATCATATATGTAATCGTCATCCGATATTTCGTTATCCGTATATCTTCTTTTGTCATTAATCATATAAGACCTCACAGTATGAATACATCCATAATATTTTATCATAAATGCATAATATTCGCAATCAAAAAGCCCATTTTCATCGAGAAAATGGGCCAAGTGATTAGCACTATGGGGTCATAATTTTTCTAGTTTTACTTTATCAAATTCTATTTTAGTAATTTTGTTGCCCTCGAAATGATAATTTCTCATATATGTGCATCCGTTCTCAGCAAGAATCATTTCGGCAAGCTTTTTCTCCGATGCCACAGGTTCCCCATTTACACACAGTTCAACACCATTTTTGCTGAAGTTGCACAATTCATTAACGAGGGAAGTTCGATACATACTCTTTCCCGTCATATTACACCCATATTCCTGTAAACCGTAAAACAGCATGAATTCGTGATATATAGAGTTCCACGGTTACAGTACTTTACAAATTTTCAGAAATTTCCCAGAGGTCATCCATAATTTCGCCGCTCAAAGAGAAGGGATCCGGAACAAAGGGAATTTGATGTACGTCCATTCCAAAATTCTTCTTGAGATACTTCATTCCGCTTTCTGTCCGGAAGCAGGCATAAAACTTCCAGTTGCCAACTGACTTTTCACAACTCATTTTCGCATAGAAATTCACCACCTCATGGATTTTCCACCAGGATAAACTTCCTACAACCAGCTTTGTTGAGCACATCAGGAACTGCGCCTTTCTCTGAACAATACTGCTGCCAAAATCAATAATGACTATATCGTAATTTGACGATATTATTTCTGCCAGTTCGGATATATTGCACTGTCTGAATGTATTTATTCTACTAAAAGATTTTAATTCCCTGGAAAAATTTGCAAGTACGTTTCCAGCCTGCCTAATACTATTGTTTTCACTAAGGTCTATGAACGATACAGCGTTACCGCGAACACAGGCAAAAAATACGGCAAGCGTAAGACAAAAGTGTGTGGTTCCCACGCCATGTCCCGTTCCTACAATACCTATAACCCGACATTTGCCACCATTATTTTGGCTCCTTATTTTCTTCAAAACACTTCTCAATCCCTTTTATGCTATATTTTTCCGGTCGCGTCTCATAAGCAACCCTGATTGGATTGATGATACGGCGATCCCACACGGCCCTTTTGAAATCATTCATCGATGAAAAAACACAGAGCGTATACATTTTCCATTTCACATCCATATCAGTTAACAATGTATTTTTAAGTTCCACCGTTTTTTCAATTTCATATGATTTCGTTCCGCTCACAAGACATATTCTGTCAGCCATGACAATTTCCAAGAGATGCTCTTTATCGGGCACTCCGTAATCACATATTATCCAATCATACTCGTCGCTTAGATTCGCTTCCGTCATACAACTGTCGTAAAACGGCATAATATCCAGTCCGTCCACAGTATAGATTCCGCCTTTAAATTTCACTTTATGGGCATCTTTGATATAGAAAAAGAACTCCTTCGAATCATTCTTTTCCTGCAATAAAACACGATATTTTTTTCTCTGTAAAACTCTGGCAAGAATCCATGCGGAATGTGTTGCACCACAATGGTTATATGCCCCAACGACTGCTATTTTCCGGGATACTTTTGACACGTTTTTTTTATCCTTGAACCTACGAATATCAACCCTCAGTTTTGCGATTGAATTGTATCGTACCCTACTACTGTGAGACATACATTTTTGAATAATCCTGCCCAACTCAGATGGGTAAAGTCCGTCAAGATTTTCAATACTTCTGCTCCCGGTAATAAGTGTCAGCAAAAGAACTCCAACAGAATATATATCCGCTGTTTCATCCAATGCTGCGCGGCCATAGGTTTCGGGTGCGGCATAACCTCTGGTTCCGGTAAAATAAGAATACTGTTCTCCCAGTTTGCCTGCACTTCCATAGTCAATAAGCTTCACATTGTTATTATGCCATATGATATTTTCAGGCTTAATATCCTGATGAAATATTCCTGCTCCATGCAGATATTCCAAAATATCACACAGCTTGTCCACAATGGAAAGCGCTTCGTTAGCATTAATTATTCTTTTATTTAATTGTGAATCAAGGGACATACCTTCGATATATTCCTCAATAATACATACGCTCTCTTCGTCTTCTTCTATATCGTAGATTATTGGAATTCCAGGATGTCTAAGATTTTTAAGAATGTCAGCTTCCCTTATAATATCATCATAGGAAGCATTACTCTTGTGAATGCACTTAAGTGCACGAATAGAATTAAGATTAGTCTGGCATACCTTATATATCTCTCCAAATGAACCATGTCCTATTACACTGAGGATACGGTATTTTCCAAACAAAATATATTCTTTCTGAATAACACCATCTCCCGTAAAAGATTTGATGTATTCGTATCAAAATATCCCGTACTGAAATAATAATATTTTGCATTCTTTTTTTCAACATCTTTTTTATGACATATTTGTACATTTTTTTTATGACATATGGATAAATTTTCTATTCTCAATATTTACATTACTAAAAGGAATAGGTTATACTTAAACTATATAAAACTATACTTTTGTCTAATATAGTTGAATGGAAGTGATTTTATGAAAATAGAAAGAATAAGTGAAAATCAAATACGCTGCACACTTACTCACAGCGACCTTGAGTCCAGGGAGTTAAAGCTTAGCGAGCTTGCATACGGAACCGAGAAAGCAAAATCTTTTTTTCACGATATGATAGAACAGGCCTCCAATGATTTTGGATTTGAAGCAGACGAAGCTCCGCTTATGATTGAGGCAATTCCGGTATCAGGGGACTGCATTGTTCTCGTTATTACCAGAGTGGACGACCCCGAGGAGCTTGACAACAGATTCGCATCAATCAATGAAGCAATGGAGAGTGCCGACAGAGAGTTATTCCCGGATTATCCCGATAATATTGAGGATTTTGAAGAGGAAGAAGATGTCGACAATTTCATCCCGATGAGCGAGACTCTTTCCAATGCCGACAAGAAAAAACCGGAAGAGGAAAAGCCTGAATTTACCACCTGTGTTTTTTCCTTCAAAAATTGGGATGATGCGGCTCTTGGCTCAGCACAGATTGACCGCTCTGCCGTGGAGGAAAGTATTTTGTTCAAAAGCGAGAAGGATATATATTATCTTTTTCTCAAAATCAGCTCTGCAAAATCAGATGACAATCCTGAGATGTTCAATCTCCTGTTAGAATATGGTCACAAAGAACGCATCAACTATGCTTCACTGAGTTATCTGACGGAACATTGCAGATTAATCATCCAAAAGGATGCCCTGCGCATATTGTCAGAGTATTAGTTTCTTAAGCACAGAAAGGATGCCGGTTATTCCGGCGCATTACAAAATGGATATTATTTCAAATATTACAGATGAATTACAGGTAAAAAAATGGCAGGTTGAAGCCGCTGTCAAGCTGATTGATGAGGGCAACACAATCCCCTTCATATCGAGATACCGCAAGGAAGCAACCGGTGCACTCAACGACGAACAACTCCGCAAGCTCGGCGAGCGCCTGACCTATCTTCGCAATCTGGAGGACCGCAAGGCAACTGTAATTGCAAGCATTACCGAACAGGGTAAAATGACTCCGGAACTCCGGGCACAGATTGATGCCGCCATGACAATGGTTGTTGTAGAGGATTTATACAGACCCTACAAGCAGAAAAAGCGCACCCGCGCCACTATCGCAAGGGAAAAAGGACTTGAAGGTCTTGCCGTTATTATAAGACTGTCCCGCACAAACCTCTCTCTGGAAGAAGAGGCCAAAGCATTTATCGATGAAGAAAAGGGTGTGGAAACAGCGGAGGATGCCATCGCCGGTGCAAAGGATATTATCGCGGAAGACATTTCCGATGTTGCTGATTACCGCCTGAAAATAAGGGAACTTACATTCACTCATGGCAATCTGGTATGTCAGGCTAAGGACAGCGACGCGGAATCCGTATATGAAATGTATTACGATTTTTCCAGCCCTCTCACCAAAATGACCGGGTACAGAACTCTTGCAATCAACAGAGGAGAAAAAGAAAAAATCCTTACAGTTAAAATAGAAGCACCTGTTGACAGAATAATAGAATATCTCAATCATCAGATAATAGTAAAAGCGAATCCAAACACGGAGGAATGTCTTAAGGAGGCAATTCTTGACAGCTACACAAGGCTGATTGCCCCTTCCATCGAAAGAGAGCTGCGAAACCGACTTACGGAAGATGCCGAGGATGGTGCAATCACTGTTTTTGGCAAAAATCTTACGCAGCTGCTCATGCAGCCTCCGATTGCGGGACGTACGGTCCTTGGCTGGGATCCTGCTTTCAGAACAGGATGTAAGCTCGCAGTTGTGGATTCAACAGGTAAAGTGCTTGATACGGTTGTAATATATCCGACCGCACCACAGAACAGGGTGGAAGAAGCCAAAGCAACCGTTAAAAAGCTAATTAAAAAATACAATATTTCCCTTATTTCGTGTGGAAACGGCACTGCGTCCAGAGAATCTGAAGCGATAATAGCGGACCTCATTCGTGAAATACCTGAGGACGTTCAATATGTAATTGTCAATGAAGCCGGTGCCAGTGTATATTCTGCAAGTGAACTTGCAACGGAAGAATTTCCTCAATTTGATGTTGGCCAGAGAAGTGCAGCCTCCATCGCAAGGAGACTTCAGGACCCACTTGCCGAGCTTGTGAAAATTGATCCAAAGGCAATCGGAGTCGGTCAGTATCAGCATGATATGAATCAGAAAAAACTGGGAGAGGCCCTTGACGGTGTTGTCGAAGATTGCGTTAACCGCGTTGGCGTTGACCTCAACACAGCCTCCGCACCGCTCCTGGAGCATATATCGGGAATTAACAAACAGCTTGCCAAAAACATTGTGGCATACAGGGAAGCAAACGGACGATTTATTACAAGAAAGGACCTTCTGAAAGTTCCGAAGCTGGGTCCAAAAGCCTTTGAGCAATGTGCCGGCTTTATGAGAATTAACGGCGGAAAGAATCCTCTCGATTCCACCAGTGTCCACCCTGAAAGCTACGAGGCTGCAACCGCTCTTTTGACAAAAGCAGGTTTCAGCACCGAGGACATCACCGCAGGAACGTTGAAGGGTCTGTCCCTGATTGTCAGAAATTACAAAGGTCTCTCCGAGGAGCTTGGAATCGGTGAAATCACTTTGCAGGATATAGTAAAAGAACTTGAAAAACCGGGAAGGGATCCCCGTGAGGAAATGCCAAAACCGGTACTTCGAAGCGATGTAATGAATATGGAAGACCTGAAACCGGGAATGATTCTCTCCGGAACCGTAAGAAATGTAATAGATTTTGGTGCATTCGTTGACATCGGAGTGCATCAGGATGGTCTGGTACATATCTCGCAGTTAACCAACAAAAAATTCATCAAACATCCTATGGAAGTTGTAAGTGTTGGCGATATCGTTCAGGTTAAGGTTCTTAGTGTCGACATTGCCAAAAAGAGAATCCAATTATCCATGATAATCTAAAAAAATCCGGGTGCAGACTACTCGTCGGCATCCGGAATATTTTTTTCTTCAACTGTTTTTGCCTTGTTCAATCTTTTGCAAAACCAATTATTTTCATCCTTAGCAATAAAGCAATAGATTCCTATCGGTATAAGGATAAGGCTAATCCACTGGGAGGTCGAAAACGGTCCCCAGATTCCTCTGACCTCGTCACCGCGGAAGAACTCCAGTACAAATCTCATTGTTCCGTATATGACAAAATATTTTCCCAGACCGGACATTTTTCTTCTGTTATATTTTTGAGTAAACAGAAGTATGAGGAAAATAACGAAATTTCCCGCCGCCTCATAAAGCTGAATCGGCAGATAAGGAATGTCATGTGGCACATTTACCGCATTCTTGAAAAACACTCCAAATCTCTCGCTTTCCATTCCATAACAGCAGCCCGCAAGGAAACATCCGATTCTTCCAAATACATGGAACAGCGGAATACATACTGCCGTTTCACTGAAATCATCCCTCGCATCGGCCTTAAAAACTTTCGCATACACAAATGCGCCGGCAATCAAGCCGAAAAGGCCACCGTAATATACCATACCAAAAGAAAAATGCTCCTTAAATACCGCAAAATCGGTAAAGAGATATTTGATATATTTCAGTGTTGTGGGCATTATTGTCAGCTGATATAAAAGAATGGCTCCAAGCGGTGAAAACATAAAGCAAAATGCCAGCAAAAATGCTTCGGCATTATAATTCTTTTTTATTATTTTATATCTGATTCCCATGGCGATAAACACGACAATCATACCAATCATTGTCATTAATCCATAGGAGGATATTTCGCGTCCGGGTAATTTGATAGTAGGATACATATCTTTTTCTCCAATTTGGTAATAAAGGCCTGCCATATGTAACACTGACAAGCCTTTTGCTTTTTTCTATACAGTTTTCATTAAAACATACATGCAATTGAAGATACTGCACATGTACACATGCAATGACAAATTGCTGTCGGAAGACCATATACAATTGAAATGATACCGGCAATTAAACCGATTGTGGCATATGTATTATCACCAATAGCTTTTCTTGACTGAATAGCCATAACAACAGCAACAATACCTAAAACAATACCAACAAAAATCCATCCTGTAAAAAGACCGGCAATACCGCAGATAAGTGCAATCAAGCCATAATTGTCCTTATTATCCATTTCTCATTTCTCCTTTCATTAGTATTTATCTAAATATTATAGATCCCGTTTCGCAATCCATTGAATCGACTATTGCAAGGGACTCGACCCTGACACCTCTGTCACGAATCAGCTTTCCGCCCTGCTGGAAGCCTTTCTCAATGGCAATACCGACACCTTCGACCGTAGCACCGGCACTTTCGATAATCTCGAGCAGTCCGTTGATTGCACATCCGTTTGCAAGAAAATCATCAATTACAAGAATGTGGTCATCTTTGCTCAAAAATTTTTTACTCACTATTACATCATATGATTTCTTATGTGTAAAAGATTCTATTTTTGTAGTATACATTTCTCCGTCCAGATTGATACTCTGGGATTTTTTGGCAAATACGACAGGAACATTGAATTCTGCCGCAACAATGCAGGCAATACCGATGCCCGATGCCTCTATTGTAAGTATTTTATTGATTGTTCTATCGGAAAATAATCTTTTCCATTCTCTGGCCATCTCCACAAAAAGTGAGACATCCATCTGGTGATTTAAGAAGCTGTCCACCTTAAGAACATTGCCCGGTTTAATTATGCCGTCTTTTCTGATTCTTTCTTCAAGCGCCTGCATACTCTTTCTCCTTACAAAATAATATCATCGGTCTTCCCTGAAGTACGGCAAGCCCAAATGAGCCGGCGCCTGATTCTCCTTCTTTTTACGGAAGCTGGTTACAAGAAGAACAATTATTGTAACCACATAAGGAATCATTTTGAATAATTCCTGTGATGCTCTGGTAAGATTTGGGATATAGAAATATGCCCAATACAGAATTCCGAACAGATATGCTCCCCAAATTGCATTGAGAGATTTCCATGTAGCGAAAATAACCAATGCAACGGCAAGCCATCCCAGCTTTTCAATTGTACCGTCATTAGCCCAGGTTCCCTTAATGTAGTCCATTACATAGAACACACCGCCAAAACCACTGATTCCGGCTCCGATAACTGTTGCAAAATATTTGTATTTTGTAACCTTAATTCCGGCTGCATCCGCAGTTGACGGATTTTCGCCCACCGCTCTAAGGTTGAGACCTGTTCTCGTCTTTTTGAGAAATATTCTGATAACAACCGCCAGAATTATTGCCACATATACCATAAACCCGTAGCTAAAAAATATTTCTCCAAATACTCCTGCACCGCTGAGTCCCGGTATTTTGGACCTGAATGCTTCGCTTGTTGCGGCAACAGAAATCTGTCCCACACCGCCGGCCATCTTATTCAACGAACCTCCGAAGAAATTAGCAAGGCCGGAACCAAAAATTGTAAGCGTAAGTCCGGTAACATTCTGATTGGCTCTAAGTGTAATTGTAATAAAACTATATACAAGTCCTGCCAGTGCAGAAGCTGCAAAACATGCTGCCAAAGCAATAACCACACACAAAAACTTGTTTGGCTCTGCTACCGCATTCTCATATTTGAATACTGCGGCGAGGGATGCGATTCCGCCAATATACATAATTCCCGGAACGCCCAGGTTAAGATTTCCTGCTTTTTCTGAAATAATCTCTCCCAGACAGCCAAACATAATAACCGTACCGAATACAACCGCTGCCTGAATTAATGAAATAACCTGCTCCATACTACACCTCCGCCTTCACTGCTTTCTTACGAAAATGCATTTTATAGTTGATAAAGAATTCACAACCCAAAATAAAGAAAAGAATGATTCCCACAATAACATCGGATGCGTGTTCATTAAGCGAGAATTTTGATGCAATCTCCGTGGCACCTCGGTTGAGGAAAACAATCAGCAATGTTATCAATACCATGACAATCGTATTAAATTTTGCAAGCCATGCAACAATGATTGCCGTAAACCCTCTTCCTCCTGCTGTACTGGTTGAAATTGTATGGTCAACACCTGCAACACCTACAAACCCCGCAATACCTGCGACTGCGCCGGAAAAAAGCATTGTACGGATAATTACTTTTTTTACATTAATTCCTGCATATTTTGCTGTATTGGTGGACTCACCTACAACCGCAACCTCATATCCGTGCTTAGTGTGCTTAAGATATATAAACATTGCAATCATGAACACTACTGCGATGATAATATTCAATGCATATTTGTTGCCGAAAATAGTCGGAAACCATCCTGCCTTTGTCTGCTGGTTAATAATACCTACTGAATTGGAACCGTATGGATTTTCCCATTTTGCCACGCAAAAGGAAGTAATCTGAATAGCAACATAATTCATCATCAATGTGAATAAGGTTTCATTGGTATTATATTTTGCTTTAAAAACAGCAGGAATAACACCCCAGATTGCACCCATAATAATTGAAGCCACAAGCATAATGAGAATCAGAACACCGTTAGGAATTCCCTTGTTGGCAAAATTGATCATAACAAAGGCTGTTCCGACTCCGCCCATAAGCATCTGTCCCTCTGCACCGCAATTCCAGAAACGCATTTTGAAAGCGGGAGCAAGGGCAATTCCCAAAAGCAAAAGTGTACAAATATCTCTTATGGTAACATTTCTGTGAAGTGTTTTAACCGCCTTGTTAACGCCGCCAAAAGCACCATTCCACATTGTTTTGTATACATCTATAGGATTAAGCTTTGTAATAAAAAATATGAACAGCGCGGACACTCCCAAAGCCAGGAGTATTGCAACAGCTCTTATCAGAATCTTCGTCCACATAGGCATAGTGCTTCGTTTGGTAAGTCTGATAAGCGGTTCTTTTGTTTTGACTGTAGCTGTATTACTCATCCCTACTCTCCTCTCCGGCAGGACCGGTCATAAGTAAACCAATCTCTTCCTTGGTAGTCTCTCTGGCATTAAGAATACCGGTTACTTTACCACCGCACATTACCATAATTCTGTCACAAAGTGCGAGTAAAACATCCAAATCCTCACCAACATATATTACCGCAACACCCTGCTCCTTCTGCTGATTAAGAAGATTATAAATAGCATAGGAAGTATTGATATCAAGACCTCGTACAGCATAAGCAGTCATAAGAACCGTGGGTTTTTCCGCAATTTCCCTGCCTACCAGAACCTTTTGTACGTTACCTCCGGAAAGACGGGAAACAGGAGTATTAATACTGGGGGTAACAACTTCCAGTTCTTCTTTTACCTTTTCTGCAAGCTTTGCAGGTGATTTCATATCTGTCAAAATAGAATGACCGTTTCCGTAGCTCTTCAGAAGCATATTTCCTGTCATACCCATGGAACCTACAAGGCCCATTCCCAGACGATCTTCCGGAACAAAGGCCAGATGAACGCCTGCATCACGGATTTTTTTTGGTGTTTTTCCAACCAGC
>JAEDHB010000012.1 GCA_016297265.1 Butyrivibrio sp.
TTTAACAAAGATGTTATGACTCAGAACTGGCTTGATGCCAATATGTTTAAAGCAGGGCTTACATATGCAGATATGATTACAACGGTGAGCAATACATATGCCGGAGAGATACAATCCAGCGAATACGGAGAAACACTTGATTCTCATCTTAGATATCATTCAAGAAAAATCAGAGGAATTGTCAATGGTATTGATTATGAAATATGGAATCCTGCTACTGACAACGCTCTTGAAAAAAAATATACATCCAAGAATGTAATTAAGAATAAAGAAGCTGACAAGCTTGCACTTCAGAGAGAACTTGGACTGGAAGAAAATAAGGATAAATTTGTAATCGGACTTATTTCAAGACTTACCAACCAGAAGGGTCTGGATCTTATCAGCTCGATTATTCCTGCAATAATCGATGGCAATACACAGCTTGTTGTTCTGGGAACGGGTGATGCAAATTATGAGGATTCATTCCGCTATTATGAGAACAGATACAAGGGAAGTGTGTGTTCCTGCATCCAGTATGATGAGGGTAGGGCACATAGGATTTATGCCGGTGCTGATGCATTGTTGGTTCCATCAAGATTTGAACCATGCGGACTTACACAGCTTACTGCGATGCATTACGGAACAGTTCCTATCGTCAGAGAAACCGGTGGACTTAAGGATACCGTCGAGCCATACAATCTGTTTAATAATCAGGGTAACGGATTTACTTTTGACAGATACGATTCAGGGCTGTTGCTGGATGCAATCAATCGCGCGAAAACACTTTATTTTGAACACAGAGAGTGTTGGAATGAGGTTGTAGTGCGGGATATGAACAAGGATGTATCCTGGGAGAGATCGGCGAATGATTATCGCAATCTCTATCTGGAACTTACCAGTCATTATAGATAAGAGAAAACACTATAGTAAGAAGCGATATCGTGGCAATAACAAAAAAGACCGAAGGACTCGGTCTTTTTTTTGTTATTGTATTGTTCTATTTTACTAAATCAAACATAATAGGAACTACATTCAGGTTGCCCTTTGTAGGTGTGAAGTAGAGGGTATCAGTTCCGTATGGCTGCATAAATGTGTATGTTGATGTGCAGTGAATACGGGAAATATCGCCGTTCATTACAAGTTCTTTGCCGGTGCCGTCAGTGTGAACGCGCATCAGTGCATGGGAATCTTTGTCATTCTCTGTCTGGAAATATACCATATCATCATATACATTGAAATTGATGCATTTGTCCACAGCGAGAACAGAAGTTGTTTTCTTAATCATATCATATTTGGTCAGTGCATAATTGTTGTCAAGGTCTATGTAGTACAGACTGTCGCCAACCACTGTAGCTTTAAAGGTATTGCCTTCGAGATACAGAGTGATTGATTTGTCGGAAATATCAAATATGTGAACAGCATGATTTGTGGTATTACCTGAAAAATATATTGACTTGTTAGCAAAAGACGAATTATCTATATCAATCGGATGCAATTCCTTTTTGTTCTTACCGTTGGTGCCCATTGAACAGATGGTGTAAACATTCTTTTTGGCGGTATCAAATACGAGAGTATCGCCACTGAGCGCAAGGTCAGTGCATTGGTCCTTTGACAGTACCTTGACATCGCTGCCGTCGGTCTTGCATCTTACAACGCCGAACAGGTCGTCGCGGAATACAACGGAAATATCGTTGCCTGCGGCATTATTTCTGATGTAATAGATATAATCTCCTGCAACATTGATATATGAAACCTGGTCGTCGGAAATTTTTTTGATATTCTGACAGTCGGTAGTCATTGAATACAGTCTGTTACTGTCGTATGGATTAGCAAAATAGATTGTACCGTCAGACTCGCAGAAATAGCCTCCGTTCATCAGGTTGCCGGCAAGGTTGCCGATAGCATATTCAGAATTGGATGGGATTTTGTTGGATCTTGCTCTTGCAATGATGAGAATCAGTGTAATGAGAAGAATAATCCCCGGGATCATAAATTTCAAAGCTTTTTTCATATTTGCATCCTTATTTTCTTTATTTATATATTATGTATTATTCTGCATATTTTTTCAAGTAAAATATGCATTCTGTTGAAATATGTGATATACTATATAAAATATTCGGTTTGGAGGCTTATATGTTTGTAGATTTATCGGAATCGCGTCAACAGATTGATGAAATAGATGCACAGATTGTAGAATTGTTTGAGAAAAGAATGAAGGTTGCATCCAATGTGGCTGATTATAAAATGGAGACGGGCAAACCTGTTTTTGACAGGGAGCGCGAAGAGATTAAGCTTCAGAAGGTGTCGGAGCTGACAAAGGACGAATTTAACAAAAAATGTGTTACGGAATTGTTTACACAGATTATGGCTATGAGCCGTAAACTGCAATATAAGAAGCTGGAGAGCAGAGTTGAGGATTCAAAGCTTGAGGCATATGAAGTTATCGATAAAATTGATACGGCCAATGTGAAGGTTGTATATCAGGGAGTGCCGGGAGCATACAGCCATGAGGCCATGATAAACTATTTTGGCGAGGATGTTGATAACACAAATGTTGACACATTTAAGGATGCGATGGAGGCTGTGTCAGGCGGAAAGGCTGATTATGCAGTGATTCCAATAGATAATTCGTCTGCCGGAATGGTAATAGATACATATGACCTTTTGCAAAAATACAATAATTATATTGTGGCAGAGACTTTTGTAAAAATTGAGCACTGCTTACTGGCTAAACCGGGGGCTAAGCTTGAAGATATCAGGACAGTGTTTTCACATAACCAGGCACTGATGCAGTGTGCGGATTATCTTGATGAACATAAGGAATGGGATAGAAAACAATATCTCAATACTGCAATGAGTGCAAAAAAGATATCAGAGGAAGATGATTTGACTCAGGCGGCAATCGGCTCTGAAAACTGTGCAAAACAATATGGATTGCAGATATTGGCGAAGGGAATCAATTCTGCGGATGGCAATACAACCAGATTCATTATTGTTGGCAAAAAGAGAGCTTTCGTAAAGAATGCAGGCAAGGTGAGCATCTGTTTTGAAATTGAACATAAGGCAGGAAGTCTCTACAATGCGATTTCACATATTATGTTCAATGGTCTTAACATGACCAAAATAGAATCAAGACCTATTGCGGAGCACAATTGGGAGTTCAGATTTTTTATTGATTTCGACGGCAATCTCTCCGAGCCGGGAGTGAGAAATGCACTTCGGGGAATTGCGGAAGAATCAATATCGTTGAAATTATTGGGAAACTATTAGAGGTTGATATGAGTAAATTGAATTTTTTGTTATTTTGCCATAATGAGCATTATGAAAATATAGCCACAATGTATGAGCTTGCGACCAATTCCTTCGAGGAGGATGAGACAGCGGATGCAAGGGTGGCAAAGTGCATTGGGAATATCGTTGAAATTTCAGAAAGGATGGGCTTCAGAGGTAATGTCTGGGATGCCTATCTGGCATATGTGATTGCAACGGACGAGAATCCTTTCAGTATATCCTGTGAGAGAAAGGGATTTATTGAGGGCGGAATTAATGACGTAGCCAAATATGATTTGGAAATTCTAAGAAATATTTTTAATGTTGACATCGCCAAAATCAGCGGAAAATATTCCACTCTGGTTCAGGTGCTTGAGAATTTTAACAATAATAACGAGAGCGAGAAGTATTTTAATAAAAGAATCCGAGATGCGATAATTGAGCTTGCAGATAAGCTTGCACACAGTACGGAGCTTGACAGCTTCTTTATGATGATTTGTGATTTCTACAAGAACATGGGTGTGGGAAAATTCGGAATGTTTAAGGCCTTCCGTCTGTCGGAGAGCGGTATTACACCGGTTATCAGCATTGAACATATTTACCTTAAGGACCTCATCGGTTATGAGCTTCAGAAGAAAAAACTGACTGACAACACGGAGGCGTTTCTTCAGGGCAAGCAGGCCAACAATGTGCTTTTGTTCGGGGACAGCGGCACGGGTAAATCTTCCAGCATCAAGGCAATTCTTAACGAGTATTATGATGCAGGCTTGAGAATGATTGAAGTGTACAAGCACCAGTTCAAGGATTTGTCGAAAATAATCAATGAGATTAAGGACAGGAATTACAAATTCATAATATATATGGATGATTTATCCTTTGAGGAATTTGAGATTGAATATAAATTTCTTAAGGCTGTTATCGAGGGAGGACTTGAGAAAAAGCCTGAGAATGTCCTTATATATGCAACCTCCAACCGCAGGCATCTTGTTCGCGAGAAGTATAGCGACAAGGAGGAGAGGGATGATGACCTTCATACGAGGGATACGGTTCAGGAAAAACTGTCACTGTCCGCCCGTTTTGGTGTGTCAATCTTTTACGGTTCACCCGATAAAAAGCAGTTTACAGAGATTGTCAAGGGACTGGCGGCTCAAAACAAGCTTGACATTGATGAAGAAACTTTGCTTCTTGAGGCAAATAAGTGGGAACTTTCACACGGCGGTTTGTCCGGAAGAACAGCAAAACAGTTTATCAATTATCTTGCGTATTCCATCGATTCGAATAAGTGAGTGGTATAAAAAATGGTGTAACTCTGATGATATTAGGTTACACCATTTTTTTAGGATACCGAATCCCTTATTTTGTCAAGCAAAGAGTACGGAACCACTAGACTGCCGCAGCCGGTCCCCATTTTGATATGTGGCTTGTTCTGACCGTGAAAATCCGAACCGCCGGATTCGAGAAGGCCAAATTCCTTTGCAAGCTTTCTTACTGTGAGCTCATCGAAACCACGGTTGGCTGAATACAGTGTTTCGATGCCGTCAAGGCCGTATTCCTTTAATTCGCGGCATAGCTTTGAAAGCTCACCAAAGCTTAGGTGATACAATAATGGGTGGGCCAGAATGGTGGCACCGCCTGCGGATTTTATCAGCTCAATAGCTTCCTTCGGAGTATTTCTTTTCCTTGGAACATACAGGGGCATGTCCTCGGCCAGATATTTTGAAAAGGCATCCGGAATATCCCTCGCAAAACCATGCTTTACAAGGATGTGGGCAAAATGAGGTCTCGCTATTATTCTGTCAGGAAATATTTCCTGCAACTCTTCATAGGTGATGCGGATGCCCATTTCATTCATCCGTTCAATGATGACGAGGTTGCGCTCGTTGCGCCTCGCAACCTCTTTGTCCAGTTCTTTTGCAAAGACTTCGCTTTTGTAATCCACAAAGAGTCCGACTATATGGATTTCTTTATCAAGATAAAAGGTGCTTACCTCTATGCCGGGGATAATTTCCAAATCATGTCCACCGGCTGCCTCGATGGCCTCCGGAATGCCCTTTACCGTGTCGTGATCGGTGAGAGCGAAGGCCGACAAATTGTATTTTATTGCCTCTCTTACGAGGTCGGAGGGGGTCAGAGTGCCGTCCGAAAATGTGGAATGAACATGTAAATCAACTGTTTTCATAGAATAATCACCTCAGATTTTAGCCTGAATTTAGTATAACGCAAACATTCTGATTATGCTACTTATATACAAAAATATTAAAAAAATATTATTTTTTTTACATAATGCCAATAGATTGACACATAAAATAATGATATACTTATACAGTAATCTTAAAAGGATTGCATAACTTATTAATGATTTTTAACCGATTTATCGGTATGGGAATATATATATGATTAAAAAAAGAATAAAGTGCATGGCATTGCTTGCCGTATCAGGTGCAGTCATTCTTGCTGCAGCCGCCTGCAGCCGTTCGGGGGAGTCCGGTAACAGAGCGGAAAGTTCAGCCGAGATAACATCATTTGACATTACAAGCAGTGAAGAGGAAACCACAAAGGTTCAGACCCACGGAGTTGATGAAACCAGCGAAAGCAAAGCGGAAAGTACGGATAAGAGCGAGGCTCCGACAACGGGAGACGAATCGGAAAAGAAAACTACAGTCAGCACAACAAGTACAAAGGAAACGGAGAAAGCTACTGAGAGGGAAACAAAACCTGATAATTCTGATCCATCATATACCAGCAGTTTTGATGGAGAGGGTATTAAGTTTTCTTTTAATAAGATATTAGTTGAAAATGATACATATGATTATTACAGCTATATGATTAAGAATGGCTATACCCGAATTAACAGCCTTTCTGAACTGTCAGCTTTTTGCGAGAAGAACGTACTGAATGTAAAGTCAGAGCGTAAAATCGTTACATACATTGTTACATCCCTCAACAAGTTTGATGATGTGACAACCCGATTGTCCGAACTCAAGAAAGAACTGGAGTACAATAAAACTGTAATTAATCAGCATAATAAGGATGTTTTTCTGTATGACAAACTGGGATTGGATTTTCAGGAATACTACACAAACGGTATTGCAATTTTTGAAATGAAGAAAATTCAGAATATTGTCAATCAAAAGGGAAAATACAGTGTTTATGCGTTGTACAGCTATTCCTACACAACAAGTGAACAGAATATCCTCACAAAAAGCGCCGTGGAAACAATTGCTGCAGGACTTACCGGAACGGAGCTTGAAAAGATTACACAGGCATATCAGTATTTTATCGAGCATGTGAGTTATTCACAGGAACCAAAGCTTGAGATTAATCACTCTGCTT
Source organism: Butyrivibrio sp. (assembly GCA_016297265.1). Classification (GTDB taxonomy): domain Bacteria; phylum Bacillota; class Clostridia; order Lachnospirales; family Lachnospiraceae; genus Eshraghiella. The sequence goes on from JAEDHB010000012.1 coordinate 6,583, forward strand.
ACAGCGCTGCTGTTTTTCATACTACGGTATGCGACGGGTTCTCAAAGATGTTCAAGATGCTGATGGACAGAGTGGGAATTGAGTGCAGGGTGGTATATAGCATTGACCATGCATGGAATGAGATTCTCTATAACGGTGAGTGGTATATTGTGGATGTGACCTTTGGCGTCAATGAGAAGAATAACAGATATCTTTTGCTGGGCGCGGATGTGTTGATGGCAACTGACAAGGTGATACTGGACGGATATACTTACAGTCTATCCACAATATCCGGATATGGATACAACGGTGACGCCGGTATCGGCAACAAAAATCTTGCTTTGGCATCTGTATCCTTTAACCGGAGTGAGGGAACATGAGATATATTTTTGTAAAATATTGCAAGTTTTTACAAAACTTTGTATAATACATATGGTAAAAGTCATGGCGGACAGAACTTTAACTGTCCGCTTTCTTTACATAGTGATTGCCTCTATCCGGGGATGTAATATTATTTTGTTAAGGAGCAAGGAATGAAAAATTGTTGTAAATGTGGAAAAAGCCTGGAAGATAATATGAAATTCTGCTTTATCTGCGGTGCAGAGCAGACAAATAAGGCGGAGGAACAGACGGGATTAATTAAGAAAGATACGCCTAAGCTTGATGTTTCCGGTAAATTCGGATATCTGTGGAGCAAGGTTAAAAAGTTTTTCAAAGGAATTATCCGTAAAATTAAGAATGTCAATCCGGTACTTGCGGCAGGAATTCTGGGTGGAGCGGTGCTTGTTATTGTAGCGCTTGTTCTTTTTTTCAGAGTCTTTGTGGGAAGCGGGGCAATGTCTCCTAAGAGCGCTGTCAGAAAATACCTCAAGGCAATTGACAAAGAAAGCGAAAAGGCTCTTGTCAGTGCTACAATGTCCAACAGAATGTATAGGGTTACAAGCAGTTCACGCAGTGATTTGATTGAGACGCTTGATGAAGAGGTGTTCAATTTGAATCATGAGGATGTTGATTATAAGGATATTAAGATAAAATCAATCCGCAATTACAATGCCGGCAAGGTGAAGGATTATAACGAGGAATACAGTGATGAATATGACAAAAATCCTCGTTTTAGTAAGATGGTTGAAATAGAAGGAACTTATCGTGTGAGAACACAGGGGGAGCCCTGGGACAAAGAAGAATTTCAGTTTATCGCTTATAAGCAGGCAGGAAACTGGTATGTGCTTGATAAATCCGTGATGAAATTTGCGTATGGTGAAGCACTTAAGATTAAAAAGGATAAGGATGCCCTGTATGAACTAAAGGAAGTGGTTGATGAACTGCTTATGAAGGATGAATTCAAGGGCACAACATTCGACAGCACGGAGATATATGAGAATGGCTGTATTTCACTTGAAAAGGTCGGCAACAATGAAGCTTTTGTGGATGCGGTAAGGGATGCATTTGACAATAATAAAGTTATCGACCTCAAATCCAAGCTGGGTGTGAAGAAATCTAAAACATCCATTAAAATCAGTGTGAAGAACGGTGCATGTGTTATCAGAGTAAAGAGTGAACTTGATGACAACGATTACTGCTTTACAATAGATAAGGTAAAACAGAGCGAATAAAATCATGACTTCCGGACAGAATAAGTCGTAAATGACTAATTCTTTCCGGGAGTTTTTTATGCAAAAATTAAAAAATACAGCTTCAGAAAATGCAAGAATATTGGCTCAGTATATTAATCCTGAAGAAAATTTTGATGTTATCAATAAGACGATTACGATGGGCGGAAGGCATGCGGAATTCTTTTTTATTGATGGATTTGTCAAGGATGACATTATGGAGAAACTGATGGAGGCTTTCATTGCAATTTCCGAAAAGGATATGCCAAAGAAGGCGGAGGGCATGATAGATCTGATTCCCTACGTTGAGGTCAATCCCAGGGAGGATTTTGAAACGGTTGTGAAGGATGTTCTCATGGGAATGGTCTGCATGTTTGTGGATGGATTTGCAACATGTTTTTCCATAGATTGCAGGACTTATCCGGCAAGAAATGTGTCAGAACCCTGGAAAAACAGGGTTTTGCGAGGCTCAAGGGACGGCTTTGTCGAGACAATCGTGTCCAATGTGACGCTGATAAGAAGGCGCATCAGGACACCTGATTTCTGTGTTGAGATGACTAGCGCAGGAACCATGTCCAAAACAGATATTGCCTTTGCGTACATTAAGGGAAAATGCGATATGAAGCTGCTGGCGGAGCTGAAAAAGAGAGTGAACAATATTGATGTCGAGGCGCTCACAATGAATATAGAGAGCCTTGTTGAGGTGCTGTTAAAGGGGAGCTATCTTAATCCCTTTCCTAAGTTTAAATACTCGGAAAGACCGGATACCGCCGCTGCCGCAATTTATGACGGCAATATCGTAATTCTTGTGGATAATTCGCCCGCTGTCATCATTGTGCCAACATCGATTTTTGACATATGCGAGGAGGCGGATGATTATTATTTTCCGCCACTAATTGGAAATTATATTAAAATAACAAGGTTTTTCATCTCGTTGTTTTCCCTGTATCTGACACCGGTCTGGGTATTGTTGCTTGCCAATCCGCAAGTGGTGCCGGCGTGGCTTCGTTTTGTGCTGGTGGATGAGGGTGCATCGACTGTGCCGATTGTCCTGCAGCTTATAATACTTGAATTCTGCATCGACGGACTCAGACTGGCGGCGGTCAACACGCCCACACTTTTAAGTACGCCGCTTAGTGTTATTGCAGGTATAGTTGTGGGAGAGTATGCGGTAAGCTCGGGATGGTTTTGCCCGGAATCAATGTTATATATGGCATTTGTTACCATCGGCACATATACACAGGCGAGCTATGAACTGGGTTATGCAATAAAATTTTTTAGGATGGTGTTTGTGATTCTTTGCGGTTTTTTCTCAATATGGGGTTTTATTGCCGGCAATGTATTCATGCTTTTATGTCTTATTTTTAACAGAACAATATCAGGAAAAAGCTATATTTATCCGCTGTTTCCTTTCGATGGAAAAATGCTCTTAAGAAAGTTGTTCAGGCTGAGACTGGGAAAGGAAAAATAGAATAAGTAAAAATTGAAAAAAATGGTATTTTGGGGTATAATGAAGTGTAATTTTGCATTTGGAGAAATACTATGTTACATGTATTCATTATTAATTCCTTTTCCGGTTACGGATATTCATCGGATTATATCCGTGAGGAGCTTAAGAAAAAAGAGAATCTTAACTGCCTTGTGTTTAATTCTGAATATGCAGGTCATGAAGCTGTTATTGCGCAACAGATTTATGGCTTTTTTCCTGATGAACGCATAAGATTTTATATCTGTGGCGGAAGCGGTACCTTTCGAAATGTCATTCAGAATCTTTATGAGAGCAGCAGGGTGGAGTTTGCTGAAATTCCTTTTGGAATCAATAATGATTTTCTCCATGTTTTCGGTGACGAAAGTCACAAATTTTTGAATCTTGATTCAATGATTAGGGGGCAGCATATTGCCTGTGACCTAATAAAAAGTGAAGAATGTATTGCACATAATGCGATTTCCGCAGGCTATGATGCGCTTGCGGGAAGATTTGTACATAGAATTAAATATTCGAAAAGTCTGGGGAAAATAACCAACCATATTGTAGGTATATTTGCTGCCATGCTGCCAAACAGTATAAGGGCCAATGTGACATTTAACGGCAAAACCTACAATGGAAAATTCAGTGAGATTGTTGTTGCAAAGGGCTGCAAGCTCGGCGGCATGATGAATATTACAAATAATGCAAAGCTTAATGACGGACTGGTCACGGTTGCATTGCTTAAGCACAGGAATAAATTTGCTTTTTTTAGGGCGATTACGGCAATGGCAAAGGGCGATGCAGACAGGGTTAACAAATATTGGATTATCGAGAAGACGGACTCGGTAAGGATAACCTGTCAGAAGGCTATAAATTTTAGTGCGGACGGGGAATTATTAAAGACGGATGTTATGGATATAAGTGTTGAAAAGGGACGGATTAAATATATTGTTCCGGAGGATTTGGGAGGTTTATATTAATGCCTGTTAAGACAAAGTCAGTGCAGAGAAAAATATGCACCATCTATACATTGTTTGCGATGACACTTCTGGTGGTTTTCTGTGTGAAATACGGTATTGCAAAGCCGATTAATATTGTGGTTGTGTTTGAGCTTGCTGCCAGCATGATTTTTTTTATTGGATGTACTATCAGCACAAAATGCAGGGATAATATTCACGGCTTAATATTTTTGATTATGGACATTCTAATTATGTCCTTCATGCTGTTTGTTGTCAGTGATACCAAGTACCTGCATATAGGAATATTGACGGAGATGATTGCCCTCTGCCTGTACAAATCTGATTTCATTATCGGATGGTATTACATATTCAGTATTGCGTATTATATCGTTGTTCTTATTGTATATATGGGCAGGGGAATGCTCAGTGGAATCGGTATTACATATTATATTGCCGCTGCTGCTACTATTGTTTGCTGTGAGACAATTATTAGAAATCTGATATTCAATGCCAATAAGTATACCAGGATTATGGAGGAGAACAGTAGAAGTTCACATGATATGATGAAGGTTGTCCTGATGAAAAGACAGGAAGCGGAGAATGCGACCCGCGCCAAAACCCTGTTTTTATCCAATATGTCGCATGAGATTAGAACACCTGTAAATGCAATACTCGGAATTGATGAGATTATCCGCAGAGAGAGCAAAGAGCAGAATATTATTGAATATGCCGGCAAAATAAAGAACGCAGGGGATACTCTGCTATCCCTGATTAACGATATACTGGATTTTTCCAAGATAGAAGCGGGTAAAATGGTTATTACCGAGGATACCTACGATACCGAAAGACTGTTGAATGACATATACAACATCAATATCGTAAAAGCGGAGCAGAAGGATTTGGAATTCAAGATAGAGGCTGCTCCGGATTTGCCGTCAGTATTATACGGCGATGCGCTGAGGGTTAAGCAGATAATACTTAATATTATGAGCAATGCCATTAAATATACGGAGCGCGGATTTGTAAGGCTTAAGGTTAACTGGGAACGAATCAACAAGGATATGATTAATCTCATGATTACCGTCAGCGATTCGGGTATAGGTATCAAAAAAGAAAATATAGAGAGATTGTTTTCTTCTTTTGACAGAATCAATGAAAATGGTGTTCATCATATCGAGGGTACAGGGCTTGGAATGACGATTACAAAGTCCCTGGTTCAGCTTTTTAATGGTCAGATAAGTGTTGAAAGTGAGCCCGGAGTCGGCAGTACCTTTTTGGTGAGCCTGCCTCAGAAAATAGTATCGGATGAAGGAATAGGCCGGTTTGTACCCAATATTGCAGATGCATACAAGGAAGAAAAATACGAGGAAAGCCTTGTTGCACCTAATGCAAGGGTTCTGGTGGTGGATGACAATCAGCTCAACATTCTCGTGGTGGAGGGACTGCTTACAAGAACCAAGGTTCAGATTGATACTGCTCTTTCCGGAAAGGAATGTCTTGAGCTTGTTCAAAAAAATAAGTATGATATCATTCTGATGGATCATATGATGCCGGAAATGGACGGAATTGAAACCTTCCGCAATATGCTGAAACTGGATAATAATATGTCGGCGGATGCTGCTGTGATTGCGCTTACCGCCAATGTGGTAAACGGTGCAAGAGATATGTATGTATCCCATGGTTTTGATGATTATCTTCCTAAGCCGGTGGACAGCAGGAAGCTCGAAGAAATTTTGATAAAATATCTTCCTGAAAAGCTTGTTTCTCTCAAGGTGAAAAAGAGTGATGAACATACGGAAAAAACTGTTTTGACCAAGAATTCACTGATTGACCGTGAAGAAGCAATGCTCTATTTTGGCAATGATGAGAAATTGATGAATGAAGTTATTCATGATTTTTATGTTGACGCAAAGAATGTCAGAGAGAGATTATTCGATTTTATGCATGCCGGCAGATGGGATGATTATATTATTGAGGTCCATTCTCTCAAGAGTATTTCAAAAACAATCGGAGCAAAATCCCTGGCGGATATTGCATATTCCCACGAAAAAGCAGGTAAGAAAGGTGATACCCGTTTTATTACCGACAACTGGGACAAACTCTGCGATACCTGGGATATGGTTCTCAATGAAATCGAATGCGGCGTAAGCGCGGAGAGAGAATCCTTCACGGATTCCGAAGCCCTCTCATTAAGCGGAAGCCATTTCAAAATATATATGGATGAGCTTATTTTGAATATCAGGAAAAAAGAACAGAGAATATCGGAAGAGCTGATTGATGATATTTTACTCTACAATATTGATGAGACTTCCAGAAAGAAGCTTGTCGATGCAAAAAAATGCCTGAATAATTCAGATTTTGATAATGCTTTAGAGGTTTTGCGGGACTATGAATAAAAGAAATTTTCAAAAGGAACTGGATAAAATAATTGACGGGCAGATACAGGAGGATACTGTTCCGAGACTTTTGCTTCACAGTTGTTGCGCTCCCTGCAGCAGCTATGTGCTTAAGTATCTGGCGGAATATTTTTCCATAACCGTGCTGTATTACAATCCTAATATTTCACCCGGTGAGGAATATACAAAAAGGGTGGAGGAGCAGCGGCGGCTTATTGAAGAAATGCCTGTCAAAAACAGCATAACGCTGATTGCCTGCGACTATGAACCGCAGGAGTTTTATGATGCGGTCAGGGGTCTTGAAAAGGAGCCTGAGGGCGGTGCCCGTTGTTTTGTATGCTATGAACTCAGAATGCGGGAGGCGGCAATGTATGCAGCGGAGTACGGATTTGATTATTTTACAACAACTCTGTCGATAAGTCCCCTCAAAAATGCAGAAAAAATTAATGAAATTGGTGAAAAACTTTCTGCGGAATACGGGGTGAAACACCTGCCGTCAGATTTCAAGAAGCGGGAAGGGTACAAGCAGTCCGTGGAACTGTCAGCACAGTATAATCTGTACAGGCAGAATTACTGCGGCTGCATATTTTCAAAAGGAGAACAGAAATGAGCTACGAATATATCAGAAAAGTAAATTATTATGAAACGGATATGATGGGAATTGTTCACCATTCTAATTACATCAGATGGTTTGAGGAAGCGAGAATAGAATTTCTTGGCTATTGTGGTTTGCCATATCGCAAAATGGAGGATGAGGGTATTATGATTCCTGTTGTCAGTGTGGACTGCAGGTACAAAACACCGGCGAAGTTTGGCGACGAAGTCATTGTTAAAACAACTTTGGTCAGATATAACAGTATTGTTATGGAGCTTACCTATGAGGTAATCAACAAGGCGAGCGGAGATATCTGTGTTACGGGCAACAGTTCGCATTGTTTTGTAAACAGTGATAATTTCAAACCAATCAGCCTTAAGAAGGAAAGACCGGACATGGATGCGAAATTCAATCATGCGCTGGAAGTATAATTTAGTTGATTTTATTTCAAATTCAGTTTATTATAAAAAAACAGTATATTTAGAAGGCAAATTATGGAAACTGTGATAATACGAAGCATCACAGTGCAAATATGGCGATTATACTGATATTGTAAAGGAGAAAAACTATGGATAACTTTCAAGGAAACAGTAATGAACCACAGAATGACAATGTAACAATGAATGGTGGTACGGATTTTGGGATGAATGATTTCCCGAATGATGATAATACCACAGCGCAGAATCCGGAACAGGGTAGTGCCGGACAGGGAGATTTTCAGAATTATAACTACCAGTCTTCTTATGGAGCTTCAATGGATTTGGATAAACAGAAGAAGAAAGCAGACAAAAAACAGAAGGTAAGTAAAGTTTTCACATGTCTTATTTTGACATTGATTGCGGTTTTCTTACTTGTGTCAAGTATTATGGACCTTGCAGGGAAGGGTGAACAGTACGAAGGAGATGTTGTAGGAGTTGAAGAATTCTTCACATTGAAGCATACTGTCAATTTCATTCCTACCGGAGTAGGCCATTACTACTACGGATATGATATTACAACAGGTGAAGTTGTTATTTTCAGAGCAGCAAAGAACTTTATGAATGATAAGTCATATGATGAAGTAATACATATTTCCGGTAAAGTAGAAAGACTTAAGGGTGATGCCCCATCAAAGATTTCAAAATATCAGGTGGGGGACATTAAGTTCAAATATGGTACTACTAAATATGTTAATGCACAGAATAAGACATATGCAATCTACAGCATTATGCTTGTAGTTGTATTGTTAGCTCTGGCTATTTTGGGATATGTTCTTATGACTAAGGGCGTAATGCAAAGAATCAAAGCCATTGGAGGCATATATTTTATTACGGTTATCGGAGTAATTGTATTTGCGGTACATGTTATTACAATGAGATAAATTGAATTTTTAATAAAAAAGGCTGAATCAGTACACTTTGATGTGTCGGTGATTCAGCCTTTTTTTCTATTTTGCGAAGTCTGTAAGCTCCAGACCTTTATTTCTGTCCAGTACCATATTGATGCTCCATTCATTGATGAAGAGGAGAAGTGGTCTGTCCTTGAGGTCCTTGATTTTTTTCATGTCAGTGGTTCCCACTATTTTGTCAAGGCTGACTTCATCAGGGTTGGCAATCCATCGGATGTGCTCATATGGGAGAGGCTCTAAGCGGATTTCAACATTGTATTCCGATTCGAGTCTGTATTTCAATACATCAAACTGAAGTACGCCGACTACGCCCACGATTATCTCTTCCATACCGGTATTGAATTCCTGGAAAATCTGTATGGCGCCCTCCTGGGCAATCTGGTTGATACCCTTGATAAACTGTTTTCTCTTCATGGTATCCACCTGACGAACTCTGGCAAAGTGCTCAGGGGCAAATGTAGGAATGCCTTCAAAAGCAAATTTTTTGCCGGAAAGCTCCAGTGTGTCACCTATAGAAAAAATACCCGGATCAAATACACCGATTATATCGCCGGCATAGGCCTCATCGATTATTTTTCGTTCGGATGCCATGAGCTGCTGTGGTTGTGAAAGCTTAACTTTTTTGCCGCCCTGGACGTGATTAACTTCCATGCCTGCTTCGAATTTGCCGGAACAGATACGCATAAAGGCAATTCTGTCGCGGTGGGCCTTGTTCATATTGGCCTGAATCTTGAAAACAAAGGCTGAAAAATCTTCTGAAAATGGGTCGATAGGCCCCTCGTTGGAATTTCTTGGTAGTGGGGACTTGGTCATTTTCAGGAAATGCTTCAGGAAGGTCTCGACACCGAAGTTGGTTCTGGCAGAACCGAAAAAGACAGGCGTTAGCAGGCCTGCATCAACTGCAGTCTGGTCAAATTCTGCGCTTGCTCCGTCAAGCAGTTCCACATCCTCAAGCAGTTTATCCTTAAGATAGCTGCCGATTTCTGCTTCAAGGTCAGGGGAGTCAATGGATAAATCCCTTTCATCAACCTCTTTCTGTCCGTTCATTGCCGCTGTAAAAGTGGACACTGTCTTAGTATTGCGGTCATAGACACCCTTGAAATCCTTACCGCAGCCTATAGGCCAGTTAATTGGACAGGTGCTGATACCCAAAATACTTTCTATTTCATCACACAATTCGAAGGGGTCATTGGTCTCCAAATCCATTTTATTAATAAATGTGAAAATAGGGATGTGCCTCATGACACATACCTTGAAAAGCTTGATGGTCTGCTTTTCAACACCCTTTGAACCATCGATAACCATTACAGCGGAATCAGCAGCCATAAGGGTTCTGTAGGTATCCTCAGAAAAGTCCTCGTGACCCGGAGTGTCAAGAATGTTGATGCAGTAATTGTCGTAGTTGAACTGGAGAACGGAGGAGGTTACTGAAATACCTCTTTCCTTTTCAATTTCCATCCAGTCGGAAACCGCATGTTTAGCTGTTTTTTTGCCTTTGACCGAGCCGGCAAGATTAATTGCACCGCCGTACAGGAGGAATTTCTCTGTAAGGGTTGTCTTACCTGCATCCGGGTGGGAGATGATGGCAAAGGTTCTTCTCTTTTTGATTTCATCATTCAAATTAGCCAATTTATTTTCCTCTTTAATAACAAAATAATGTGCGCTTAATGACAAAACGCTCAAGGAATTATAGCATACGGACAGGATGCACTGCAAGACAAATAAAGCGGATTGTATAAAATTATATACGATTTTTAGAATATCCTAAGTTGACTTGAAGGTCCTGCCGATATATTATATTAGATGAAAGAATATATGAAATGGGTGGAGTTATGAATAGCGTTTTAGTAATTGATGACGATGCAAGAATGCTTAAGCTGATAAAAGATTATCTTCAGGATATCTATGATGTATATCCTATCAAAAGCGGTCCTCAGGCACTGGATTTTTTGAAGGATGCCAAGCCTGATGTGATTTTGCTGGATTATCAGATGCCGAGAATGGACGGACCAAGCACTTTAAAGGAGATTCGTAAAATTGAAGGATGCGAGGAAATCCCTGTATTTTTCCTTACCGGAATGACGGAGAAGGAAGTAGTTGATGAGTGTATGGAGTACAGGCCACGAGGATATCTTATGAAGCCGGTGGCAAGGGTTGAGCTTCTCAGGGCACTGGATAAGATAAGCTAATCCTAAGGACTTAGCATTACCATAACGGATAGTGTTATTATTGTGTATTTAATGGCATAATTTGCTTGAAATCTGTGCAGAATTATGTTAAATTATATCTAAGAGTTTTGTTATTATATGCGACCCGTTGGAAATGGGATTCGTTGACATATTTCAGTGACGGAGGAATTATTTATGAAGGCTAAGAAGACCGATGATGTAATCAAGATTATTGAGGAGGAGACAACAAGAACTAATAAGGAATTGCTTATTGCTGCAGGTGTCTGCACAGTGGTTGGTCTGATTATTGGTTTTATTGCCGGTAAGTTTACCACAAGCAGGAATACAGTTAAGAAATATAACAAATGTTACACATATGACTTCGGTGATGACGAAGAATAGAATTGGTTTTGTTTATATTGACTATTTAGCCGGTGTTAGAGGGTATGCTAACACCGGTAATTTTATGGCAGGAAACAGAAATGATTGATATTAAGGGTAATAAACTTAAAATATCGGTGAGACGGCTGGTGGAGTTTCTTTGCAGGGGCGGCGATATCGACAACAGATTCGGCGGAGTTACTGATAAGAATGCCATGGAAGCCGGTGCCAGGATTCACAAAAAGATTCAGAAATCCATGGGTTCTGATTACAGGGCGGAGGTGCCTTTGTGCAACATTAAAAAGACTGACAACTATGAGATTATTGTGGAGGGCAGAGCGGACGGGATTTTTGAAAAGAATGGGACTGTCATTATTGATGAGATAAAGGGCACTTACCGCGATATTAAATATCTTACCGGGCCTGCGGACGTACATCGTGCACAGGCGATGTGTTATGCCTATTTTTATGCGGTGGAGGAAGGGCTCGAAAGCATTGGAATAAGACTGACCTATGCCAATCTTGATGATGAGAGCGTAAAATATTTTGAAGAATATTTTACCTTCACCCAGATAGAAAAATGGTATTTTGCGCTGATTGAGGAGCTGTGTAAATGGGGGGATTATGTATTTTTCCATAAAGAAGAGCGGAACAAATCCATCGGGAATTTGGATTTTCCTTTTGAATACAGACCGGGACAGAGAAACCTTGCTGTCAGCGTGTACAAGGCAATCAGGGATTCACAAAACCTGTTCATCCAGGCACCCACAGGCGTTGGAAAGACGATTTCAACGGTATTTCCTGCGGTCAAGGCTATGGGAGACTGCGAGGGTGACAAGATTTTTTACCTTACCGCCAAGACAATTACAAGAACCGTGGCGGAGGAGACTTTTGATATACTGCGACAAAACGGGCTTGTATTTAACAGTATAACTATCACTGCGAAGGACAAAATATGTTGCATGCAATTTGATGAGGGACCGCAGTGCAATCCTGTTATGTGTCCATATGCACAGGGGCATTTTGACAGGGTTAACGAGGCCGTTTTTGACATAATTACCCACGAAAAGGTTATTACCAGACAAGTTATTGAGGAGTATGCCAACAAGCATACGGTTTGTCCTTTTGAATTTTCACTGGACATCAGCTACTGGATGGATGGAATAATATGTGATTACAATTATGCTTTTGACCCGCATGTGCATCTCAAAAGATTTTTTGCGGATGCTGTCGGCGGGGACTATATTTTCCTGGTTGATGAGGCGCACAATCTTGTGGACAGAGCACGAAATATGTACAGTGCAGGTATCGTAAAAGAGGATATTCTTGCAATAAAACGACTGGTGGGACTTTTGGATAAAAGACTGACCGGTGCACTGGAGTCCTGCAACAGGGAACTCCTTGCAATGAAAAGAGTATGCGAGGACAGCTATGCAATCAAGGAGGATGTGGATTCTTTTGCACTTAAAATGATGAGACTCGGCGAACTGCTCATCAGATTTATGGAAAATAACAGGGGATATGAGCATATGACGGAACTGTCGGAGTTCTATTTTGCAGTTGCACATTTCAATATGATGTATGAAATGGCGGTTGACAATTATGTCATATATACAGAGCATACCGACAGGGGATTTATGTTAAGACTGTTCTGTGTTAATCCGTCGGCAAGTCTTAAAAACATGCTTGAACGGGGTCGGGCGGCCGTGTTCTTTTCGGCGACACTGCTTCCGGTAAATTATTACAAGGAGATGTTGAGCGGAGATTCCGAGGAGAGGGCAATTTATGCACATTCGCCTTTTGATACATCAAAAAGACTGTTGGTGGTAGGAAGGGATGTCACCAGCAGATATACCAGGCGCAACGAGGATGAATACAGAAAAATAGTGAGCTATATCAGGACATTGTACGAGGCGAAGAGGGGGAATTATCTGATATTTTTTCCGTCCTACAGATATATGGAAGATGTATATGCCTGCTGCGAGGAGGGATTGCGCGGGCATATCAATATGCAGAAAAAGGAAATGACGGAAGAAAGCAAGGAGGAATTCCTGAGTGCTTTTGAGGACGGAGACAGGGCTGTGATAGGCTTCTGCGTAATGGGAGGTATTTTTTCGGAGGGGATTGACCTTAAGGAGGACAGTCTTATCGGCGCTGTTATTGTGGGTCCGGGGCTGCCAATGATTAATACGGAGGGACAGATTCTGCGCCGGTTCTATGATGAGCTGAACGGCATGGGCTATGAATATGCCTATGTATATCCGGGGATGAATAAGGTACTGCAGGCGGCGGGCCGTGTTATCAGAACGGACAAGGACAGGGGCGTGATAGCTCTTTTGGATGACCGCTTCCTTAACCGGCAGTATCAAAGCCTGTTCCCTTTGGAATGGGAGGATTACAGGATAGTGGATATAAAGGGAATTGAGCAAGAAGTACTGGATTTTTGGGGGGATTAGTTGTATAATAGAACGGAATGTGTATGATTATATTACATTATCATTTGAGGAGTCAGTATGATAGAGGAAATTGTATCTTTACAAATGCCGGTTGAGGAACGACTTGTTGTGAAAAAGAATCGTCTTGAGCCGGCTAATGTTGATAAAATCACAAAGAGAATATCCATTGTTACCGGTACTCACGGTGACGAGTTGAACGGTCAGTATGTGTGCTATAAGCTTATCGAAAGAATTAAAGCTGAACCGGATAAGCTTAAGGGAATTGTGGATGTGTATCCTTCAATCAACCCGTTGGGCGTTGACACGGGAAGCCGCGGTATTCCGATGAATGACCTGGATATGAACCGTGTTTTCCCGGGAACTGATTCGGGGGCAATGGCGGAATATGTGGCATATAAGATAACACAGGACATCATCGGAAGCGATATGTGTATTGATGTGCATTCCTCCAATATTTTTATTGAGGAGGTGCCTCAGGTCAGATTAAGTCCGGAGAATTTTGATAAGCTTTTGCCTTATGCGAAGCTTATGAATGCCAATATTATCTGGGCTTTATCCTCTTCTGTATACTTGGAAGCATCTTTGGCTAACTGCCTCAATATGTTTGGAGTACCATCGCTGGTGGTGGAGATGGGTGTCGGTTCAAAGATTACCAAGAATTATGCTAAGAATACTCTGGAAGGAATTTTCAGGGTTATGAAGGAATTGGGAATCTGGGAAGGCGAGGTTGTGATCAATGAGGAGCCTATTGTAGCCGGCACGGGCGATGTATCAGCAATTCATGCAGGCCGCTCCGGTTTGTTCATCTCTGAGGATGTGCAGATTGGTTCTTTTGTGGAAGAAAATTTCAAAATCGGTAAAATAGTGTGTCCTCTGACCGGGGATGTTCTTGAAGAAATATTAGCACCCAGGGCAGGATATCTTTTTACATTGAGAGCACATCCTGTGGTATATAAGGGCGGCATTATGGCCAGATTGTGCTATTGCAGTAAGGAGGGAAAATAATGGTAAAAGAGACATTATATACCCTTGAAGGAATTTATCGTGAGGATTTTAAAATTTCGGGCTTCAGATTCGGACATGGAGATGATTCGGCCTGCATCGTCGGTTCTCTTCGCGGTAATGAATATCAGCAGACCTACATCTGCTCACAGTTAATCAAAGAGCTTAAGACACTTGAGGACCGCGGACAGATTGCCAGCAATAAATCCATTCTCGTCATTCCTTGTCTTAATCAATATGCAACCAATATCGACAGAAGGTTCTGGCCTTTTGATGATTCGGATATCAACAGAAAATTTCCGGGACATATTTCCGGTGATACAACCCAGCAGATTGCGGCTGAGATTATGGAAATAATTAAGGGATATACCTATGGAATCCAGCTGACAAGCTTTTACATGCCGGGCAAGTTTGTTCCCCATGTGCGAATGATGGAGACGGGATACCAGAATACCAGTCTTGCCAATCTTTTCGGACTGCCTTTTGTTGTGGTAAGAAAGCCTAAACCAATGGATACCACCACACTCAATTATAATTGGCAGATGGGCGGAACCAGTGCATTTTCGTTATATACACATTGCAGTGACTATATTGATGATGTTGCTGCCAAGCAGGCGGTTGCATCGATACTGAGATTCCTGACAAGAATGGGAATTATAAAATACAATAACCACAGCGGTTATATCGCTGAGGTTATAAATGAAGATGACCTTGTGCCCGTATTTTCAGGCACATCCGGTTTCTACAAAAGACTGCGTGAACCGGGACAGGCTGTCTGCAGAGGTGAGGTCCTTGGCGAAATCATTGATGCGTACAGCGGAGAGGTTATCAATCAGGTGGTTTCACCTACGGAGGGCATGATATTTTTTGCCTATACTGAGCCGACGGTTATGGAGGACGCAGTAGTATACAAGGTAATAAGAAGATTACATGAATAAATTATTAAAGGAGACTACAGGATGAGTAACGTAAAAAGAGTTTATTCTGAAAAGAAACCTGAATTTGCTGTTAAGGCAAAGGAATTAAAGGAGGAGATTTCAAGCTATCTTAATATCGACACAGTTACAAATGTGCGTGTCCTTATCAGATATGATGTGGAAAACATCACCGAAGAGACCTACAAAAAAGCGCTTGTAACTGTTTTCTCTGAACCACCGGTTGACATGGTGTATGAAGAGGATATTGTTCTTGGTGCCAATGAGAAAGCCTTTGGTGTTGAATATCTTCCGGGTCAGTTTGACCAGAGAGCGGACAGTGCCGAGCAGTGTATACGACTTCTCAAGGAAGATGAGGATGTTGTAATTAAGACAGCTGTTGTATATGTGATTGAAGGTCAGGTTACTGATGAGGACATCACAAAAATCAAGAATTTCTGCATCAATCCGGTGGATTCAAGAGAGGCTGATATGGCGAAGGCAGCGACTCTTAAAACTGAATTCCCTGAGCCTGCGGATGTAATTGTTTTCGACGGCTTTAAGACAATGCCTGAGGATAAACTTAAAGAATTATACGATTCACTGGGTCTTGCGATGACCTTCAAGGATTTTCTTCACATCCAGAATTATTTCAAAAATGAGGAAGACAGGGATCCTTCAATGACTGAAATCAGGGTTCTTGATACCTATTGGTCAGATCATTGCAGACATACAACTTTCTCAACTGAACTTAAGAATATTACTTTCAAGGATGGTTTCTACAAGGAGCCAATCAGTGCAACCTTTAACAAATATAAGGATACCTTCAACGAGCTGTATGCCGGCCGTGATGACAAATTTGTATGCCTTATGGATATTGCCCTGATGGCTATGAAGAAGCTCAAAAAGGACGGTAAACTTCAGGATATGGAAGTGTCCGATGAGATAAATGCATGTAGTATTGTTGTTCCTGTTACAATCGACGGAGTTACTGAGGAGTGGCTGGTTAATTTTAAGAATGAAACTCACAACCATCCTACTGAAATTGAGCCGTTTGGTGGTGCTGCCACATGCCTTGGCGGTGCAATCCGTGACCCATTGTCAGGACGTACCTATGTATATCAGGCAATGCGTGTTACAGGTGCTGCTGACCCAACTCTTTCTTTGGATAAAACAATGGCAGGTAAGCTCCCACAGAAAAAGATTGTCAGAGAGGCTGCTCACGGATACAGTTCATACGGCAATCAGATTGGTCTTGCAACCGGTTATGTTAAGGAAATATATCATCCAAATTATGCAGCTAAGAGAATGGAAATCGGTGCAGTTATGGGTGCCGCTCCACGTAAGGCTGTAATAAGAGAGACTTCGGATCCGGGCGATATCATTATTTTGCTGGGCGGAAGAACAGGACGCGACGGATGCGGAGGAGCTACAGGTTCATCAAAGGCTCACACCGAAAAATCCATCGATACATGCGGTGCGGAGGTTCAGAAAGGTAATGCACCTACCGAGCGTAAAATACAGAGACTCTTCAGGAGACCTGAGGTCAGCAGTATTATCAAGAAATGTAATGACTTCGGCGCAGGCGGTGTTTCGGTTGCGATAGGAGAGCTTGCAGACGGACTCAGGGTATCCCTTGACAAGGTGCCAAAAAAATATGCAGGTCTTGACGGTACAGAGCTTGCAATCTCTGAATCACAGGAGAGAATGGCTGTTGTGGTTGACCCTAAGGATGTTGAGAAATTCCTTGCATATGCGAACGAGGAGAACTTAGAGGCTGTTGAAGTTGCAGTTGTAACAGAGGAAAAGAGACTTGTGCTTGAATGGAGAGGAAAGGATATTGTCAATATCAGCAGAGCGTTCCTTGATACAAACGGCGCACATCAGGAGACTGATGTTATTGTCAACATGCCTGATGAGTCGGAAAATCTTTTCAAGGCGAAGAAGATAGATGATGTTAAGAAGAGCTGGATGGATACTCTTGCAGACCTCAATGTATGTTCTCAGAAGGGTCTTGTGGAAATGTTTGACGGCTCAATCGGTGCCGGTTCAGTATTTATGCCATACGGCGGAAAATACCAGCTTACAGAGGTTCAGACAATGGTTGCCAAGCTTCCGGTACTCAAGGGCAATACTGATTTTGTAACAATGATGAGTTATGGTTTTGACCCATACCTCTCATCCTGGAGTGCATATCACGGTGCAATTTATGCTGTTGTTGAATCAATGGCCAAGATTGTATGTGCCGGCGGAGATTATTCAAAAATCAGATTCACATATCAGGAATATTTCAGAAGAATGACTGACGATGCCACAAGATGGGGCGAACCAATGAAGGCATTGTTAGGTGCATTTGATGCACAGATGGGCTTCGGACTTCCTTCAATCGGCGGTAAGGACAGTATGTCGGGAACCTTCAATGACCTTGATGTGCCAAATACGCTTGTATCTTTTGCTGTTGATACCGGCAGCTACAAGGATGTTATTACTCCTGAGTTTAAGAAGGCGGGCAATGCAATTGTTCTTTTTGAAATTGAAAGAGATAAGTATGATTTACCTGTATATTCACAGGTTATGGATATGTTTGGCACAGTTTCAAAAAATATTGCCAATAAATCCATTGTCAGTGCATATACTCTTAATGCGAAGGGAATTGTCGAGGCCATCAGCAAAATGGCATTCGGTAATATGCTTGGCGTAGCTGTTGATGCTTCCGTTGATGCGGACACATTGTTTGCTCCGATGTACGGATGCATTGTGGCTGAGGTTGAGGCTGATAAGCTTGCAGCACTTGAAGGAAAATATACCGTAATCGGTAAGGTGACTGAAGAAAAATCATTTACATACAAGGATGTAAATATTGCTCTTGACGAGGCTGTTAAGACATGGAAAAAGCCGCTTGAAAAAGTATTCCCTACAATTGCAGTTAAAGGTGGCGAAAAACTCGATACTCCTGTATATAAGGCAGACAGCATCTATGTATGCAAAAATAAGATTGCAAAACCTACAGTATTTATTCCTGTATTTCCGGGAACAAACTGTGAGTATGACAGTGCCAAGGCTTTTGAAAAATCAGGTGCAAATGTAGTGACCAAGGTATTCAAGAATCTTACTGCAGAGGATATCAGGGATTCGGTTGATGAATTTGAGAAGGCGATTAATCAGGCTCAGATAATTATGTTCCCGGGCGGATTTTCAGCCGGTGATGAGCCGGACGGTTCAGCGAAATTCTTTGCTACAGCATTTAGAAATGCAAAAATCAAGGAGGCTGTTGATAAGCTTCTTGGCGAGAGGGATGGTCTTGCACTTGGTATATGCAATGGTTTCCAGGCTCTTATCAAGCTTGGACTTGTTCCAAACGGTAAGATTACTGAACAGAAACCGGATTCACCAACACTTACAATGAATACAATCGGCCGTCATGTATCAAAGATGGTATATACAAAGGTTGTATCCAATAAATCCCCTTGGCTTCAGAATGCTGAGCTTGGAGGAGTGTATGTTACAGCTGCTTCCCATGGTGAAGGTCGCTTTGTTGCTGATAAGGAATGGCTGGATAAGCTTTTTGCAGAAGGAATGGTTGCTACCCAGTATGTTGACCTTAACGGTAATCCTACTATGGACGAAGAGTGGAATGTCAATGGTTCATATATGTCAATTGAGGGTATTACAAGTCCTGACGGACGCGTATTTGGTAAGATGGCTCACGTGGAGAGAATCGGGGATGCTGTTGCAATGAACATCTACGGCGAACAGAATCTCAATGTATTCAAATCAGGCGTCGAGTACTTTAAATAAACAGAGGGAAAAATATGGCGGATAATAGGAGTGCAAAATCACAACAGGAAGAGGAAGAACGCATCGAGCTGATCAGGGATATGGCATTCACTGATGAAACCGAACCTGATGAAAAGACTTTAAGAAAAAGAGAGAGGGCAAAAAGAAGAGCGGAAAAAGAAGCAAAGGAAGCTGAAAAAACTCCTAAGCAGGTATTCTTTGAATATGTACGCATAGTGATTTCTGCTGTAGCTGTTGCACTTTTCCTGCTCCTGGTAGTATTCTTTAATGCTACGGTTCCTTCAGGTTCGATGAATCCTACAATCAGCCAGGGCGACAGATTAATCGGATTCAGGCTTGCATATGTTTTTTCAGACCCTAAGCGCGGGGATGTGGCTATTTTCAAATGTCCGGAGGAGGGCGAGGATTATGATTCGTATTTTGTCAAAAGAGTCATAGGCCTTCCGGGCGAGGTGGTTTCCATCCAGGCGGGACAGGTGATTATTACAAAAGAAAACGGTGAAACATTATATCTCAATGAGGATTATCTGAAAGAGGTTCCGGACATCAATGCATTTAACGGCCAGAGCTGGGTGCTTGGCAGGGATGAGTATTTTATGATGGGGGATAATCGAAATAATTCCCATGATTCACGATATTTTGGCGCAGTTACCAAAAAGAGAATCAAGGCTAAGGTAATTTGGAGATACTGGAAGGGATTTAAATCCTTTAAGAGACCTGTGTATGATTAATGTGTATTAAACGAAGAACCCTTGGGGTATCGGTTTTTGATATCTCCAAGGGTATTTTGTTTCCTATAATGATTTTCGGTTCCCATGAAATATTCCATTTGTTTGTAATGGTGGGAAATCTGTGTCATTTCTATTGTGTATTTCAATATTGTATCTAAAAAAAGCGAACCGCTCACATTGAAAGTGAAGGGTTCGCTTTTTTGATTATCTTTCATCTGCTTCAAAAAACAGGGCGATGGTTCCCGGACCGGAGTGAGCTCCGATTGTTGGGCAGACATAATTGATTATTACATTTTTGACATTGGAGAATCTTGATAAAATAAGTTCTTTTACATATTCTGCTTCTTCGTATGAATCCCCGTGACTTATCATAATTGTTTCGTTATCCCTTGTGCCCATGGTTGCCGCCATTTTGTCAACCAGTGCAATGAGGGATTTTTTGCGTCCCCTTGTTTTGCCTACGGCAGTCAGCCGGCCTTCGTTGTCAACATGGAGAAGCGGTTTGATGGAAACCAGTGTTCCGATAATTGCTGAGGCCTTGGAAACGCGACCGCCTCTGTGAAGGTGAAATAAATCATCCACCGTAAACTGATGTGAAATATGAAGTATTGTGTCATTGATATACTGAACGGTCTCTTCGTAGCTGTGTCCGGCGTTGGCATAATTGACTGCCTTGTATACAAGGAGCCCTTCTCCGAGTGAAGCCCCAAGAGAATCTATAACTGTTATTTTTCTGTCCTTGTAGATCTCGGAAAGCTCGTTAGCGGCAAGGGCAGCATTCTGGCAGGAACTGCTCAGAGCGGAAGAGAAAGCAATATGAATAATGTCATAGCCCTCATCAAGTCTCTTTTTAAACAATTCCTTTGAATCCTCCGGATTGGTGGCCATGGTGGTAGGCAGCTCGCCGTTGCGCATCCTGCTGTAGAAATCGGAAGGTTCGAGGTTTTGATCTTTTCCATATATAATGGAGTCATTAAAGTGATAGAAAAGAGGGTGGATGTCTATATTGTTTTCCTTACAGAATTCTGAAGTCAGGTCGCATGTTGTATCCGATGATATTATGAATTTACTCATAATTTACCTCCTAAAATAGTGCTTGTAATTCATTGTTTTTTCCTATACAATATTAGCATATGCAGGGGAAAATGGCAAATGCTTGTATGTTGAAAGAATAAATAATTGTCAAATATATTTTTGCCGAAAAAATGCTTGACATACAGTTTTGATGATGATATATTATTATCGTTGTGAAAAGAAGAGTATCCGCTCTCACCTTGGCATATTGATGACCCGGGTTATTATAACAGAATTTAGCGAACATGCTTTATTATGTATGCGGATAGTTTTTCTATCCGCATATTTTATTTTGGAGGTGCACTAACATTAGCGAGTTAATGATTAACGAACAGATCAGAGACAAAGAGGTTCGTGTAATAGGCGAAAATGGAGAGATGGTTGGAGTAATGTCCGTTAAGGACGCAATGAAGCTTGCAAGAGAGGCTGAGCTTGATCTTGTTAAGATTTCTCCAAATGCTAAACCACCTGTGTGCAAGATTGTTGATTATGGTAAATACCGTTATGAGCAGGCACGCAAGGAGAAGGAAGCAAAGAAGAAACAGAAAATAGTTGAGATTAAGGAAGTACGTTTGTCACCTAATATTGAGACTAACGACCTTAATACTAAAATTAGTGCAGCGAGAAAATTCCTCGAGAAGGGCAACAAGGTTAAGATTACGCTTAGATTCAGAGGACGTGAGATGGCACATATGGCATCGACAAAGCATATTCTTGATGATTTTGCCGAGCAGCTTGCAGATTGCTCGGTTATCGAGAAACCGGCTAAGGTTGAAGGCCGTAGTATGTCGCTTATATTAGCGGAGAAAAAATAATTTTCATATGTAAGAAAGTCCCGCACGGCTATTGGGCCTGTGAAGGGTGATTTTTAAGGAGGATTAATAACATGCCAAAAATGAAGACAAGCAGAGCAGCTGCTAAACGTTTTAAGAAGACAGGAACTGGACAGTTAAAGAGAATGAAAGCTTACAAGAGCCACATCCTGACCAAGAAGACAACAAAGAGAAAAAGAAATCTTAGGAAATCATCTCTTGTTGACAGCACAAATGTTAAGAATATGAAGAAGATTTTACCATACATTTAATTGGTAGTTGTAAGGAGGATGAATTAAAATGGCAAGAGTTAAAGGCGGCTTAAACGCAAAAAAGAAACATAACAGAGTTCTTAAACTGGCAAAAGGTTACAGAGGAGCCAGATCAAAACAGTATAGAGTAGCAAAACAGTCTGTAATGAGAGCTTTAACATCTGCATACGCAGGAAGAAAGCAGAGAAAGAGACAGATGAGACAGCTTTGGATTGCAAGAATCAATGCTGCAGCAAGAATGAACCAGCTTTCATACAGCAAGTTCATGTTCGGTCTTAAGACAGCAGGAATCGAAATCAACAGAAAGATGCTTGCAGACATCGCAGTTAATGATGCAGCAGCATTCACAAAACTTGCTGATACAGCTAAGGCTAATTTAAAATAATATGTGTTTTATGGGCGACTACTTCTGTAGTCGCTTTTTTTATGGACAAATTGTCATTATTTTTCTATAATTATTATATATAGGATAGGACGGAAGGATTATGACGGTTCAAGAGATATATAATAGTATTAAGGGAAACTATCCGCAGGTTATCAACAGAATGATAACGGATGAGAGAATTGAGAAATATCTTGGTATGTTTTTGAAGGATGACAATATGCTCAGTGCCGGAGAATGCATTGCTGACGGCAGGTACGAGGAGGCTTTCAGAAGGATTCACAATCTTAAGGGCGTCTGTCTTAATCTTTCTTTTGACTGGCTTGCGGAGAGTGTTGTTATTCTATGCGAGGAGTTGCGTGGATGCCGTTATACGGATAATATTGAAGCGTATTATGAAGCAGCACTTGAACGTTATAATTATGTAACGGAGATATTGAGGGATAGGTATGGACAAAATGGAGATAAATGATTTTCGCGAAATGGGATATAGCGAAGAACAGCTTGTTGAAATCCGGGAAGGAATCAACGCCGGCATCGATATAAAGCCGTATCTGAATAAGGAGTTTGAGCCTATTCAAATGCATGAAATTCGTATGGGCATTATGTCGGGTGTTCCTGTTGAGATATATGCGGATACAAAATATGACTGGTTTCAGATGGAGGAAATCAGGCTTGGCTACGAGCATGGCGTGGATGTGAGTCTGTATGCGGATCCTGATATGCCCTATGACAGAATGCGTCAGATAAGAAGGGGACTGGAGGACGGAATCAATCTCCTTCCTTATAAGGACTATAAACCTGCAATACTCAGGGAATTACGGAAGGCAATAAAATCCCATATAGACCTGATTCCGTATATTGAAGAAGGCTATGACAGCGAGCAGTTGGAACAGATAAGAATTGCCTGCGAGCACGGAATAGATATTAAACCTCATATCAATGTGGAGCTCAGAGGCGTTAGCATTGAGCAGATATCAAAGGGACTTGCGCTTGGTCTGGATGTATCCGTGTACGGCAATCTTGACTATAACTGGCAGCAGATGCGCCAGATAAGGCATGGACTGCAGGCGAGACTGGATTTGAAATATTTTTGCAATCCTATGTATACCTGGGAGCAGATGCAGGAGATTATTCTTGGCTTGAAGGACAATCTGGATGTCACAAAGTATAACAGCCTGATTTATTCTGCCGGTGATATGAAAAGAATCCGTGAGGAGATGCTTTCCCAAAAAGAGGAGGAAACAGCGGTTTCCACGGAAAACACATATGACGAGGATGAAATTGCCAATAATACATTTATTACGGTTACGGATGATGAGATGGCAGCATATATCGAAATCCGCAAGGGTTTTGACATTACTGCGGAGGCAATAAGGGAAGCTCTGAAGAATCGTGGTATCGAAAACGGTATTATTGAAAGTTCTATCAAAAACATTGTGGAGAGAAACTGGTATGAGAAGTCCGTATTGGTAGCGGTGGGAAAGAAACCGGTTACAGGAAAGGACGGATATTATGAGTTCTTTTTCGATACGGAAATTAGCAGAAAACCACTTCTTTTGCCGGATGGTTCCGTGGATTATCAGAATACCAAATGGTACTGTTGCGTTAAACAGGGTGATTTGGTGGCGAAATATCATCCTGCTGAGTACGGCGTACCGGGCCTTACCGTTCTGGGACGGGAAATGCCTGCCAACAAGGGCAGCGAGAAAAATCTTTTGCCGGGCAAGGGCTTTACACTGAGCCAGAACCAGCAGGAATACTATGCGTCCATAGACGGCAAGGTTGAATACAAGAATGGACACCTGGAAATTGACAGAATGCTTGAGGTGGAGGATGTCTCTTCCATTACCGGCAATATCGATTTTGACGGCTCCGTGCATATAAAAGGAAATGTTATGGCGGGAAGCGTGATTAGGGCAACCGAAGACATAATAATTGATGGTTTTGTGGAATCATCCGTAATAGAAAGCGGAAGATGTATTACTCTCAATAAGGGTGTCAATGCCAACGGCGGAGGAAAAATCGTGGCCGGGGATACAATCAACGGAAAATTTTTTGAGGAGGTATATGTCAGTGCCAAGGGTGATATCAATTTCAACTATGCCCTTAACTCTGAGATAAGCTGTGGAGGAATTCTTAATTCAATAGGTAAAAACTCGACAATAATAGGCGGAAGTGTGCACGCGGACAAGGGCATCAATGCTACCAATGTAGGCAACAAGACGGGTGTCCGGACTCTTTTATCACTTGGTATCGGCAACGAACTCAGAAAGAGAATGATGAAAGTCAGCAATAAACTCAAGGATGTGGAACAGCAGATTGAGATGCTCACCAAGGCCAAGAATGAAATGGAAAGCAAAATGAATATTGAGGATTTGGTTGCGATGCCGGTATTTTCCAAGATAGAGAATGCAATATATACAAAGGAAATTGAACGCAAAAAACTGATAACAATCAGAGGCCAGCTGGCATATAAGAGCAAGGTGAGTGAGGCGGTTGTGGCGCGAATATACGGGACTGTATTTGAGGGCACGACAATTGAGATTGACGGTCTGTATTGGAAAGCGTATGAGATTCGAGATGTAATTGCCAAAAGAGTTGGAAAAAAAATAAGTGTTGCACCTGCATAATCAGAGAAAATATTTTATTCGGGATTCCGTCTGAATGGGCGGAATCTTTTTTTTTGCGCGGAAATGCCATTTTTTTCATATAATATATGCATATTTTTTTCTTAATATATTAGTATTGACAAATGCAAATACAAGTGTTATTTTAAGTATAGCTCAAATGTTAGCACTCCTATCAAACGAGTGCTAATAAAACAGAAGAAGCATACGGTATCCTGAATTGGAGGTGATTCGATGGAGATGGATGAGAGAAAAATTACGATTCTCAAAGCTGTCATTAGAAATTATCTTGAAACCGGAGAGCCTGTTGGTTCACGAACAATTTCAAAATATACTGATTTGAATCTAAGCTCTGCAACAATCCGTAATGAGATGGCGGATCTTGAGGAGATGGGTTATATTGTACAGCCCCATACTTCAGCAGGACGTATTCCGTCAGATGCAGGATACAGGTTCTATGTGGATAATCTGATGCATGAGCGCAAGGATGCCCTGGATAAGAGGGAAGAGGCGCTTAGCAAGAAGGAGGATATTCTTCTTGAGAAGGTTGAGCGGGTTGAGGATTTGCTTAAGCATGTAGCAAAGACTTTAGCAACCAATACCAATTATGCAACAATGGTGGCAGCACCCAAGAAAAAGTCCAAGAAAATCAAATTTATACAGGTTTCCCAGATAGAGAACGGAAAGCTGTTGGTAGTGGTTGTTTTGGATGGCAATGTTGTCAGGAATACAATTATTGAATCCGAGTTTGATGTTGATAATGAGCTTTGCCTTAAGCTCAATGTTATGCTCAACAGTTCGATTTCCGGTCTGGATATAGAAGAAATCAATCTCGCAATAATAACAAAGCTGACATCACAGGCCGGTGAATATTCAGGGCTGGTAAGAAACATTCTGGATGCTGTAGCTTCCGCAGCGATAAGCAAAGAAGACCTGCAGATATATACAAGCGGTGCGAAGAATATTTTCAAATATCCTGAGCTGAGTGACAATTTGAAAGCAAGTGAGCTTATATATGTATTGGAAGAAAAACAGTCTCTGGCTAATCTGATAACGGATTCGGAGAATAGTAAATCGGATGATGATATCAAGGTATATATCGGTGAGGAAACTCCGATTGACAGTATGAAGGATTGCAGCGTTGTTACAGCCACATATGAAATGAAGGATGGTGCAAAGGGCACAATCGGAATCATCGGACCAAAGCGAATGGACTATGATAAGGTAGTTGAGACAATCAAGAGCATCAAAAACCAATTGGATGATGCGTTTTGAATAAAACAGACACAGAAAGGTGGCGAATATTTTGGCAGAAAACGAAAAGAATATCAATGAAGATTTAGCAGAAGAGGAAACTGAAACAGTAGCATCTGAAGAAGCAGCAGAAGAAGTTGCAGCAGAAGAAACAGTTGAAGATGCCAAGGATACAGCGGAATCTGATGTTGAGAAAGAGGATGACAAGAAAAAGAACAAAAAGAAGGACAAAAAGGACCAGCTGATTGAAGAACTTACTGACAAATACAAGAGAAGCATGGCTGAGTTTGAAAACTACAGAAGAAGAACAGAAAAAGAAAAAGCTGCTATGTTTGAAATCGGAGCAAAGAGCATTATCGAAAAGCTTCTTCCGGTAGTGGATAATTTCGAAAGAGGTCTCAGTTCCATCAGTGAAGAGGAAAAAACATCCTCAGCAGCTGACGGTATGGATAAAATTTATAAGCAGCTTACCAAGATGCTTTCAGAGGCCGGCGTCAATGAAATTGAGGCAGAAGGGGCTGAATTTAACCCTGATTTCCATAATGCGGTAATGCATGTGGATGATGAAGAACTTGGCGAAAATGTAGTAGCCGAGGTTCTTCAAAAAGGATACACATACAAGGACAGTGTAGTTCGTCACAGTATGGTAAAAGTAGCAAATTAATTTGATTTTTATAAAAAGGAGATAATAATCATGGGAAAAATTATTGGAATCGATTTAGGAACAACAAACAGTTGTGTAGCCGTAATGGAAGGTGGTAAACCGGTAGTTATCGCTAACACAGAAGGTATCAGAACAACACCTTCGGTTGTTGCATTTACAAAAACAGGAGAAAGACTTGTAGGTGATCCTGCAAAACGTCAGGCAGTTACTAATGCTGACAAAACAATCTCTTCTATCAAGAGACATATGGGTACCGATTATAAGGTAACTATTGATGACAAAAAATATACTCCACAGGAAATTTCTGCTATGATTCTTCAGAAGCTTAAAGCTGATGCAGAAAGCTATCTTGGAGAGACTGTTTCAGAGGCAGTTATCACAGTTCCTGCTTACTTCAATGACGCTCAGCGTCAGGCTACAAAGGAT
This sequence comes from Butyrivibrio sp., assembly GCA_016297265.1. GTDB lineage: Bacteria > Bacillota > Clostridia > Lachnospirales > Lachnospiraceae > Eshraghiella. The sequence goes on from JAEDHB010000012.1 coordinate 33,941, forward strand.
GCAGGTAAGATAGCAGGTCTTGATGTAAAACGTATTATCAACGAGCCAACAGCTGCTGCTCTTGCATATGGTCTTGACAATGAATCAGAGCAGAAGGTTATGGTATACGACCTTGGTGGTGGTACATTCGATGTATCCATTATCGAAATCGGTGATGGCGTTATCGAAGTATTATCTACAAACGGTGATACAAGACTCGGTGGTGATGATTTTGATCAGGCAGTAGTTAACTGGATGCTCGATGAATTTAAGAAGGCTGAGGGCGTTGACTTATCAACAGATAAGATGGCTTTACAGAGAATTAAAGAAGCAGCTGAAAAAGCTAAGAAAGAGCTTTCATCTGCATCAACAACCAATATCAACCTTCCATATATCACAGCAACAGCTGATGGACCAAAACATTTTGATGTTAATCTTACAAGAGCAAAATTTGAAGAGCTTGTTCATGACCTTGTTGAGAGAACAGCAATACCTGTACAGAATGCAATGAAGGATGCAGGCCTCAATTACTCAGAGATATCAAAGGTTCTCTTAGTAGGTGGTTCAACACGTGTTCCTTGTGTACAGGAAAAAGTTAAACAGCTCACAGGTAAGGAGCCTAACAAATCTCTTAACCCTGATGAATGTGTTGCAGTTGGTGCTTCAATTCAGGGTGGTAAGCTTGCCGGAGATTCAGGTGCAGGCGACATCCTTCTCCTTGATGTAACACCACTTTCACTTTCAATTGAGACAATGGGTGGTATTGCTACAAGACTTATTGAAAGAAATACAACTATCCCGACCAAGAAGAGCCAGGTATTCTCTACGGCAGCTGATAATCAGACAGCAGTAGATATCAATGTACTTCAGGGTGAGAGACAGTTTGCTAAGGATAACAAATCACTTGGACAGTTCAGACTTGATGGTATCCCACCTGCAAAGAGAGGTGTACCACAGATCGAGGTTACATTTGATATTGATGCAAACGGTATCGTTAATGTATCTGCAAAAGACCTCGGAACCGGAAAAGAGCAGCATATTACAATTACTTCAGGCTCTAATATGTCAGATGATGATATTGAAAAAGCAGTAAAAGAAGCTGCTGAGTTTGAAGCTCAGGATAAGAAACGTAAGGAAGGAATTGAAGCTCGTAACGAGGCTGATTCAATGGTATTCCAGACACAGAAAGCACTTGATGAAGTTGGCGATAAGGTCAGCGCAAGTGAAAAAGAAGCAGTGGAAGCTGATCTCAATGCACTCAAGGCAGTAGTTGACAGGACTACACCTGAGACAATGACTGAGGCTGATGTTGAGGAAATCAAGGCTGCTAAGGAAAAACTTATGAACAGTGCTCAGGCACTTTTCGCTAAGCTCTATGAGCAGAATCAGGGAGCAGGAGCTGCAGGTCCTGATATGGGCGGAGCTTCAACTGCACAGGATGCCGGATATACACAGGATGATAATGTAGTTGACGGCGATTACAGAGAAGTGTAAAATAGCGAAAGAATGATTTGATTCATGGCGACGGGGCATATGCTCCGTCGCATTAGTGTTAGTTTTTGCGGAGGAACATATTATGGCAGATAAAAGAGACTATTATGAAGTCCTTGGTGTGTCAAAAGATGCAGATGATGCTGCGTTAAAAAAGGCATATAGAGTTTTAGCAAAAAAATACCATCCCGATACCAATCCGGGTGATAAGGAAGCTGAAGCTAAATTTAAGGAGGCTTCAGAAGCATATGCTATTCTCAGTGATCCTCAGAAACGTCAGCAATACGACCAGTTTGGTCATGCTGCATTTGAAAATGGCGGAAACGGAGGTTATTCAGGCGGCTTCGATTTTGAAGACATGGGAGATATTTTCGGAGATATTTTCGGAGATTTGTTCGGCGGCGGAAGAAGACGCAACAACAACGGTCCTCAAAAAGGAGCAAATGTTCACACTTCAGTAAGAATTTCCTTTGAGGAAGCCGTATTTGGATGCGACAAGGAATTAGATTTGAATTTGAAGGACCCATGTCCAACTTGTAAGGGAAGCGGAGCAAAACCGGGAACAGAGCCTGTAAGCTGTGGAAAGTGCGGAGGTACAGGACAGGTAACATATACACAACAGTCCCTGTTCGGAATGGTGCGCAATGTGGCAACATGTCCTGACTGCCAGGGAAAGGGCAAAATAGTAAAAGAAAAATGTACGGAATGCTACGGCTCCGGATATATATCAAAGCGCAGAAAAATTCAGGTATCCATTCCTGCAGGAATCAGTGACGGACAGAGTATAAGACTTCGCGACAAGGGTGAGCCGGGCAAAAACGGTGGAGGAAGAGGCGATTTGCTGGTTGAGGTTAATGTATCCTCTTCAAAGGAATTCCAGAGACAGGATACAACTATTTTCTCAACAGTACCTATCAGCTTTGCAGATGCTGCACTTGGAGCTACCATCAGAATTAAAACTGTTGACGGTGAAGTTGAATATGATATTAAGCCGGGCACACAGACGGATACAAAGGTAAGATTAAAAGGAAAAGGTGTTCCGTCACTCAGAAACAGTCAGATTCGTGGTGACCACTATGTAACCTTGGTTGTATCGGTTCCTACAAAGCTTAATGAGGAGCAGAAGGAGGCCCTTATCGCCTTCGATACAGCAATGCATGACGGCGTCCATCGTGAGGACAAAAAGAAGAAAAAAGGTTTGTTTAAATAATATGCAGTATAATAATGCACAATATATGGCAATTAAGCATGGGGTTAAACCCATGCTGGTGATTGCCGGCCCGGGTTCAGGTAAGACAACAGTGCTTACCTCCCGTGTAAAATATCTTATCGAGAAATATCAGGTTAAGCCTGAAAAAATTCTTGTCATAACATTTACCAAGGCTGCGGCAAAAGAGATGGAAAGCCGTTTTGCTTCGCTTATGGGGCAGAAAAGCATGGTTTCTTTTGGCACGTTTCACGCAGTTTTTTTCAAAATTCTCAGAAGTGTATACAATTACAATATAGACAATATAATCAGGGAAGACAGGCGGAATTTTATTCTGCGACAGGCGGTTGAGAGAAGTGGTGCAGAACCGGATGATATGAATGAGTTCATAGAACTCATTTCTGGTGAAATCAGTCGTGTGAAGACGAATATGTATGATATTAATGCATATTCCTCCACCAACTGCGCTCGGGATGTATTTTGTAAGATATTTAATTTTTACAAGGATTCGCTAAGACAGCGACGGCTTATCGATTTTGACGATATGCTTTTGGATTGTTATAAGCTTTTACGGGAAAGACAGGATGTGCAGAAGGCCTGGCAAAACAAGTATGAATATATTCTGGTGGATGAATTTCAGGACATTAATCCTATTCAGTATGAAATTGTGAAAATGCTGGCCCTGCCGCAGAATAATCTTTTTATTGTGGGGGATGACGACCAGAGTATATATGGATTCAGGGGGTCAAAACCGGAAATAATGCTTGGCTTTAAGAAGGATTACCCTGATGCAAAAATAGTTGTGCTGGATACAAATTACAGGTGCTCCGGAAATATTGTGGAGGCGGCAGGACGTGTGATTGCCAACAATAAAACCAGATTTGATAAAAACATATCCACCATCAATGATGCAGGAGCAAAAGTGGATATTCTTGAGTTTCGCAATATGAATGAGGAATATGAAAGAATTGCAATGGATATCAGAAAGGGCATTTTTGCCGGAAAGTCGCCTCAGGATTATGCCATTCTTTTCAGAACAAATTCAATCGCTGCGCCATTGGTCAGAAAACTTATGGAAATGAATATTTCTTTTTCGATTAAGGATGGTATTCCGAATGTGTTTGAGCATTGGATTGCTAAGGATATTATTACGTATATCAATATTGCGCTGGGGAACCGCAGAAGGTCGGATTTTCTGCAGATAATCAACAAGCCTAAAAGGTATATCGGAAGAGATTATCTGACCTCGGAGACGGTATCTTTTGAAGAGCTGGAAAAATACTACGAAGACAAAAAATACATGCTGGAGAAGCTTGATAAACTGAAATCCGACTTGTGCAGAATCAGCACTATGCCGCCTTATGCGATGGTAAATTATATTCGTAAGGGGGTGGGATATGATGACTACCTTGCGGAATTTGCGGATAATCATGGAATTGAGGCGGAGGAACTGTATGCCGTTGCGGATGAAATAATGGAAAGCTCCTCAGACTTTGGGCATATAAAATTGTGGTTTGATTACATAAAGGATTATTCCAAAATACTTAAGGAAAAGGCACGGCAGTCCGGTATGGATAATTCGGGAGTGGTTTTAACCACAATGCACAGTTCAAAGGGACTGGAATATGACACCGTATATATTATTGATGCCAATGAGGAAATCACTCCTCATAAAAAATCCGTATTTGAAAGTGAGATAGAGGAAGAAAGACGAATGTTCTATGTGGCGATGACCAGGGCAAAAAATAAGCTGGTTATCACTTATCCGAAGGTCAGATTCAACAAGGAAATGGAAGTGTCAAGATTTATTAACGAAATAATGCAATGAAAGCTGCCCCTGCGGGCAGCTTTCATTGTTATTTGTTGAAATATGCTCTTGTCTCTTTAATTTCCTTAGGAACAGGTAAACCTTTTGCTTCAAGTGACTGGATAACCAAGTCGAAATGGTGTTTTTGAAGCTGGCACTGTCTTTCGTATATCTCCATGCCCTTGGTGTAGGCCGGATTGGCGCTCAATTCGGTTCGGATGTTTTTGTTAAAAGGACAATATTTTGAGAGAATAAGCCTTGAAACCTTATTGAGTTTATTGATTCCCTTTGATTCATATATAATCCAGTGCTCGTAATCCTTGGCAAAAGCTTCGGCATAGTTGTTACGGACATTGATAAGCGTGGATTTGATTTTATCTTTTATTGCATCCGTAAGGTCCTTGTTCTTTTTGTAAAACTGAATATAATCATAATATTCTGAAGTAAGGGATTTCTCACTCAGGTTATTCCAATACATTCCCTGTATTCTCTTGCAGATTTCCCATCTGTATTTGCCCAAAATATTGTAGATGAGCACCTCGGTGTTGGCGTTGCACATTATTGGAAGCATAAATCTTGCGCTTGAGGAACGGTCCCTGCCTTCGATTTCCTGCCACATAACTCCATAAGTTCCCAGACATGGAGTGAGAATGAAATTCGGAAGAACTTCGGTATATATGTATTCTTTTGTGATATTATTTTTCTCATTAGAATAGAGCGAAGACCTGAAAAACAGCGAAAAATCAATATTTCTTGCATAATTGATAATTCTCATGACAGTCTCGGCCGTGGTAATAATGCTGTCCAGAGGTTTCATAATATTTTCTTCAATGAGAATTGGTGTAAAAGAACTTGCTTTTCCATAGGTCATACGGTGAACCTGACGGAACATATTGTTGATTTCGTATTTGAGCATTAAGTCAGTGTCGTTCTCTGCACCCATAGGGAGGCGGCCGTTTTTCTGCTCCTCCTTGATGTATTCGTCATAGCTTTGGTCGAACTGGTTTTTGGACGGTGTTTTCTCGCCCCACATTATATGCTTAAGCCAGTTGTACATGGTATATACATGGCTGTTGTTGCAGGCACCTTCGATTGTGTCGCAAAGGCGGAAAAGGATTGCTGCATTTTTTTTGCCGACGAGACGCTCGTCCAGATAACCGAAATGTAAAAACATTTTGACGTAATTCGGAACATTGTCATCACTTATTGACTGCAAAAATGCCCTGTAGTATATGTCGTAAAATATCTCGGAGAGAGATTTCCTCAGCTGTCTTGTGTCATCATCCGTTGCAAGTTTTGAGTTGCAATTGACAAATGCGTTCATCCTGTTGCGGTACTCCGTGATTTCCTCCCCGGAATATCTGCAATATGCAAGTATTTTGTGGAAAGAACTGGTTAGAATTGCATATATATCATCATCAGAAAAATCTTTGGCTCCAAGCAGGGAGGTTATATCGTTATCCACAGAAGGGATTTCTTCAACCGGAGGTACATATTCCTTATTGATATGCAGAATGTCCGCCATAACCCGACATGCGTCATGAAGGGAGCTTGCGAAAAGAATAAGTCTGTTAAGTTCTGCGTTAATCAGGTTGGAGGAGGCTGAAAAGTATTTTGTAAATATCTCACGGTTGAGAGTACTCAGCGTATTGTAATAATCCAACTCCCATTTGTTGATTCTTGCATCCGGCGTGAAATCAGGCTTGTCCTTGCGAACCTTGATGCTGAGCGAGAGATATGTCTTAATCAGCTGAAGGATTCCGTTGACCGCCGCTTCAAATATGGCAACCGGATTCTCAAGCTCCTTTACGATTCCTACCAGGTCATTGATGGAGGAAAAAGGTATTGCAATCGCCTCACATTCTGTTTCCGCAACATATGAATAGCACGCGATGCCAAAGCAGGAATCTGTTAATCCGATGATACAATTCTCTGTGACCGGATACTGCGCATAGCTTGCATACATTGTAACGGTACCACTTTTAAGCAGCAGCAATTTGTCGATATCATCGCCGGTCATATAAATAACCTCGTTCGGCTGATATTTTACAATTGAATTATTCTTTCCCATATCTTGTCAGGTCTGATTGAATTAAGTATTATAAAACAATCGGACGACTCCTTATTAATAATTATTTTTCATTTAAAACATATATATAAATAGTACCTTGAAATATGTTTATCGTCAATAAAATTATATACTTTGAACATATTTTGTGATACAATGTTTTAAAATGGTTTTGGGGTGATTGATATGCCTGTTATTGCATTTTTAATTGTCGCATTTGTGGTGATTAATCTTTTGAAAACATCACGAATAGACGGCAAGGATAAGAAACCGATTGAGAATGATATGAGCAGACCGGTTAATCAGAGACCGCCTGTGGGTAGTGCCGGCAATACTAAGCCTGTTCCGAATACGGGAACGGCATTCAATGCAGGAGCTGCCGCGAATACGGGGATGGCTGCTAATACAGGGACTGCGACCGTAAGACCGAATGTCAATAATATGCCGGGACATGGGCATGCAGCCTGTCAGACGGATGTGTTGTATAATAGACAGAGCAGCTTTGACGAGTCCAAGCACCCGCGACTGGATGCGGAACAGGGGATAATTGCGATGAGATATGATACATGGCAGAGTGTGCCCCATAATACCAGAATAGTAAGGTGCTGTTACTGTGGTGCTCTCAACGGTGTGAGTGCAAGGGGCAATTCAGTATATAAGTGCTATTTTTGCTGGAGGAAATTATAGATGATAATTAATGATAAGAAGAATTTTTTGGATATAATTGCGAAGGTATTGCATGGACTGGGATACAGCAATGTGAAAAAACAGGAGAACGGAAAGGATATTACGGCGGACAAGGATCATGTGAAATATATTTTCCGTTGCAAATATGATATTGATGCAATCGGCGCAAAATATATCGAAGAATTTGCCGGCAATGTCAACGGATATGACAAAATGGTCTATGTAACCAACAGCTCCTTTATCCCGGCAGCGAAGAATTCGGCGGAGAGCAATAATATTGAACTCTGGGACCGCAATGTTGTTGATCGACTCAGTATTGCGATGCATGAGGATATTGTTGATGAAATAGTCGAAAAAAAGAAATTCCCGGTAGTTCCGGTAGTGATTGCGATTGTTCTGACAGTTGCAATAGCATTTGTGCTTTGGAAATTTGTATTATAAGTACAGAAAAGCAATAAGGCGAGGATACTTCACAGGTATCTTCGCCTTGTTTACTATTATCTAAAAGGAGAGTCGTCTTGTTGGGGACAAGACGACCGGATAGGAATGAAGAAAAAGATAAACTTTTTCTTTGGTTTGGTACGTAAATTAGAATAACAGATAAATAAGTCGAAAGTGTGAACCATTTATAAAAAAAATATAATCTTTATAAATCTATAATTAATAAATAATATATTTTACCTAAAATCAACAAAATCAGCTTTTTTTTTCAAATAAATACCTTTTTTGTGGAGGTTAAAAACAAATATCCTTGTGCAGTCTTGTTGCAAATTTTGGGTAAAGGTAGTAAAATATCTATGAGAAAATATTTTGTTAAAAATAATATAATATTCATTTTTTGATATGGATATTAATATAATAATAATTGGGTGTTGCTATGAGGATCAAATTAAAAAATTCTATAAAGAAATCCATCAGGGTTTTCTTTATTCCTATTGGAATTATGGCCATGATTATTATTGCGGCGGTCATGTTCTGTTTTGGCAAATATAAGAAGACAATGGATTTCTATAATAAAGCATATTCCGATATATCTACAACCGTGCTTGTGGCTAATACGCTGGATGATGCTGTTATGGATTATGTGGAATACGGCGGAAAATACTATCTTGACAAGGTTACATATAATTATGACAGCCTTGTTGATAAGATAAAGCTTATTTCCAATAACAGAGATTCATATTCTTCAGTTGTCAGGGATTACATTGACAATGTTGAAATGATAACCCGTGAAATAGAAGTAATAATCAAGAATTTCCGTGCAGATACAGATGATGCCAGCCGTAGCAAAATCTACAGCGAGAAGCTTTTTGAGAGAATTACCAGAGTTGAGAAGGATTTTAATTTCATATTAAAATTTGTTACAGAGGCCGGCCTTGAAAAATACAATAAACTGGAGAGTCGGATTGTGGTTACACAGGTTCTGGTTGTTGTTGCTGTGCTGGTGCTCTGTCTTGCCGTGTATCTGCTGTGGCTGTATTACAACAGAAATGTTGCTGTCCCGGTCAGCGATATATATGAATGGTCCACGATGCTGGGTGAGGGATATTATAAGATGGATGATCTCAACACGGAAGGCGACAGTGAACTTACAGAGCTTGCCAAATCTTTTAACATGGTTAAGGCAAAGCTCGCCGAGGCAACCAAACTCAAGGATGAGTATGTCAAGGCCACGGAGAAAATCAAGGACATTGAAGAGCATAAGAAGAAATTCGTCAAGCAGCTCTATGATGAGAAGAGGGACAAAGAAGCCATTACCAATATAGCAAAATGCGACGGACTCACAGGTCTGTATAACAGAAGGACCTTTGATGAGATAGTTGAAGAGTTCTTTATTAAGAGACCGGCGGGCGTCGAAGGTGCATTGTTCCTTATCGATATGGACAATTTTAAAAACATTAATGACAGTCTGGGACATCTTGCAGGTGATGAAGCCCTCAAGCTTCTGGCCGGCGTTATGAGAATTGTATTTACGGGGGCATATCTCGGAAGATACGGCGGAGACGAGTTTATCGTATTCTGCTCCGGTAACAGCAATACGGAGGAACTTAAAAAATACGCCGAAGCGCTGTGCAAGAAGATGGATACCGTTATGGAAAAAGAAGGTAAGAAGGTTCAAATGTCAGTCAGCGTAGGTATTTCCAAGACCGAAGAGGTGAACGATTATTCTGAACTGTACAGGATGGCGGATAAAGCACTGTATTTTTCAAAAGAAAACGGACGTAACCGTTATACTTTCAGTGAAGACCTTGAAGATTAATATTGCAGGGACTGCTACAGTTGTGGCAGTCCTTTTTTCTGTACGCATGAGCACTCCTGCGGAATAGTGTTAAGGCGTATTTTTTATAAATATTTTATTTGATTATATGCTATATTTTGATATTATATATAAGTAATATGATAATGGAGGGTATACGATGATACGTATTGAAAATCTTACAAAGGTATATAAGCTTTCCAAGAGACAGATGCAAAAACAGAAAACTAAGCTTAGTACCAAAATTGCGGTAAATGATGTTTCATTAACTGCCAATGCAGGCGAGATATTTGGATTGCTGGGACCTAACGGCGCCGGAAAAACCACCACTCTCAGATGCCTTGCAACTTTGTTAAAACCAACGGATGGAAGAATTACCATCGATGATATCGATGTAGTGGAACAGCCGGACAAAATCAGGGAAAAGCTTGGATTTCTTACCGGCGAAATTAAATTGGATGACCAGTTTTCGGTTAATTACCTTGTGGAATTTTTCGGAAGACTCCATGGAATACCGGAGGATATACTTAAGGAGCGCAAAAAGAAGCTTTTTGATTATTTCGGCTTGAACGGATTTATGGACAAAAAAATAGAAGAATTATCCACAGGAATGAAGCAGAAGGCTGCTATCGCTGTATGCCTTATTCATGACCCGGAAATTGTAATTTTTGATGAGCCTACATCGGGACTTGATATCGTTACGGCAAGACTTGTGCTTGATTATCTTAAGGTTCTTAAAGATGAGGGAAAGCTTGTCATTATTTCCACACATATTATGAGCGAAGCTGAGAGATTGTGCGACAGAGTTGCTATTATTATTGACGGCAAAAAAGTTTGCGATGCAACTCTTCCTGAGATTTACAGTCAGTACAATGTGAATAATCTTGAGGATGCTTTCTTTGAGATGTATAAATTGAATCATAAGGAGGAAGCATAATGAACGGTCTTAAAACGATTATTTCCAAAGAATTAAGAAGGGTATTTACAGATAGAAAGCTTATTTTTTCAATGTTTATTTTACCTGCCATTGTTGTAATAGGAGTTATGTATCTTACATCAACACTGATGAACAATATGCAGGATAAGGTAAAAGAACATGTTTCTGAAATTGTTGTATATCAGGCACCTGAAGATTTTGTTCAAATTGCGGAAGGCACAGAGGGAATCAGTGTAAAATATATCTCTGATGCCGGCCGGCTTGATACTGCAAAAGAGCAGATTAGAAGCGGTGTTATTGATTATGTTGTATGTTTTCCTGATGGCTTTGAAAAAGCTGTTGCGGATAAGGACGGCTTAGTAGTTCCTGAAATCAAAACATATTATAATCCAAGTGAGGATACAAGCGCCCAGGCAAAAACAAATTTTGCTCCCGTGATTGAGGCATACAGAAGTAAGCTGATGGCGGACAGATTCGGAAGTGCCGAGAAAGCAGTTATTTTCACAGTGGATTCAACAAATCCTCAGGAAAGCAGTCTTGTCGACGAGGAAAAAGCATCGGGAAAAGCCATGGGAAGCTTTATTCCTTATTTCATCACTATGATAATATTTGCAGGTGCCATGGGACTTGGCGTTGATTCAATTGCCGGCGAGAAGGAGAGAGGAACCATTACCAGCCTTCTGCTTGCACCTGTTAAGAGAGTAAATATTGTTATGGGAAAAATAATTTCATTGAGTATTTTATCTGTTTTATCAGCCATAATATACATGGGTTCAATGATTATTGCCTTTCCGATGATGATGAGTACGGAGGGTGCGACATCGCAGCTAGGCGGGCTTAATCTTTCACTGGATGCGGTTCAGATTCTTCAGCTTGTTGTTGTAGTAATCGGAGCAGTGCTTTTGTATGTAACAATAATAGGAATTGTGTCAGTTCTTTCAAGGACAATCAAGGAGGCACAGACCTATATTACTCCTGTATATATGATTATTATTGTTGCAGGTCTTGTCACTATGTTTTCAAGTGACAGCAATAATATGCTGTTTTACGGAATACCATTGGTAAATATTGCTGCTTCACTAAAGGGAATACTTACCAACGACCTGACCTGGATGCAGTGGTTGCTCACAGTGGGAGTGACCTATGGCATGACATTTATTCTTATGGCTGCGATTGCGAAAGCCTTTAAGAGTGAAAAGATTATGTTTAATGCGTAATTTACTGCGGAATGGAGAAATATTATGATTTCAGTGGTTTTTGATATGGACGGGGTGCTTTTTGACACTCAGAAAATATATCTTAAGGCATGGTATGAGACAGCAGAGCTCCTTGATATTGAGGATATTGACGAGCCTGCCCATATGTGTATCGGAACGAACAGAAACGATCAGAGAGCTATCCTTGATAAGTATTATAACGGCAGGTTTCCCTATGATGAATTCTGCAGGGTTAAGGATGGAATTTTTGAAAAACATCTTGAGGCCGGAGTGCCGCTTAAGGAGGGTGTGGTCGATATGCTTCGCTTCCTTAAGGGTGCAGGAGCAAAGGTTGCAATAGCTTCTTCTTCGAGGGTTCCCATGATACAGCATCATATTGAGGAAACGGGGATTGCACAGTATTTTGACAAAATAATAGGCGGCGACATGGTGGAACACAGCAAGCCGGACCCTGAGATATACATCAGAGCCTGCGAGCTGTTGGGGGAAAAGCCGGAAGCGTGTTATGCTGTCGAGGATTCCTATAACGGAATCCGTTCTGCTGCGGCAGCCGGGATGAAGACGATTATGATACCGGATGTTCTGCCGCCCACAGAAGAAATGGAAGAATTAACATATATGATTTTTCCGGCAATGAAAGATTTTATGATTTATCTCAAGGAGAAGGATAGTGAATAAAGACAGAATTAAGGATTTAATGGACAAATTATGGAAGCGGTATGAATATGCTTCCATTCTGCATAACAGTTCAAGCGGAATGATGTTTTCCGTATCAGGACGCGGGATTGAGGCTTCGCAGAACAAGAGATTTTGCGAGGACGGATATGTGGTGAAGGCATACGATAAAGGCCTTTATGTTGAATACTCCTTCAATGATTTTGATGAGGAAAGTGTATTGAAGCATATTGAGGATTTGTTCAGGGTTAAGAATACTTTTTCTGATAACATCGGTATCAATGAATATTCTGCGATTCCGGACGAGGAATGTGTTCTGGACAGTGAATATGTTTTTCATAATAATCCTCAGGAGGCCGATGCAGATGATATAATCGGCAAGCTTACAGAAATCAGGGAGAAATCCCTGAAGTTTGATGAGCGTATTTTTGACTGCAATGTCAGAAGCCAGTATCAGGTGTATTCAAAATATTTTCTGTCACCAAATAGGGAATTGAACCAGAAAGTACTCTGGATGTCTGCGCATGTTCTTATGATGGCAAAGAGGGGCGAGAAGGTTAAATCCTACTACAAGGCGTACTCCAATAAG